>NZ_JBIRGO010000033.1:0-50978 GCF_044328065.1 Streptomyces sp. NPDC017993
GTCGCACAGGGGGATTTGACTGCGCACGACTTGCGCGTTCTGCATCGTTGACATGTAGCCGCTGCACGCCGTCAGCCCTCGCCGGACTCCACATCCCGGGCATCTTCCCAGCCAGATGCGGATGACCCGCGAACAAGCAAGCGCCATCCGCACCGTTGAGACCCGCTACCCCCCAAGGTCGCCGCCCAGCTGCCCGCCTACCAGCCTCCCGCAGTGCGCAACGCCATCCTCGACACACTGGGCCAGGCACCCCGCCAGAGGACGGCCCAGCAGATCGCAAACCGGCTGAAGCGCCGCTGGCATAGCTGGGGGCTGGCAACACCGTCAGGGCGAGATCGGCAGCTACCCCGGCGTCGTCATCTGCCTGCTGACCCGTCACGTGTGTGCCTACGACCGCTGCGAGGACGGCACGGACATCAACACCGGTCAGCCGTGCAAGGTCTGCCCCGACCGCGAACGGCTGCGCCGCGAGCGCAGCAAGCCCCTTCCCTGCCGCCCAGAGCGGCAGGACAGCCGGCGGCCGGGGCCGGCTTGGTGGGAATGCTCGACCCCGGAGTGTCGCCAGCCCGGCAAAGGCGCGCCGCCGCCCGACGGGTTGTGCGCCTCTTTTCCGCTCACAAGCCCACGCAGTCAGTGCTGCAGCCGAACAGCTCACAGCCCACCTGGCGCAGCAGGAGACCACGCGGCAACTGCAGGTGGAGCAAGATCACTCCCAGCTCCTGGAGGCCGTCTACACCGAACATGGGAAGAGGGAACGGGCGAAGGAAGCGGAACCGTGCACATCGGCCGAAGAATCTGAGCGCCACCGAAAGGAGGACGCCGAGACACAGCGGCTGCGGCCCGATACCGCCCAGCGGTATGTCGACGCCGTCCACGGACCCCATGGCTTGGTAGATGGAATCTGACGTCACTCAGGCGTCGAGCCGGGCCGTCAGGCCGTCGAGGACCCGGTCGAGCCCGTACGCGAAGTCGTCGTCGCGGATCTGCTGCGGGTTCACATCCTGCTGGGCGGAGCTTCCCTCGCGCAGCCGCGGGTGTTGCTGCGCGGCTTCGTCGAAGGCCGGGCGCAGGCCCGCCACCCATTCCTGCTCGGTCTTGCCGCTGCGTGCGATCAGCGAGAGGTACGCGGCCTCGGAGGTCGCGATCCCGATGACGTATGCCGTGAGCGTCCCCGCGGCCTGGTTCTTCTCGTCCGCGGGGAACCCGGCCGCCTCGAACTGCGCGAGCAGCCCCGATGCCATCCGCATGGCGTTCGGGCCGATGTGGACGAGACCGACCTGGCCGAGCTCAGGAGCGATCCAGGGGTGGCGCAGGCTCAACGCCCGCAGACCGGTGGCGGTGCGGGTGACGGCCGCGCGCCACTGGGTGCGGCCCGCGACGGCCGGTACCTCCAGCTCTCCGTAGACGTCGTCCACGACCAGCTCGATCAGCTCATCCTTGTTGGCCACGTGCCGGTAGAGGGACGTGGCCGCAGCGTCCAGACGGGTGCCGAGCTTGCGCATGCTGAGCGCCTCGATGCCCTCCGCGTCCAACAGCTCGATCGCCGCGGCCACGATCTGCTCGCGGGTCAGCTGCTCCCGTTGCGTGCGGCGCGGACGGGTCCACACCGATGCGGTCGGCTTCTCGTCGGCTGGCATACGGCCCTCATCCCTGCTCGTCCCGCTGTTCCTCCCCCACGGTAGCGCACGCTGTACGCACCTTGCGTACGGTGTTCTCCTGTGCGTACAGTGTTCGCAACGAAGAACGCCGTGCGCATCGGGTAGGAGCAGGCATGACGAACAACGTGAGCTGGAACGAACAGGGCAACTGGAACGCCAACGGCGAGTGGGGAACCCGGAACTCGGCGGGCCGGAAGCTGGACCTCGCCCACTGGCAGGCCCGTCTCGACAAGCTGCGCGCCAAGCACCACGTCCCGGCCGCGTCGCTGGCGGTCCTCGTCGACGGGACCGTCCACGAGCTGGCCAGCGGCGTACTGCACCGCGGAACGGGCGTGGAGGCGACGACCGACTCGGTCTTCCAGATGGGCTCGATAGCGAAGGTTTACACCGCCACCCTGATCATGCGGCTCGTCGAATCAGGCCAACTGGACCTGGACGCACCGGTCGTGAACGTACTGCCGGAGTTCTCGGTCGCCGACCCCGAGGCGACCAGGGCGATCACCACGCGCCAACTGCTCAGCCACACCAGCGGCCTCACCTGCGACTTCACCCACGACAGCGGGCGCGGTGACGACTGCCTCGCCAAGTACGTCGAGGCCGCGAAGGACGTGGCGCTCGACTGCCCGCCCGGCACCGCGATCTCGTACAGCAGTGTCGGCTACAACGTGCTCGGCCGGATTGTCGAGGTAGTGACCGGCAAGGTGTGGGACGAGGCGCTGAAGGACCTGCTCCTGGCCCCGCTCGGCGTCACGCACACCATGACACTGCCCGAGGAAGCGCTGCGGTTCCGAGCGGCAATGGGGCACCTGGGCGAGGCGGGCCAAGACCCGGACCCCGCACCGTCCTGGGACCTGATGCCCCGCTCCGCGGGCCCGTACGGCAGGGTCATCGCCACGGCCGGAGACGTCGCGCGGCTGGCGCGGATGCACCTCAACGGCGGTGTGGCGCAGGACGGCACACGCCTGCTCTCCGAGGAGACCGTCGCACTGATGCAGCGCCGGGTGGTCGACTCCCCCGACAAGTGGACCGTCAGCGCGGACGGTTGGGGCCTGGGCTGGACACTGTACGACTGGAACGGCGTTCAGGGCTACGGCCACGACGGCGCCTCCATCGGGCAGTACGGCTACCTGCGAGTCGTGCCGTCAGCGGGCGTCGCGGTCGCGTTGCTCACCAACGGCGGCGGTGCGCGTGAGCTGTACGCGGCGCTCTACCGGGAGCTCCTCGCCGAACTGGCCGGGGTGACGATGCCAGAGCCCTTCGCCCCGCCGGCCCAGCCGCCCGTGGTCGACTTCGCGCCGCTCGTCGGCACGTACCGGCGCGAGGGCGTGGTCATCACCGTGACCGAGCAGGACGGCGTCGGGCACGCGGTGTACGAGTTCGTCGACGGCATGAAGGACTTCTCCGAACCCCTGGAGATCGATCTGGTGCCGGTGACGGAGACAGTCTTCGCCGGTACGGGAGTGGGCGCGGCGTTCAGCGAGGACTACATGCCCGTAGTCTTCTCCACGCTGCAAGACGGCACGGGCTGCGTCTACATCGGCATGCGCTGCGGCCCCAAGACCGCGTAATAGGGCTGCGCCGCGCGGAGCCCGGTTTCCCTCCTCCGCTCCGGCCGGCTGGAATCCAGTGCCTTGCGGCCACGTCACCCCGTACTTGCGCTCCAGAGCACGCATCGACAGGCCAGCACGGTGGTCACGGCGGATCGCCGCGTACGGCTCGACCTTGGTCGCCGAATGCGCATCGAAGCCCTCAGCGGGAAAGCACATCGACCACCCCACCGCAAGACTCCAAGTGCCTGGCCGACGACGCCGCGCGCATCGCAGCTCAGGCCGAGGGGAAACCGGCTGTCAGGCACGCGAGCAGCTGCCCCGGTGCATCTTCCTGGAGGAGGTGGCCTGCGCCCTCGATCCAGTGCAGCTCGGCGTGCGGAATGCGTTCGTGCAACCACTCGGCGTACTTCGGAGGAAGAATGCGATCCTCGCGGCCCCAGACGAGCCGTACAGGAAGCGACATACCGGCCAGCAGGTGCTCGTACGCGACGGTGTCCGCCTGCCTGATCTGGCTGTACTGACGATAGAACGCGGCCTGCCCTTCGTCCCCTCGCCATGGCGCGAGGAACGCATCGAGAACTCCCGGCCGGAAACCGACGTGCGTGGCGTGCCGCAGGTGGCTGGCGACCAGCGCTTCGTGCGCGTAGCCCGGAAGCTTCTGGAAAACCTCCCTGTGCTCCAGGAAGAGCTGGAAGAGCCCTCGCTCCCACCCGCCGCCGCTCACCGCGTCGAACAGGGTCAGATCCCGGTAGCTCCTCTCCTCCAACAGCAACGTCCGCAGCGCCACTGCCCCGCCGATGTCGTGGGCGACCACGCTGGGGCGGGATAGCTCCCAGTGGTCGAGGAGGCGGGCGAAATTCCTCGCGTGAGCCGCCAGGCTGAGGTCCTGGCCCTCGCGCTGGTCCGACTGGCCGAAGCCGAGATGGTCGAAGAAGAAAACCTTGCGGGTCCGGGCGAGCGCTGGAGCGATGTCCCGCCAAAGAAGGGAGGAATACGGTGTGCCGTGCACCAGCACGATCGGGTCTCCACTGCCAAGGGCCCCCCACCGCACCACCCCCTCAGGCGTCTCAAACTCCTCGCCAAGCGTCCAGCCCATCCCAAGACTCCTCTCCTGCCTCATGAACAACACCTTTCGCTTAGGGCATGCCCCGCTGCGTCATTAGCAAGCGGCCCCGCGCCCGCGCGCTCATCGGCATCACCCATTCCCCAAAACGGGGCGCCTTCCCCGCGCGGGAATGAAAGCTCGGCGAGGACCATGTGGGAGCCGAGGGCCACTGCCGGGCCGTCAGGGCCCCTCGGCAACCTGGTGCGGGGACCTGCCCGGGTAAGGCGCTCCGTACCGCTGTCGGGGCAACTGAACCCACAGGGAGGGCGATGCCCGGCTCTCGACGGAGGCCGGACGCGCCCTGCCCCAGGCGGCGACTCCCGAACCAATTCAGCATCCAGACAAGTTGGGATCTGGGCCTGGCCCACCACGGAAAGTAGTTGTGGAGAAGTTGGACGGTCGGGGCCCTGTCGACCGTGTCGCGAGTCGGGGAGGCTCACTACTCTGCTTGGCCTGCACCCCCTGCGAGACCTCGGCATACAGGAAGACGTGGGGAAGAGGAAGAGTCGGACCAACGCGGTGCGGGCAGAGCGTCGCGCTCTGCCCGCCCACTGGGTGCGTGCGGCGCTCCATGCGAGGCGCCCCATGATGGTCCCTAGTCGGCCCGGGTCCTCGGGGGCATGAGGCCGGACCAGTCTCGCCGAGCGCCACACGGACGGACACCGAGGCGCCTCGCGGCAGGGATGTCTTCGTTCCTCCCTTCTCTTGTCGGGAACGGTCAGGCCACGGGCACCGAGCCTCTTCGGGCGTTGCGCCGGCTTCCGTTGACCAGATCGTTGAGTCGGTCGACGGTCCAGATGGAGCGCAGCCCCAGCGGGCTCATCATCATCGGGCGTGGAAACTCAGGCTTCTTCATCCACAATCCCTCCAAGTCCTCGTGTCGTTCGCCGTCGACGATCAGATCGGCGATGAGGGACCCGACGTAGGGCGCTTGAGCAAGACCGTGGCCGTTGCAGGCAATCGAGTAGAAAATGTTGTCGTCGATCTGCCCGGCGAGCGGAAGCCAGGACGAGGTGATCGCGATCCATCCTCCCCACGCACGATCGATCGCGACGTCGGAGAGAGCCGGAAACCGCGTCGCGAAGGCTTCTGCGAGTTCTTCGACGAGCGCCGGGTCCGGCTCCTTCTGCGGGAGTGGATACGTCGTGCCGCGCTCGAGCCGTCGGACGCCGAACACGATGGTGTTGCGCGGCGTCAGGCGGTAGTTCTCCATGATGTTGTGCTGGGTGACGAGTCCCGACCGACTGGTCCACCCCAGTGCCGCCAAACGGACAGGATCGATGGGCTCGGTCTCCACCTCGATGACCCAGATGGGCACGGAAAGCCGTGGCGGTGTGATGTCCCACTCTCCCGCGTACGCGTTCGTCGCCAGAACCACTTTGTTCGCCCGCACCTCACCCTGAGGTGTGCTGAGGACCATTTGCCCGCGGTCGCGCGTGACGTCGGTGACCTTCGACTGCTCGAAGACTCGCGCGTTGGAAGAGAGCAGCGCGCGGCGCACACCCGCGGTGAACCTGCCGGGATTCATGATTCCCCCAACTTTCTCGCGCATCCCGCCGAGGAATCCCCGGGGGATTCCGAGCTCTTCGCTCGTGCCCAATTCGACGTGACCGCCGGCGCGCTGAAGAATCTTGGCCACACGGCGCACTCGACCCATCTGTCCACGAGACACCGCCGCGAAGACGTTGCCCGTCTGTTCGTAGTCGCACTCGATGTCGTGCGTCTTGATGAGCTCTTCCACGTGGTGCGCGGCGTGCTCGGCAAGTCGGACCATGCCAGGCATCTTCGTGCGGAACAACAGATTGAGGAGCTGAAGGTCCCCGCCTGGAGCACCGGCCACTTGCCCTGCGTTTCGGGAGCTGGAGCCGTGTCCGCAGAACTCGGCCTCCAGCAGCACCACGTCTTGACCACGTTCTGCCAGTCGTAGCGCCGTCGACATGCCTCCGAGGCCGCCTCCCACAACCGCGACCTCACAGGTGAGGCCGTCGGTCATAGCCGGCAGCATGTCTGCGGGCGGATCGGCCCAGCCGCTGAAGGTGGTGTACTGCACGTTGTTGGTTCTCATTTGATTGCTCCTCCCGAACGTGCCCTGTTCCTTGGTGTGTTGCTCAGGCCCGAGCAACACTCCGTTCGTTCGAAGCCGGCTCCGCACCCGTCGCCACGTTGTGGTTGTGCAGTGCGCGGTACGAAATGAAGTACACGAAGAGCTGGAATCCCCAGGTGCCGAGAGCGAGGATGTAGTGGGTGGTGCGGTACTCGTCGTCGCCCGCAATCGGGAAGAAGTCGTAAATGAGTGCGATGGCGGTCCCCGCAGCGGTAGCGAGCGCAGCGCCGATGGCCAGCCCCTTGGCACGGATCTTCCAGAGTCGCCACGAGAAATAGGCGAGGAACAGGGTCGTGAGCGCGTTGACGATGACGTAGTACGTTGCCGGGCCGACGTGAAGCTCATGGCCGCGGAACTGCTGGAGATACAGCCCGACGACGATGGCCAGCGCAAACACACCGATGTCGACCGCCCACGACGGCTTGTACCGGTGCGTGACTCGCATCAGGCCCATGACGAGAATCAGGGTGATGCCCACCGATCGCGAGAAAGCATCGAAGAAGTACGCGATGGAGTACAGGATGCTCCCCTCGTCGCCTCCGAGGAGGGACCAGACGAGGAAGTTTGAGCCGGACGTGGCGACGATGATCCATTCCAGGCCGAGCAGGTAGTTGCCGTACCGTCGAATGAGTTTCCATCCGTAGAAGAATCCGGCGAAGATCATCCAGAGATCGGCCAGCAAGAAGAGCAGTTCTTTCATGGTTTGCGGTTCCTTTGGACTAGGCCTACATGCCTGAGCAGAAGGCCAACTGTGTAGGGATTCGTGAAATTGCCTCAGACACGGATGCCGTCGGAGCGAGCAGCTGGTTCAGGACGCGGCACCTCGGGCCCGCCGACCGGACCGAGCACGTGAGACCAGCACGGTCACCACGACGAGCAGGGCGAGAGCTCCCGACAGCCAGTAGCCGATGCCGTACAGGCCCTTTGCGGCGACCTCGAGACTGGTTCCGGGCACCGGAACCAGGGAGGCGCTGAGGTCGCCGCTGACCAGTGCCGTGCCGAAGGCGAAACCCACGGCCATGAACGTGCCGGCGGCACCGGCTGCCATACCGGCCTTTTCCTCGGGCACTGCCATCTGCACCAGGGTGAAGCTCGCCGCGTAGCCGATTCTGCACCCGAGACCCATGACGGCAGCGCCCACGAGGTAGTGCCACTGCTGGTCGTGCGCCACGGCGAGCCAGGCCAGCCCCGCCGCGCTGACAAGCGCTCCGATGACAAAGACGGGCACACCACGGCCGTTGAGCAAGGCGCGGTCGAGCACGGTGCCTCGGACCAGGAACGCCACCGCGAAGGGCCCCATGAGCAAACCGGTTTCCAGAGCGCTGAGTCCGAGGCCGTAGGCGTCTGTCGGACGAAGAGCATCAGGACTGATCTGGGCGTACGTGCTGAGCAGGAGCAGGAAGGCTGAGTTCACCGCTGCGAACAACGCGATGCACAAGCACGAAGCGGTGACCAAAGGAGCTTTCATCATTGCGACGTCGAACACCGCCGAGGACGAACCGCGCTCGACGCGCATCCAGGCGATGCCACCGACGATGCCGACAATCAACGGAAGGAGTGCCGCGCTGCCCCACACGAGGCCTTGCGTCAGAGTCAGGAGAATCGCCGCGACCCAAGCGATCATCCACACCGTGCCGAGTACTCCGATGCGGCCGGCACGCTCGGCAGGCGGGGCGTGGGGGATCGTGGCGTACGACGCAACGGTCGCGGCCGCGCACACTGCGGCGAGGATGATGAAGAAGCTCCGCAGCGACAGGTTCTCGACGATGAAGCCGCCGCCGATCATGCCGACGACGATGCCGACACCGGTGGCGATGACCAGGACCGCGACCCCCACCGTGATGCCGCCCTCGCCGAGATTGCGACGCAGGAAACCGAGCGGAAGTAGCTGTGCCGCGCCACCGAAGCCCATCAGAATGCAGCCGGCCAGAAGGGTCGGATACGAGTCACCAACAGCCGGAATGAGCGCGCCGACCGCGAGGAATGCGGACGCTGCCACGGAGGCGTTCCGGTCGCCGTGCAGATCGGCGAGGCGCGGCAACAGGATGAAACCCGCTCCCCCGCCGAGGGTCAGCGCCGTGTAGAGCCACGTCGTCTCGGCCACTGTGGCGAGGCCGTACTGCGCCTGAATGACCGGCAGGAGCGGCGGCAGAATGAAGATGACTGCGTTGGTCAGGACGACCAGCAGCGCGCCTATGCCGATGAGCACCCCCTTGTTCGGCGCAGGGCGAGAAGGCGCCTCGCCGGCGAGTCCGGCAGGCTGGTGGATCTCTGTCATGGTTCTCTCCGGTTCCTGATCAGACATGGCGCGGCAGCCCGGCGCCGGTGGAGGTTCAGTCGTCTCGGCTGAGCAGTTCCATGGGGTCGGACATGTGCCCACCGACCTCGTCCCAGCCGGCGTAGTGCTCCGAGGACCGGTCGAGCGTTCGCTGGATCCCCTCCGGGAACGACCGGATCTGGTTGAGCGTGTAGGCGAGGTAGGGGTTCTCCTCGGGGCGCAGGAAAGCGAGGTCGTAGCTCATCGACAGGCCGAAGCGGTACTCGTGCGAGGTGGCGCTCTGTCCACCACCGTGGTGGGTGGAGCCGACCCAGATGAGCGCCGAGCCGGCCTTCATCTCGGTTGGGCGCGGGGCGCGCTCCTCGTCCCATAGGTGCGAGGCCGAAGCCACGAGGGTGCCGCCGTTCTTGGCGGTGAAGCCGCTGACCGCCACCATGATCTGCATCCGCGCTTCGCGCTGACAGGTGGGGCGTCCGCCACAACCGGGCCGAGCCGTCGCGATGGAGGGGCTGCGGGCCTTGTCCTGGGCCGATCTTGATGGCCCTCGTCGCGCCAACGTGCATGCCTGCCGGGTGGGGCACCGTCTCTTCACCGAAGAAGATGTTGATCGGGTTGTTGAAGATGCGCTGGGCGACGCCTCGGTGCAACAGGTTCAGCGCGATCGTCGCCGTGTGCTCGGTCCGCGCAAACAAGGCGCTTGCACGCTTGGTCCTGTCGCCGGCGAACACCTCGTCGTGGCCCGTGTGGGCCCCGTCCAGCACCGGGGCCGGATCTTTCTTTATGCCTTCGATGGTGGCCACGTCGAGGAGTCCTTCGGCGATCACGCCGCCGCCTCGCATGATCACCTCGGCCGCGGCGTCCGCGGTGGCATCGGGAGTGAGACGCGCGAGTGCGTTCTTCGTCATGGCAGGTCCGTTCTTGCGAAAGGGCTGGGCCCGACTGGAGGGGCGCGCCGACCGACCTTGTGATCGGGCTCATACGCTAAGACAAAGTTAGTCAACTGTTCAAGACGTGTGACTAAGAAAATCACGCCCCGACCACCGGGCGACTGCTAGGCTGGGCGTTGACTTAATCAAGCGTCCAACTGTGTGGACGCCTTGCACCGGGAGGAATTCGTGCCACGGATCTCCGTCGCCCAACGGCGTAGCGACTTCATCAACGCCGCCGTGGAAGTCATCGCGATCCACGGCATCGAAGGCGCAACAACCCGACGGATTGCCGAGCAGGCTCAGGCGAACCTGGCGATGCTGCACTACTGCTATGACTCCAAGGAGGACCTCTTCGCCGATGTCTACGATTTCGTAGCCGGCAGGTTCCGCGAGGTGGCCAAAAGCAGCGATCCACACTCCAACCTGATGGACACAGCTCGCCAACTGCTACGCGGCGTCATGGAGTGCTACCTCGAGTCAGCCAACTTCACCGCGGCAACATTGGAACTCATCAGCTGGGCACGGCGTCAGCACGGAGACCGCGGTATCGCCGTGTACGACCAAGCCCTTGAGACGGCGCGCGCTGTGCTTCGCGGCGCCACCTCCGATCACTCGGTCGAACCAGAAACCATCGACCAGATCGCCTATGTCATCGCTACCTTGGCCGACGGTTTCGCCCTGAACTGGATGACCTACGGGGATCGGTCCGCCGCAACGGAGCAGATGGAAATCGCCACCTCGGTACTCGAGAATTGGCTCACGGTCCGGCTCGGATCAACGCCCGCGGCACTGTGATTGACCCATGAACGCCGCAGCGCTCGAGCTGTCGGCGAGCCCGGCGTGGCCAGCCACCGAACGCAAGCTGCGGGATCGCTCACCACAGATTCGGCCAGGCGACGGAGATCGCTTGCATTCAACCCTTGCGCGCTGCTCCGTCGCCTGCGAGAACGTGGGCGCTGCGGATCCCGGGGATGAGCACATCCGCGGAACGCCGCGATGCTGCTGACTCTTCCTGCGCGCCGAAGGCCGACGCGACCTCGTGAACGCATGTCACGGACGCCAACGACCTCTTGGGCGGCAGGTGTTCGTGGTGCATCCGATCGTGCTGCGTGTGCACGGTGGGAGGCCCGGGGTCGGGCCTCCCACCGATCATGTGTGGGGTTGTCACAACGGCAGGTCGGGCGAGTCGACGCCGACGACCCGGTTGCCGCAGAAGACGCGCACCGACTCTGCTGGTCCGTGGCCGCCGATGCCGGCCGGGCCCCAGAAGCTCTGAGCCGAGGCGTCACCGAGGTCGGCGAGCTTGGCGCCGTTGACTCGCACCTCGCCGGACATGACGCGGGAGCCGACGTCGATCGCGCGGTCGGTGTCGGCGCCGAACACGTAGGCATCGAGGCCCGACGGATGGGCGTTGGCGAAGCGCAACGCCTGTTCGTCGGAGTCCACGGCGTGCAGAGAGACGACCGGACCGAACAGCTCGGCGGTGGCCTGAGCGGGGTCGGCGCCTGCGGCGATCGTCGGCGACATGAAGAAGCCGTCGAGGTCGGGCAGCTGGGCGGGCTGGCGGATGCTCGCCCCGAGGTCACGCAGCACTTCGATCCTGCTCCGGAGGGTCTGGAAGTGCGGCGCATTGGAGATCGGGCCGATCTCGACGTCTTGGTCGAGAGAGTGACCGACGACGAGCTTGGAGATCCGCTCGGTCAACGCCTCGAGAAGAGGGTCGACCAGGCTGCGGTGAGCGAGGATCTTGCCAGGCCCCTCACACCACTGACCGTTGAGTTTGGTCATGCCGTCGAGGATGCCGTCGGCGGCGACGTCGAGGTCGGCATCATCCAGCACGAGCACCGGATTGTTGCCGCCAAGTTCTAGCTGCAAGACCTTGAAGTCCTCCGCGCCGGCCCGTGCGATGGCGCGGCCGGCACCGGGTCCGCCGGTGAACGAGACGATCTTGATGCGCGGGTCGGCAGTCAGCCTGGCGCCGACGTCGCCGCCGCCGTGCACCAGCTGCAGTGCGCCGCTGGGCAGGCCCGCCTCGAGGAAGCACTCGACGATGATCTGCGCGCTGCTGGGCGCGTGCTCCGAGGGCTTTAGGATGACGGGGCAGCCCGCCGCTATCGCGCTGGCGATCTTGGCCGCAGGAATGAAGCTCGGACCGTTCCACGGCGTGAGGATCGCGGCCGGCCCCCACGGCACCTTGTGGAGGCGGACGTCGCGGCCGCCTGCCGCCAGCGCGGTGACGCGCGGGATGTTCACCAGGTCCGACGCCGATGCCCGGATCCTCGCCGGCAGGAAGGCCGCGACCTTGCGCGTGACGCTGATGGGTGTGCCGCTGGTCAGCGAGTCCGTTCGTGCGATGTCCTCGGCACGGGTCTCGATGATCTCGGCGACGCGCTCGAGCATGTCGGCGCGCTCACGCCGAGCGTCCTCGTCCCAGCGGCCGATGTCGTACACGCGCTCCGCGTGCCGCAGCGCCCGATCGAGATCGTCGGGTGCTGTCGTGACGAGGCGGTGGACGGGCTCGCGCGTGTTGGGGTCGACGTTCCAGGCGTCATTGACCGTCGGGCACTCGCTCCAATCGTCGGCGATGTAGTTCACCGGCTGGGGGATCGTGATCTCGTGGCTCGCCATGGAGCTCACCTCTGCATTCACTCGTTGCTCAGGACTGGAGATCGACGACGATGCGGGTCACGTCACCGGACTTCATCGCCTCGAAGCCCTCGTTGATCTCGCCGAACGGGATGACGCGCGTGACCATCTCGTCGAGCAGCAGGCGTCCCTGCTGGTACAGACGCGCGAGCTGGAGGACGTCCTGCCGAGCCTGACCCGAGCCCATGTAGGAGCCGATGAGTCGCTTCTCCTCGAAGAAGAAGTCCGATGCCGGGATGCTGAGCTCGGTACCTCCGGGCGCGATCCCGACCAGGCACGCGGTACCCGTCGGGCGCAGGAGGTCCAGGGCCGTCGCCGCGGTACGGGCGGAGCCAACCGCCTCGAAGGAGTAGTCCGCTCCGTCGCCCAACTGGCGGTGGAGTTCCGCAACGACGTCGCCGTTTCCGCCGTTGATGACGTGGGTCGCGCCGTAGCCGCGCGCGGCCTTGAGCCGTGCGTCGTCCAGGTCGATCGCGACGATCGCCGACGCTCCGGCGAGCCTGGCCCCCTGGATGATGGCCGACCCGACGCCGCCACAGCCGATGACCGCCACCGTGCTGCCCGGCCTTACCCGAGCGCCGCGGAAGACGGCGCCGACGCCGGTGATGATGCAGCAGGCCAGCAGGCATCCTACGTGCAGCGGTACGTCGTCAGGGAGCCTCACCAGGGCGATCTCGCGCATGAGGACGTGCCGCGAGAACGCTCCGATGTCGCCGAGGCGCTCGATCGGCCGGCCGCCCGTGGTGTGGAAAGCGGGCCGCGGACGGCGGCGTACCTCCTCGACACGCCGGCACTGGGTCGACCGTCCTGCCTCACAGTTGGTGCAGCGGCCACAGGAGGGTGTCAGCGCGCCGACCACGCGGTCCCCGGGACGCAGGTCGGACACCTGCGACCCGACCGCCTCGACCACGCCCGCCACCTCGTGCCCGACCACAACCGGCAGGTCGGTCGGAACCGTCCCGGTCATGTAGTGCAGGTCGCTGTGGCACAACCCCACGTTCGAGACCGCGACCCGCACCTCGTGCGGCTCCGGGTCGTCCACCCGAATGTCGGTCAGCTCGAGCGGCTCATTGACTGCGGTGAGTACCGCGGCCTGGGTGTCGATCATGTCGACGTCCCCTCTGTCGATTCCTCTGGCATTGGTCTGTTGAAGGTGATGGCGAGCCCAGGGCGAGGCTTACGCGCCGGTGCCCCTGGCGGACCAGAAGCCCTTGATCCCCGCGCTGAGAGCTCCGCTCTCCCACGCCTTCCTCGCAGCGAGGTCCTCACGGGCGAAGGCCGCTTCGACCTCCTCTGCCTGAGGGCGCAGAAGAGCCAGGTGGAGGGCCGTCGTGTTTCCCTGGGGCGTCCACTCGAAGACGGTGTCGATGGCCCGGCCGACCAGAGCGTCGGGCTCGACGATCTCGTCCAGGAGCCCGATCCGCAGCGCCTCCTCGGCTCGGATCCGAGGCGATCCGAGCACCATGCCCATCGCATGGCTCCCGATGAGGCGCCTCAGCAGCACGCTGGACGCATTCGAGATCGTGATGCCCCGACCGTTCTCCGGCTGGTAGTACTCCGTCGCCCGGGTTCCGATGCGAGCGTCGCAACACAGGGTGAGCTCCGAAGCTCCCCCGACCGCGAGTCCGTTGACCGCCGCGACTACGGGTACCTGCGTCTCCAGGATGGCCCGGGTGATGTCGTGGAAGCTCTCGAACGCCTCACGGAGCTCAGCGTCCGTGGACGGCGCGCTCTGGAGGTCCTCACCCGCGGAGAAGGCCCGCCCCTCGCCGGTGAGCACGATCCCGCGCACGCTCTCGCCGGTCCCGAACTCGCGGATGACCGTTGCCAGCCGCAGCCGGGTGGCAACGTCCATGGCGTTGAGCTTCTCGGGACGCCGGAGCGTCAGCACTGCAACGCCCCGCATGACGTCGACGTCGAGGAATCCTCCGCCGGATGCGGCACCTACCTCCGTCTTTTTCCGTCGTGCACCGAGGTCGTAGGTCACGCCGGGATCGTCCACGGCGCGGGCCTTGAGGGCCGCCTTGGAGATGCGTTCGGACGGCGTCCGGGGGAAGTCGGCAACGAACTCCACGTAGCGCGGCACCTTGAAGCGAGCGAGTTCCTTGCCGGCCCGCTCGACGATCTCCTCAGCCGTCGCACGATTCCGCGGCACGTCGGCCGCCAGCTGGACGAAGGCCTTGACCTCCTCACCGAGGGTCTCGTCAGGTTCGGCGACGACCGCGGCCGCGACGACCACGTCGTCGCGCTCGAGGGCCGCCTCGACCTCGACGCTCGCGACGTTCTCGCCGCCGCGGCGCACCATGTCCTTGATCCTTCCGACCAGTTGGATGCCGTGGTCGGGCCGGCGGACGACGACGTCACCGGTGTGGAGCCAGCCGTCGCGCAAGACCCTGGCCGTGTCCTCCGGGCGGTTCCAGTAACCACTCATCATGGGCTTGCCCAAGACGACCAGCTCACCGGGATCGCCGGCCGGCACCTCGATGCCGTCGGGGTCGACGACGCGGACCTGCTTGGTCGGCACCGACCGCCCAAGGCTCCCGCTCCCGACGGCGTCGGTGTGGGCGAACGGGCTGAACAGGTCGACACCGGACTCGGTCATCCCGTAGATCTCCCGCCACGGCGCACCCCATCGCTCCTCCAGCTGCGCGTGAAGTCCGACGGGAATGCCCGAACAGAGCACTTGGCGCACGTCGTTGTCGCGGTCCTCGGGCACCGACGGCTGCTTGAACAACAGCGTGGGCATCGACCCGAGGACGTAGAAAAAGGTCGCGCGGTGCCGGCGAACGTCGACCATGAAGGTCGACGCGGAGAACCGGGGCAACACGACCAACGGGGCCCCGACAGTGAGAGCGAGCGCCGTGTTCCACTGCGGATCCATGTAGGAGAACGGCTGCGCCGTCAGGAGCACGTCCTCGATTCCGAGTCCGGTCGCCGCCGCACAGATCCAGCCCAACCGGACCCAGTAGTCGTGGGTGAGCATGCACGCCTTGGGGAAACCCGTCGTGCCGGAGGTGTACTGCAAGTTCGCCAACGTCCCGGCACCGACCGGAACCACCGGCGCCGCCTTCGAGAAGGGATCGGACCCGTCGTCAGCGACGTCGACGACACGAAGGCCGGCAAGCCCGCCCTCGGTTGCCAGGACATCGGCGATCAACCCGGACCGCTCGGAGTCGGTGAATGCGACGCGTGCACCCGAGTCCCGGAGGACGAAGGCGAGATCGCCCCGCTGGTAGGAGGAGTTGACCGGAACTGCGACCGCTCCGGCCTTGAGCGCAGCGATCCAGACGACCGGCCAGTGCACGACGTTCGGGAGCATGATCGCGACTCGGTCGCCCGGCTGTATGCCGTCGAGCTCGATCAGCCGGTGCGCCAGCCTGGAACTCCATTCGTCGATGTCGGCAAAGCTCCATGACCGTTCACCGAAGCGCAGGAACTCCCGTTCCGGTGAATCCTGTGCGCGCTGCGACAGCAGCTCGGTCAAGGTGGGGAGGCTGGGGTCCAAGCCGATCTGTTCGGGCTTCACGACCGGCAGGGGACGCGAGTGGGCGCGACCGGCTTGCTCTGCTGCCACGTTCTCAGTCATCGCGAGCACCTCTGCATCTCTTCACCGCGGTGGGCCGCAAGCAGCTCCGCCCCGGCCTGGACGATCCACGTCATCGCCGGGTCCGCGTTCTTCATCCACTCCGGGTGCCACTGGACTCCAAGCGCCGGAGCGCCTGGGAGTTCAACCGACTCGATCACGCCGTCGCTCGTCCGTCCGGTCACGATCAGCCCCGCGCCACAGCGGTCGACGGCCTGGTGGTGCCAGGAGTTGGTCAGCGCGTGCTCGCCGAACAGGTCGGCTGCGATCGAGCCCTTCTCGAAGGCCACGAGGTGATCAGCAGTGCCGTCGGTCGGCGCAGCCTCCGTGGACAGGTGGCTCACGGAGCCGGGCGGGAGGTCGGCGATGAGCGTGCCGCCGAGGGCGACGTTGAGCACTTGCATGCCGCGACACACACCCAGGACGGGAATCCCCCGCTCCAGAGCGGCTCGGACGAGCTCGATCTCGTACTCGTCCCGAGCCATGTCGTGGGCCATCGGATCCATCCGTGGATCGATGTCGCGGACCACTGCCGTGTCGCCACCCCAGTACGCCGGATGGAGGTCTTGTCCGCCGGTGATCACCACACCGGAAAGCCACTGACAGATGTCCGTCGTGTCCGTGTCGTACGACAGGTGCACCGGAAGTCCACCGGCCTGCGCGATCCGGATTGCGAAGTCCGACATGGAGCTGTCGACGCAGCGGTCGCCGTACCTCTCGTCGGATCCCTTGAGCAGTTCCAGCCGGTACCGCCGCCCGGTGATGCCGACGAGCGGCCGCATCGTCGCGGCCTCCTCACGCGCGCTCACGGCAGTTCGAAGTAGCGAGCCGACTCCCACTGCGAGAGCTCGGCGAACGGGTCGCCGCCTGCGGTGTGGAACTGCATCCACTCCCACTTGCGCGACGCGATCCAGTAGTCGACGAACTCGTCGCCGAGGAGTTCGCGCAGGATCGGGTCGGCGTCCAGGGCCGCTGCGGCCTTCGTGATGGTGTCCGGGATCCGGTCGATGCCCAGGCCGGGCGGCAGGCACCACGCCATGTCGGTGACCTGCTCGGCGGGTTCGATCTTCCGCTCGATACCGGCGATGACGCCGGCCAGCACGCCCGCGAGCGCGAGGTAGAGGTTCGCGTCCGCGCCCGGGAGGCGGTACTCGAGACGGGAGTACTTGGGGTGTCCGCAGACGGCGCGCACTGCGGCGGTCTTGTTGCTGATCCCCCAACTGATCGTGACCGGCGGCCCACTGAGGTCGACCAGCCGCCGGTACGACGTGATCTGCGGCAGCACGATCGACGTGTTGCCCTCCATCGTCGCCAGCAGCCCACCGATGGCGTGCAGCATCGTGTCCGACGGCCCGTCCTCGGCGTAGAAGGCGTTGTCGCCGTTGCGCTGCAAGGAGAGGTTGATGTGGGATGCCTGGCCGTAGCCGGCGGTGGGCTTGGCCATGAAGGTCACGCTGTGCCCGCGCTCGAACGCGACCTCGCGCATGATCTGGCGGGTCCGTGCCCAGGCGTCGCCGACCTTGATCGGGTCGCCCGGTGCGATGTTGAGCTCGATCTGACCGGCGGCGTCCTCGTCGCTCCAGGCCTCCCACTCGATGCCGACCTCGTCGAGACGGTCGGCCACGGCCTTCATGTAGTCGGTCCAGTCCGCCGATTTGGCGAGGTGGTACGCCGTACCCGCGCTGCCGCCCAGGGGGGTCAGCTCGCGATACCCGCGGGCGCGCGCCTCGTGGATTGGCTCCTCGAAGACGGTCGCCTCGATCTCGACCGCGACGGTCGCGGTGAATCCGAGGCCAGCCAGACGCTCGACCATCTTCCGCACGAGGTTGCGCGGACAGATCGGGACCGGCGTACCGTCCTTGAGCCAGTAGTCGCCGAGCACCGAGTCCAGGCCCGGCTTCCACTCGACCAGGGTCGACATGTCGGGACGGAGGTAGACGTCGTCGAGGTGGCCACGCCAGGCGGGGTAGGCGGAACCGAAGACAGGAACGTTGCCGAGGTCGAGGCCGAACAGGAGATCCGCGAAGGCGAAACCCGCGTCCTTGCCGGCATCGAACTTCTTGGGCGAGACGTTCTTGCCGAGGAAGCATCCCTCGGGGTTCGTCGCCTCGAGCCGGATGGCACGCGGGCCGGAGTCGCGGAGCGGCGCGCTCGTGGCGGTGCTGCTGAGGTCAGACATCGTAACGAACCTTCCAAGAGGCGCCGGTCATCACCGACAGCTGGGACATGGTGCCCTGGATGCCCAGGGCGCCCGAGGACAGGACAGCGACGAGGTCGTCGGCACCGGAGAACACGCCGGCGAGCGTCTCGGGAGCTCCGGCGACCAGGTACTGCGTGGAGCCGTCGCCGAGCACGACCTGCTCCAGGCCCTCGGGCCCTTCGGTGACCGCGATCAACACGTCGGGAATGCCCGGCAGCGAACGTGTCGCGTCCCAGAACCGCTGAGCGGCATCACGCCACCCGGGCAGCGGCGGCGTGAGCGCCTGCAGGACGCCCCCGGCCAGGTCGGCATCACCAGAGGGATCCGCCGTCGGCGCGAAACGCGCGTTGAGGTCGACCGTGACAGTGGCGTCCGGCTCGACCAGCACGCCGCTGGACACGTCGAGGCCGTTGTCACCGAAGTTGATCGTCGCGGCCTGGGGCGTGTCGTGAGAGCGAATCGCGACGGTGCCGGTCGACCTGCTCAGAGTGTCGGCCGCATGCCCGGTCCGGGCAGAGTCACGCAGCGTGCGACCGATCAATCGCACGAGGGGACTCGCATCGTCCTCGATCCTGACGTCGACCTCTGCGGCACCCGCAGATGCCGACGGGGGGGCCGTCGTGGTTTCGGACATCCTTCGGTCCTTTCGACTTCACGAGCCACGCGAGGCGTATGGGCGCCGCGCGGGCTCGAACAAATTCGAGGTTACTTAGTCATGTGACTGAAACACATGACTAGGATGGTGAGGCACGCATCACAACGTGTCAACACCCTCCTTGCCACCTCGCCGGAAAGAGGCCCCCGCGCATGACCAGGCCAGTCCCGCCCAGCTGGGAGCGCCTCGACGCCGACGCGCTGCTCATCGCCCGGGCGATCACCGAAACGTTGACGACACCTGTCCGCGAGCTCGGAGCCCAGGCGGCGCGGGAGGTCTTCGCGAGCGCACCGTCCGACCGTCCACTGACACCCCTCGACCGAGTCGAAGCGGTGGCCGTCCCGACCCGCTCCGGACATCTGCGCGCGCGCCACTACCACCCACCCGGCTCGCCGACCGAGGACCTGCGGCCGACGCTGCTGTATCTCCACGGCGGCGGATTCGTCCTCGGAACCCTCGACGGGGTGGACGAGGTCTGCCGCGCCATCGCCGCTCGGTCCGGGTGGGGAGTGCTCTCCCTGGAGTACCGACTCTCCCCGGAGCATCCCTACCCGGCAGCCCTGGAGGACTCGGTCGACACGCTAGCCTGGCTCCGCACGTCAGCCCTCGATTCGGGCATCGACCCGGACATGATCGCCGTCGGCGGCGACTCCGCAGGTGGCAGCCTCGCCGCCGCGCTCTGCCTCCACCTCCGGGATCGCGGACTCCCGCTCCCCGTGTCGCAGGTCCTCGTCTATCCCGCGGTCGACGACCGGTTCTCCACGCCGTCCTGGACTCAGTTCGCCGACGCGCCCCTGCTGACTGCAGCCGATGCGCGCTGGTTCTGGGAGCAGTACATCGGCCCCGACAACCAGGGCGGCGTCGATCAGTACGCAGCCCCCATGAAGGCGGCATCCCTGCACGGATTGCCGCCGGCCCTGATCCTCACCGCCGAAGTCGACCCTCTGCGTGACGACGCCGAGGCGTACGCCGAACGCCTGCGGCACGACGGCGTACCCACTACCGCCATTCGCCACTCGGGCGTGTTCCACGGCTTCTTCACCGAGGTCGGCGCCTTCGCCAAGACCGACACGGCGATCGACGACGTGGCCCGGCATCTGCGAGGCATCGCCGCCACTCACGCCGCATCAGCCTCGACTTCTTGATGGCCGCCGGGCATTGACGGAGGTCAAAGCCCATAGCTACATTCTTAGTCATCTGACATAGACACATGACTACCTCGTGTGGTTTGTCATCCCTCTTGGACCACGAGAAGGCAGAGCCCATGACTGACACCTCCCCCACGGCCCCGATCCTCGACGTCCTGTGCGTCGGCGCCGGGTTCTCCGGCCTCTACGCCGCCTACAAGGCGGCCGAGCAGGGCTGGACATTCGTCGGGTACGAGGCCGCCCCCGAAGTCGGCGGCACCTGGTTCTCGAACACCTATCCCGGCGCCCGGTGCGACGTCGAGAGCGTCTACTACTCGTACTCGTTCAGCGAGGAGCTCCAGCAGGAGTGGACCTGGAGCGAGCGCTTCGCCCCGCAGGCGGAGATTCTGAGCTACATCAACCACGTCGCCGACCGCTTCGACCTTCGTCGGCACTTCCGGTTCAACACCAAGGTGGTTGCCGCGAACTGGCTTCCCGACGAACATCTCTGGGAGGTGACCCTCAACTCCGGGGAGACCCAACGTAGTCGCTACTTCCTGGCCGGCTCGGGCGGACTCTCGACGCCGAAGGACGTCGACGTGCCCGGCCTGGAGAACTTCACCGGGTCCACAGTGCCGACGAGCCGCTGGAACATCTCGCTCGACAAGCTCGCCGGCAAGCGGGTCGCAGTCATCGGCACCGGATCGTCAGGCGTGCAGTGCATCCCGCTCATCGCCGAGGTGGCCGAGCACCTGACCGTGTTCCAGCGGACCCCCAACTACGTCTTCCCCGCCCGCAACGCCCCACTGCCCGCGGAGACGGTCGCCGACATCAAGAGCAAGTACTCCGCCATCCGCGAGGAGTGCCGCCACTCCCCCGGCGGAATTCCGGACCGCCCCGTGACCGACCGCGCCTTCGACGTCTCCGACCAGGAGCGTCAAGAGCGCTACGAGCGGGCCTACGAGCGCAGCGGGTTCCTCGGCGTCGGCGCGGAGTTCGCCGACCTCCTCACCGACCTCAAGGCCAACAAGACCGCATCGGACTTCATGCGTCAGAAGATCCGTCAGATCGTCCACGATCAGCGGACCGCGTCCCTGCTGGAGCCCCAATTCCACCCCCTGGGCGCAAAGCGCAGCTGCTTCGGCACCGACTACTACGAGACGTTCAACCGTCCGAACGTCTCGCTCGTCTCGCTACGTGATGAGCCGATCACGACCATGACACCCGACAGCATCGTCACCGAGAGCGGCTCCTACGACGTTGACGCCATCGTCCTCGCAATCGGTTTCGACGCCTTCACCGGGCCACTGTTCGCGCTCAACGTCACGACGCCGAAGGCAGGCAGACTGCAGGATGCGTGGAGTGACGGCGTGCGCACCTACCTGGGCACCATGACCGCCGGATTCCCCAACTTCTTCATGATCGCCGGCCCCCAGAGCCCCGCGCTCGTGAGCAACGTCGTCGTCACGATCGAGCAGGCGGTCGACTGGATAACCGCCCTGATCACCCATGCCAAGGCCGAAGGCCGCGAGGTCATCGAACCCACCACCGAGGCCCAGGACGACTGGGTGAGCATCACCGAGGCCACGGTCAACCAGACGCTCTACGCCACGACCGACTCCTGGTACCGCGGCTCCAACGTGGCCGGCAAGCCGACCACCTTCCTCGGCTACGTCGGCGGCGTCGGCAAGTACCGCCGCATGTGCACCGAGATCGCCAAGCGCGGCTACCCCGGCGTCAAGATCGGCGGACAGGCCGTTGCCCCCGGGATCGGCCGTATCAATAGGGAGATCGCGTGAAGGTCGTCCACCAGCGCTACGTCGCGCACTCGGATGCCCACTACGCCGGCAACCTCGTCGACGGCGCGTACAGCCTGAAGTTGTTCGGTGATGCCGGAACCCACTTGGCGATCATCGGCGACGGTCACGAGAGCCTCTTTGCCGGGTACTCCACGGTCGAGTTCCTCGCGCCGATCCGCGGCGGAGACGTCATCGAAGCCGAGGCGCGCCTTGCGTCCAAGGGCAACCGGAGTCGCACGGTCGAGTTCGAACTGCGCATCATCTGCCGCTCCTTGGACGAGACCGGGAGAGCTGAGGCACTCGCCGAGCCCATCGTCGCCACTCGTGCCCGAGGGACGGGTGTCGTCCCTGCCGGCGCAACCAAGAAAGGGAGTTGAGATAGCCATGGATGCAGCGAGCAACGTACGTGAAGAGGCGTGCGAGATCGTCGTGGTCGGTGCCGGCATTGCGGGGTTGATGGCGGCGACCACCCTGTCGGATCGGGATGTCGTCGTCCTCGAAGCCACCGGTCGGGCCGGGGGGCGCGTGGAGTCGGTTCGCCAGGGCGACTACTGGATCAACCTCGGAACCCAGTTCACCGAGGGAACCGGCACCCTGATCGAAGCCCTCGAACGCCACCAGATCCCCATGGGGACGCTGGCGGGCAAGAAGGTGGCCCTCGCGCTCCACGGAAAGCAGGTCGATACCTCAAATCCGTTCGGCCTGATGCTTCGCTCCCGGATGTCCTTCATGGACCGGGTCGGACTGGCGGCTGTCGGCGCTCGCATCCTCGCGGCCGTACCGTTTCTGGAGATGAACCCTGACAATTCCCTGGCGAAACGGGTTCGGGCGGCACTCGATGCTCGCGCCGCGTCGTACGTACTCCGCGGCGTTCACTCCGAAGTCGCGCGGGCCATGGTCCGGTCCTGGTCCGGGCAATGGATGGGATGCGAGCCGGAGGAGACAGCGGCGACGCAGTTCGCGATCTCGATGGGGATACTCCTGACGGACCCGGCGAAGGTTCCGAACTTCTCCCTGCCGGCGGGAGGAAACCAGACCCTCACTGACGTCCTGGCCGCCGACCTCGGCGACCGGCTGCGGCTGAACTCGCCGGTGAGGTCGGTGGAGTGGACCGAGGACGGCGTCGTCGTCGACTACAAGGACGAGAACGGACCGGCGCGGATACGCGCCCGCCGTGCGATCGTGGCCGTTCCCAGCGACGTGGCTGTGAAGATCATGCCCGGCCTCCCACCTGGGTACCGGGCGGCGTTCGACGACATTCACTACGGCCGGTACGTGGTGGTGGGCTACTTCACCCGCGAGGAGGGTCCGCAGCGGTGGGACGACTACATCGCTGTGTCGACGCCGCAGCTGTCGTTCCAGGCGATGTTCAACCATGCCGCGGCCATGCGCGGTTCTGGCCCACGAAAGCCGGGCGGCGCGCTGGCCTGCTTTGCGGGCGGCGCAGTGGCCGACAGTCTGTTCGAGCGCACCGATGAGGAAATCGTTACACGATTCACCACAGACCTCCTCTCGCTCTACCCCGAGCTCGAGGGGAAGCTCGAGGAGGGGATCGTCCGACGTCACCCCCGGGTCGTGCCGTTCTGGCCACCCGGCGGCCGCGCCTCGCTGCCGACGCTGCGCCAACACCTCGGCCCCGTCTACATGGCCGGCGACTATCAGCTCGACATGCCATCACTCGCCGACGCGGCCTCGTCGGGCGAGCGGGCCGCGGAGCAGGTTCTGGCGAGCCTGTCCGGCCCAGTGCGCTGACGAGCCGACGCTCATCGCATTCTTCGGTCGCCCGCGCCGGCAGCCACTCCCCGACGTTTTCGTCCCCGCCATTCGTGGCTAACCCTTGCAAGGAAGCAACCGTGCCTGCCACGCAGAACCCCGCCCGTCAGGCGGACCGGCTCTACCACGACCTCCTCTCCCCCGCGGAGACCCGAGAGCTCCGCGACCGAGTACGGAAGATCGCCGCCGGCGTCGTCGCCCCCGCAGCACGCCGAATCACGAACGGGGATGAGCGCGTCGACGGATTCCGGCAAGGAGATCACCGGATGAGCCTCGCGGGCCGCGCCCTGCTCATGTCGGGCCGCGGCTTCGGCCTGGCGATCGCCGCCGCCCCCCGCTGCGGCGCCAACGTGGTTCTGCCGGCCAAGACCGACACTCCGGACCCTCGATTGTCCGGCACGTCGTCGGGGACGTACGCGACGAGGCATCGGTGCAGCGGGCTGTCGAACGAGGCGTGGACAGGTTCGCCGGCATCGACCGTGGCAACAACGCTTCCGCGCTGGCCGTCGGCGGCACCGACACGCTGACAATGAAGCAGTTCGACCTGCTCCTGACTCTCGGCTGGGCAGCGGAGTACGCCGAACACGGCGTGGCAGCCAACTGCTTGTGGCCCGAGACCTACATCGTCACTGATGCAATGAAGAACATCCTCGGCCTCGACGCCGCGATCGACAGGGCATGCTCACCCGAGAACGTGGCCGGCCGCCGTCAAGGTCCTCGAACGGACCGCAAGCGAATGCACCGGCCGCATTCCTCGACGTCGAGGGGCTCCGCGACGCCGGAGTCCCGACCTCTCGTCGTAGGGGGCACGGGGAATCCCGAGTACGACATCTTCGTCGATCGACCGCGACGACGAGGTACACGGCCGTGCTGAGGCGAAGCGCGGACCGCACGATCCATCCGCGGGCGAGCAAGCCCGCCCCGAGGCTCATGAGGAGTCACCATGCTGAACCTGTCGATCCTGCTCGAGGACTCCGCCCGCAAGTACCCCGACCGCGAAGCTGTCGTACTGGGCTCGACCCGCCTGACGTACAGCCAGGTCAACGCTGCGGCCAACCAAGTGGCGAACCTGCTCGTGGAGCGCGGGATCCGCCCCGGTGACAGGGTGGCCCTCAGCTGTCCGAACCTTCCGCACTTCCCGGCCGTCTATTACGGCATCCTCAAGACCGGCGCAGCTGTCGTCCCGCTCAACGTGCTCCTGAAAAGCCGCGAGATCGCTTACCACCTGGACGACGCCGATGTGAAGGCCTACTTCTGCTTCGAGGGCACCCCTCAGTTGCCCATGAGCGCCGAGGGTTTCGCCGGCTTCGACCAGGTCGACGCCGTCGAGCACTTCTTCGTCATCACCGATGACCCTGCGGCGCCCAGTCCCATCGACGGGGTCGAGACGCTCGGCAGTGCCCTGGTCGGCCAGGGCACGACGTTCGACTCGGTAACGGCCGAGCCCACCGACACGGCGGTCATCCTCTACACCTCCGGGACCACCGGACAGGCCAAGGGCGCAGAGCTATCGCACGCCAACACGGTGATGAACGTGCTGGCATGCAACCGCCTGTTCGGCAGTACACCAGCTTCCGACAGCCACCTGCTCTGCCTCCCGCTCTTCCACACCTTCGGTGCCACGGTGCAGATGCACGCAGGCTTCTCGATGGCTGCCACCCTCTACCTCGTTCCTCGCTTCGATGCGCGCGAAGTCGTCAACCTGATGGGCCGTGAGCGCATCACGTTCTTCGCCGGCGTACCCACCATGTGGTGGGGGCTCTTGAACGCGCTCAGCGACGACATCGACGTCAAGCGCATCGCGAGCAACCTCCGGATCGGCATCTCCGGAGGTGCTGCACTACCGATGGAGACCGCCCACCAGGTCAAACAGCGCCTCGGGGTCACTGTGCTCGAGGGATACGGGTTGTCGGAGACTTCTCCCGTGGCGACGTTCAGCAATCCCGATCTCGACCCGCGCCCGGGATCGATCGGGGTGCCCATCTGGGGCGTCGAACTGAAACTCATCGACGACGACTGGGCCGAGGTGACCGAGAGCGGACATGTCGGTGAAATCGCGGTCAAGGGCCACAACGTGATGAAGGGCTACTACGGCCGACCGGAAGTCACGGCCGAGGTCATCCGAGATGGCTGGCTCCGCACCGGCGACCTCGCACGACGCGACGAGGACGGCTTCTACTACATCGTCGACCGATCAAAGGACCTCATCATCAGAGGCGGCTTCAACGTCTATCCGCGTGAGATCGAAGAAGTCCTGATGAGGCACCCGGAGGTCAGCTTGGCCGCTGTCATCGGCGTACCTCACGACAGCCATGGCGAGGAAGTCAAGGCCTTCGTCATCCTCCAGCCCGGTTCCTCCCTCACCACCGACGAGTTCGTCGCCTGGGCCAAGGGAGAGATGGCCTCTTACAAGTACCCTCGCATCGTCGAGTTCGTGCCCAGCCTGCCGATGACCGCCACCGGAAAGATCCTCAAGCGCGAGCTGGCCCGCAGAACAAAGCAGTGACACACAGGACGCACCAACACACATCGTGGCCGGCACCGGACCAGCCGGTGCCACGGAATCGCTTCGTCGACCAAGCCACACGCCAAGTAGTCGCATGGACGAGCTACAGCCCTCGCCCTCCGAGACCCACATCCTCGTCGAAGACGAGGAGTTCGACGACTTCGGCGGCTAGAGCGCGTCTCATTGTTCCGTTGGTTCTTGGGAGCATCCGCCTCAACCTGACGGTTGACGTCCACACGCGTGATGTCTCGGCGTCGAACGCAGGCGGTCGACCGCCTGCTCGGCCTCGTCGCAGACGCCGTCCCACCTGGTCGGACGGCTAGGGGATGACAGCAGGGATCCCCCGCCGGCGGAGACGCCCCCGGATCGCGCGGGACGAATACGCGCGGTCCGCCAGGACCATCCGGCCGGGTCCTCGGCCTTCCCGGCCCGTTTCGCGGAACACGGATGCCTGCCATCACTGCCTCGAACGCTGGTGCGTCGCTGGCCTGGCCTGCGGTGTCGCGGAGCCTCAGAGGGCGAGCGTGACTGTCGCTGGCCAGGTGGACCTTCGTGCTCAGGCCGCCGCGGGAGCGTCCGAGCGCGTGGTCGTCGGGTTCGGCCCGGTCAGGCGCCCCCTTTTCCTGGCCCCGGCGGCATGTTGGTGGGCCCGGCAGACGGTGGAGTCCACAGACACGGTCCAACCTCTGTTGTCACCGTCGTCGGCTGCGGCCAGGACTGCGGTGAGGGTCCCTTCCCAGGTTCCGTCCACGTCCCAGCGGATCAGCCCCCCCCGTGGATGGATTCGACGCGATCGGAGTATGTCAACGCATGGTCGTGAGTTGCTCGTGCCGTTGGCGTCGGAGTTGAGCGTGACTCCTCAGCGCCCGCGACTCAGACGGTCCGAGATGCGGTCGACCGCCCACCCCGCCTTCAATGTCGGCGCGCCGAGAGCAAATGAGGGCATGTATGGCGGCCGCGGTCGCCAGATCGCACGCAGATCGTCGTGGATCTCATCACCGGCGAGCCGGTCAGCCAGCAACGTGCCGATGTAGGGCGACTGAGCCAGCCCATGGCCGTTACAGCTGACGGCGTAGAAGACGTTCTTAGCAACCTCACCGGCGACCGGGAGGAACGACGTCATCGCTACCCACCCGCCCCACGCCCGCTGCGGCGCGAGGTAGCTGAGCGACGGGAATCGCTCGTGGAAGCCGCGAACGAGATCCGCCACCACTGCCCGATCCGGCTCGCGGGCACCCAGCGCTCCCGGTGCCGCCTGGAGCCGACGGGTACCAAACATGATTGTGCCGCAAGCGGTGCGCCGGTAGTTCTCGAGAATCGTGTGCGGGGTGATGATGCCCGTACGGCTCGTCCAGCCGATCGCTGCCAGGCGGTCGGGATCGACCGGTTCGGTCTCGACCAGGCTCGTCCAGATGGGCGCGATACCGCTTGGGGCAATCTCGAGGTCGCGGGAGTGGGCGTTGGTCGCGAGCACCACCCTCTCGGCGTGGACGCGGCCACCTGGCACACGGACGACGACGCTTGCACCATCGGGCTCGACAGCTTGCACAGCTGTCCGCTCGAACACCTTCGCGCTCGACGCCAGAAGCGCGTCCCTGAGTCCGAGTGCGAGCTTCCCAGGGTTCAACAGCCCCCCACCGCGCTCGAAAATGCCGCCCAGGAACGTTCCCGGCAGGCCGAAGTCAGGGCCGTCGACGAATTCCACGTCTGCCCCCGCGTCGCGGAGGATCTGCATGTTCTTCTTCAAGCGCCGGAGCTGTCCGGTGGAGACCCCGGCGATGACGTTGCCAGTGGGGTCGTACTCGCAGTCGATGGCGAGCCGCTCGATCAAACCCTCGGTGAACTGTGCCGAACTCTCGCCATAGCGAACGAGGTCACGGAGTCGGCGTCGGAACAGCAAGCGCAAGAGTTGCGGATCCCCGGCCAATGCGTTCGACAAGTAACCCGCGTTGCGCGAACTCGCACCCCAGCCGCAATGCGCGGCTTCGAGCAGGACCACATCCGCTCCGCGCTCCGCCAGCCGGAGCGCGGACGCCATTCCGACAAGACCACCGCCGACGACGGCGACATCGCACTGGACCTCACCCTCGAGCGCCGGCGCGAAATCGGTGGGCCGATCGCTCCACCCGGTGAACGCCGAGTAGGTCAAGCCGTCGGCGGTCGCATTCATTGACATCGTTGTTCCTCGCCTCCCGTCCCCTCTTTTGCAGCGGCGAACGGGCCATCGATCATTATTCGATTCCGAATCGAGTTCGAGTTTACACGACGCAATGCCCACACCGACCCGCGGAGGCTCCCGGCCCAACCCCAGGCGCATCGCCCCCGCAACAGTGCGTAGGCCCCTGAGCCACGGCCCCAGCGGCGGTTGCATCGTCTGGTTGGCCATCTGGACTGGGAAGGCGGGGTCGTTCGTGCGGTCCCAGATACGCGCTGCGATCACGCAACCACTGGGTCGTCACGGAAGGCTCGTCGCCCAGGAGACAGCCAAGGCTGCTGGGCAGCCGACGACCACGGAGCGGCGGGACGACACTGCCGGCCGCCCGCCTTGGGGGCGCCGGCGACCAGATCGGGCCGCAGGTGGTCGGCAGTTGACCAGCCGATCACACGACGGCACGCGATGGCGATGACTCAACCAAGTGGAGCCGGCCCTGGTCGGTTGGGATGCAGGTCATGTCGCCACACCAGCGGGTGTCGATCGCCGCCTAGTCGGGGACGAAGCCCCGCAGGACCAGGTCGGGCCGCAGGGCAGCTCGCGGGTCAGCGATGGTGGTGACATGCGGTCGTCCGCAACGTCCGCCCTGTGGGCCGGCTGCTCACATCAGGCGATCAATGCGCCCCTCGCAGTCGACGCCGCCCCGTTTCATGGCGGCGTGGAAGCGGGGGACGCCATAGGTGCCGCGCGAGTTGGCGTGGGCCGTCGTGATTCCTTCGGTCAGCGTGGCGTCGCCCCCCGGCGGGCCGGGGTTGCTGCTTCTCCGCCTCGGTGAACGGGCGCACCATCACCGGATCCTCTTTGGTGCTCCATGCCGAGCCGTCGGCCTCATGGGCCCGGTTTATGCCTCGGGGGGCGAACGCGGACCTCACTGCCCGACCGGGTCGGGATCGGTGCGGTTACCGTCGCGCGCCGGATCGGCAGGCCGAAACCCCTGAAATTCGATCTCGAATCGACTTTGCGATGTCGGCTTCGGGCACTGAGTTCGTACACACGGGAGCGGCAGTGGCACGGCCAGGTGCGCCTCACGTTGCCTTGAGGTGGCACGCCTCCGCTCCCTTCCCCACAATTGTTCTATGGGGACCGATGTGGACGTGTTCCTCTCTCGTCTCGCTCAAGAGCTCAGGCCACGGGCGGCCCAGTCGGTCGACGTGTTGCTACAGCGGCTGCGCAGCGAGCTGCCCGAGCTGTGGACGTACGAGGACGTCGCCGCTCTGGCCCTGGAAGAGACGACAGCCCACGTAAACGTCTTTCTGGATATGTTCGAACACGGCCTTGATGTGATCGAGGTCGAGGCGCCTCCCGAGGCGCTGGAGCTCTCTCGCAGGTTCGCTCAGAGCGGGATACCACTGAGCAAGCTCCTGCGCACCTACCGGCTCGGCCACATGAGCCTGCTCCAACTGATGCAGGCAGAGGCCGCCCGCCTCACCAGCGACTGGGAACTGATCAACGCTGCGTCGATCAAGCTGATCGCGATAGCTTTCGAATACGTCGACCGGGGCTCGGAAGAAGTCGTCGCCGCGTACCAGGAAGAACGCGACCGGCGGCTTCAGCGAAAGCTGATCCTGATCAACGAGGCAAGCAAGCGGATCGGGACCACACTCGACACCGCCCGCACCGCTCAAGAACTTGCCGACGTCGGCACTGGCGAGTTCGCCGACCTCATCACCGTCGACCTCCTCGACTCCGTTCTCCGCGAAGAAGGCACGCCCCCACCGGCAGGTGCGCCGACCCTGTGCCGCATCGCGCAGCGTTCCGTCTTGAGCGGTTGCCCGGACTCCGCAGTCGCCACCGGGGAAAGGCACACCTATCCGGCGGGGTCGGAGCCGGCTCACGCACTGGCCACGGGGCAGTCGCTCCTGTGCCGCGTCACGGCGTCCGGCGCCCCCGCATGGTTGGCGGCGTCCTCGGACCGCAGGGACTTCCTGCACACCGTCGGCCTCCACTCGATTCTGCTCCTGCCTTTGCAGGCCCGCGGCGACACCCTGGGCCTCGCCCAGTTCTTCCGTCACCGAACCGCCGCCCCCTTCGACGAGGACGATCTCCTCCTGGCCCAGGAGATCGCGGCCAGAGCAGCCGTGTACATCGACAACGCCCGCCGTTACACCCACGAGCGGGCCACCGCGCTCACACTCCAGCGCAGCCTGCTGCCCCAGCGTGTGGTGGAACAGTCCGCCGTCGTGACCGCCGCCCGCTACCTGCCCAGCGGATCCCGGGCGGGCGTGGGCGGCGACTGGTACGACGTGATCCCGCTGTCCGGAGCCCGTGTCGCCCTCGTCGTCGGCGACGTCGTCGGCCGTGGTCTCCACGCCGCCGCCACTATGGGCCGCCTAAGGACGGCTGTGCGCGCCTTCGCCGACATCGACCTGATGCCCGACGAACTGCTCACGCATCTCGATGACGTGGTCATCCGCCTTCAGCGCGAGGAGGCCCGAGATGCGGGCGAAACCAGCGCCACCTGCCTGTACGCGATCTACGACCCCGTCTCCCGGCTGTGCTCCCTGGCCAGCGCCGGACACGTCCTGCCGGCCGTGGCTACTCCCCCGGCCGCCGACGGTGACGCCCCAGCCTCCCGGTCGGTCGACTTCCTTGAGATGCCGATCGGCCCACCGCTGGGCCTGGGCGGACTCCCCTTCGAAACCACCCAGTTCGAGCTGTCGGAGGGCAGTCTGCTGACCCTGTTCACCGACGGCCTGATCGAGAGCCGAACCGGTGACGTGGACGTCGCGCGCACGGTGCTGCGCGACGTCCTCGCCCGGGCGCCAATGCCGCCCGAGGAGATCTGCGACCGGCTGCTTGCCGCGTTGCTGCCCAGCCGGCCTGCTGATGACGTGGCCCTTCTGGTGGCGCGAACCCGGGCTCTCGACCCCGGCCACGTCGCCACGCTGCCCCTCCCTTCCGACCCGGCCGCCGTCGCCGGGGCCCGCAGCTTCACGTCCGACACGCTGACCACCTGGGGGCTGGAAGAGCTGGCCTTCGCCACCGAGCTCATGGTCAGCGAGCTGGTGACGAACTCAATCCGCTACGGCAAGAGCCCCATCCACCTTCGGCTGATCCTCCAGGACACGCTGACATGCGAGGTCTTCGACGCCAGCAGCACCGCTCCACACCTACGTCGCGCCCGTACCTTCGACGAAGGCGGCCGTGGCCTGCTGTTGGTCGCCCAGCTCGCTGAACGTTGGGGCACACGGCACAGCCGCGAGGGAAAGGTCATCTGGGCAGAACAGGCTCTCCCCGACAACCTCATCCGCCGATGAGAGCCAGTAGCGCTCGCCGGGCACTCGCTAGTGGTCACGGCCGGCTCAGCGAAGCCCGGCAGTGGGGCAGTGGGGCAGTGGGGCAGTGGGGCAGTGGGGCAGTGGGGCAGTGGGGCAGTGGGGCAGTGGGGCGATGATCGCGTCGATGGCGCCGCGGCAGGTCCTTTCTCATGGCGAGCCGCCACTCTGCGCGGGAAGATGCCTAGGCACCAGCGCCACCGACATCGACTACATGACGTTCACCGAATGGACCGATCCGCCTTCCGGCGCTCAAGCGAGAGACGACCTGTTAGGTGACAAGTCGTAGGCGGCGAGCTTGGAGGCATGTCGACCGCCCTGCGCCTGGCGGAGCGCGAGCTCGTCGTCGCGTCGAGGGGGAGAGTTCTGCGGCCACGGTTCGAATTCGCGCAATGCAGGACGGTTAGCGGGCGTAAGCGAATGGTCCGCCGGGGACGGTCCGGCCGTTTTCCGGCTGGGATAAGGACCGTTCGGGATGCAAGCCCGGGCGGCTTCGTGCACGCCCGCCGCACCGCTCCCAGGTCTGAGCGGCCGCCACGAACTCACGTCGCGCGGAACCGCCCCTGCTCCACCTCCGCGACCAGCCCCGCGCTCCGCAACCGGTCCAGGTGCTGCACCGCCGTCCTCCGCTCTACCGGCCTCACCTGCGGCCCTACGACGTGGGCCCGGTAGACCCACCGATGGTCGACGATCTCCTCAACGGTCCGCGGCTCGTGGAGGAACACAAGAAGCGCTGCCTCCCGCTTCGCCACCACGTCGACGTAGGCGTCGAGCCGGCGCCGGAACTCCCCGGCACCCTCGATCACGCCCTTCTGATGGGACGTGCCGTACCAGTGCGCGTCGATTTCCCGGCACCGACGCATGGACGCCTCGAAGTCAACCAGGCTGCTGCCGACGTCACCGTAGTACGGTCCAAACGACGTCAGGTCAATGTCCCCCACGAACAGGAAGCCGTCTGGCTCGATCATGAAGCCGCTGTGGCCCGCGGTGTGCCCAGGCAGGTGCACGACCGTCACGGTGCGCCCGCCGAGGTCGAACACGGCGCCGTCTTCGAACCCTGCCGCGTCCAGGCGCCCGTGCACATGGAACTCGTCCCGCATCGTCATGTCGACAGCGTCAACCGCCTCGGGCGGAAGGCCGAACCCGGCAACCAGCACATCGCGGGACCGCAGCGCTTCAAGGTCGCCTTCGTGGATGTGAACCGGCCCCTCGTAGCTTCCGAGACCGGCGATGTGGTCCTCGTGCGCATGGCTCACGAGGACCACATCCGCGTGGGGCGCCGCCTCGACGAGTGACAGCGACGGATCAACGACCAGCGACGCGGTCGCGCCCCGTACGAGCAGCGAGTTGCCGTACGGGTAGGCGCCCTGTTTTGCGCCGACGAGCACGCTTACCCGGCCGTACTCAGCTGTTGTGTATCCCGTGTCGCGCTTGTTCATGACTAGCTGTCACTCCGATCCGATCTCCAGTCGTATCCCCGCATCGTGTGAAGGCAAGTACGGGGGCGAGCCGCGGTGGGCTCACTATGCGGTGCCAGACCGTCAGGCAGCTCGTCGCCGGCGAAGATGGTGCCGAGCCGGGTCGTCTGGAGGAGCCCTCTCCGTCGCAGGCGATGAGGCTGTAGACATTCCTCGTGGCATCTCCGACAGCCACGACGGTGCCAGAGTTGATCGACGTAACCATCACCACCTGCAGCCTCGTCACGTGCTCACCGGACCGCACACCAGTTCCGGACCACGGCAACTTCCCACGCGGGAAGTCCGCGACGGGTGCCACTGCGCGAGCGCTACGCCTTCGTGTCTGTCACCGCCGTCCGTCTGTCTGTCTCGTCGACATTCCGGGTGCACTCCTTCGAGAGAGGGGCACCTCCCCGGACCGCCCCGTGCTGCCTATCCACCCGAGGAGGAAGGCCGCCGGAACGGAAATCAGGCCGGGATTGTGAAAGGGATACCAGTTGAGATGCGCATGCGGCCACAGCGCGTACGCGGTCCCGGAGACGGTGGGTGAGAACAGCGTGAGCACTGTGGACAAGAAGAGTCCCCCGTAGACGGACCACAGCAGCCCCCTCCGATCGAATCCGGACCAGCAGAACGAATAGACCAGCACGGGAAAGATGCACGACGCCGCGACGGTCAGCGAGAAGGTGACCAGGAACTCGACGGGATAGCTGTTGGTGACGGCGGACAACGAAAGGCCGACCGTGCACAGGGCGACGACGGCCAGGCGCAGCGCGCGCACTTCACCGAGTTTGCTGCGTGGCCCCTTGACCCGTGCGAAGACATCGCGGGAGAGGGAGACAGCGGCCGCGAAAGTCACGCTGGTCACGGCGGTGAGTACGGCGAGAAAGGCGACACATGCCATGACGGTGATGAGAACAACGCGCGCTCCAGAGCCGTGTCGGAGAACCTCCGAGGCCAGCAGGATCGGGGACGACTGTCCGTTGGCGTCGACCGCTCCGAGGCTTCCGCTTCCCACTACGGCCGCCGCTGCGACTCCTGTCCCAATCAGGAGGTAGAAGAAGCCGCCAACCAGTCCCACAGCGATGGTCATGGATCGTTGCGCATCCCGCCCCGTGCGGGACGCGCTGATGCGCAGTATCAAGTGGGGCATCATGGCCGTACCGAGGACCACGACGATGTGGTCGCCGATGGTGTTGAGTGTTCCGAGCCCTGCCGTATGCGCCCAGAGGCCGGGACTCAGATATCCGTCTGGCGAGAGGCTCTGTCGAACCGCCTCGGAGAGCATGCGTCCTGGGTCCCACTCGAACATCCTGAGGGCCAGTACCGTGACCGCCGCGAGCGTCACCAAGGTCACGGGGACCTTGACGATATGCATGAAACTGGTGCCTCTCAGATCGGCCACCCCTGCGAAGCAGGCGACGAGACATCCCATGAGCACCGTGCACACGATCTGGACCCTATCGGTCGACGCGCCGATGAGGAGGGCAGTACTGATGCCGGCGGCCCTCAACTGGACCATGAGTACGGGGATCGTGATGATCAGCGTCACCACGGCACCGGCAATGCGCGGAGCAGATCCGGACGCACGTATGGAGAACAAGCCCCCGAGGGTGTACTGGCCGCAGTCCCGTATTTTTTGTGCGAAGACCAGCAGCACACCGAGCGCGATGACACTGTCGATGGCGGACACGAACCCGTCGTATCCAAAGAGAGCAACTGCCCCTGTGATCGTGAACAGGGTGATGACCGAGATCTGTTCGCCTGCCATGGCGAAACCGTTGAAGACCGGGGAGAGGGAACGGTCGGCTATGTAGAGGCTCCCGGGCCGGTCTTCGTGCGAGGCGAGCGTGAAGACCCACAGGAGGGCGAGGCCGATGAAGACCAGAAAGGCGACGATTACGGGGCCCCGGGCGGCTGAGCCGATCGAGTCGAGCGCGGCCGCGCTCACAATGGAGAAGGTCATCGCGTCACCCCTGCCCGGTCTCGGAGACATGGGCGATGCCTGACGTCTTGGCCTGGGGCCTCACAGAATCCGGAGACCGATTTCCGGCATCACACAAGGTGGATGACCTGTTTTCGTACCACCAGGAGGTGGAGATGAACAGGCCGAGTTGGAGGAGGCCCCACGTGATCCCCAGGGTGATCTGGCCGAACACCTCGGTGCCGGACAACTGGGGGATGCAATACAACACGATGGCGACGGCGAGCGGACCTGCATTGACGACGATAAACGCGCGCTGTGGGCGTCGCACCCACCGACGAATGCTGCCACCGCCTTGCTGCGGGAAGGCATCGGGTGAGCGCCGTGAGGCCGGTGGGCCCACAGGCGGGGACGGGGTGAAGTAAGAGGGCACGAAACCTCGATCGGTGAGGACAGGTGGCTGAAGCGGTGCTGGTTCGTGGCTGAGCAGGGCGCGACCGTTCCGGCGGCAGGTTCGACGCCGTCCGAGACCCCGCTCCCCGGTGAGCCGCCACAACTGCGCAGCCGCGTCGGGAGGTCTTGGGACGCTGCCATCGTCAGCCTCAAGGCACTGAGGTCGTCCGGCCGGACGAGGGTGACGGGCACCGGGGGTCCAACTGCCGCACAACAGCGGGGGTGAGGCTCAGGCCCGGGGACGCCTTCCTCGCTTCACGCACCTGGCGACATCCTCGAGCGGCTCGGCAAGCCGACATCTCGTCGAGAGTCGACTTCGAATCGTATTTGAGTTTACGGGCTGCTTGCGCGGGGCTGTCAAGATCCCTCCCCCACTTGGGAGGCCGCCGATCGGGCATCTCAGGGCATTTCGCTCCATGGGGCCGATGTAGATAAATCCATTGCCGCCTGACTGGCGAACTCAGGCCACTGGTCGACCCGTTGGTCGACGTGCTGCTCCGGGGCATGCGCAGCACGCGCCCAGGCGGCGGGCGCACGATGACATCGCCGTTCCGCCCCTGAGAGAAACGGACGGAAAGCCATAGCCTCCCTGAACCTGCTCGAGTAGGGCGTCGTGGATGGACGTCGCAGCGATCGGGCTGGCCGGCACCGGCGGGTGAAGTGGACGAGGCGGTTGTCGGGGGCCGGCCGGACAGCCGGTGGGTGGCGTGCGGGAGTTCACCGAGGCGGCCCTCCCGCCGGTGACCCTCACGGAATTCAAACGGGTGGCGGTGAAGCTGGAGGCCGAGCAGGACTGGGACCCCACGAGCCCTGAGTCGAGGGCTGCGTGAGCACCCACCTACCGGGCCTGCTCACTCAATTTACGAACGCTGTGATCCGGCCGGTGGCCGGATCCACTGAGCCTGCACCGAAACGGCAACGGTGCACGAGGGCCATCCAGAGAGAGCGGTCCGCGCTGGTGAGCGCGCCGCGAAGGAGGTCGGCGACGCGCTCTGACCGTGTCGCCACGTGATCCCCTCTCACCTGGACCCCAGCGGACACGCTTGCGGGTGCTGGGGCTCGCGGGTCGCGGGAGCCCTGACGCGTCGCTGCGTCAGGCGCGGCGCTGCGGCCCGTCCGTGGCATAGGTCGCCAGGTACGCGGTCACGATCCGGCGCGCTTCGTTGATCGTGATGTCGTCACCGTTCGGCGAGTTCCGGAACGCGACGTCGAAGAGCCGGTTGCCGACCTCGAAAGCGAGCTGTACGACCAGGAGAGGCAGGTCGGCGGGGACAAGGCCACGCTCGACAAGGACGTGCCAGACGCGCTCGGCCTGGACCTCGTCGAAGGCGCGGACCAGGTCGATGACCGTCTCATTGCGTCCCTTGAACCACAGCTCCGTGCAGCTGGGGTGGAGGCGGAAGTACTCGAGCAGGGGGTCGATGACGGCGTCGCCGATGTCACGCAGCGTCTGCGGGTCGCGATTCACCAGCGCGGAGTCGATGATGCCATCGAGCTCGTCCACATAGCGCTGCATCAGCTCGGCCTCGACCTGGTACCGGTCGGCGAAGTAGTGGTATACGGAGGCGACGGGGATGCCCGCCCGATCGCCGACCGCCTTGAGCGTCGCAGCCTCGTAGCCCTGCTCGGCGAGCAGCCCCTCGGCGGCCTCGATGAGGGCCCGCCTCCGCTCCACTCCCCGGCGCTGCACCACGGCCGGGCGAGTCGGTGCCTGGGCTCTCGATCTTTTCTCGAACACGATTCGAGATCATATCAGTCGCCCTGCTCGATAACCCCATCTGGGAATGATTGACAGGGCCCGCCGTCCCCTGAATTCAATTCGACATCGGACACCTTCTGGTCACGCTCGTAGAACGGAAAGGGGCATGGCCGGCAGTTGTCGTGGCGTCGGAGCAAGTGACGCCGGCTTCGCCAGGTTCTCCGCGGCATGGGACTCCTCAGCGTCGAGGGCCACTCGCTCGTACCGCTCGAAGCACGCGTCAGGGTCGATGTCCGGACCTTTCTGGGCGAGACCTTTGGTCGTCGTGTGGAGTACGGCGGCACCTTTGGCACCTGCCGACCGCCGGCACTCTGCACGCCGAGCTCGCGGCGCGAGCCCTGGGTCGACGCCGCCGTCCGCCCCGGACTCGCCCACGGAGACTTCCGCCTCGACAACGTGCAGATCGACCACGCCGACCAGTCCGCGCCGTCATCGACTGGGAGATGACCACCCTGGGCAACCCGGCCTCCGACCTGGCGCTGATGTTGCCCTACCCCCGGCCGACCCGCCTGGTCGGTGCAGGTGTCGCCCCTGATGCTGGCCTCGCGCCCGGCTTCCCGTCCGAGGCGGAGATCATCGCGCGGCACGACGCCCGCAGCGTAAGCGACCGCAGCGACCTCTGCTTCTACCTCTGCCTCGCCGCCTTCAAGGTCGCCGCGATCCGGCGCTGGCACGCGAGATCGCGCGGTGCCGGGAGACGACCGACAGGCCGTTCAGCGTCAACCTGACCATCCTGCCCACCCTCAATCCGGTGCCCTACGCGGAGTACCGCGCGGTCATCATCGAGAGCGGCGTGAGGGTGGTCGAAACTGCCGGCAGCAACCCGGCGGAGCATGTGACCGCGTTCAAGGGCGCAGGCGTGAAGGTGATCCACAAGGCGGTGGCGGTGCGGCATGCCGTCAAGGCGCAGAGCCTCGGCGTGGACGCGGTCAGTATCGACGGCTTCGAGTGCGCGTGGCATCCGGGTGAGGAGGACAGCCCCGGCCTCGTACTCGTTCCCGCCGCCGTGCGACGGCTGGAGAGCCCCGTCATCGCCAGCGGCGGCTTCGCCGCATCCAGCAGCCGTGTCGTCTCATCGCCGTTCGGGCCGTGGCCGGCCGCGAGTTCCCGTAGCCCCTGAAGCTGCTGGGACGCTGTTGCAGTGAGGGATGCTCCGGCGCGCCGCGTTGTCAGTGCCTCGGCGGCTGTGATGGTGAGCGGGGCCTTGGTAACGACGAGGAGCAGTTCATCGCCCTCACGGCACTCCCCCCGACGTGATGGACCGGCATCACTGGTCAACGGTGTTCTCGTATGGCTTGGACGACGCGGACAGCTTGGCCTGCACATATGCGCACGTGCCGTCCTCGAGATCGATCACGACGTCGTCGATCGTGACGGTCGGCCTCCAGGTGCAGTGCCACCACAGGCGAAGAAGACTTCAGCCAGGGCACCCGGTAAGTGACCAGCAACGCGGCGATGCCAGCCCGGTGGGTAGCCCCGGCCTCGTTCCTCGCTTCGCCCAGCGCCCCGGTCCGTGCTGCCTGCATATAACGCACTCCAGCCAGTTCAGCGCGGGCATGCTCCAGCAAGGTCGCGGACGCCGATCGGATCTGGTATCGCATCGCAGGGACGCCTGCTGGATGAGCCGCGACGAGGTTCGCGGGGTGGGCCATCACCTGCGCCATTTCCTATTCCATTTAGAACCTGGACGGGCGGACGGCGCGTCGTCGAGCGGGGCCAGGCACCCTTCTGCATCCTCCCTGGTGGAATGCCCACTCGCACAGCGCCAAGACACCTGCGGCAACTGGACGAACCCGTGACGCGCGTCTCCGATTCCTGCCACCGAAGTTCCACACGTTTAAGCCAGGCGCGCCCCGGGCTTCAATCTGCTCTTCTCTGGTCGTCAGACTCTTCGCGGCGGCATCGCCGAGGGGACCATCGCGCTTGGGTGCGCCGGCCCCCGTCGGCGCTGCGCCCCGTACCCGGGAGTTCGGGTGGTTCAGTGCGCGATCTCGGCCGGGACGCGATGGCGCAAGGCGCTTTGCGTCGTGTCCAGGAGGCGACGCAGGCGCAGGCCATCCGGAGCGATGGCAGTGACGAGCGCAGCAGGCTCCGCGAGTGGTGTCAGGATTGCTTGGCCCTCTTCCGAATCGTCGCCGAAGAGTTGAGGTTCGGGCGACTTGCTCTCGAAGGCCGGGTCGACGATAAGCATCTGCCCGATCGCGCGGTAGCCGCCCAGCACGGCGGGGCCGTCCCAACCGGGTGCGCCTGGACCGTACTCGGCTTCCTGTTCAAGAAGCATATGCCCACCGCGTCGGACGGTGAGTCGGGTGGCCACATGGCCGGACGTCTCCCCCGTACGCCCGAGTACCTGTTCTTCACGCAGCACGAGCCGTGCGGTGGGGGCGAGGTCGACGTTCCAGGTCTGCCGCAGATTGCTGCCGGCGGCACAGATCAGCGGCTTGGGCAGCCAGTGGAGCTCCGCGTGCTCTTCCACGATCAGGTGTACGTCGTAGGTGGCGTACTCCGGGGTGGGGCCTGGCAGGGCGAGGGTTGCGGCGGAAGAGGTGATGTGGAGTGCCGCGTTTTGCTGGGCGGTGGCTTCGATGCGGAGTCGGTCGCCGCCGAGGGGGGCGCTCATCGCGCCGACGATGCATACGCGTGCCTCGGTGCCGCGTGAGCGCAGGCGTCGCATTTCGAAGGGTCCGTCGCCGTCGAGGACGGGCAGGGTGGTGGTGCCGCCCCTGGTGGCTGCGGTGATGCGGGCGGTGGCCCGGACGCCTGTGGCAGGAGGTGCCGGCTGGGCGAACGGCACGGCTTCTTCGGTAGTGAGGGTCATGCGGGGCCTGCGGTCCAATTGGTGAGGCGTTCGCGTACCCAGTCGGCGACTGGTTTGACGCCGCCCTCGCCCTTGAGGGAGGTGAAGGCGACGGGGAGGTGGCCGCGCTGGACCTTGGCGTCGCGGGCCATGCCCTCCAGGTCGGATCCGACATAGGGGGCGAGGTCGGTCTTGTTGATGACGAGGAGGTCGGCGGTGGTGACGCCGGGGCCGCCCTTGCGGGGGATGTCGTCGCCGCCGGCCACGTCGATGACGAAGATCTGCGCGTCGACCAGGCCCTTGGAGAAGGTGGCGGTGAGGTTGTCGCCGCCGGACTCCACCAGGATCAGGTCGAGCGGGCCGCCCTCGGCCTCCAGGTCCTCGAGGGCTTCGAGGTTGGCGGAGATGTCGTCGCGGATGGCGGTGTGCGGGCAGGCACCGGTTTCGACGGCCTTGATGCGCTCGGGTGGCAGGACGGCTTCGCGCAGCAGGAATTCGGCGTCCTCGCGGGTGTAGATGTCGTTGGTGACGACGGCGATGGACAGCTCCTCGCGCAGGGTTCGGCAGAGGGCGGCGACGGTGGCGGTCTTGCCTGAGCCGACCGGGCCGCCCAGGCCGATCCGCAGGGCGCGGCGGGTGCCGTCGGGGCGCTTGGGGGCGGCGGCGCTGTAGGTGTGGCGGTGGGGAAACTTCTCATCGAGATCGTGACCGAGGTGCATGCGCATTCCCGTCATGTGCGAGGTCTTGTGGTGTGGTGGTCAGGAGGCGAACAGGCGTACCGGCCAGGCGGCGTGCTGCTGGGCGGTGATGTCCAGCAGCGGCGCGGAAGCGGCGGGCAGTGCGCCGATCCCCTCTTTAGGGAGGCGTGCGGCAGCGTCGGTGGCTGCGGCGGCGATCTGGTCGAGTTCTGGGGCCAGGCGGGCGAGGACAGCGGTGGCGTCGAAGGGGTCCAGGCTCAGTAGCCGGACCGTTGCCGTGGCCGGTCCGCTGACGGTTTCGTACGCCGCGGCACAGGCGGCGTCCAGTGGTGCGAGTCCGGCTGACCGGGCGGCCAGGCCCAGCACCACAGGCTGGTGCGCGCCCTGCGGCCTGGCGGCGGCCAGGTAGTCCAGTTCGGCTGACGGCCAGGTGACGCGGGCGGCGCGCATCATCTGCCGTCCGAGTTTGCGGGCGGTGGCCCGTAGGGCCCGTACGGGGGTGCGGGCGTCGGCGGCCTCGTCCAGCTGAAGCGGATCGTGCCCCGCGGCGGCCGCGGCGGCCAGTGCCGCCGCGACCAGGCCCGCGGTGTGCAGCCGCCCCCGGCAGAAGTCTTCCAGCGTCTCCGCATCCTTGATGCGGCCCGCGGCGACGGCCGGTTCGGCTCCGCCGGAGTGCGCGTGCCCTCCGGCGGGGAATCGGCCGTCGGCCAGGACGAACAGCGCGGCGCGGTTCATCGAGCGCAGGCCCCTTTCCTTCATTGTCGTTCGCGGTTCGTCTTCTGCGTCACCGGCGGGTGCGCCCTTGGCGGGTCAGAAGAGGAAGTACCTCTGGGCCATGGGAAGCTCGGAGACGTAGGCACGGTCGACGATCTGGCCTTCGACAAAGGTCGTCACATCGGTCACCTTCGCTCCGCCGATGATGACCTCGTAGGTGTCGGCGTCGATGCGAACGTCGGGGGTGGCGTTGTTCTCCTTCATGTGTTCCTTGAAGACGCCACGTGTGTCCTTGATGGCCTTGAAGCGCTTGTTCAGGGTGCGGCCCTTGGACAGGTTCTTCTTGATGGCCCGCTCGGTGACGAAGTTGTAGGAGATGGCGCCAGGAGCCAGGCCGGTGGCCCCCCACATGGGGCGTGGCAGGACGGGCTGTGGCGTGGGAATGGAGGCGTTGGCATCGCCCACCTGCGCGTAGGCGATCTGTCCGCCCTTGATGACCATGTGCGGCTTGACCCCGAAGAATTTCGGCTCCCACAGCACCAGGTCGGCCAGCTTGCCGGTCTCCACCGACCCGACGACGGCGTCGATGCCCTGGGCGAGGGCGGGGTTGATGGTGTACTTCGCAACGTAGCGGCGGGCACGCCGATTGTCGGCCAGCGGTGGTTCAGGCGCCGGCGTCGTGTCCACCGGCGTCTGGCCCTTGGGCTTGTTGCCCTTTGGCTTGTTCTCCGGCTTGTCCGCCGGCTGGTCTTCTTCCAGGAAGCCGCGGCGTACCTTCATCACGTGCGCGGTCTGCCAGGTACGCATGATCATCTCGCCGATGCGGCCCATGGCCTGGGCGTCGGAGGACATGATGGAGATGGCGCCGAGGTCGTGGAGGATGTCCTCGGCGGCCATCGTGGAGGGCCGGATCCGGGAGTCCGCGAAGGCCAGGTCCTCGGGGACGGCAGGGTTGAGGTGATGGCAGACCATCACCATGTCGAAGTGCTCCTTGACCGTGTTGACGGTCAGTGGCCGGGTGGGGTTGGTGGAGGCGGGCAGCACATTCGGCTCGCTCACCATCTTGATCATGTCGGGGGCGTGGCCGCCACCTGCGCCCTCCACGTGGAAGACGTGGATAGAACGCTTTTTGATGGCGTCGAGGGTGTCCTGAACGAAGCCGGCCTCGTTCAGCGAGTCGGCATGGAGCGCGAGCTGGACGCCGGTTTTCTGACACACCTGCAGGCACTTGTCGATGACGGCGGGGGTGGCACCCCAGTCCTCGTGAACCTTGAACCCGATGACGCCGGCATCCACCTGGTCGAGCATGGACTCCGTGGACATGGTGGCGCCCTTGCCGAGCAGGCCGATGTTGACCGGGAAGGCGTCCAGCGCCTCAAAAGTCCGGTTGATGTGCCAGGATCCGGGCGTCACGGTGGTGGCGGTGCTTCCCTCCGCAGGTCCGGTGCCGCCGCCGATGAGCGTGGTGACACCCGCAGCCAGCGCCTCATCGATCTGGTCGGGGCAGATGAAGTGGACGTGCGTGTCGATCCCGCCGGCGGTAAGGATCCTGTCCTTGCCCGCGATGACTTCGGTGTCGGGGCCGATGACGAAGTCGGTGGGCTTCGGGCCGATACCGTTGTGGGCGACCCCGCCGTCGTGCAGCGGGTTCATCGTCTCGGGGTTGTACGCCTTGCCGAGCGCGACGATGTTGCCGTCGCGGAGGGCGATATCGGCCTTGACGATGCCCCAGTGGTCCAGGACGACAACCCCGGTGATGACAGTGTCCGGGGGAACAAAGGCGGTACGGCCGGCTGACGCATCCGCCTTGCCTTTGCCGGGGTCGCGCGGCACGACGGACTGCCCCATCGACTCACGGATGACCTTGCCGCCGCCGAACACCATTTCGTTGCCGCTACGGCCGGGGCCGCCCGACCAGTCATCCTCGATCTTGATGCGCAGAGCGGTGTCGGCAAGACGGATGCAGTCGCGGGTCGTCGGGCCGAACCGGTCGGCGTAGTCGGCCCGTAGCAGAGGGTCGAAAGGCGTTTTCTCTTCGGGACAGCAGGAGCAGTTGGGGCACTCAGCCATTGCAGTCACACCCGCTCCTTGGCAAACGAACCCGTGGTGTTGTCCAGCGAACCATTGACCTTCTCGGGCAGACCCTTGATCTTGCCGCGCAGACCGTGGACCAGGCGGTCGCCCTCGATGGGTACGAGCTCGACTTCTTCAGTGATGCCAGGCTCGAACCGTACGGAGCTGCCGGCGGGGATGTTCAGGCGCTTGCCCCACGCCATCTTGCGGGGGAACTTCAGCCCGTCGTTGGCCTCGGCGAAGTGGTAGTGGGATCCGATCTGGACGGGTCGGTCCGTCGGGTTTTCGACCGTCAGTTTGGTGATGCGGTCCCGTTGCCTGGGGCCGTCGTTGAAGGTCACCTCCTCGTCGCCCTTCAGCGGGGAGAAGTCCACCTTGCCTGGGGAGACGTTCGGCTCTTCGTCCTTGCCCACTTCAGGGAAGGGGCTGTGGATGGTGACCAGCTTCGTACCGTCGGGGAATGTGGCCTCCACCTGCACGTTCTCGATCATCTCCGGGACGCCCTCCATCACCTCCTCCCGGACAAGCACCTTCCGCCCGGAAGACATCAGCTCGGCAACGGTCCTACCGTCCCGGGCCCCCTCAAGGACGTGCACGATCAACAGCGCCATCGTCTCGGGATAGTTGAGCCGCACCCCCCTAGCCCGCCGCTTCTCGGCGACATCGGCCGCCACATGCATCATCAAGCGTTCTTGCTCATGCGGAGTCAGGTGCACAGTCACGTCCCTGCGTTCGCCCCTGCCCAGAGCTTCTGCCCCGGGCCGCCTGCTGGGACTGGCCATCCGCCATAGACATGGGGGCAAAGCCTTCACGGCCTCTCGCCCCATGCCACGACGCGGCACCACTCGACCGCTCAGCCCCAACCCGCGTGGAACCATCTTGAACACCCCGGCAGTGCAGAAACGACACGCCTGCCGACCAGCACCCAAACGAGTGGAAGTGGCTTAAAAGTCAGGCCTCGCGGCGCTCTTCGGGGAGTGGGCGTGAACGATCAGAGCTACTTCGCTTGCGTATCCACTGCCTCGTCTGAGGGTGGTCTGGAAAGATCGAGGTATGCCTGATATCTCATCATCCTCGCCGCTCCTCGGGCCAGAGGCGGTGCTGCCGTGGGCCCGGGAGGTGGGCTTGGTGACGGATGCCCGCGAGGAGCAGCGCCTTGTCGCGGCACGGCTGAACGTGCTGGCCGACTGTGCTCTCCCGCAGGGCGGCGTCGCGGACGTGGCGCTGACGGCACGGTGGGCGGCGTTCATCTGCTGGGTGGATGACCAGATCGACCGGCGGGGCGTGGGGTCGGTCCCGGGTGAGCTGGAACGGTTCACAGCGCCGCTGCGCCAGGTACTCGCGCCCGAGACGGTGCCGTCGGTTGCCGGTCTCCCGCACGCGGCGGTGTTGCGGAGGCTGTGGGAGCAGACGGCCGCGGGGATGCCCACCCGCTGGCGACGTCGCTTCACCACTGATTACACGGACTTCCTGAACGCCTGCGAACAGGAAGTGGCCCTACGCAGGTCGGGGGCCCGGCTACCGCTGGCGGAGTACCTCGATCTGCGGCGCCGCACGATCACTTTGCTACCGATGCTGGACATCCTGGAACGTACAGGTCGTGCCCAGCTGGTGGAGGATCCGCGCGTGGATGCCCGGCTGAGGGATCTGCGCGGGGCGGTAGCGGACGTCGCGGGCTGGGCGAACGACCTGGCCTCGGCCGCGGACGACGAGGCCGCCGGCCAGGACAACCTGGTGTCGGTCCTCGCCCGGCAGGACGGCTGCTCGACGGGCACGGCCCGGCGACGGGCGGCCGCGATGATCGAGGAACGCCGCGCGGCCTTCCGGACCACCGCAGCGGCATTGCGCGCTGAAACCCGCCTGCAGCAGGACCGGTTGGAGGAACTGCGCCGCTATGTGGATCTGGTGGAGAGGTTCATGGCCGCCACCCTGCACTGGCTGGCCGCCACCGGACGCTTCGCTCCCCTCGAGCCGTCCACAGCACACCAGCCGTCAGGGTCACGGTCCTGACACACCCACACAGCGCCAGAGCTGCTCCATCCGAGATCTACGACATCCCTCGGAGTGACACGCCGATGAGACTTTCCCGGATAACCCCTGACCAGCCCCGCTGGCCCCGGGCCGCTTTCCCCACTGACCTCGCATCCGCCACCGCCCGACTGCGCGCCCACCTCTTATCCCGGCTCGACTCGGACGGCGCGGTACGCGACCCCTGTCACAGCCGCGTCCTGGAATCCGCCCTGCTGCTGGCCCTGCTGGACCGCGCCCACCAGCAACCCGCTGCCCGTGACCGCCTGGCCGTATACCTCTCCGGGCACCGCGACTCCCCCCAACCGCTGGACCGGCTGCTGGCCAGGGCCGCCCTCGAGCGCCCGCCGGCTGCGGCCGATCTGCTGGACGTCGAACACTTCCTCGCCCAGGCACCGGACTTCACCGGAGCACGCAAACGCGCCCTCCTGGACGCGATCCTCCTCTTGCTCGGCGCCGCCTGCGACACCGCGCTCCCCGGCGCCGACGCGTTCGACCTGCGCGGCCTGCACACCTGGGCGCGCGTCCAGGTCACCGCGGTCAAGGCCGTTCTCGCCCACGCCCACCGCCAACCCCATCTGATCGGCGCCCGCGACCTGGAACTGCTGTGCTCCACCCAGCGCCCGGGAACCGTGTGGGAGGGAAACCTCCTGATCCACCTGTCGGTCCTGCACGCCCTGGCCCCCCTGCCCGGCCACCACGCCCTGGTCACCGACGGCATCCGCACCGCACTGGAACACCAACGTCCGGACGGCGGGATGCCGTTCATCTGCGACGAGGACACCTGGGTAACCGCCACCTCCGGCCTCGCCCTGGACGCCACCGGTGCCCACGCATCGGCCCTGGAGGCCATCGCCGGACGTCTGCTCCGCCTCCAGCAGCCCAGCGGTGGTTGGTCCTACACCGAACACGCCCAACTCGCCGACGTGGACTGCACCTCGGTCGCCATCGAAGTCCTCCACACCACCGCCCCAGAAGCCCATCGGCCGGCGATCAACCGGGCGATCGGCGCCCTGCACGCCCTGCGCGGGCCCGACGGCGGCTTCCCCACCTACCTGGCCGGCGCCCCCTCAGAGGCGAGCATGACCGCTGCCGCCGTCAACGCTCTCAGCACCCAGGGCCACCACCAGCAGACGGCGGTGCAGGACGCGCTCGGCCACCTAGCCTCCCAGCAGCACGCGGACGGCTCCTTCCCACCGGACTGGAGCAGCAGCCGCCTGCACACCATCTTCCGTGCGACCCTCGCCGCCCGGCGCCACCCCAGCCACGCCACCCCCGGCAGCCCCGCCCAGCAGATCACCCGACGGGCCACACGCCTGGTGCTGGACTCTCAAAATCCCGACGGCGGCTGGGGCCGGCACCGCGATGCCACCAGCGACGCCCTCAGCACCGCCTACGCCCTCATCACCCTCAGCGCACACAGCGACCTCACCGCAGCCGGCCCCGCAGCCCAGGGCGCCGCCTACCTACTCACCCACCAACGCCCCGACGGGTCCATCGCCGGCCTTGCGGACTCCATCGGGCCACGCCCGTTCGGCTTCACCATCCCCGCCCTCGCCGACACCTTCACTCTCCTGGCGCTCGGGCACCTCAACCACCGCCTGACGCCCGCAAAGCCAAGCGCACCCATCCCCCCTTCCCCGGCCATGCAGCCCGCCACCACCGCGAACCCGTAATCAAACCCCTGGGGCTGCCGCAGCCGACCTGCTTGCTCGAACGAGCATCGGAAAGCTGCGGCTGATCCTGGACGAACTCCACGACCGTGATGTGGTGATGGACGGGGTAGCGAACACGGCCTCCCTCGTCACCCAGGTCATCGGCGGTCGTCGCCGGCTATGTGGAACCGTGCACCGGTGGCCGTGGCTCTGGTGATCAACCACCCCGTGGCTGCCGACCGGATCGCCCGCACCGGCACGCCGGTGGTCTACGTCGACAGCCTCCCGTATCTGTGGGCCATCGTCTCGGAGGTACCCGCAGCGGTAGCGACGTCCTGCGCCCGGCGCAGCACTGCCAGTGCGCTGGCGCCTGCCAGCCCTCTGCACGGGTCGACTGACGTGTCCTGGGTGGAGCCGAAGGTGCCGCCGCCCCGGCGGCGGCAGGGCGGCGGCAGCGTAGTGGTCAGTGCCGGCGGGCTGCACAGTCACCTGGTCGGTGGCGCCTCCGACGCCTAACCTGAGCGCGGTGGTGGTCCCCCTCGTCCAGGCGCTGATCCGTGCCCGCAAAACCGCGGCAGTCTGTGTGAACCTGCCCGCGTGGGCACACAGGGGCTGGCCGCGACGCTGCCCGAGTCCGTGCACGTCGGGCTTTGCTCCGCGTACGAGTTCGAGGCGGCTTTGCTGCTGGCCGACGCACTGTTCACCTCGCCCGGCAGCACGAACGGCGAAGGAGGCGGCCACCACGAGATCAACATAAAGTCGGAGGTGAGCCGCGGGGTGGCATAACGCTGCGGGTCTCGTCGGCGCCCGCGGCCTCGGGTGAACTGTCTTACAGGCCGCGTCCTTCGTCGCCGCGGAAGGCCCGCCGCAGTCGCGGGGCGGTCGTAGGCGAAGGTGTTGCGGGCCGCTGCGGCGGCGCGGGCTTGGTGCTCGGCCCGCTGGCGAACATCTGCCGCGAGATTCGCCGCTGCGTGATCGGTGGGCGGTAAGGGTGGTTCGAGTTCGAGTCCACCATCTTGCTACAGCACCCCGCCCCGACATGAGCTGTGATCAGCTCGTATCAGGGCGGTGGAGGAGTCAAAAGGTGTCACAGATGGCCGGAGGTGACTTCAAGAACATCTCCGCTTTCATCAGCAAGCGAGATTCCCTGCCAGAAGTTGACCCTCACCCCCTTGTGGCTGATCGAGTCTGCAGTAGCCGGTCCCGCGAACGACAACGCAGCCCCCATGAAGGCCAGAGTGGCAATCACACGCATAGCGATCTTCATACGCTGTTAACGAGCCCGGCCGTGACCGGTTATGGGGGACGTTCGATCAGGAGCGCGACGTAACTCAGTGCCCGACCTGAGAGACGGCCCTAGCCTCCACTCCCCCACTCGCCAGTCTGAGTCGGGCCCGAACAGAGGTGGTTGGACTCGAGGGACGGAGGCTGCCGGGTGAGGTCGGGAATGCGCCATTTATGTCGCCCGAATCGTTCTCGGCCTTACGGTGGGAGCCGTTTTGTCGTCATGCGGGTTTGCAGAGGCTGGAGGCGGCGTGCGGAATTCCTACGCAACGAGAGCGGGGGTCCGGGCGGGGCAAGGAAAGCTGACGGTGGGGGTGGAGGAGGAGTTCGCCCTGGCGGACCCGGTGACACGCAAGGCTGTGCTCGTGGCCGATGCGGTGGTGGAGGCGGCCGGCCGCCTGGCAGGTGAAGGGCATGTGGTGGGTGAGATGTCGCTGGCGCAGCTGGAGACCGTCACCGGTGTGTGCTCGGACGCGTATGAGCTCCGTGCGGAGGTGAGGCGGCTGCGCCTGTGTGCGGCCAGCGCCGCGCGGGAGGCCGGCTGTCTGCTGGTGGCCTCGGGAACGGTCCTGCTGGGCGAGCCTGGACCGCCGCCGATCCTCGACAAGCCGCGTGATCACGCGATCGCTGCCCGCTTCGGGCTGCTTGTGGACCAGCAGTGCACCAACGCCTGCCACGTCCACGTGGGCGTGCCGGATCTTCAGGAGGCCGTGCAGGTGGTAAATCACCTGCGGCCGTGGATGCCGTTACTGCTGGCGATGACCGCGAACTCCCCTTTCTGTGGCGGCCGCGACACCGGGCACGCCAGTTGGCGGACGATGCTGTGGGACCGGTGGCCGACCGCCACTCCGCCGCCGTACCTGCGCTCGGTGGACCACTACGAGGAAGTTGTGGCGGCACTGGTGGACAGCGGCGCGGCGGTGGATCCGGCCATGTTGTACTGGTCCGTCCGCCCCTCGCGGCATGTGCCCACCGTCGAGGTCAGAGTTGCCGATGTGCAGCTGGGCATCGAGGACACCGTCGCCTACGCGCTGCTGGTGCGCGCCCTGGTAGCCGCCGCACTGACCGACCTGCGCAAGGGAAGACCGGCCCTGCCGGTGGAGGACACCGTCCTTCGCGCAGCGACCTGGCGCGCGGCCCATGACGGCATGTCAGGCCAAGCGCTGACCCTGCCGTTACCCGGCCCGCACAGAAACGTCCCGGCCTGGCAACTGACCGAGGCCCTGATGGGACACGTCCAGGGGCATCTGCGAAAGGCCGGCGACTTCGAGACCGTGCGACGCTGGCTGGCACGACTGCGAAGACACGGCACAGGCGCCGCGCAGCAACGCGCCGTGTACGAGCGCACAGAACGACTGGCGGACGTTGTCGACGCCATGGCCCTCCCCGAGCCTCCTCACGCGGACGCCACCCCCAACCGCAAGCACGAGGCGATCTGTGAAGGCACGGTGCAGCCCACTTGACCTGTGGCGCCCGGGCGGCTGCCGATGACGGCAGGGACAACGTTGCCTCCGTCGGCGCCGGTCGGCCCTGCCAACACGCGCATGGCATCGGGGCTCCGGGAATCAGGTGCCTGTGAGGTGGGTGCGCCAGCGGTCGCTGACCTGGTAGACGGTCTGGGTTCCGCCGATGGCATGGCTGATTGCCCTGGCGTAGTCGGGGAGCTGGGGGACGGGTGATGCAGTCAGTTCGGTGACCAGCCGGTGGGCTGTGGAAGCCTCCGTGTCGCACAGGCGGCACACTTCGGCGAACGCCTCGGGCAGGGACAGGCCGTGCTCGCGGGTCAGGATGAGCGGCAGGGTCTGGGGCGGTGTGCCGAGCCGTTGGCGCTCCATGGGGAAGGAGTACACGTCGTTGATCCAGCCCCACAGTCGTGCCGTGCCGTGGATCAGGTGACGGACCGGCTCACAGTGGTGGACTTGGTCGGGCAAGTCAAGGCCCGCGCAGGGTTCGATGAGGGTGGCGAGGATGTGGCCGAAGAAGGTATGGGGGCGCATGGCCTCGTACTCGGCGAGGCCGACGATGCGTCCGTGGGTGGTGGTCTCCCAGTACGTGGCCGCAAGGGCCTGGTGGAACCGGGCGGTGGTGCGGGCGGCCTGAGCGGGGGTCATCAGGTCGTGCATTCGCCGGGTGAGGTCGGCCAGCGCGGAGGTGAGCGGGGAGGGGGAAGCCGAGGGCGTGGTGCGGGTGTCCAGGACGTGGGTGAAGGAGGCGATGTGGGGGGCCAGTGTGGCGGCTGTGGCCTGGGGGGCTTCGACGTGGAGGTCATCGAAAGCGCTGAGCCAGATGCACAGGACCGCGGCGAGGTCCAACAGTTCTTGGCCGGCGTCGGGGAAGAGGAAACCCGCGCCTCTGCCCACCCGGGCGGCCTTCAGCCGGGTGCTCTCATGGGCGTCGTCGACAAGCCGATGGTCGTCGAGCCAGGCCGCGGCGTGGTCGTCCGTCCCGGGGCCCAGGGGGTTGGAGCGGGCGGGAAACAGATGCCAGAACGTGGGGGCCGGCCCCGTGGATCCGGAGCCGGCAAAGGGGGCGCTCATGGTCGTCATTCTGTCGCGGAGCTGAGGGTGGTCAGGTATCGCAAGGCGGTGCACCACCCCGGGCGCCTGCTGCACCCTGGGCGCCACCGGGGAAGGGACTGCCGCCCTAGGGCGTGTCCGCAAAGTCATGGGAGCCACAGTCGGAGGCAGGCGAGGGTGACCAGGGCTTTGTAGTGGTGGGCTCGTTTGTCGTAGCGGG
>NZ_JBIRGO010000034.1:0-48718 GCF_044328065.1 Streptomyces sp. NPDC017993
CGAATACCGCGCGCCCCGTCGCCAACGAGAAACCCACATCAACCGGCGACACCCCCGGAGACAAGGCCACATGCTCACGCAACCGCTCCGCCTGCCCCCGCAACGCACCCACCGACCGACCCGACACCACCCACGGCACCACCACGCCAACACCACCCGGCACCGCGGGATCCTTTGGCTCCGCGGACCCTGACCAGCTCGACAGCACCATGTGGCAGTTGGTGCCGCCCATGCCGAACGAGCTGACGCCGGCGAGCAGCGGCCCGCCGTCAGCGCGCCGCCACTCTTCCCGTTCCGTCTGGACCCGGAGGTTCCATGCGTCCAGTGGAATGGCGGCGTTGGGCGTCTCGAAGTGGAGGCTCGGAGGGAGTTCCTGATTCTGGAGGGACAGGACGGCCTTGAGCAGGCCCGTGATCCCGGCCGCCCCCTCCAGGTGGCCGACGTTGGTCTTGGCGGAGCCGACCCGCAGCGGGGTGTCCGCTGTCCGGGCCCCGCCCAGAACGGTTCCGAGCGCTGCCGCCTCGACCGGGTCACCGACCTTGGTACCGGTGCCGTGCAGCTCCACGTACTGCACCTCGGCCGGATCGACCCCGGCGAGCCGGTACGCCTCGTGCAGCACCTCTTCCTGACCCGCCTGGTCCGGCGTGGTGAGGCTGAGACCGCCGCCGTCGTTGTTGATGGCGGAGCCCTCGATCAGGCAGTGGATCCGGTCGCCGTCGGCGACCGCCCGCGAAAGCGGCTTCAGGACGACGAGAGCACCGCCCTCACCGCGCACGTAACCATTGGCCCGGGCGTCAAAGGTGTAGCAGCGGCCGTCGGGTGACAGGGCGCCGAATTTCGATACGCCCGCAAAGCTCTCGGGGGCGATGTTGAGGTTGACGCCGCCGGCCAGCGCGCTGTGCGACTCTCCACGCCGGAGACTGTCGCATGCCATATGGACGGCGACCAGCGACGACGACTGGCCGGTGTCCACGACCATGCTGGGGCCGCGCAGCCCGAGGATGTACGAAATGCGGTTGGCGATGATGCTGCGCTGCAGTCCGGTCAGCGAGTGCTGGGTGACGGCAGGCAGACCCTGCTGGTGCTGCAGGGCCGCGTAGTCGTCCGCGATGGCACCGACGAACACACCGGTCCGGCTTCCTGTCAGCGAGGCCGGGACGGAGCCCGCGTCCTCCAGCGCCTCCCAGCTGAGTTCGAGCATGAGGCGCTGCTGCGGGTCCATGGCCGCGGCTTCCCTCGGCGAGATGCCGAAGAACTCCGGGTCGAATCGATCGACCTGGCTGAGGAATCCACCGCGGCCGGACTCCGGGGTGAGTCCGGTGGTCCGGCAGCGAGCCTCGGAGATTTCGGTGATGGCGTCGACACCGTCACGGAGCAGTTTCCAGAATTCGTCCGGCGTGGACGCCTGCGGAAGACGGCAGGACAGCCCGACGACGGCGATCGGATCGTTTTGCATCTCGGGATTCCCAGACATCACGATTCGGATCGCCTTTCCACAGAAAAATCAACGTTAAAGAATAAGTGGGTAACTCATGGGAGGTTATTCAGCCACCGTCAGCGAACCAACCTCTGATCAGCGAAATGACCCCCTCCTGCGCGTATCTCAGCCTTGGGGGCGCCTCAGCGGTTCCCACCAGTCACGGTTCTCCGTGTACCAGCGGATGGTCGCCGCCAATCCGGTCTCGAGCGAGACCTGAGGGGCATATCCCAATCGGCTGCAAATCTTGTCGATATTCACCGAATACCGACCGTCGTGCGCCTTTCGGTCAGGCACCCGATTCACCATCGAGTCGTCCAATCCGAAAGCATCGAGCAGCCGGTCCACGAACGCACGGTTGGTCAATTCCGTGCCGCCTCCGATGTTGTAGATCTCGCCCGGTTCACCGCCCTCAGCGACCAGGGCGATCCCCCGACAGTGGTCTTCGACATGGAGCCAATCCCGGACGTTCCCGCCGTCCCCGTACAGCGGCACTTTGCGGCCGTCCATCAGGTTGGTGATGAACAACGGGACGAACTTCTCCGGATGCTGGTACGGGCCGTAGTTGTTCGAGCAACGGGTGACACAGACTGGCAGCCCGTGCGTTCGGTGGTACGCCCGGGCCAGCAGGTCCGAAGACGCTTTGGACGCCGAATACGGGGAGTTGGGCTGGAGCGGCTCCTCTTCGCTCCAGGAACCCGCGTCGATGGAGCCGTAGACCTCGTCGGTCGAGACGTGGACGAACTTCGGCACCGCAGCGTCGGTCGCGGCCTGCAAGAGCGTGTGGGTTCCCACCACATTGGCCATCACGAACTCGGCCGAGCCGGCGATCGACCGGTCGACGTGGGACTCGGCGGCGAAGTGGACGACGAGGTCCGTGCCGCGCATCAGTTCCTCGACCAGCGGTCTGTCACAGATGTCGCCCCGGACGAAACGCAGCCGGGAGCTGGCGACCGCGGCCAGGTTCGTCTCGTTGCCGGCGTAGGTGAGCTTGTCCAGCACCACCACATCGGCCTGCGCGAATGCCGGGTAAAAGCCGGTCAGCGTCTGCCGTACGAAGTGCGAGCCGATGAAGCCCGCCCCTCCGGTCACCAAAATGCGCACGGGGCTATCTCACACCTTTCGACGCGACGTCTTTCAGGTACTCGCCGTACCCGGACTTGTTCAGTTGAGCTCCCAGCGCGTAGCAGGCTTCCGCGTCGATGAAGCCCATGCGGAATGCGATCTCCTCCAGGCAGGCGATCCGCACCCCCTGTCGCTGTTCCAGGACCTGGACGTACTGACCGGCCTGGAGGAGCGAGTCGTGGGTACCGGTGTCGAGCCAGGCGAAGCCGCGGCCCAGGTTCACCAGCTGAGCCCTGCCCTGCTCCAGGTAGATACGGTTCACGTCGGTGATCTCGAGTTCACCCCGGGCGGAGGGGCGCAGGTTCTTCGCGATGTCGACCACGTCACTGTCGTAGAGGTACAGACCGGTGATGGCCAGATCGGATCGGGGGTGGGACGGCTTCTCCTCGATGGACAGCAATCTCCCGCCCTTGTCCACCTCCCCGACGCCGTAACGCTCGGGGTCACTCACCGGATAGCCAAAGAGCACACAGCCGTCGACGTGTCGGGTGTGGTCGTGGAGCAGCTTCGAGAACCCTGGACCGTGGAAGATGTTGTCCCCGAGGGCCAGCGCCACCGATTCACTGCCGATATGGTCGGCGCCGATGACCATCGCCTCGGCGATCCCATTGGCCTGCCGCTGCTCGGCGTACTCGATGTTGAGCCCCAGGTTCGACCCGTCGCCCAACAACACCTGGAAGAGCGAGAGGTGATCCGGCGTCGAGATGATGAGGATGTCACGTATGCCGCCCAGCATGAGCACCGACAGCGGATAGTAAATCATCGGCTTGTCGTAAACCGGAAGCAGTTGTTTTGACACCGCGCGCGTCAAAGGGTGCAGCCGGGTGCCGCTGCCACCGGCGAGCACAATTCCCTTCACCAGGACTCCCAGTGATCGAATACCTGCATTTCTGACTTCTCCGATGTGGCGGTTGAACCGGCTGGAAGTGAGGTCGGAGCAGCTGCGCCGGCACAACCGAAACTATCAACGCAGGCGAGACGAAACCGACTTCAGAGATTCTTTTAGGGGTTTCTCCGTGCAGGACAGGGGGTGGGACGGCGGACGCGACCATTCCCCGTCACCATCCGTACCCGGTTGATTCCGTTAAGCGATTCAGGAGGCCACGGTGATGTGCTCCGCGCTCAAAGCGAAGTTCATCGTGAGCTGTCGCCGCCCCCGGATATTCAGCTTTCGGTAGACCCGGGTGAGGTGCTGCTCGACGGTACTCACCGTGATGTACAGCTCGGCCGCGATCTCTCGATTCGTGGAGCCCTGTGCCGCGAGGGCGGCCACTCGCGTTTCCGAATCGCTGAGCTTGGAGATCGGGCTGGACCTGTCGTCGTCCGGCGGAGACTGCTCGTACGCTTTGAGGCACCCCGGACGGATGGCTTCGCACAGGGCGTCGGCCCCGCATTCCTTGGCCATCTGCCAGGCCCGGTCCGTGATCACGCCGGCTCTGCTGAACTCGCCCAGCGCGCGGTGCGCCCGTCCGAGGTCGGCCAGGGCACGGGCCAGTTCCAGCCGGTCGCCGGAACTCTCCAGCTCCGCCACCGCCTGGGCCAGCGTTCGGGGCCGCAGCGCAGGCTCGCTGACGGCCGCGTGCATACGCAGGGCGGCCCCCCGGACGCGGGAACCACCCGCTCTTGTCAGCTGACTCCTGATCAGGCGCTCGGCGGGCTCGCGCTCGCCGATCCGCAGCCATGCCTCCGCGGCGTCCATGCTCCAGGGCAGGAGCACGGGCTGGTCGACCTTCCATTGCTCGGCGAGTCGTCCCGCCGTGAGGAAATCCCCCAGCGCGGCGTGCGCCCGGCCGGTCGCGAGGTAGTAATGCCCCCGCGCCCGCAAGTACTTCAGTCCGTAGACGCTCCGGAACACACTGTCCCGCACGGGGCGACTGATCTGGCGGGCCGCGGCGCTCAGCCGCCCCATCGCCGTGTAGGCCAAGATCTGGGTGGCCAGGGCTCCCGCAGCGAACACGCTCCCGACCTCCTCCGTTACGCCGTCCAGCGAAGCAGCCGCGCAGTCCACCGCCTCGTGCAGATTGCCCTGCCAAAGGAACATCTCGCCACGGATCATGGAAAGGATGGTCCGCCACCCTGGCGTCTGCCACCCCCGGGCCTCCCCGGTCAGCGACCCCCACCACGCTTCGATCCCGGCCGACCGGTCACCCCGGACCAGCGCGGACAGGGCCGTAGCCGCCGGCTCGAACGTCGCCTCGGTGAGTGCCAAGAGCTGGAGCGATCCCTCTGCAACGAGGACAGCCGGCTCATTGCGGAGCCGGCGTCCCGGGAGGGACACGGCAGATGCCGCCGGAGGGGCAGCCACCGATGTCAACGACGGGGGGGAGAGTGAGGTGTTGAGAACCCTGTACACGTCGGCCGTATCGGGAACGTTCTCCCCTGCACCATCGAACCGGTGCAGGGTCCCCCGCGCGTCGTCGAACCGCCCGAGTGCGAGAAGCAGACGGGCCAGCGGGCCGGCGCAGGATTCGGGCAGCGTCCCGGCACGCAGCAGCGCCAAGGGCTCCACCAAGTGGCCTTCGACGGCGCACGGGTCCAGCCGCAGCAGAACGGCCGCGAGCCGGAGCCGGATTTCGACGCGGTGCGCCGGGTCGGTGCAGGCGCCACAGGCAAGTTGCAGGAAGCGCACCGCAAGCGGTGCGTCGCCCGCGAGAACCTGCTCGGCTGCGCACCTGAGGACGTCGACGGCCCACTGGGCGGACGAGACAGAGGCGCCGGCGGCCAGCAGGTGCCCGGCAACCTCCGGACTGCTGCCGCCCGTGCGGTGCAGCAGCTCCGCCGCACGGTGGTGCAGAGCAGCGCGTACCTGCGGCGCCAATTCGTCGAGCAACGTCGACTGCACCAACGGATGGCGGAACCTGCAGCCGTCCACCAGGCCGATCGCGCCGAGTGCCTGCAGGCCTCCGTTCACCGCGCCGCGGCTGACGTCCAGCATGAGGCTCAGCAGTTCGGGCGACGCGGCCCGCCCCAGCACCGACAGGCCCTTGAACAGGTCCTCCGCGAGCGGCCCGGAACGCTTCAGAAGGCTGCGCACCGCCGCGACGAACGCCTCGCCGACCCGGGGCTCACAGGACGCCGGGGTCCGCCCGACTGCGGCCGCGCGGTGATCCTCCGTCAAAGACCTAAGGAGAAGCGGATTCCCACCGCTGACCGCCCACCAGGCGGAAGCGCACCGCTGCGACTCGGTCGGCCCGAGCGTCCCGTTGAGCAACTCGGCGACGTCCTGGGGGTTGAGCGGCGGAAGGTACATACGGACAAGGTTCGGCTGCTGCAGGAACAGCGTGCGCAGCGCCGGATCATCTCGGCGCGCGTGCTCGGACTCCGTCAGGACGAGCAACAGTGGCGATGCGCGTGCGAAGGACACGGCGGCAAGCAGGTGGCGCAGCGTCGCCCCGTCGACGTACTGCATGTCGTCCACCATGATCACCACGGGGGTGCGTCCGGCAAGGTCGTGCAGCGCGAGGCAGAAGGCACGTGCGCCCGCCGGGCCGACGGGCGCGTCGGGGGTCCCGGCGGCGCGCCGTCCGGCCAATACGGTGCGCAACGGCTCAGCCACACGGGCCGGCAGAGCCGGTTCATCGAGCAACTGTCGCAGGCCCGCCAGCGAAATTCCCTGCTCGTCTCTGGTTCCGGTGATGCGAAGAACGGTGGCGCGGCAGTGTTTCAAGTATCGCGCAAATTCCGAGAGAAGTGTCGTCCTGCCGAATCCGGCCGGGCATTGGAGGACCACAGTACTGGCAGCGCCGGAGAGGCATCGAGAGAACTTCTCCCTGAGTTCCCTCAATTGTTCGCCTCTGCCGACCGACGCACCCAGCGCCCCGCCATCGTTCATCTCTGCCATTTTCGGCAGTCACTCCTCCATGAAATCCGCCACACACCGAGGGGCGGTCAGGGCGTTTCGGCTCCAGCTGAACTCGGTGCGAACAACCTTCCGAACCCGAAAGGGGGGTTCACCTCGCGAATGTCCGTGATCGGATTCCGCTCACATCCCCCGCGCCCTGGGGGTATTGGTCGAGATGGCGCCGCACCGCCCCGGGGTCCGCGATCGAGCGCCTCCCCGGTTCCGAAGTCTCCCAACGCACAAGGGTGGGGACATGAGTAATGATCACTCATCTCGTACGCAGAGGCGTCCGGGCACCCCTACGAAGACAGCGGCACGGGGGGGGAGGATAGGGGTACGCGCAAGGAGACCGGTCGCCGTAGCCTGGTGCCGTGATACCTCTCCACAGACTCAAGCGGGACCGTCTCCACTCTCGCCTTCCTGGCCGCACCGGCTGATGCCCCACAGCCAACTGCTCGGCATCAGCGACCTGCACGTCGCCTTTCCCGAAAACCGAGCCAGACTTGAGAAAATCCGCCCGGAATCGGACCACGACTGGTTGCTGGTGGCCGGCGACGTGGGCGAGATGTTTGCCGACATAGAGTGGGCGCTGGGAACTCTGCGCTCCCGCTTCCGCAAAGTGATCTGGTCGCCCGGCAACCACGACCTGTGGACCCCGAGGGAGGACCCGGTCCAGGACCGCGGCGTGCAGCGCTATCGCCGCATCGTCGACATGTGCCGGCGCCTGGACGTCCTTACCCCCGAAGACGCCTATGCGCAGTGGCAGGGGCCGGACGGACCGGTCACCGTGGCCCCCCTGTTCGTGCTGTACGACTACTCCTTCCGCACCTCCACCGCCGCCACCAAGGAACAGTCGCTCGCCCAGGCGGAGGAGGCGGGGATCGTCTGCTCTGACGAATTTTTGCTGCATCCGGACCCCTACCCGAGCCGTGACGCCTGGTGCCGGGCCAGGCTCGCGGAGTCCGAGCGCCGACTGTCGGCCTGCGACCCGGATGTCCCCACGGTGCTCATGAACCACTACCCACTGGTCCGTGAGCCCACCAGGGTCCTGACACACCAGGAGTTCGCCCAGTGGTGCGGCACCGAAGGTACGAGCGACTGGCATGTACGGTTCCGTGCCACCGCAGTGGTCTACGGGCACCTGCATATCCCCCGCACTACCTGGCACGACGGTGTGCGGTTCGAGGAGGTCTCGGTCGGCTATCCACGTGAATGGCGGCGCCCCGGCCACCCGCGCACCGTTCCCCGCCGCATCCTTCCGGCGGGATCATGAGCGTCGGCACCGGAGGCCGTGGCCCGTCGGCCGGCACGCCGACCGACGGGCCGTCGCTGATCCGCGCCATACTGCCGGACTCCGTCGCCTCCGCCGAGACCACAACAGACATCACGGGCATCCCGCTCCCTCCTGAGGAGCAGGCGCTGATCCGTACGTCCGTCGCCGGCCGTCGTGCGGAGTTCACCACTGGGCGTACCTGCGCCCGCCGGGCCCTGGCCGAGCTCGGGATGCCGACGGGCCCGATTCTCGCCGACCCACGCGGCGCTCCACGGTGGCCGTCCGGAGCGATCGGCAGCATCACCCACTGCGCCGGATACCGTGCCGCCGTGGTTGCCCTCACCTGCGACATCGCGACCCTCGGCATCGATGCCGAGGTCAACCAGCCCCTGCCGGCCGGTGTCCTGGACGCGGTGGCTCTGCCGGCGGAGCGGATGTGGGTCCACACGCTGCGGCGCGTCCGCCCGGAAGTGCACTGGGACCGCCTGCTCTTCAGCATGAAGGAGACCGTCTACAAGGCGTGGTACCCGTTGGCTCACTGCATGCTGGACTTCGATGAAGCGCACCTCACCGTCGACCCGTCGCAGCGTACGTTCACGGCCCGGCTCCTGCGTCCCGGACCGGAGCTCTTCGGTCGGCCGGTGACCGGGTTCTCCGGGCAGTGGCTGGCAACCGAGAGTCTGGTAGTGGCTGCTGTCACCGTGCCGGTGGCCGACCCGTGAGCCCGCAGCAGCCTCACAACGGGTATCACCGACTGCCCGCACACAGCCCCAGCCGACCGCTGAAGGCCCCTCGCGTTCATCCGAGCGGGATCAAGCCCGTGTTCCCCGAATGCGTCGTCCCACACGCAGGCAGAAGGCAAGGGATGTGGTGTGTCTAGGACCTCAAAGAGAAGAAGTGGGGGCCGGGCCAGCGGTCCCCCTCCCACTACAGCTGGAACTAGTGACCTGAGCCAGAGATTCGGTGGCAGTAGGCGGCGACCTTGTCGAGGATTTCGTCGGCGGTCTTCGTCCAGGTAAAGGTCTGGGGTGCTGCGGGTTCGGTGACGGTGCCCCGCGGCCCAACCGACGAGGAAGGGAGACCGGAATGAGCAGCGCGAGCAGCAGTCTTTCGCGGCGTCGGGTGGCGCGTTCAGTGGCGGCGGGACGAGAAGCGGTAGTCCGGCGCACGCCGTCTCCCGCTCCGCGACCAGATGTTGTGCTCATGCATCCTCGGTCGGTCCACTGCTCCCTGTGGCGACAGCAATCGGTCTTCTCGAGCGCCTCTCTCCTGAACGCTACTGGGCCGCGTCCGCGACCCGAGTAGGCATTACTCAGGTCGCGGACGCGCTCAACATCCAGGCTGGGGAAGCCTGCCTTAGGGGCAGCGGTCTGTACGCGTGGGCGAGCGGATCGCAGGCCGTGCCCGGGTGCGCGTCATCGAACGCCGAGCCCTGCGAGGAAAGACCAAAGACGCAGGGAAGCGACGGACGATGCTCGCGCGCTCCTCCCAACTCGGTGCGGGTGCCCTGGTCAACGCCACCACGTCGCGGTCCGGATCCGGTGGGCCGTCGACTGCTCCGTGGCGCCGTACCGGAAGCCGGCGGGGTCCGGCGGAGGTGCCGAAGCGGGGACGCGGCGATCACCCTTCCACTCAAGGAAAGTACTTGCCCACAAGGAAAGAAGATAGTAACTTTCCTGCCAGGCAAAAAATTGCTCGTACGGAAAATAAGGAGGAGCTCGAATGACCGATCGACCGAGTCCGGAGCAGGCCGCTCTCGCCTTGCAGGGGGCACGAGAGCATCAGGGTGCGGCATTGACGGGGCGCCGGGAGCCAATGCGGGTGAAGGTCGCGTTCGGCGTGACAGGGCTGGCGTTCGGCGCCTGTTACGACGTGTTCAACGACCCCGGTTCAATCCCCGTCCTGGCGGTCGCCGCCACGACCTGGACACACGCAATCGCTTCCAGAACTCCGCGCGGAGCCGCTCTGCTCGGCTACGGCACTGCCGGGGCCCGCAACCGACCTCCTGCCTACGTCCTGGCCGTGCTCGCCGTGGTCGCTCTGCTGATGGCCATCGGCTACTTCAGCATCAGCCCCCACACGGCATACCTGAACGACCACGTGCCCTACTGGCACACGATGGGCATGCTGCTCCTGATTGCGGTGACCACCGCCCTGGCTCCCCTCGATTCGCGCTTTCGGATGTGGCTGTTCAAGCTGACCTCGAAGCGGGGGGTGTAGTGGCCGCGACATCCATCGACCCCCTTCTGGTCGATCCGACGCGGCTGTCGATCCTGTCCCTGCTGAGCACGGCGCGGTGGGCGGAGTTCGCCTTCGTCCGCGACACGGTCGGCCTGTCCGACTCGGCGTTGTCGAAACAGGTCGGCAAGCTGAGCGACCACGGATACGTAGAGGTCCGACGCGGATACGTCGGGCAGCGGGGCCGCACCTGGATCAACCTTGCACCGGCCGGCCGTGGAGTCCTGGAGAGCCACATCTCGGCTCTGCAAGAGATCATCACCCAGGCCCGAGCGACCGGCGAGGCACACACTCCTCCGTCGTCCAGAACCTAGAGGCAGAGCGGAACTCGTCCAGCACCGCGAAGCGGATGCTGCCGTACTGACCCGTGGCGACCTCGTTGCCGGCCTGCCGGGTGGCCCACTCGTCGACAACCAGCGCGACGCGCCCATGCCCCCACCGAGGTGTTTTCTTGCACGCCTCAAGCGAGACACCGAAGTCCACAACGTGCAGGAAAGTGTGTCCCTGAGTCAGGTACCCCCCGGGATGCACCAGGCGGAGCTCTGCCCTGACCTTGCACAGCGGACCACGGCCGTCCACCCACACCTGGCGGCGAAGAGATCCGGACCCGTCGTCGCCTACCCCCGCCACAGCGGGATCGCCCCAGGCTGACAACGAATCTCCGACTCGGATCACCAGTGGTTTCGGACGGATCAGCGGGCGGCGCCCGAGCTGTCTCCGACCTTGAGGGAAGCTTCGTCGACTGCTTCGAAGTCCTCGCCGCGCAGTCGCTTGAGCGCGTTCAACTGGTCGTTGTCCCAACGCTTGTCCTCGTCGCCGGAGACGAACCAGCTCGAACCGTTGTCCGCGACGAAGGCGCCGTAGCGCTGGAGCGCCTTGGCGATCACGCGTGCCTGCGGCGGCAGGGCTGCGGTGTGCACAGAGCTTTTCAAGCGCAGCCGCAGGCCCATCGGCGACAGGCTGTCGTCCGTCGCGGATCCGGCGTCGTGACGGGCCGGCCAGAGATGCGAGGTGTCCGACCGGGGCACGGTGATCCGCAGGGCGTGGTCGATCTCCCCGGCTGCCACCTCGACATAGCGCACGAGTCCCGGCAGGATCGGCAGACCTGCCGCGTCCGCTGAGGTCCAGCCCTCTGGGCGCAGCGCGTTGGAGCGGAGGTCGAAGACCGCCCCGGATCCGGCGTGCCACGAGTGCCCTGCTGCGGGCGTGGCGTCGTACAGCTCATAGGACCTGCACCGGTGCCGGTCCAGCACCACGACATGGCGGTCGCCGTCCCCGTGCGGTCCGTTCTCGATCCGTGCGTCGGAGGGGATGCGATAGCCCGCGGGGTCGGACTCGTCGGCGTAGTCGAAGGTGACCTCGGATTCCGGGGCCGGGCTGTCGAGTGTGGTGACGGGAATGCCGAACGGTTTGCCGTCGATCGGTCCGGAACCGAAGTCGGGGTGCAGCGGTTTCGCCGCCCCGATGGCTTGTACGTAGGTGTCCGACCGTGCGTGGCGGGGAAGTTGATCGGCCGGTGTGCGCCAGATGCTGGATGCCGGCGCCACTTCGTCGCAAGACTGCTGTGCGGTCGCCGCCCGGCCCGGCGGCTTCCTCGATGGCTCCGAGGAAGGGTGGGCAGCGGTCCGGGGCCGGGCGGGCGCAGATGGTGCGACGGCAACGTCGGAGGGGAACGCCGACGGCCCGAACGAGGGGCGGGCCGACCGGGTGGCGCCTGCCTGGTGTCCCGAGGGGTCCGGCTCGGCGGCGTTCGCACAGGCCAGATAGCCGCTCACCATCGCTGCGCCGAGGATCGCCGAAGAGGCCAGGAGATGTCGTCGTGTCGGAGGTTTTCTGTGCGTCATGAGGGATCTCTCCGCGCCCACCCGGTGCCAGGGTCCGGTTCCGGGAGCAGCGCACGTCGGGCGGTGGCGCTCGCCAGGAGACGCAGGTACCGCGCATGCCTTCGGATGTCGACGGCGACGCTAGTCGAGTCGGATGCGTCGGCGTCAGAGTCCGGTGCAGCAGCAGGGAAAGTTGAGTAATCCCTGCTCACCGCCGGTGGCTTCCGGGACGGCCGTTCCCGGCCGCGAAGTCCCGTGGACGCGCCTTCCAGTACTCCCGCGACTTGGGGGTGCACTCGGCTTGCTCCCCGACCGCCCAGGTGAGGGGTGCCGCGACGACGCAGACGGCCAGGAGGACAGGGCCGCCCGATGCCGCCCGGCGGCACGGGCTGGCCCGGCATGGCCGGGCCTGGCCATCGTGGGTATTCTCCCGGATGTAGTTTCGCTCGATCTGCCCTGCGGCGGCGAGGACGGCGAAGAACATGGCGCCTGTGCCGTTGGGGTCGTAGCGCACGGTGCACATCTGAAGGGCGAACCCGAGCCGACTGTGGTCCACCGCGGCGTTTCGGCGATCAGGTTGCGGCCCTCATCGTCGAGGAAGAGGACCGCTCCGGCCGGGTCGGCTCCTCGTTGAGCTTCCCTTACGGGGCCGCCCGCTCGTCGGTCCAGTACTCCGTCGCCGTCCGACGGCGGAGTTGGCCGACCACTCGCGCCGGGGGTGTCGTCACCCCTGGGCGAATGCCTTCAGCTCGTCGTAGGAACCGTGGAAGAGGTCTTGGTCGCCGGGGAACGTACCCGAGTCGGCAAACTGCCAGAAGGTGTGAGCCGGCCAGCCGGCCGGGAGGGTGCCGGGGGACGCGGCATACCGGGCGACCCACAGCGGGTTGGTCCCGCCGAAGCTGGTGTCGCTTCCGGTGCAGCGGGTCCACCAGTCGCTGGTGGTGTAGAGGACGGGGGCGCGTCCGGTGCGGGCCTTCATCGTGTCGCTGAACTCTCTGATCCAGGACACCATGTCGGCCTGCCCCCGGCCGTAGCAGGCGTCCGGGCCGTACGGGTTGTGTTCCAGGTCGAGAGCCGGCGGCAGCGTGCTGCCGTCCGCCGTCCAGTTCCCGCCGTGGTCGACGAAGTGTGTGGCCTGCTCCGCCGCGCCGGAAGTGTCCGGACGGGCGAAGTGATACGCGCCGCGGATCATGCCAGCGTCGTGAGCGCCCTGGAACTGCTCCGGGAAGGTGGGGCTCTGAAAGGTGGCTCCTTCGGTCGCCTTGACGTAGGCCCAGCGGGCTCCGTCGTCCCAGGCACCCTGCCAGTCGACCGTGCCCTGGTGGCGGCTCACGTCCATCCCGGGGACCTCTTCGGCACCGGCCGCGGCGGAGGTGCCGTGCCCGGACGCCGCGGCCCGCGCGGGCGGCGGGAGGGTCAGGAGCGTCGCGGAGGCGGTGACGGTGGCGAGAGCGGTGAGCAGCGCTGTGCGCAGGGCACTGTGGGGGCGTCGACGTGGAGACAGGGGCATGTGGGGATGCCTTCCGGTGGTGTGGTCCGAGGGACCGGGAGTGGTAGGGAGTAACCCGTGGGCGGCGGAGAAGTGCCTGCGCAGCACGGGCCGTTGCGTCCATGACGCGGTGATCTGAAGCGAACGTAGGGGCGTGGGGGGCTCAGTGACCAGCCCCCTGCAACGATCACGTGCGTCTCCGGCCGAGGACATGCAGCTTCGCTGCAATCTCCTTGTATCGAGGCGTAGTTGAGTAACGAATACCCATGGCAGGTGTCTCCCTCATGGCCCTAATGAGACCTCGGCGCGGAACGCGGTGTGGGTGTGCGTCCGGGACGGTCACGGCCCACAAAGCGGTGACGTCCCACTGCCGCGCCGAATCGTGGACCGAGGCGGGCGCGACATCCGAACGCTCCGCCGCGAGCAATGGAGAGAAAACCATGTACCGGTCTGGACTGATCAGGACGGCGGTGGCAGTGGCCGCGTCGTCCGTGTGCCTGGTGAGCGGAGCCGCGGGGGCGTGGGCGCAGCCCGGCGCACGTACCGCGCCGTCCGGGGCACAGCCCACGCGGGCGGACGCCGTGCAGGACGCGAAGCAGGCGGCGGCGCGGAGCCTGCGGGAGGCGTACGCCGCCGGCCAGGTCGAGGAGACGATGTCCGGCCTGTCGGCCTCGGCGGACGAGGTGGGACTCGATCGACTGCCGGTCCGGTCGACCAGCAAGTTCCGCGCGTCGGTGAAGTCCTCCAACAACGCGATCCTCGCGGCCAAGGGACTGCCCGCCTCGACCGGCAACGTCCTGCAGGTACGGCTGGCCAACCCGCAGGCGCGCTCCGCACTGGCCAAGGGCGTGCAGCCGCTGATCGCCGCGGAGCCCTCCGACCGTGGGGCCGATTCACTGACCGCGTACCGGCCCGACGGCACCGCGGTGAAGCTCGGAGCCACGGCGCCTTCCGACGTCCCGGTGCTGATCGTGGGCACCGACGGCGACCGAATCGTGGCGGCCGGCATGACGGTGATGAGCGAGGGCTTCAAGGCCGCCTGGCCTCAAGCAGGTGCCGACTCCAGCGGCGACCACTCCGCCCTGAAGCCGCGGACCGCGGCCGCGGCCCGGCCCGCCTCACGCACGGCGCCGCTCCCCCGGCCGGCCGACCACGAGGAGCCGGCGGCAGACGCGTCCGGCATCGCCACCGCCAAGGCAACCGACCCCTCGCAGGGCAAGGACGTCACCCGCATCAATGACGTCTCGTTGCTCCAGAGCAACGAGGAGCCGTTCTGGAAGGGCGGCGCCGAGGCGTTCGCCGTCGTCGGCGGCTGGGACAAGAACGACAAAGCGTTCGCCGAGCCCACCCTGCAGATGCCTTACCTCGACTCGACGGGCCTCGCCTACCACCCCAACCAGAACCTGATCGACTGGAGCCACTTCGGCTACGACTCCGCCGACCTGGTGTTCCTGGAGGAAGACGACGGGACCAACTACCGGGACCTCACCAAGGCGATCGTCGACGCGCTGCTGACAGTCACCGGCTACGGCACGACCGGCATCCCGCTCGCCAACACCATCATGGACGCCATTCCGGAGAAGTGGTGGACCGATGAGACGGATGAGCTGGACCAGGTGTACTCGGTCAGCCACGCCGCCATCGCCAGGGCGCAAAGCTCCGGCGCCGCCGGCCTCACGTACTCCGGCGCCGGCGGCAACATCGCCCTCGGGCTGAGCAACGTATTCATCCCCAAGACCTGAGAGGGGTTCCGGCGCACCCGGAACCGCCAGACGAAGGCCCGCCGCAGACGCGGCGGGCCTTCGCCGAAGGGCAGGCGGGTGCACGAGTGGCCACGAGCCGAACGGCACCGCCGCCGGTGCCGACGGGATCGGTCGAGCGGGCAGAGTTGACGGGCTGCTGCCTCATTGCTTCACTACGGAATCCCCAGTGGCTGAGCCACTGGTTCAGCCGGCCGGACTCCTGGAGACTTCCCATGCCTGACGAGACCCTCGCACGTCCGTCGGTGGTCGACCTGCTGGAAGCACGACTGCGCGACGACATCCTGGACGGTGCACACCAGCCGGGGTCACTGCTTCCCCCGGAACGCGATCTCGCCGCGCGCTACGGCGTCAACCGTACGACGCTCAAGCACGCCCTCACCCGCTTGGAACAGGCCGGCATGCTGCGTACCCGGCACGGCATCGGCACCAAGGTCCGAGACGTCCTGAAGGTAGGCGGCGCCGAGCTGCTGCCGATGCTGGTGACGCGGGACAGCACCTGGCTCGCGGAGGTCTTCGAGGCCCGCCGGCACATCGGCACCCTCATCGCCCGGCGCGCCGCCACTCGGCGCACCGCTGCCCAGGGGCGACGGTTGTCCGCGCTGCTGGCGACAGTGGCCGAGGCGGCGGACGGTGACGCCGCGCAGCTCGCCGACGTCGAAGTGCACCGGGAACTCGCCCGGGCCACCGGCAACAGGGTGTATCTGCTGCTCACCAACACCTTGTTCAATGCCTATCTGCCCGTGCGGCTCGCCCTGCGTGCGCCCTTCGAGCAGCCCGCCGAGGCCGCCACCCAACTCGCCCCGCTCGTGGAGGCAGTACGCGACGGCCGGCCGGAGGACGCCGAGCGCGCCGCGGAGCGCTATCTGCGGGCCACGGAAAAGCAGATGCTGCGTTCCCTGGAGACCACACACTGATCGGCGGGCCGGTCCCGCCGGGCCCCTCCCAGGCGGCCACGGCGGGCGGTCTTCGGCTCGCCGGTCAGGAGGCACCCGCCTTGAGCAGTGCCGTGCGGCTCACGGCGAGGGCGGTGGCCATGATGGAGAGTTGGGGATTCACCTCCGGGCAGCTGGGCAGGGCAGACCCGTCTGCGATGAGTACGCCGGCGGTCCCTCGGAGCCAACCGTCCTCATCCGCGGGGCACACCTGCGCGTCGGTGCCGATCGCGACCGTTCCGGTGGGATGGAAGGCGGAGAGGTGAAGCTGCCGGGCCGAGAGCGTGCGCACCGTCTCGTCGAGTTCGTCCGCGGACCTGGCCCGCGGGGCGGTGGTGACGCCCGTGAGGACCTCCTCCGCGCCTGCGGCGAACAGCAGCCGTCCCATGGCGCGGACCGCCCTCAGCAGGCGGTTCCCGTCACGCGGGTGGAGGGCGTACCGGATCAGTCCGCGGCCGCCCACCCGTCCGGAGGGGCGGTCGGCGACCATCGCGCCGAGGGTCGCCAGAGAGCCCGCGTCCGCCAACTCCGCGCGCAGTTCCTTTCCGAGGCCGGGGAGGATGAACGAGCTCATGCCCGGCGGCCCTCCGGTCGCCTCGATGAGGATCCCGTCGCTGTGCAGTTCCTCCACGCCGACGCTCTGGAGCACCCCCCGCCATGACTCGACGGGCTCCGGAAACCGACCGGCGACGCTGGTTGCGGGGTGGATCGCCAGATTTCGTCCCAGCCGCGGATGGCGGGCGAGCCCGGATCGCCACAGCAGGGGCGGGGACTGCAGAGCGCCTGCCGCCACCACCACCAGCGGGGCGAGGATCTCGCATTGGCTGCCGTCCGGCCGCCGGACGACCACACCGCAGGCTCGCGGCCCGCCCGGACGATCCGGCTCCGTCAGGATGCGCAGCGCCCTGGCCTCGGTGACGATCCGGGCGCCGGCCCGGCACGCGTCGGGGAGCACGGAGAGCTGGACGCTCTGCTTGGCGCCGGTCGGGCAGCCGACCACGCATTGGCACGAGCCCTTGCAGCCGGTCGCGTTGCGCCGCAGCGGCGCAGCCTGCCACCCGAGGCGCTCGGCGCCGCGCAGGGCGGTACGGCCGTTTCGGCCCAGGAGGTCGACGGGTGGGGTCGTCACCCTCAGAGTGCGTTCCACGTCATCGAGGCAGGCGTCGAACGCAGCTGTGTCAGCGATGCCCAGTCCGTAGATGTCGCGCCAGCGGGCCAGTACATGGTCGGGCGTGCGGAAGCACGTCCCGGAGTTGACGACGGTGGTGCCGCCCACTGCGCGCCCCACGGGAATCAGTACAGGCGGATTCCCGACAGCGAAGGTGGCCCCTCCGTCGCGGTACAACTCCCCGAACCTGTCGAGGGGCACCCGCCGTGCGAATTCCACGGTGGTGTGCTGCCGCCCCTCTTCCAGCACGATCACCCGCAGGCCGGCCTGGGCGAGCGTGCGCGCGGCCATCGCCCCGCCGGCACCTGATCCGACCACCACGGCGTCGGCGGTCGAGCGGTCCGGCCACGCGCCCGAAGGCACGCAGTCCAGCGGCGGGTCCTCCGGTGCCGTGGCGGCGGAGTCGGCGGCGGGTGCCTGGTGGAGCATGCGTGCCGTGCCCGCGGCCAGGAGTACCGGCATCTTCAGCACGTCGAACTGCGCCAGCAGTCCGGGCCGCCGGCTGATCGCGGCGAGCAGGTCCTCCCGCTCGGCGGGCAGCAGTTCGCCGAGCCGGCGGCCGGTCCGCAGGACGGCGTAGGCGTCGACGGCCGATGCGGCGCCGTGGACCGCCGCACGCGCCGCGACCGGCATCCTGCCGAGCAGGGCCGTGAGCCGCGCAGGCACCGAAGCCGCCCAGGGCGAGTGGTCGTCCTCCGCCAGCAACGTGGCGATCAGTCCCTCCAGTGCGCGGTTCATCGCTCCCCCACTTCGGCGTGCGCGGTGCCGCTCAGGCTCCAGGTGGCTTCGGTGCGCCAACGGCCCCACCAGCGCTCCAACTCGACTCGTGCGTCCGACGTCTCGCTGTTGCGGCACACCGCCGTACTGCCGTCGGGGTCGGTGTACTCAAGGGCCAGGGTCCGGTCCACCGGCTGGGTCACCCGGACCCGGATGCGACGCAGGCCGGACCGCCCGGTGACCGTCCACGACGGCAGTCCGATCCGGGCGCGGAAGCGGCCGGCCCCCAGCCAGCCGACGGCGCTGCGCCCCGCCGTCCGCGGCCAGGTGCCCCCATTCCTGCGCAGCCGGAGGAACACGGTCGGCGGCAGCCTGCGCAGTCCCGCCTTCTTCGAGACTGCGGCCACTATTTCCAGAATTTCCCCCGAGCCGAGGTCCGCGTGCAGCCAGGCCCATCGCAGGGCGTTGCCCTCGCCGTAGATCCGGGCGTCGGCGCCCGGTGCCGCTTCGAGGGGCAGCCGTCGTCCCTCGTGCGTGACGCTGCCGGTGTAGGTGGCGGACGGTGCGCTGACGAGGTGGGCGGCGGGAAGCAGCCCGCGCCGCCAGGCCCAGCGGGGAAAGGTGTACAGCGCGGCGCTTCGGGAGCGCCTGGTGAGGTCCCAGGCGAGTGCCCCTGTCGTGCCCCGCAGCCTGTCCGGGCCGGCTTCGACCCTTTCGGCGGCGAAGAACTGCGGTACGGGTCCTGCCGATGGCGCCACCGGATCCGGTCCGAACCGGGCGTGTTGCGGGGGTGCGTCCGGCGGGAAGAGCCCGACCCATCCGTGCGCGTAGGCGGACGATCCGTCGGAGGGTGCGGTCAGTTCATGGTGCAGCCACAGGCCGGTACCGGTCACCGGGTCCGTCACGGTCGTGTACCAGACCTCGGTCCGGCCGGGCTCGCCCTCCCAGCGGCGGGCATGCAGGGATGCCGGTTCATCGCTCAGGCGGGGCCATCGGAAGCTCGTCACGAACGGCACCAGGGAGCGCGCCACTTCGAACCGCAGCAGACCGTGTCCGGCCTGCTGCCCGCCTTCAAGCAGGACGAACGGAAGGACCGTCAAGGAGGCCAGCGGTCGTCGGGGGGAAACGGATTTCCAGCCGTCGAGCGTGTAGTGGCGTCCCCTCACGGTGAACCGCATGCGGTAGCGAATGCGGCGCCGGGCAAGGGGCGAGATCTCCATCTCCCCGCACACCGGCACGTCCACGGCGAGTCCCTCGATCCGCACCCGACCTTTGATCCGGCCGTCCGTCGTGCGATGCGGCAGCAACATCCGGTCGGTGCGCACCGCGAGGTCGAACCGCATCCGTCGCCCGGCGGATTCTCCTGCAAGTTGCACCGAGCCCCTCATGGTTTCCCTGAATTCCGTCGACCGGCCACCCATCGCTTCTGCCTCCGATTGATCCGTGTACCGGGGGGCCGACGCACACACCGCCGCTCGCCGAAGACCTCACCCAGTGGGTTAGTGGCTCAGTCACTCAACCACTATCGGATGCCCCTGACAAGACGCTCCCACCCCTCCCCACCCTTGCGTTCGGCGCGGACGAACCGCTCGACATGGAGCCGCCGTTGCCCGCATCGCACGCATCCCCGCCCGCCCGTCGCGGCCCCACCGACCAACAGCCGGACGCCTCCGACGGGCAGTTGCCGCTCCGCCCTCGTGGCGCTCGGCCGACCCTCCGGCTGCGCCGTTAGCACAACCGCATTTGCGCAACCGGGGTTGTCGAATACACAATGGCGCTGTGCCCGAACCTTCCTCACATGCCGTTGCACCCAACGATCTGGACACCGGCAGCCTCGCGCTCTTCGTCGGCTTCGCCTCCTCCCAGCTGGTGCAGGAGCAGCTCGCCGAACAGGGCTTCGGCGATCTCCGCTTCTCGCACGGCTACGTCTTCCAGCACCTCGTCGACGACGCCCGGCCCACCGTCGGGGAACTGGCGGCCAAGCTGGATATGACCCAGCAGGGCGCCTCCAAGGCCGTCGTCGAACTGGAGCGTCTCGGGTACGTCGAGCGGGTCGCCGATCCGCAGGATGCCCGCGCCCGCCGTGTGGCGCTGACCGCCCACGGGCGCGCAGCGGTCGCCGCGGCGCGACGCGCCCGGAGCGCCGTCGATGAACGCCTGGCCGCCCGGTTCGGCGCGGATCGGCTGGCCGAACACCGCGCTCTGCTGGCCCAGTTGCTCGACGAACTCGGCGGCACGACCGACGTCCGGCGTCGCAGCGTCCACCCGCCCGCCTAGGGTCGCCCTTCGCGTGGGTCGGGCCTCGTGAACCCGGCCCGGCCCTGCTGAATGGCCCTGGTGTTCAGCAGTCGCGGACCGGGTTGTCATGGCTGAGCCCGCAGGCCAGGCGGGCTCTCTGGGCCGGCCCATGGGTGGCCGCGAGCGCATCGTGGAAGCCCCGCCACTGCACCCGGGTGTTCTCCACGGCCACCCCGACGGGCGGCGATGTTCAGGGTGTCGTGGGTGATCCGGCCGGCACAGCCGCCGGGCAACGACGTGAAGCACCCCGTGGCGAGGTCGGTCGGGCCGGTGGAGATCGCGGCCGGGGCGGTGAGCCGGAGGAAGGACGTAGGGGTGGTCCGCCCCAGGCCCGGTGGATTGGCCGTCCCGGTGGCCCGTTGCGGGCCGGCATGTCGGTCCAGTTGCCGTGCGAGTAGACGCCCTGGCTCCCGTGCAGGGCCCGACCCAGACCTTCCAGCGCCGCGTACTTGGCGCGCCCGGGTACCGCCAGCGCGAAAGGTGCTACCCGGTTCGAGGCTCGCGTCGTGCACGTCCACCTCGCCCCCGGAGGGCCATGCCCGCCCCCTCGGGCGACGCGCGGGAGAAGTCCGCGCGAGTTGGTCGAGAGAGGCGGGCTGCAAGCACACATTCCCGCTCCGGCCGAGCGTGCAGGCGAGTGCCGCGCGAGTGATCCGCTCATGTTCGGCGTGCTTCCCGCAGGACAGGGGCCGGAGGGCAGGGTGCGGGCGCGACGCAGCTGGCATGTTCGTCTCCTGAGCAGGGGGACGGGCGAGGAGCAACGGCAGGTCCCGGTACCGCACTCCTCGCGTAACTAACGGAATAGTCGTAGGCCCGCGGTGCGGGGCTCACGGGCCGGGGCACAGAACGGGCCTGCAGGACGAGCGCCCGGTCCGGTGGTCCCGGCCGAGCGCCTGCTCCGGCGGACCGTTCGTCAGTGATCGAGCTTGCCGAGGAGCTCGACAGGATTCTTGTGGTCCCGAACGATGCTCTGGTTGAGCTGCGACTGGATGCGGGTCAGGTCGGCTTTGTCGCTCGCGCTCGGGTCGGCGACGACGACCGCGTAGTGCCAGGTGTCGTCGGTCTCGCCGGTTTCCGGGTCGTCCCAGACCATGAGCCGGTGTCCTCGTGCGGTCGAGGCATCCGTTCCGGAGTCCTGCGTGATCATCACCTCGTCCGGGAGATTCCTGGGCGCCTCGTCCTGCGCACCGAATCCGAACCGGGTGGTCTTCTCGGTGATCACCGCAGTCGACGCGGGGTTGAACTGCGGCGGCAGAGTGATTTCGGTCGGGGCGCTGGAGTGCCGGCTGCGCCAGGTGACGAGGGCGAACCTCTTGCCCTTGAAGTAGTGGGCGTCGGTGCCCTGCGGAGCGATCCCGTACCAGTCGAGCGGGGCCTGCCAGCCGTCCTTGGCCATGTCGTTGTAGGTGAAGTTCATCAGGTCGCCCTGCACGGCACGGGGGTAGACCCGCTCGGCGTTGGCCGGGTCGATGGTGAACGACACCGGTCCGCTGCCCTTGTTCACGACGGAGAAGTTCTCGTCGTTCCAGCCGTCGCCCTTGGTGATGACCTTGTCCGGATTGCCGTTCATGATCTCGTGGTGCTTGTCGTGGTAGATGTCCCAGTGCCACTGGGTACCGGAGATCAGCGGGGTGTACGGGTCGATGCGGTTGGGGCCGTTGGCGGCCTTCCACTGGTCGCTCTGTTCCATGCCCTGGTAAGTGGCCTTGATGATCCGGTCGGTGTCCTTGGCGCCGATGCCATTGAGCCACATCCCGTACTCGGAGAGGAACATCGGAATGCCTAGATACCGGGCCTCGTTGCGGACGTCCTGAAGCTGGGGCAGGTAAGTGTTGTTGTCGACCCCGTCGGGATTCGGCCCCATCCGGCCGGAGTCGTAGAAGTGGCTGTTGAAGACGAAGCCGGGGCCGGGCTTCTGCTTGAGGTAGTGGCCGCCGGTCGCCGGGGCGAAGACGCCGGCCTGGGAGTTCCAGAAGACCAGAGGTTCGGCGAAGACCTGCTGCGTGCTGAATCCGGTGTCGTCCATGACCTTGCGGACCCGCTTGTAGAACGGCCACAGGAAGTCGTTGTCGAACTTCGACCAGTCGCTGCCGACGACACCGCCGTCGGCCGGCTCGTTGAAGGGGTCCACACCGAGGAAGTGATCACGATCCTCGGCGTGCAGTTGGGGGCCGAGGTACTCCAGCGCCTGGGACACCTGCCACACGAAGGCGTCCTGGACCCGCGTCTGCTCCGCCGGGGTGCCCGCGGGGAGCGGCCCGGCCGGGCCGCCGAGGTTCTTGATAGGAGAATTCTTCCAGAAGCTGCGGTAGGCGCTCCGGATCAGATCGTTGGTCTGCAGGTTCATCGCCCAGTGCGGACACACGACCCCGCAGTACTCCTTCCCCCCGGGCACCGCCCACCGCGGCGCGCCGTTACCCGTGAACCAGGAGTCCTTATGCCACAGGTGCCGGGAGTACAGATCCTGGTGCCAGTCCAGCAGGACGTACATTCCGCGACTGGTGGCCTCCCTGATCTGTGCGGCGACCTTGTCCAGGTAGTCGTGGTCGATGACGCCCGGCTTCGGGTTGACGCCCTCCCAGGAGATCAGGAAGCGGACGACGTTGGTTCCCGTGAGGTTGCGCATCTGCTGGAAGGCGGCCGCGGCCTCGTCGGTGGTCTTGAACGGCTTGAAGCCTGCCTCGGCGGTCTTCGTCTCACCGGAGGCGTTCCAGCCGCGCAGGGATACTTCCCGGCCGGTGCCGTCCCGGAAGACCTTGTCCGTCACGGAGACCTTGCCGGCAGGGCCGAGATCCCGGACGACGGTCTTGTCGCCGATGCTGATCCGGGAGAATCCCGGCTGCCACTCGTAGTCCAAGCTGTGGTGCACCTCGCCCGCACGGGCCGGCGACGCGCTCATCGTGGCGACCACGCCCAGCAGAGCGGTGAGGAGGACGGGAGTGCGCCGTATACGGGAGGCGGCGCGGGCCTTGTGATGCATGCTGTTGCCTTGTCTTGTGAGGACGGATCGAGAACGCGGGACGAGGGAGCGGAGAACGGCTTCAGCCGGCAGTCAGGTACATGGCGTCATGGCCTTGGTGTTGCGGCACTTCCACATGCCGCCTCCGGCGTTCCAGATGCGGCCCAGGCAGCGGCCCAGCGCGATCTGTCCGTAGGCGTTGGGATGCAGGGATTCCTTGAGCTCCCCTGCAGCGCTCCGGTGTTGAAGTAGCGGGCCCAGTCACTGCCTGCAGCGGAGGGCGGGTGTGCGGCGTCGGCCATGTGCGTGCGCTTGGAGCAGGCCTCGCGTCCGTGCAGTGCGTCGCTCAGGTCGAGGAAGTCGGTGCCGTTGGCCTGGGCCACGGACCGGAGTCCGTCGTTGATGCGTGGCATAAGGGTGTCCCGGGCCCAGTCGAGGTCGGCGTTGAACATCGGGCAGCCTCGTATGTCCGCGCCCGGACTCCGGATAGCGCATCTCCGCCCCGCGCGGCAGCGGGGACGGGTAGGACTGCACGACCAGGTGGTAGTCCGCGGGGGCGTATCCCGCCCCGGCCATCGCCGCCCGGATTTCCTTGACCGGCCTGTCGACCGCCGCCATGGCGGTGGCGAACCGCGCCTGTACCTGGGCCCGCTGGGCGTTGCGACAACTGCCGGATCCGGTCAGGTAGCCGGTCATACACGCCTGAAGAATGTCGCCGAATCCGACGTCGTTGCCGCCGATCGACAGCACCACCATCTGCACACGGTGCGACCGCGCGACCTCGGCCAGGGCATCCGCCTGGGGCCGCTCGCCCTCAAGAGACTGCCCGCCGTGCGAGAGCCGCCAGATGTTCGGGGACTCAGCACCGGAGCAGGCGAGGTTGATGGCCTGGTCCACCGGGATTCCGGTGCTCTTGATCTCGGCGACGTCCGACCGGAAGCAGCCCCCGTCGGTGGTCCCGTAGACCTTGCCCGGGTCGTATCCGTTGGGCACCGCGGCGCGGTCGGTACCGCTGCGGTCGCCGAACGGGTCGTCGCTGTTGCCACGCCACCGGCCGGCGTTGCCCGCGATGTAACTGTCGCCCAGTGAGACGACGGCGGTCGGCCCGGTCGGCGCCGCCACCGCCCGGGCGGGTGTCACACAGGTCGCGGCCGCGATGCACAGCAGGGCAAGGACTTGGGGCATGGCGAGGGGGCGGGGTCTGGCTCGGCGCATAGGATTCGGTGCCTTCGGATCGAGAGGTGTGGGGGCGCACGTCGCCCGGGGACACCGAGCCGGACGCACCCGCGCCGGGCCCTGCGGTTCGGACCAGGCCTCTGCGTCCGGCCGGATGCCGCCGTTGGCTGCCGACAGGTCCCCGGCCGGTGCGGTGGCCCCAGGGTCGGCCCGGAAAGCGGTCCCCGATGGAGCAACGGCTACTCAAAGGCGCGCGTCCGGCGTGCATTTCGCCGCCGGAGCCCCGCCCTTGGCGGCGCGTCGCGGCGTTCCGCCGGGTCCGGGGCACGAGGTACTGGCCGAGGGGGCTGCCGGGCGCCACAATGCCGCGGGTACGGGCAGTTCCGCCGCCCGTACACGGAGTATTCGTGCGGAGTTGAGTAATCGCTCCCCTGGTCGGTGCCGGGACGGATACCGAGACTGGCCGGGACCATTGATCACTTGGCGCCGCCCCGCACTGCCCACGCGGCCGCCCCGGACCCGAGGAGGAGGTGGGGACATGTCCGCACCAGCACGCCACCGAATCCGGCGCACTCCACCGACGCCGGGACGGGCGGTCGGTGGGCCGCCGCGGGGTCGGCCCCACCGTCTCCGCATCCGTCCGTCGCCGCGCTGAGCTTCCGGTTCCCCGCCCGGTCACGCACACCCCTGCGCCCGGCCGCCTCGGCACGTACGCCCCGGCAGACACTGCGCACCCCTTCTCCGTACCCGGCCCCGAAGCGTCCCGTCACCCTGGCGGCCTGCTCCCGTCTTCCGCACGCGTCGTGCTGCCCGGCCGTCGACGAGCCGGTCCTGATTCTCAGCACAGGAACTCATGAATACTCTTCCGCTGCCCCCTCACTCCCCGGTCGCCCGCCCGCAGCCGGTGCTCGCCACCGGCTCGCCCTTCGTCGGCAGGGTCGGCGAACTGGAGCAGATCCGTCGCGTGTTGTCATCCCGGCAGGGCCCGCGCGGCGTTCTGGTCGCCGGCCCGGCCGGCATCGGCAAGTCCCGGCTGCTGCACGAGGCCCGGGCCTTGGCCCCGCGCCGGCAGCTCGTCAGCCTGCACCCGCGTGCCGACGCCACGCTCTCCGGCCACAACACGGGCCGGCGCCCCTCCCCCGCTGCCCGAGCCCTGGCCGATCTGGTCCGGGCCACGGGGCGGGACCCGGCGTGCGCCTGGCTGCTGAGCGTCGACGACGCGGACCTGCTGGGGTCCGCGCTGTGGCCCCTGGTGTACGAGGCGGCGCGTCATCCGGCAGGCAAGGTAGTGCTCTCGGTGACGGGCGACGGGCAGCCCCTCCCACCGGAGATCCAGGCACTGTGGAGCGACCACGCGCTGGTGCGTATGGACCTGCAACCGCTCGACGCGACGACAGTCAAGGAACTGACGGATTCGCTGCTCGAAGACGGGCTGGGGCAGACCAGCGCGGCGCGACTGGCCCAGTTGTGTGCCGGCAACCCGCGGCTCCTGCGGGAGGTTACCCGCACGGCCGTCGAGCAGCGCTTGCTGGTGCGGTCGGAGGGCTGCTGGCATTTCCTCCATGAACGTCTGCCCGTGCCACCGTCCGTACTGGAGCTCGTGGACCCTCAGTTGCAGCAGCTCGGCCCGATGGGCCGGGAGGTCCTGGAGCTGGTGGCCCTGGCCGGGGAACCGCGCCTGGCTGCGGTCGAGCGCTTCTGCGACGCCGAACAGCTGGAGGAACTGGAGCAGCGCGATCTGCTGCGCACCGTCGATGACTCACCTGCCGGCTGCGGTGAACCGCGCGTACGCATCACCCACCCGCTGGTCAGCTACGCGCTGTCCTGCGGCCTTCCGCCGCTGCGCCGACGGCGCCGGCTGCGGGACTGGCTCGCGGCGCACGGCGGACCGGCGGAGATGATGCGGCACGACGACTGCCTGCGCCTAGCCGAATGGCATCTGGACGCCCTCGAACAGCCGCCCAGGGCGCTGCTGGACCGGGCGGTCGAGCAGAGTCTGCACGAGCAGGTGCTGCCGAGCGCGATCCGGCTCACGAAGGCGGGCTGGCAGCACTACCCGGGTGAGGACACCGCCGAACTCCACGCCCGGGCGCTGACCGCCGGCGCCGAGTTCGCGCAGCTGACGGAGTTCGTCGCGACCGTCCACAACAGTGCCCCCCAATACGCCCGTGCCCTGGAACGGGCCGAGGCACGCGCACTGCTGCTCCAGGCCCGGTACGCGGAGCTGGACGCCGTGCTACCGCTCCTGCCGGAGGGCGAACAGGACTACTACCGCATGGCCGCCCGGTACTTCCAGGGCCGTTTCGGCGAGGCACACGCGCGGGCGGAGGCACTGCGCCGCAACGGGCCCGACGACCACGCCCTGGAAGCCGGGCTCATCATGATGGGATCGCTGTGTCACATGGGGCTGCCGGACCAGGCACTGTGCCTGTACCGCACGCTCCGCTCGGAGCTCGACCGCACGCCCGGCGGCCCCGCCAAATTCCACGCCGACTCCCTGGAGGAGCTGCACGCCTCCGCTCTTCACTACTGCGGCAGGTTCGACGAGGCGGAACAGATCTACTGGCGCGAGTACGAGCAGGCCGTGGAGAACCACCACGTGCGCATCGACGCACAGCGTGGCCTGGCGCTGGGGCACCTGCTGCACGATCGCGGCAACATCGAGGGAGCCCTGAAGTGCTTCACGTTCACCTCCAGTTACCGGGTGGGATGGCGGCAGTGGCACGTCAAGGCGGGGATCCACGCCGCCCTCGCGATCAGCTCACTGCCGCTGGACCGGCGGGTGGCGGACCGGCTGCCCGACGACCTGACCGCGGACGAGGCCGGTCACTGCGCGATGTTCCTGGCGGTGGTGCGGGCCCGGCGGCACCACGAGCGGGGGGAGACAGCCCTCGCCGAGCGGGTCCTGCACGACGCGGTGGCGCGGGCGCTGGAGGACGCGGCACATGCCGACGCGGCCATCGGACTGCACGAGTGCGCGCGGCTGTCCCTGCCGACCCCGGTGCCTCCTGCCACCGAACTGCACTTGGAGGGAGCCTTCCTGCAGACGCGGGCGGCATACGCGGAGGCGTACGCCGCCCGTGAGCCCAAGTTGATGGGACGGGTGGCGCGGGCCTTTGCGGAGATGGGTGCCGGCCTGTTCGCGGCCGAGGCGTACGCCGAACTGGCCCGGTTCCACCAGCGCTGCGGGGGCGTCAAGGCGGCCACCGCAGCCACCGCGCGGGCCCGGGAGCTACTGAGCGGCTGCGGACCGGTGGACACTCCACCGCTACGCTTCCTCGGCCGTTCGGCGCTCCTGTCGGACCGCGAGCGATTGATCGCCGGACTGGCGGCCCGCGGGTTGCCGGACAAGGAGATCGCCGGGCAGCTGTGCCTGTCCGTACGTACGGTCAGCAACACCCTTTACCGGGTCTACCAAAAGGTCGGGGCGGTGAACCGCCGGGACCTTCGCGCGCTGATGACGCAGCGGGACGGTGGGTGATCCGTGCCCACTGAGCCGCCGTCCGGGCCCCGTGGCCCGCGGACGGTCCGGCGCGCGGTGTGTGGTCCGGCCACGGCTCATGGCATTGACGGCCGACAGCTGTGCAGGGTACCCATGCTCGTGGCAGGCCTTCAGGCCCGGCCGTTGCCCCCACGATGATCGGCAGCCTGCGGTGCCACCGGCCGACCGCCGCAGCGTCCCGGCACCGCCGATGCGCAGGAAGCACCGATGAAGACAACGACTCCCGACCGCCCCCGGCGCGAGCAGTGCTGGCCGCTGCTCGGCCGCGATGCGGAGCTGGCCGAGGCAGGCCGCGTCATCGAGGACCCCCACCACGGTGGGGTGTTGGTGACCGGGCCCTCCGGCACCGGCCGCAGCAGACTGGCTCAGGAGTGCTGGCAGCAGGCCGGGCACCGAGGACACCCCCGGCTCCGCGTCACGGCGACCGCCGCCGCGCGCTGGCTGCCCCTCGGCGCTCTTGCCCCACTGCTCCGGCGCGGCTCCGACGGTGCGCCCGCCCTCGACACCGAGGGGTTGCCGGGACGGCGACGGCCCGTGCTGCTTCTGGACGACGCACACCATCTGGACGACGCGTCGGCCCGGCTGCTCGCTTCCTCGCTGCGTGGTGGGCGGATCGCGCTGGTCGCCACGACCGACGCACGGGGTGCCGCCGCTCCGTGGCCGGAGCACGCCCTGCAGGCCGTCCGCCTGGCGGCTCTACCGCAGGCAGTGGTGGGAGAACTCCTGGAACGGGTGCTGGACGGTTCGGTCGAGCGCAGGGCGGTGCGCCTGCTCCACGAGGCCAGTGGGGGGCGACCTCGCGACCTGCGGGAACTGGTGGACGACGCGGTGCGGCGGCGGGCGCTGGTGCCGGAAGGGCCGCTGTGGCGGCTGGTGGGCCCGCTCACCGCCACCCCGAGGCTCCACGCCCTGGTCGAGAGCCGTCTGCGTCGCCTCGACCCGCCGCACAGCGCGTTCCTCCAGCGGTTGGCGGTGTGCGGGCGCCTCGCGCTGGACTCCGCGGAACGGGCCTCTGCGGAGGTCCTGGCGGACGAGGGCTGGCTCCGCGTCGTGGCAGAGGGGTCGCAGGAGTGCGCCGAGCCGACCGGTCCGCTGTACCCGGAGGTGCTGCGCGCGGGGCTTCCGGCGCAGCGAATCCGTCGCATCCTGCGGGACCAGGCCGCACGCCCGCGGGCGCTGGACCCCGGCCCCGCCGGACTGCTGCGCTCGGTGTGCTGGCGCCTCGAAGCGGCCGACGCCGTGGACCCGGGCGAGCTGGAGCGGGCCGTCGTACTGGCCCGCCGGGCCCAGGACCATGCGGTCACGCTGCGGTTGGCCCGGGAGCTGGCCCAAGTGCGTCCGGAGCCCCGCACACTGCTGCTGCTGGCCGAGGAACTGTACGAGGGCGGCCATCCGCGAGAGGCCGAACGCACGGTACGACGGGCGCTCGATGAGGCCACTCAGGACGACGACCGGTTGCTCGCCGTGGTGGTGCACGTCCAGAGTCTGGCGTTCGGCCTGCTGCGGGTGGACGAGGCGCTCGAGGTCAACTCTGCGGCCCGGCGGGCGTTCGCCGGTCACCCGGATTTGGCTGTTCTGGAGGCGAACGAGGCCGCGCTGTGGAGCCTGCTGGGAGACGTACGGCGCGCCGAGCGGTCCCTGCGGAACGTCCCTACGGCGCCCGGAACCCCCGCTTCCGCCCTCGCGGCGGTGCCGCGCGTGTACAGCCTGACGGAGTCGAGCCGCACGGGCGACGCGGTGCGGGCCGCCCGGCAGGCGCGGGCCCACGGCCGGGTGGAGACCGGCGCCGACGGCGTGGCGCACCCGGCGTTGTTGATCGGCGCCGAGGCCCGTGCGCTGGCAGAGTCCGGGGCACTGTCAGCGGCGGAAGAGCTGGCTCGGCAAGGCTACGACCAGGCCATCGATGCCGGCGCAGGGCGCGCCCAGACCTGGTTGTCGGAACACCTGGGCTGGATCTGCTACCTCGGAGGCAGGCTGGGCGAGTCCCGGGTCTGGTACAGCAGCGTGCTCGCGCACGCTCGCGAGGTGGGGCTGCGCTCCGGTGAGTGGGTGGGTCTGTGCGGACAAGCACTGACCGCGGCGGTGTGCGGCGAGGTTGACCGCGCGGAACTGTGGTGGGATCAGGCTCAGTCGCTGCGCCCGGGTCGCTGGTGGCGTCCGGAGGCGGCCATGGTCAGCGCCTGGCTTTCGGCAGCGACCGGCCGGCCGGCCCGGGCCCGGGTCGAGCTCATCGAGGCCGCCGGGGACGCCTCTCGGCGGGGGCTGCGCACCGCGGAGTCCCATCTGTGGTGTGACGCGGCCCGGCTGGGTGCGGCGCGGGAGGCGGTGGCGCCGCTGACGGAGTTGGCGGCCGGCTCGGACAGTGCGCTGGCCGCCGCACGCGCGGACCTGGCGCGGGCGCTGGCCACCGGGCGGGCCGGTCAACTGGAGTGGTGTGCCGGCCGGCTGTCCTCGCTGGGGGCCGGGCTGCTCGCCGCGGAAGCCTGGAACACCGCCGCCACCGTGCACACCAGGGCCGGCGCCGCAGCGTCGGCACGCGCCGCCCGGGAGCGCGCGCTGGCGCTCACGGGCCCCGGTGGCGCCCGTACTCCCGGACTGGTACCGCCGGCGGTGCGCTGTCGGCTCACCGGACGTGAGCTGGACGTGGCTCTGGCTGCGGCGAGTGGCCTGAGCAGTGAGGAGATCGCCCGGCGGCTGTCCCTGGCGGTCCGCACCGTCGTCAATCACGTCCAGCGGATCTGCGCCAAGCTGGAGATCAACGACCGGAGAATGCTGCGCACCGCGATCCACCGCATGCCCGGGGAGCCTGCTGCGGGCTGACGCGGCGCCGTCAGGTGCGCGGCCGCGGGGGCCGGAGCAGGCCGCCCGTCGCCGTGACGGTGACGGGCCCCCGCCCGCGCCGCCGCAACCGGGGCGGTTCCACGGCGCCCTGCGGTCATTCCCACCATCGCAGCACGCGGTCGAGTTCACCTCGCGAGCTCACCCCGAGCTTTGCGTAGGCCCGTTGCAGATGGTTGTCGACGGTGCGCACCGACAGCACGAGCCGAGCGGCGATCTCCTGGCTGGTCAGCCCGCCCGCCGCCAGGTGCGCGACATCCCGCTCGCGGTCGGTGAGCGGGATGGCCTCGATCCGGTGCGGCAGTGGCGCGCTCACACGGTCCGTACCGCAGCGCTCCAGCAGCCTGCGGGACAACACCGCGGCGGCCGCGGCGGTACGCGACTCCCCCACCTGGGCCGCGAGCGCCGCCGCCCCGGCGGCGGCCTCGGCTCCCGTCATGTCGGAACCCAGCCGAGCGCATCGTTCGGCGGCCGCGTGCAGCATCCGGTGGTCCTCGTCGGCGAGCCCCGCGGCCAGCTCCGCCCTGGACTCGGCGAGCGGGCTGTCGCCGGCCGCGGCCAGTTCCGCAAGCCTGGTGCGCACCTCGCAGGCGGCGCCGAGCCGCGCGGCGTCCGCCAGAAGCCACCCCTCGTATGAGGCCATGCCCGTCGCTCGGGCACCGGCGGCGGCCTCCAGCAACAGCCGCTGTGCCGCCGGGCTGGCTCCTCGGGCCGCGTTCTGCCAGGCGGTCGCGAGCTGCCGGATGAGTCGGGACGCCTGTTGGCGTTCGCCCTCCGGGCCGCTGGTGGCGGCAAGTTCGCGCTCGGCCAGGTCGGCACGCCCGGCCTGGGCGTGCACCGCGGCCAGCCCCGCGCCCGCGAACACCACCGCCCGTCGGAAGCCGTGGCCTCGCGCCAGGCTCAGCGACTCGGTGAACCAGTCGTGCGCGGCACCGAGGTGACCGGCGATCAGTTCGCAGCGCCCCAGGTGCGCGGCGATCCAGATCTGCGGTGCCAGGGCGCGGGCCGCCACCGCTTGGGCGAAGGCCGCTCGGCCCACCGCACGCGCCTCCCCGCCTCGCCCGGCCTCGGTCAGCGCCGCGACGCGATAGATGGCCGGCCCACTGGCGTGCGACGAGGGGCTGCCCGGCCGCTGTTCGCGCTCGGCCGCGACGAGTTCCTCGTGCACGTCGCGGGCCAGGTCAACGGCCTCACCGGTGCGGCCGGCGTAGCCGAGGGCGAGCGAACGCTGCAGCTGTGCCCACAGTCGCAGCCGCGGGACGGTGATCTTCTCCGCGTCGGCCAACAGCCGCAGTGTGTCGGGCACGCCGCCCGCGTTGAGCCGGTAGGCAGCCTCGTTGACGCGCAGGACCCGCCGGCCGCCCGCGTCCAGCCTAGTGGCGGCACGGGCGTTGACCTCCAGGGTGCGAGCGGTGTCGCCCAGCCCCCAGTAGAGGTTCTGGGTGCGTTCCATGGCGACGGTGAGTATGTCGTCGTGGCTCTGGGCCAGGCGTTCCGCGGCGCTCAGGGAATCCTCGGCCTCCGCCCATCGGCCGGTGTGGTGGTATGCCTCCCCGCGCAGCAGCCAGACCTCCAGGACCGCGTCGCACCGCGGGACCCCTGCGAGCAGTTCGACGACCTTGGGGTAGTCGCGTACGTGGCGCGCCATGCGGGCCGCGGGGAGCAGCGTCTCCAGGCCGACGGGAAGTCCGGCGGCCAGCCGCCAGGAGGCGAGGCGCAGCGCGTCCTCGCGCCGGTGGGCGCCCATTTCGACAAGGTGGGCGGCCTGGTCGCGGTAGATCGCCCGACGGCGCGCGGCGGATGTGCCGCGACGCACCACTTGGCCGTAGAGGGGGTGATCCAGCAAGCAGACGACGCGCCTGCGGTCCATCCGGATGCGGATCAGCCCGTCCTCCTCCAACGCCTCGACGTCCTCCGCCCGGTGGCCGCCGTGCACCAGGGCGTCGGGTGAGAGAGGTTCGCACAGGGCGAGAAGCTCCAGCACCCGGCGCCGGCGTCCGTCGAGGCCAGCAAGTCGGCTGCGGACGATTTCGGTCAGCCGGCTTGTGCCGGTCAGCGGACCGGTGAGGTGCCACAGGCCGTTCTCGCGCACCAGCCCGGCCGAGTCGAGGGCGCCGGCGACCAGTTCGCGCAGGACCAGCGCGTTGCCGCGTGAGGCGTGGCTCAGGGTGCGGAGCGTGGCGTGCTCCACCGGCCCGCCGAGTACTCCGCGGACGAGTTCGGCCGTTTCGGCCGCGTCGAACGCGGCCAGGTCCAGGCGGTGGCTTCCCTCTTCGTGCTCGAAGGACTCCACCACGTCCGACGGTGGCACCGGAGTGCGCACCGTGCCCACCAGGAGGACGGCTCCGGTCCGCACCAGGTGCCCCAGCAGCACGGCGGAGGCGTTGTCCAGCAGGGGGAGGTCGTCGACCAGGACCACAGTGCGCCGGCGGGACCCTCCGTCTGCGGGGTGCGAGGCGAAGGCTTCCGCCGCGGCGTGGAAGGTCCGCACCGGGTCGTGGACAGGCGCGTCCGGCGGCAGCAGATGCCCGAGCGCCCCGAGCGGCAGCGCGGCGTCCGCGGTGGTGGCCACCACCCGCTCGGTGCGATGACCGGACCGTTCCGCGTCGCGCAGAAACTCCTCCGCGAGCCGGCTCTTGCCCACACCGGCCGGGCCGTACAGCAACAGGACACAGACCTCGGCGCTGTCGAGGTGGGTCCGGAAGGCGGCCAGCTCTTCGGCGCGGCACGCGAACGGCCAGCGGTGGCGCCGAGCGGCTGCGGCGGGGAGCGCCCCGTCACGGGCACCGGCCGCCGGGCCCTCACGTGCGTTGTCGTTCGGTCCCGAGGATGACCGGGGGGACGCCACCTCATGCTCCCTGCTCGTCGTGCCCTGCGCTGGCGACCGACCGGCCGCCCCGTAGCGGGGGCGGACCTTGGCCGGCCCACCCCCAGCTTGTCCGCTGCGGGCCATCAGCACATGAGTAAGGGTTGCTCCCGTGGTGCCGGATCCACGACGCCGGCAGCGCGATGCCCCTCCCTCCCCGGCTGCGCACTCCCCGCCCGCGACCACCGCGCGGGAGCTGCGGCATCCGTTCTCTCGCCATGCATCGGTCGCCCTCTCCGACGGCCGGCAGGGGAGTTGAGCACTGACGACCGATGACAACGGACCCGGTGTCCGCACGGATGGGCCCCGGCACGGCCCATGCAGTCCACGAGAGACAGCTACGGGAGACAGTCCCGGCCCCCGTGGCAAAGAGGCGATCACGTATCCTACTGGCACACACTCGGCATCCTCGCCCTGATCGTCGTGGCCACCGTGCTCAGCCCGGAGGACCGGTGGTTGCGGGCCCGGCTGCTGGCACGCACACAGAAACAGGCAGCCAGGTGACCGACACTCCCGAGGATCCGACGCCGGTGGATCCCGCGCTGGTGGATCCCACCCGTCTGTCGATCGTGTCCGTGCTGTCGTCGGCACAGTGGGCAGAGTTCGCCTTCGTGCGCGACACCGTCGGGCTCTCCGACTCCGCCCTGTCCAAACAGGTCAGCAAGCTGGAGGACCGCGGGTACCTCGAGGTGAAGCGTGGCCACGTCGGCAAACGGCCCCGAACCTGGCTCAACCTCTCGGAGGCGGGACGGCGCGCCCTGGAGGGTCATCTCAGGGCCCTCCAGAACATCGTGTCCGCCTCACGCCGGGCCGGGGAACAGCACACCAGCGAATTCCCGCCCCCCTGAGCAGAGCCGCGACTCCGCTCCGGTCCGCCTCGTCCCTGGCAGGTCGCCGCGCGCAGCGGACCGTCGGGGAGCGCGTCCGGCGGGCACCGGGCCCGGGGACGCACTCAAGAGTCCCCGGGCCAGGGCTCCTTCAGAGCATCGCCTTGGCGTTCCGCTCAACGTCCTCGATGCCACCGCACAGGAAGAACGCCTGCTCCGGGAAGTGGTCGTAGGCCCCGTCGGCGATGGCGTTGAAGGCGTGAATCGACTCGTCCAGCGGTACGGTCGAGCCGTCCATGCCGGTGAACTGCTTGGCGACGTAGGTGTTCTGCGACAGGAAGCGCTCGATCCGACGCGCTCGGTGGACAGTGGTCCTGTCCTCCTCGCCGAGCTCTTCGATACCCAGAATCGCGATGATGTCCTGAAGGTCTTTGTACTTCTGCAGGATGCTTTTGACGCGTGAGGCGCAGTCGTAGTGCTCCTGCGAGATGTAACGCGGGTCCAGAATGCGGGACGTGGAGTCCAGCGGGTCGACCGCCGGATAGATGCCCTTCTCCGAGATCGGTCGGGAGAGGACCGTCGTGGCGTCGAGGTGGGCGAAGGCCGTGGCCGGAGCCGGATCGGTCAAGTCGTCGGCGGGGACGAAGATCGCCTGCATCGAGGTGATCGAGTGACCACGGGTCGAGGTGATGCGCTCCTGCAACAGGCCCATCTCGTCAGCCAGATTCGGCTGATAGCCCACCGCGGAGGGCATGCGGCCGAGCAGGGTGGAGACCTCGGAACCGGCCTGGGTGAAGCGGAAGATGTTGTCGATGAAGAACAGCACGTCCTGCTTCTGCACATCGCGGAAGTACTCCGCCATGGTCAGACCGGCCAGCGCGACGCGCAGACGGGTGCCCGGCGGCTCGTCCATCTGACCGAAGACCAGCGCGGTCTTGTCGATGACGCCGGAGTCCGTCATTTCCTCGATGAGGTCGTTGCCCTCACGGGTGCGCTCGCCCACTCCGGCGAACACCGAGACGCCGTCGTGGTTGTTGGCGACGCGGTAGATCATCTCCTGGATGAGCACGGTCTTGCCGACACCGGCACCACCGAACAGACCGATCTTGCCGCCCTTGACGTACGGGGTCAGCAGGTCGATGACCTTGACGCCGGTCTCGAACATCTCCGTTTTCGACTCGAGTTCATCGAAACGGGGCGGATGGCGGTGAATCGGCCGGCGCTCGACAGTGTCGGCGGGCTCCTCTGTCCCGTTCAGGACGTCGCCGAGAAGATTGAACACCTTGCCCTTGGTGAAATCGCCGACCGGGACCGTGATCGGGGCGCCGGTATCGGTCACCGGGGCCCGGCGGACCAAACCGTCAGTGATCTGCATGGCAATGCATCGCACCAGGCCGTCCGCCAAATGATGGGCCACCTCGAGCGTCAAAGTGCGCCGCTCGCCCGCGAAATCCACGTCCACATTCAGCGCATGGTGAATCTCCGGCAGTCCGTCCGAGGGGAATTGCACGTCCACGACCGGCCCGAAAACGCGGGCAACCCTGCCGGTGACATCAGTGGCGGTAGCCATGAGGGGGCACTCCTTGCCTTCGCGGATGGGGCTCGCCCCATCTCGTCTCACGCACAACCATAGTTGTGCAACTATAGATTCTCAACTTGGGTTGCATATATCTGGCCACACCCCGTCGTCACACGAGCCACCCGGCCGCGCCCGACGCCGCCCTCACTCCACGCGGTACGCGCACCGACCCGGGTCCGGCCGGGCCGCACCGGAGGCCAGGGCCTCCACGACGGCCCGCCCTCGACCGCGCTCATCGACCCCGCAGCCGGCAACCCATTCGCCGCGAGTGAGCGCGGCACCACCATCGGTCACCGAGATACGGACCGCCCCCTGCGCCGCGGCGCCCCTGAAAGGGTCAAGACACAGATCAACCGGGGGTGTCGCGTGCTCCACCGCGTTGGTCACCAGCTCAGATATGACCACCAGGACGTCATGCCCCCGCTCCTGGCCGACGCCCCAGTCGGCCAAGGCGCGGCGCGCCAGGCGGCGCGCCTTGGAGGGAGCCAGCGGACCGCGATCGAGCGCGAAGCGCACCGCGGCGAGAGGCGCCCCGCCGGGCGCCGCAGCGAGCAGGCCCCCGCCGGGGACGGGCACGGTGACCCTCACCTCCCCTCCGGCGGCTGCGTCGGACCGGCGCATGAAGGACACGAGACTCACCTTTGTTCGTAGCGAAGTGGTGTGAACTACCGCTCCAGCGTCAGCGCGGCACTGCGCCCCGAACATGAGCATTTTGTGCCCAAAATCGCTCGAAGTCCGCGGCTGCCATCACCATCGCGCCGCCCCTGCCCACCGGATTCACCCCTCGGCGACCTCGCTCACACCTCACGCACACTCCCCAGGGCGCATGAGCAACCGCGGGCCGAGGCCGATACCCCAGGCGATGGCGTCACCCAAGCACGTTCCCCGATGCCCGGCCGGAGCCGGAAAGCTATTGTTGGGCCAGGTCGCGGCGGCGCGATGCGGTGGCTGAGAGTGACGCATGTGCACGCTGCGTTTTCTCCCTCGTACCCGGCGGAGGCGCTACGCGATCACCTGCCACGTGGAGACGACATGGAAATTCCAGACGTTGCGCGAGAATGGCCGCTCGTGGCGAGGTCGGAGGAATTGCGCAGCTTTCGGCGCATTCTGCGGGCAACAGACTCGGAAGGCTGTGTCATCCACGGCATGTCCGGGGTCGGGAAATCTCGGCTCGCCGCTGAATTCTGGCGGATCGCCCAAAATTCCGGAATGCCCACCCGGAAGGCGATAGCCACCGTCGGTGCCGCTCAAGTGCCGTTCGGAGCCCTGGCCCATCTGCTACCCGCGGACCTGGACCCGGAGCGGCCGGTCCGGGCCTTTCAGTCGGCCGCGCAGTCCTTCGCCGGTTCGCACGGCGGAAAGCTGGTGCTCTGGCTCGACGACCTGAACCTCTTGGACACGACCTCCGCCGTGCTCCTGCGGCAACTGCTGGATGCCGGAACGGTGTTCCTCGTCTCGACGATCCGGAGCGAGACCACCCCCGGCGAAGCCATCAGCGGCCTTGCAGGGAATCTTCACCGCTTCGATCTCGAAGAACTCTCCCCGTCGGAGACTGCGACTCTGCTCGAAGCCGCTCTCGGGGCCCCGGTATCCCTCTCGACCCAGCACCACCTCTTCTCCGCCATCCGCGGAAACCCGCTCTATCTCAGGGAGTTGGTCCACGGCACCCTGGAAACCGGAGCGCTCTCCTTCGACGGGGAGGTCTGGCATCTCGCCGAGACACATACCGGCGTGACGCGGCGTCTGCGCGATCTGGTCCAGGGCCGCCTGCTCCACATGCCGCCGGCCGCCCGCCACCTGCTGGAAGCACTCGCGCTCTGCGAGCAGGTGTCCGAGGCCGATGCGGTCGACATGACCTCCCGCGACATGCTGCAGAGCCTCGAAGGCTCCGGTCTCCTCGTCGCCACCGCGGAGGGACGCCGCACCACCGTGGCTCTGGCTCACCCCATCTATGGCGAGGTGCTGCGAGATGCCCTGCCGACGATGCGCCGACGTACCCTGCTGCAGGAGCAGATCGCGCGCACCCGCAGATACGGAGGCCGCCGCCGCGGTGACGCCATCCGGCTCGCGTCCTGGGAACTCGCCGTCAACGGAACCACCGATCCGGCGCTGCTGGTCAAGGCAGCCGCCTTCGCGGCCTTCGGCAACGACAACGAGCAGGTCGTCTCCCTGCTCGAGAAGCTTCCGGCACGCAGCAGGAATCTGCGGTCGGACCTGCTGCTGGGCAACGCGCAACGAAATCTGGGCGCGTGGGAGGAGGCCGAGACCGCGTATGCGCGGGCGAACCGGCATGCGCGCAGCGAGCGGGAAAAGCTCATGACAGCGGGCGCACGCACCTTCAATCTCTTCTGGTCGGGCGCTCAGGTCGACCGGGCACTGGCCGTGAACGACGAGGCCCTGACGCGCCTGTCCGGCTCCGGGAGCACCACGATGCTGCTCACCAACAAGGGCCATATGCTCGCCGCTTCGGGAGACCCTGTCCGTGGTCTCTCTCTGCTGTCCGAGCTGCCCGACCGCATCGACGACGCCGCGGACCCCGTGCTCTGGCTCCTCTGCGCCACGTGGAAGGCCGCCGCCTCCGCCGCCGTCGGCAGGACCGCGCGCGCCATCGAGTTCGCGGAGCATGCGGTGAAGCAGGCCAATGCCGCCCAGGGGACCGGGGATCTACCGCATCCGGGATCGCAGGCACTCACCCTGGTCATGGCCCTGTCGGAGGCGGGCCGTTTCGACGAGGCGGCGGCCGTCGGTGCGGCTACGCACGAGGACGTGGTGCGCTCCGCGGAACCCATGCAATACCTGTGGCTCTGCCTGCACATGGGCAGGTCGGCCTGGATGGCCGGCCGCCCGGGTACGGCTCGCCGACTGTTCGCGGAGGCTCTCGCGAGGGCCCGCGCGCGCCGGCACACCAAGGCCACGCAGATCATCCTCTCCGGGCTGGCGGCCTCTGCCGCTGTGTTGGGGGACACGGAAGGGGCGGCGGGAGCCCTTCGGGACATCGCCGACCAACCCCCCATGGGGTTCTTCGCCGGTCAGGAACATCTGGGTGAGGCGTGGCTGCTCGCCGCCCAGGGACGGCTGAGTCAGGCCCGGTCCGTACTGATGTCGGCGGCCCGCGCGGCGCGCGACGCAGGGCAACTGATGTCCGAAGGGCTGCTCACCGATGTCGCGCGGCTTGGCGCCCCCCGGACGCCTGGGTGAACTCGCGGACCTGTGCGACGGTCGCCTGGCACCGGCTCGTGCGCGTCTCGCCGCAGCACTGGCGGACCGGTCACCCGATGCTCTCAGCGAGGTGTCGGACGAGTGTGACGCCATGGGCGCACCGCTGCTGGCCGCCGAGGCGATGACCCAGGCCAGTACTGCCTGGCAACGGGCGGGCGAACCACGGCGGTCGACCTCCGCGGCCAACCGAGCCCTCGCACTGACCGGGAAGTGCGAGGGCGCGCAGACTCCCGCCCTCGTGCTCTCCGCTTCCGCAGCGGCGCTCACCAAACGGGAGGCCGAGATCGCCCACCTCGCGGCAGCCACTATGCGCAGCCGCGAGATCGCCGAGCTCCTGACCATCTCGGTCCGGACGCTCGACAACCATCTGCAGAGCATCTACGCCAAGCTCGGGGTGACCAACAGGCGCGAGCTCGCCCGGAAGCTCGGGGAAACAACGCCCCGCTCCTCCGCTCACCCCTGATCGGCGCCCCGGGGAACGTTCCTCGTCGACGACCTCGCCCTTGCCTCGACCGGAGCGCACAGCCAGTCGACGACCTTGTCGTTCTGCCGGAAGAACGCGGCGTTCGTGCGCGGCCGCGACAGCGACCCCAGCGCGCCCGAGGCCGCATGGTCGCCGAGAGCGACGAGCCGGTCGTCCCGCGTCCCGTGGCGGTCGAGGACGTGGAACGTCTTCTGGCAGGTGGCAAGCTTCGCCCCGTGGGCGGGCGTGGCCGGTGTGGTCACCCGGACAAGTCCGTCTCCTGCCAAACGGCGCAGCAGCCCCGAGCCATCCGCGATGGCGTCGGAGTCAGGCAGCCAGGCGTCCACGAGGCGTGCCGCCCGGGAGCGCGGACGGGTCAACGCGCACCTCTACCCGGCATTCCGTGCCGGATCGGGAACGGTGGCCGGTGCCGCACACGGCGTCCACCAGTGCAGTCCGGCGGGGCCTGCCGGGGTGGCACGGGCCACCGGAAGATCGTTCAAGCATGGCATCGCCGCTGGTCGGCGAACGGAACCTGGAACCGGCTCCTGCGTCTCCCCCGCTCCACGCTCCCGGAGAGCTGCCCGCCGCCTTGACCCCGGAAGTCGACGTGCTTGACCAGACGGAACTGCCGCTTGCGCAGGATCTCGTAGAAGGGAGAGCTCGCCGCCTTCCACTGCGCGGGGCGCGAGGTGGTGACCATGTAGAAGGGCACAGCCACAGCCCGATCAGTGCTCATCGTGAGCGGAGGGCCCGCGGGTCTGGACATCGACCACATGGAGCCTCTCGCCGAAGCCTGGGACTCCGTCGCCTCGAAATGGACGGACGAGCGCAGCGAGAGGTACGCCAACGACCTCGACGCCCATCGCAGCCTCGTAGCCGTCAGCTCCGGCCCCAACCCCTCCAAAGGCGACCAAGACCCCGCCGAATGGAAGCCGCCCGCCAAGTGCGCCTCCTGCACATACGCCACCGACTGGGTAACCGCCAAACCAGGCTGGAAACTCACCATCGACCACGCCGAAGGCAAGGCGCTCGCCAAGCTCGCCACCAGCTGCACCGAAGCGACGGTGAAGTTCACAAGGGACGGTGCGCGCGGCGCTGTGCGCTGTGAAGGTGGCGACGGCCGAGCAAATCCAGCAGGCTGATGTGTCCCGGCACGGACAGTGCGGAGATGGTGTGCGCAATTGCGGCGGCCACGTCGAGGTGTACGCCCAGCTCCGCGCGCCGCTGGACTGGCACACACACCTGGACCTGGCTGACGTCGAGGCCGTGCGATCGAGCCTGCTGGCTCTGTTCGACGGCTGGGCCACTCCCGTCCTCGACCTCCTCCGCCACGGCACCGCTTTCGTCCACCGCCCCCTCTACGTCCTGCCCGTGTCCCACACCTGGACCCACGTCTTCGGGGTGACGCTGCTGGGCGACGCCGCCCATCTGATGCCCCCATTGGGGGCGGGCGCGAACCTCGCGATGGTGGAAGGCGCCGAACTCGCAGAGTCCATCGCCACCGGCCCTGAGGATCTGGGCGAGGCCGTCCGCGCCTTCGAGGAACAGATGTGGGCACGGGCCGGCAGGTGGGCGGAGATCACGACGGCCGGTCTGGAACGCCTCGTGAGCCCGGACCCCTCCGAAGCCCTGGCCCTCTTCGACCAAGGCCAGTCATCCTGACTGCAGCAGCTCATCAGGGGCCCTCTATCAACGGAAGGCTGGGGCAACCGCCGGCGAGGGCCCCCTATAAGGCGGGCTGCCCGGTGACTCCGGACGGCATTAAAATAGGAGGGCAGGCTGGCGTTTCGGCGGCGAGTGCGACGGCGGGGGCGCCGGTTCCTGAGACCGGACCGGAAGGCCGCGACGGCGGCACGCTGTGGCAGGCTGCGGGAAGAGGCCCGGCCGGCCAGGCGGCCGGACCGCCGACGTCAAGGACGCAACTGATGAACGTGCCGGATCCGGGGCTGACTTCCTCCCACGTCACCCGTCGCGAGGCCGTCGCAGCGGAGACCGCGAAGTTCGTGGCCGCGCTCGCGGGCGCGAGCCTTGCGACCCCGGTCCCCAGCTGTCCGGGCTGGACGCTCCTCGACGTGGTCAGGCACACCGGAAGCGTGCAGCGGCGATTCTCGGCGCTGCTGCGGGAGGGCTTCCAGGAACCCCCGCGCAGCCGCGAGATCGGGGAGCTGCGGTTGCCGGATCACGAGGACGGCTACCCGGAATGGTTGACGGCAAGTGCGGCCGAGGCGGACGAGACCTTCACGGCCGTCGATCCGGACGCCCCGATGTGGGCCTGGGGTGCCGATCAGCACGCCCGGTTCTGGGTACGGCGGATGCTGTTCGAGACGCTGGTGCACCGCACCGACGCGGAAACCGCTGTGGGCATCCGGCCCACCGTCGACCAGGGGCTGGCGGCCGACGGCGTGGACGAGTTCCTGGTGAACCTCCCCTTCGCGGCGTCCTTCGCTCCCGAGGTGGCCCGCCTCCGTGGCCAGGACGAGACCCTGCTCTTCCGCTGCACCGACAGCGAGGCGGGCTGGCTGGTCCGGCTGCGGCCCGACGGCTTCGGCGTCGAACCGGCCCACGGTGACACGACGACGGCAGCCGCATCGGCCGACGCCGCCGTCCACGCGGCCGCCGCCGATCTGCTGCTGCTCGTCTACGGACGCCTCGACCGCCGCTCGGACGCCTTCACGGTGTACGGCGACCACGATCTGCTCGAGCGCTGGTTCGCCCACTCCGCGTTCTGAGAGCTGAGAGCCGGGCACCAACCGACCGACGCGTTGCCGCGAACTGCCGGACCATCCCCGGAGGGCGCCCGGGACGACCCGGGCGCCGACGGCCCCCGCCCCGGCGTGCAGGGCCAGTTCCGCCGGCTAGCTGACTCGTACGTGCAGGTCGCAGCGCTCCTGGTCACCGCAGTTTGCGAGCCGTTTGACACCGTAGTTTGCGAACGAAGGTTCGCTGGGCATCCAGCAGCGAAAGGCCCCAGGTCGTAGGGGCTGGGCAGTTGGCCCGTCCGGCCAACTAGAGCGCCACACTCGCCTGCAGTACGGAAGGAAACCCCCGTTTGCGCCACTGGCCGGACGCACGGGAGCGGGAGCCTTGAGGTGCCGGGTGCGATATCAGTGCGCGAGCAGGGAATCGTCCTCGACGCGCGCTCCGGGGAGGTGGTGGCGTGCGGCGATCAGTGCTGTGTCGACATCACGTGTCCCAGTGGAGATACACAGGGTGTAGGCATCGTCCATGCGCCGGCGCACCAGGTCGCTGCCTTCCTGGGCGTGCAGCAACCGAAGAGTCTCATACTGCTCAACGAGGTTTCGCAGCACCCAGGGTGGGCCGGCAACATAGCCGCTCCTTCCGCTTTGAACATCACCTCACGGCAGCGGATGCCCGCCATTGGGTGGCGCATGCGCGTCATGTGCGACACGGCAGGTCGGCAGCTCGGTGGCCTCAGGAGCCGGTACGAGATGGGCGCCTGAACACCTGACCACCGGCAGAGTCGAGTTACCTGGCCGGCTCGCTCATCTCGCGCACCGCAGCGGTAAGTCATGAAGTGGAAGGGTCGCCCCGGCCTGCACCGGTGGCCGGGTCGCAGACGCCAAGCAAACGCCGCTAGCAACAGCACTCACCAAGAAGCTGCCACGCCGGCAGCGACCGCAACAGGTTGGGAGCGGCACCGTACGACGTCACGCCAGGAGTTCGGTCAATCAGGCGTTGGGCGGGCTGTTTCCACGGCCCTTCCCCGGGCACTCGCTTGACGTTCCACGGTATCGAGGAGGAGTGCCCACGAGGGCGCTCTGTGGCTCCTCGGCACGACGGGGCACGCCGTTGCGAGACGAAAGCACTACGTGTAGCGGCAGCGGCATCCCGCTTGCGGTGGCAGCCGTAGCGGGTGTTGTCGACCACCGGCCGGGAGAGTGCGGGCCGCGCGCCTTGAACGCACGTTCCGGTCGTGGACTTCTCACTTTTCGTGTCAGCAATTGAGAGCGGAGGACCGGATGTCCCCTGGAACGCTCATAGCGATCATTGTGCTTGTCGTAGTGGTGATCCTGGTGTGCGCGCTGGCGGCACGGGTGTTCACGCGGCGCCGTCGCCTGCAAGCACGGTTCGGGCCGGAGTACGAGCGGGCCGTGGAGACCAAGGGCAGCCGCAGGGCGGCCGAGCGCGATCTGCGTGAGCGCGAAGAGCGCCACGTCGCGCTGCACATCAAGCAGTTGTCGGCCTCGGCCCGGGACCGGTACGCCCACGAGTGGGACCGTGTGCAGGAACGGTTCGTGGACCAGCCCGACGACGCGGTCCGCGAGGCCGACCGACTGGTGACCTCGCTGATGAGTGAACGCGGCTACCCGACCGAGGGTCTTGAACAACAGCTGAGCGACCTGTCGGTGGAGCACGGGCGCACCTTGGAGCACTATCGCGCCGCCCACGAGGTGAACGGCCGCAGCACTCGGCGCGAAGCAACGACGGAGGAGCTGCGGGGTGCGATGGTTCACTACCGCGCCCTGTTCACGGAACTGCTGCGCGACGTCCACCACCCGGCGGAGGGCGGCGTATGAGCCGGCACAACATCCGTCAGATAAGGCGCGGCCCCAACGACGAAGGAGGCGGACAAATGGAACGGCGAGATGTACCAGAGGTCGGGGCGGACCGCCTGTCCACCGAAGACCTGGCAGGCACGCGGCAGGACGTAGGCAATGGGGCTCACGGCGCCCGGGGCGAGGCACCACCGGTCTTCCCGGGGGAAGCCACCGCGACCCTCCGGGGGGCCTCTACGCCTGAAGGCGAAGTCCGGGCCTCCGCGCCGGAGAAGAACCGGCACTCGGAGGCTCAGGAGACGGAGGCGCCGCTGCTCGGCCTCAAGCAGGAGGAGTTCCGCAGCCGATGGCAGCGGATCCAGAGCGAGTTCGTCGATGATCCGCGCGAGGCGGTCGGTGCGGCGGACACACTGGTCGCCGAGGCCATGCAGGCCCTTGCCGCCACCTTCTCCCAGCACAAACAAGGGCTCGAAGGCCAGTGGCACCGTGGCGAGGAAGTAGAGACAGAGGAACTCCGCGTCGCCCTTCAGCGATACCGCTCGTTCTTCAACCGCCTGCTCAACACCTAAGGCCCGCGCACAGGCCGGCGCCGCAGTGCGCGGCACGCCAGCCGAGGGCTGCTCCCTGCCGCCGTTCGCTCTGCCCGCCGCACTCGCTCCGCCCCGGTCGAGGTGATCCCCGATGGACCGGGGCGGGCGCTGGAGCCGAAATTATGGGCAGAGGTCAGCCTTGTCGATTGTCCACGGCTGAAACGGAGTGGGGGGAGCGCTCCGAGAAGGCTCCCGATCCCTTGATGGCATTGGCTCTGGCAACAGCGCCCAGCAGGGTCGCCTAAAGTCTCGGCGGGCGCACAGCAGGCATCGACACCGCAGCACGATCGTCTACCGACCCCGCGGCCGGGCGGGCGCTACGGTACCGCGTCGGGATCGACGAGACCTTGCGCTGTGATGACGTTGCAGGGTGCTGCCACGAGTGAGGGTCCCGTGATCGCGAAAAGAGGCCGGCCCGGAGCACCGGCCCCGGACCGGCTGGGGGCCTGTGGGCAGGAGCCACCGTCCGACCCGACCGCTGACTTCGGGGCGGCCGTTTCGGTTTCCTCGAGCGTCGCGCCGGACGCGGGGTTTGGGTCTGCAGCCTTGGACCACCCTGCGACTCATGGTGCGGCCGTCGGTCTCGGGAGCTGAGGTGTACGAGATCTCGCCACGTAGGACGGCCTTGGGTTCTCGTCGAGTTGCCGCTCCCCCGCGGCCAGCGCCAGGGTGGCGACGTGTTGCCGACGACGCTGGTCAGGACGCGGGCCCCGGACATGAAGCGGTCGACGCCAAAGAGGAGAAGCTCCTCGGAATTTCTGCGCGCCGGCGCAGCGGTCGGCGCGCCGTCCTGACATGCCGTGTTGTACGTCCAGCAGGGCAACGGCTTCCCCGCCGACTTCTTTGCCGAGGTGGCCGCGCCGCTTGCTTGATCCGTGAACGGTCCAGGCCGAGGTGGGACGTGGAAGCGAGCCACCCGGCCGGCCTCATCAGATGTACTTCGCTGGCTTGGTGGCGGCGTGGAGCAGATACTCCAGGGGCCCGCGGCGACAGAAGCGGGACCAGATCGCGGCGAACACGATTGCCCCGAGGACGAACATGAGCAGCGGCACTCAGGACCGCTGGGTGCTGGTCCCGCCGGGCACGGACAGCACGGACTGTGCGACGAAGTGGCCGACGTAGGCCGTCAGGGACATGGCTCCCACGGCGATGACCGGTTTCGCCAGGCGGCGCAGTCGCGGCAGGCCTTCCATCGCCACCGTCGCTCACCAGGCCACGCCATCCGGTCGTGCGGACGTGCTGGGCGAAGCCGGCTGCGCCGTCGGCGACGTGGCAGCGAATGTCCCCTCGGCGGGCTGCCCGGCAGCATGGCACTGATCAGCCGGCTGCCGTCAATGCCGCGCGCGAGGCGGTGAGGATCTCCTCGGAGAGCGGGGAACCGTTGGTGGCTCGGGCCAGGACGAGTGCGCCGAGCATGGTGCACAGCCGGGTGATGCCGTCCTGGTCCTCGGTGGTGAGCCACTCGGCGAAGTCGCCCACGCCTTCGGCGTAGATCCGGCGGGCCTCATGCTCTTCGACTTCGCGCGCCATGTCGGTGACGAGTGCGGCGACGGGACACCCGTCCGCCGGGCTGTCGCGGTGTCCGAGGGAGAGGTAGGCGTCGATCAGTGCCTGCTGGGCGGCGACGCGCTGCCCACCGTGCTGCTCGAGTCCGTCCTTGTGGTGCCGGGTGAGTTCGTCGAAGGCGTGGGCAGTGGCTTCGTCGATGAGCGCCTCTTTGGAGGCAAACTGCTTGTAGAAGCCGCCGTGGGTCAGACCGGCCTCCTTCATGACATCGGCGACGCTGACGTGAGTCCCCTTTTCCCGGAACAGGCGAGACGCGGTTTCCACGACCCGCCGGCGGTTCTCCTCGGCCTGCGCCTGCGATACGCGGCCCATCGGCCACCTCCCGATTGGATGTCGACTGGCATCTATCCTAGACCAGTGGTTAGATTGTGGATGTAATCTAATTTAGCCGCCGCCGGTCGCTCACCGACGGCTGTAACGCTGGGAGTGGGCATGAAACTGAAGGACGCAGTCGCGGTGGTCACCGGCGCCAACCGGGGGCTCGGACGGCATCTGGCCGCCCAACTCGTGGAGCGCGGAGCGACGGTGTACGCGGCGGTCCGACGCCCCGAGACGGTGGACCTGCCGGGGGTCACCGCGCTGCGGCTCGACGTGACGGACGAGGAGTCGATCCGGGCTGCGGCCCGCACCGCGTCCGACGTGACGCTGCTGGTGAACAACGCCGGAATCTCTACCGGAACTCCGCTGGTCGCGGGCAGCCCGGACGCGGTGCGCCTGGAGATGGACACGAACTTCTTCGGTCCGCTCACCGTGACGAGGGCCTTCGCCCCCGTGATCGAGTCCAACGGCGGCGGTGCCGTGCTCAACGTCCTCTCCGTCCTGTCCTGGCTGCACCCGGCCGATCTCGGAGCCTATGCGGCGGCCAAGGCCGCAGCGTGGGCGCTGACCGGCGCGGCTCGGGAAGAACTGGCACCCCGCGGCATCGTGGTCTCGGCGCTGCACGTTGGATACATGGACACCGGCATGGCCGCGAGGGTTCCCGCCGACCAGAAGGCCGACCCCGCCAAGGTTGCCGCGCAGGCCCTGTCCGGTATCGAGACGGGACTGCCCGAGATCCTCGCCGACGAAATCACCCGGCACGCGAAGCAGAGCCTGGCCACATCGCTGAACGCGGTGTGAGACGCGCATCGCTCCACCGGTGGCCTTGACGCCCGGCTATGGATACGGCGCCGGCGACGGCCGCCCACCGCATCGGCGGGGGCGCCAGGAAGCCGAAACAAACACCAAAAGGTCTGTCGTACTGGTATTAGCCCGGCCCGCACAGTGGCCACGTCCCCATGCGGACGGGAAACGGAGACGACGATGAAGGCTTTCATGATCGAGCGGTACGGCGACAAGAGCCGCGGTCGCATCACCGAGGCCCCAGACCCGCAGGTACGCGCCGACGACGTCCTGGTCCGGGTCCACGCGGCGAGCGTCAACCCGTTGGACTTCAAGATCCGCGACGGCGCTTTCAAGGCGATCCTGCCGTACCGTCTCCCCCTCATTCTGGGGAACGACCTCGCCGGGGTGGTGGTCGAGGTGGGATCGGACGTCACCGGGTTCGCCGTGGGCGACGAGGTCTACGCCCGGCCCGACAAGGACCGCATCGGCGCCTTCGCCGAACTCATTGCCATCCACCAGAACGACCTGGCACACAAGCCGACCGCCCTCACCATGGCGGAGGCCGCCTCCCTCCCCTTGGTCGCCCTGACATCGTGGCAGGCACTGGTCGAGAAGGCACAGGTCCAGCCAGGCCAGAAGGTCCTGATCCACGCGGGCTCCGGCGGCGTCGGCACCATCGCCCTCCAACTGGCCAGGCAACTGGGCGCGCACGTGGCCACCACCGCCAGCGCGGCCAACGCCGACCTGCTCAAGGAGCTCGGAGCGGACGTCGTCGTCGACTACCGGACACAGGACTTCGAGGAGGTACTGGACGGCTACGACGTCGTCCTGGACACCCTCGGCGGCGAGACCCTGGAGAAGTCCCTGCGGGTCCTTAAGTCCGGCGGCAGGGTCATCAGCATCGCCGGACCTCCCGACGCAAACTTCGCCCGCGAGCTCGGCGCGAACCTGGTCCTGCGGCAGGCGATGAATGCCCTGAGCCTGAAGACCCGGCGCCACGCCAAGCGCCAGGGCGTCACCTACTCCTTCCTGTTCATGAAGGCCAGTGGCGACCAACTGCGCGAACTCACCCGGCTCATCGACGCCGGAGAGATCCGCCCCGTCGTCGACCGCGCCTTTCCCTTCGACCAGACCCGCGAGGCGATGGAGTATGCCGAGAAGGGGCGCGCCAAGGCCGGCAAGGTCGTCGTCGCGATGGGGTGACGGCCCCAACCATGGCAGTGCATCGAGGCTGGGCATGCTCATCCTCTTCACGTTCAAGCGGCTGATTAGTCAACTTGACCCGGCCCTAAGGACCGGGCTTGGAGGTAGGGCGCCACTGGCGGTGACGGGGCCTCCTCCGTCCGGACACCCCTATGGGGTGGC
>NZ_JBIRGO010000035.1:0-46258 GCF_044328065.1 Streptomyces sp. NPDC017993
AACTTCACCTGCGCGACGATCTTCACGCAGAGCAACCTAGTAGGAATGGTCTTGGGAGGGAAAGTTGAGGTACCGACAGATCCGCAGAGAACTCCGCCGCTACGCGGCTCGGCACCAAGGACCCTTTCCTCCCAGGGCTAAAGCCCTGGGCTTCCTTGGAGAATCCTGGTGGAGGCTAGTTCGCGCGGCTTGCCGGCTTCACAGCCTCGAAGGTCAAAAACCAGCGGATCTTGGTGCCCGTCCCCTCCGCGAGGTTGTCGCAGGTGGCGTCCCTGGCCCACGGCATCCACTCGGCCGGACCCTTGGCGCCTTCGTGCGACTGGGCCCAGGCTGACAGCGACGCGACCGCGCTCGACGTACGTCATTTTTTGCATAATGCTCGCGACGCTGCGCGCTGCACTGCGAGGCGCCGCATCCGGTGCGCGACTTGGCCACCGCCTTGAGCCGGCCCACCGCATCAGGCGCTCGCGCTGGGCTTGCCCTTTGCGTCGTCAGTCGAGAGGCCAGGCGAGCACGCTGCCACCGCGAACAGCAGAACAGGACCAGCAGGGCGGGCGGCGAGGCAACGCGTTCGATCCGCAGGGATTTCCTGACGCCCTCGGCCATGCGCATGCCCGCGACAGCAGTACGCCGCCTGCGGGTTCCTGGTGATGGCCGACCCCGAGGGCAAGGAGTTCTGTAGCGCCCCTGAAGGCCCGGTCGGGCTCGACGACGAGGGACGGGCGCACTACGTCAGCTGACCGACCTTCCGGAGCGTCATCGACTGCCCCTGCAGCTGGCCTGCCACAGCACCGGGCCTCGGTCCCACAGGTGTCCGTGAGGCGGTCGGGCTGCTGGACGTCCGGCCGCGGTTGCGGATCGGCGAGGAGGACGAGCTGAAGAGCGTCTCGTCCAACGAGCTTGCGATGAATGGTGGTTGGCGTCACGGTGGTGACCGTCCGGCGGCCACACGAGTGGTCGGTGCTGGGTGCCCTCTCGGCCCTGCGTCGCCCTGTCGATGATCCGGTCGGGCTCCACGACGAGCTCCTTGCCACCGCAGAGGGCTCGCCGGCCTTCGGTGAGCTGACGCACGCAATGTGGTTGCCGGTGGTGGCCCGCGCCCACGCCTTGCACTTGATCTGGCTTGGCCGGCTCGCGATCTAGCCGGCCAAGCCGCTGAGCGCTGCGACGCTGATCTGGGCGGGCGCCCGGCGAGCAGCCTGATGCGTGCGGGATGTCGGCCTTGGCGCCGGGAGTCAGGATCCGGCTCAACGGTGTCGAGTGGACGGTTGAGGGCGTCGAGCCGCAGGCTGGCGCGTGATGCGCCGGGATGGTTACCGGGTCGCGCGGGTGGTGCTGGGGGCGCACATGAGGAGACCTTTTTTGCCGTCAGGCAAAGTCGCGGCGCCCAGGGGAGTGAAAGAGCTCGTGGGCGCGGGGAATGTCGATGGGATCGCCGTCGGGCAGCTGGAGGAAGTAATTCACCTGCCACGTCTGCGTGTTGCCGGCTTGGCGGTTGGTGGTGGTGACCCACGGCGGATAAACGCGGAATGCCCGTTTCCCGCCGGACCCGTTCGTTGACACGATGCCCCGGTCACGGAGCACGTCGCGCGGGAACACGAACTGCCCGAATCGTTCGCCCTCGCGGGTACTGATGACGAAGAAATCAACGGGATCTTCAGCGTCGAAAGGCTGGATCGGCCCGTTCTCGGGCCTCTTCCACACCGTGACGAACTGGCCGACCTTCGTCGGGGTCGTTTTGGCCACGCGGAACCTGACCGAGAGGCCGTCCAACGTGAACTCGCATGCTCCGTACTCGGCACTCTCCGCTTCGGGCACCGGCCGTGAGCAGGTGAACCCACTGGGGTCATACGCCAGCGCCTTCGCCCTCAGGAGGTCACCGGGGATCCCCGGCTCGGGTGGCCGAGGATCAGGGGCGCCGAATTCCGAGTTGACTTCACGTGCCATCGCCATTCCCTCATCCTGCCAGATGTCGAACATGCGAACGAATCCAGCTCGCCACGGCGAGCGCTCACCCGGCCGCGCCCACGTCCTTGAATCTGCTGACGGACCCCCGATGCCCCGGTCTGCCGTACGGCGCCCCACCTCCACTCAAGCAGGCGCGGCGTAGCGGGATCACGGCCTGGCTGCGCAGCCCTTTCCTCCCGCCACGCCATCCACTTGGCAGTTTGGCTATGGCTTGCCGTTATTGGACACGGATCAGGGGCTCATGGCGGATGGGGAAGTTCACTGAGCGAGCGATGAAGCACACCGAGTGCACTTCTTCATGCAATGCGCGAGCCTTATCCATCATCGAGGCCTCGGCGACGGTCACCTCGGGACGAAGCGTGACCTCGGAAATCTGGCCTCCCCCGCCGCTCGCGTCCATGGTCATCACCCCATGAGCCCGGTCTTCGTAGTCGACAACGGTCACCCCGCCAACAGCGCACAGGTGGAGATACCAGAGCATGTGGCACTGAGCAACGGAGGACACAAGCAGTTCCTCAGGGTTCCAGCGGACCGGGTCACCGCGAAAGGCCGGATCGGAGGAAGCGGCGATGGGACTCTTTCCGGTAGCCAACACTTCGTGAGCACGGCTGAAAGAGCGGTAACTATCCGTTCCTGAGCCGAGGTTGCCGGTCCACTCGATCACTACGTCATAGGTGTGCGTCTCAGTCATGCAGCCAGGATAAGGAGGGGCCAACCCAACTCAGCTGACGACGTCGCGGTCACCACTTCAGTTGCCGGCGCCGAGCCCTGGCGCCCGCTCATGCCAACAAATGGGCATCGAACATGGCAGCCGCCACCCCGTGCCTTCCCGACCCGGTCCTTGGTAGCCGACCACTCGGCATTCGATGAGAGCACGAGTACGACGACTCCCGGCCAGCGCTTGCGGATCTCCACTGCGGCGCGCAGCCCCTCGTCGCTGTGGGTCGGCGACGCCGCCCACGTCATCCCCCCGAACCGCGAAGGCGCCAACCTGGCCATGCTCGACGACGCCGAACTAGAGCAGCGCTCGCCGCGCACCCCGCCGACGACATCCAGACCGCCCTCGCTGAATACGAGCAGCCCTTGTCCCCTCGCAGCGCCGAGCAGCAGCTCGCGACGGCCGAAAGTCCCGGAAACCCCGCGCTCCATGATGTGATCAACTTCTTCGCACCCGACGAGCACACCTGTGAGTCACCGACCGGGGCCACCAAGGCCCTAACTTCGAGCTTCATGAAACGGCAGCCCGGCAGGCGGTCGGACCAGCGTAAAGTGCCTCTGACCTGCAAGCATGAGAATTGTCTGGGCCTTCGTTCCCGCACCAGCCGGAGGCACATCCCAGGTGAGCAAGCCCGTCAGGCTCGGGTGGCGACATGAGGCTTCACAGCCGCCGGACGCGCAGCACGCCGGTCAGCATGGGGAGAGTGAACTCGCCGCGGGCGGTCTCCGTTCGACTCGCGAGGAAAGCCCGGATCCGGCCCAGCGTGGCCTCTTGTTCCTGTTCTGGCATGACCAGCATCCCCGCGCGCGTCGCGATCCGGACGGTGCTCGGCGTAGGCGACCGCCGCTGCGCCGAACGACGAGGAATGAAGCAGCCGTTCATCCTGATCCATCCGGTTACCCTATGGGCGCTGCCGACCGTCAGCTACCCCGCGTCACCACTTCGGCGGGGCCACCCGATTGCGCCCTGAGAAGTGCCTCCGACCTGGGACAAACCGCCGCCGTGCAACTCGTGAGCAGCGGCCACCACCGCTGGCCCCAGGCGCCCACTAGATGGCCGGGGCCGTCGGGCGGCTCCGCGTCAGTACGGCGCGTGGGGTTCAGTCGGTGATGTACCAGTCGTTCTTGAGGTACTCCAGGGTGTAACTGCCGAGGTCGCTCTCGGAGAAGGTGGCAGAGGCCCTGACCGCTTCGACCGGCATCTCGATCTTGGCGGGCGTGCGCACAGCGATGCGCTGTGGGTCGACCGTCGCGGTTTTCAGAGCCTGCTTCTGCGCGGGCGAGATCATTTGGAACACGGTGGCGTACGTCGACGTGCACGGGCCGATCCCCTGGTCCTGTGCCTTCTTCGCGGCGGGCCCGGCCACTTCGCAGACCGTGTCGATGTCCTCACGGCCCAGGGCGTGGAGGTACTGCTCGTACCGCTGGATCGCGGCCTCCTTCGTCCTGGGCGCGGGCTGGTCGCCGGCCGGCTCGGCCGACGGTTTCTCGCTCCGAGCGGGCTCGGACGGCGTGGCCGACGGCTCATCGGCATGCGTGGACGCGGACGGCTGCGAAGGCTTCGCGTCCGTGTCCTCCGTCGCCTTGTCCGGACCGCACGCGCACGCCAACAGCGCCACACAGGCCGATACCGCCACGCTCATCATCGTCCGCGCCCTCATTCGGTCCCCTCCACCACCAGCCGACAACACGTCAAGAGGTCACGCAGAATCCGGGGGAACGGTTCCCGCGCTGGTCCAGGCGGGACGCCGACCCGCGAGTCGGCGGGCATTACGAAGGGCGGCGACACGGAGCATCCGTCACCTGGTGGCTTCGACCTAGGCACGGCGGAGGGCGCACAGCGGGTTATCTGGGGCACAGAGCGTGGCGCGAGGTGATCGGGCCACTCTTCGCAATCAGCGGCAATGCTGCGGACCCCGGACGGCCACGGCCGAGTAGAGCCGATTAGAGCTGCCGGAGTTCCACAGGCCGAAGGCCATCAGCGCCGAGCCGAAAGACGCGCCGGCGAACACGCTGGGCATTCGCCGCATCATGTTCGCCGTCGACGACATCGACCTCATCCAGGCAGCCGTGGCTCCGGTTGCGCCCCAGCAACGCACCTGCCTGGGGGGGCTGATGAACCGCCTCACAGGCCTCACCGGCAATCCGGGGCGTTAAGGGGTCTCAGCTCCTAGGCCGTTACGTTTGGATCAGCGTGCGGAGCAGAGGAAGATGCCTGCGATGTGGAGTCCGGCAAGAACGGTGTGCGCATCGTCGTGCACGAGGACGACGTCGACAAGCCAGCGCACGCTCATGTCACCGGTGGCGGGGGCCGCGAGGTCAGGATCGGGCCGAACGGCCACCCATCGACGGCCAACCAGAGCTCACGCGCAAGCAGCAGCAAGCGGTGGAGCAGCACAAGGCGGAGGTCAGGAAAGCCGTCAGGAAGCTCGGCAGGCGAAAATCAGGCGGAGGAGCAGGCTGAACGGGAGCGACGCGAGGCCCGTCAAGAACCGACCCTGCGAGAAGGGATGAAGCGATGACATTGCACACCGATGTGGCCGAGCTGCTCGCGGGGGCCGGCATCCTCGACGTGGACGTCGACGATGCCGTCGCGGACGAGCACGTCCGATCGTCCGCCTACCAACGCGTCATCTCGGCGACCGCTTCCTCGCGGAGCCGCGACCGAGACCGCGCGATCGTGGCCACGATCCTGCGCGACCCCAATGAGATCTCGTCCAAGACAGCGGTGGTTGCCCTCGTGGACAGCATCGCGATGAAGGTGACCGGTCCTGCCGAGTTCCGGCAGTGGTCCGCCGAACTACTGCCAGAGACGGACCAGCTCAAGACGGAGCAGTTCCGCGAGTTCATCCGCCGCCGCATCCACGACTGGCTGTTCTACCTGTCCATCGAGGACGGTCACGTGCCGACACCGGCCGAGTTGGCGAGGGTCACGGACTGGATGCAGCACCTCGTCGCCGAGGAGTCGACGTCGCCGGCGGTACTCGCCCTGCTCGCCGAGTCAGCCAGCAGGAAGAAGACACGAAACATCGCGACGAACCGAGCCGGAAGCCGGAAGCTGAAAACGCAATGACTCGGTAGTGGCAATCGGCAGACGCGCCGACTGCCTCACCCACAAGAACGGCGTCATGTCCGACGATCACGTGAGAGAACACGTCCAGGACGAAGGCGACGTAGCCCAGCCGGGCCAGGTTCGGACCTAGGAAGTTTCGTTTGGATCAAGATGGGAGGGCGAGTGACCGGCAGGCGCTTCCGGGTGGCACCCTGGGGCGATGCAGTCATGGACCCCATCCACCGAGAACGACCTGCGGCATCTGCTCAATGAGTGGGATCCGATCGGTGTCGCCGAGGACGTGCAGGACGAGTACGACTGCATGCTCGCCCCCTTGCTTCAGCGACTCCGTAGCGGTGCCAACCAGACGGAGATCGGTGAGTTTCTGCGACACGAGCTGCAGGATCACTTCGGACTCGATCCTCTCGGCCTGCGACCCGAAGCGATGGCCACCCGAGTGATCACCTGGTGGTCCGCTGCCGACAGGCTCGATGGCAGCGGCAGCGCGTAGCCGCTCCCTCCAGATCGCCTGATCGTTGGTCAAGGTGTGCCGTTGGCTGACGCGCAGTGGGCGCGGATAGAAATCCTTGCTCCCCGATCGGATGCCGAAGCGGGGTGGCCGGTGGCGGGACCACCGAGCGGTAATCGGCGCGATCGCATGGAAGTTCCAGACCGGATCACAGTTGGTGCACCTGCCGGAGAAGTACGGCAATTGGCGCGGTGTCTACAACCGGCTACGGATGTGGTCCGTCGACGGCACCTGGGACAGGGTGTTCACTGCGCTGGTTGCCCAGGCCGATGCTGATGATGACCTGAACTGGGTCTTCTCCGTGGACTCCACGATCGTGCGGACCCACCAGCACGCGGCCGGAGCCCGTAAAAAGGGGCCCCGGCCGGCGAGCCGGACGACCACGCCATCGGCAGATCCCGCGGCGGACTGACCACGAAGATCCATCTCGCCGCTGACGGCAACTGCCGGCCCTTGGCCTTCCACCTCACTGCTGGACAGGCAGGTGACGCACCCGCCTTCGCTGAGGTGATGGCCCGACTGCGTGTTCCCCGACGGCGAGGGCGGCCCCGCACACCCCGGGCCGGGCGTAGTTCTGGCCGACAAGGCGTATTCCTCGCGCGCTATCCGTGAGCACCTGAGCAGGCCGCGGCATCCGGGCAGTCATCCCCGTTCCGGCCGATCAACGCGGCCACCGCTTGCGGCGCGGCAGCCAGGGCGGCAGGCCACCCGCCTTCGACCGTGAGGCAGTCAAGCAGCGCAACACCGTCGAACGTTGCATCAACCGCTTGAAACAGTGGTGCGGGTTTGCCACCCCGCTATGAGCAGACAGCAACCATCTACCTGGCCGGGCTGCACGTCGCGGGAATCTTCCTCCGGTCTGCCCGGTGATCCAAACGAAACGGCCTAGTCGTCGAAGGGACTGTGCGCATCCACCTTGTAGGTCAGCTCGTAGCGGGCGCCGTCGTCGTTGAAACGGGCCACCTGATAGCCGGCGCCCGCGAAGGACCCGCTCAGTTGCACGGAGCCGATGATGTCCTCGACGCTGCCGTCCTCGTTGGGTCTGACCACTACCTCGACCGTCGCCGGGCCGGGCAGGGGCCGGGTGACGTCCAGCGCCCACGTCTCCCCTTGCTCCATTTCGCGCCGGGCGACCTGTTCGCCATTCCACCGCAGCGTGACCACGTCAAGCTCTGGCACTCCGGGAACGTTGTGGTTCGAGCGCGGCGACTCACAGAAGATCCAGCTGAGGATCCCGTCGTCGGGGGCATGGACAGGCGGGGGTTCCTCAGTCTGGCGGACCTTGTACGTCAGGTCGTACTGAGCCCCGGCCTCGTCGAAGTGAGTCGCGTGGAAGTCAGTGCCGGTGATGCCCGTCCCCACGTCGGCTTCGCTCAGTTGCACGGAGCCGATGACGTCCTCGACGCTGCCGTCCTCGTTGGGTCTGACCACCACCTCGACCGTCGCCGGGCCGGGCAGAGGCCGGGTGACACCCAGCGCCCACGTCTCCCCTTGCTCCATTTCGCGCCGGGCAACCTGTTCGCCATTCCACCGCAACGTGACCACGTCAAGCTCCGGCACTCCGGGAACGTTGTGGTTCGAGCGCGGAGACTGGCAGTAGATCCAGCTGAGGATTCCCTCGTAGGACGGCATCGGCGTTCGCCTCCGGACTGTGGCGTCATGTCCCGAACACCGTCCGTCTCCCCCAGGCGCACCGCCACCGGACTCCGCCAAGCGGACCTCCCGCACCGCCGTAAGGCCCACCGGACCGGCTGACGGCCGCTTGGGTCTTCTCGACGCGCGCCGTGACGGCCTGCCTGTGAGGCTGAGGCTCACCATCCGGAGAGGGAGGAAGCATGCCTGCCACCGACCCTTGCAAGAAGGCCAAAGAGGCCCTTGAGAAGGCGAAGCAGAACAAGGCCCGCCGCTTGAGGGAATTGGACGAAGAGAAGCACAAGCTTGCCGAGTTGCGGGCCGAACAGCCTCCGGACCCCAAGGCGATCGCCGCCCAGGAGGCCGAGGTCGAGGACGCCCGGAACCGATTTCTGAAGGCCAGGGACCATGTCTTGGAAGCCCAGGAACGGGTGGACGAGCTCTGCTCGCCCTAAGCGGCGTAGAGCGGGTTGGTGGTTAGCCCGTTCGTGGCGCGTCGTCGCGCGAACCTGCTCCCCATTGCCCGACCAATCGAAGGAACCATCGATCTCGCTCTTGCCTAGTCGCGTGGAGCTGATCTAGCGCTACGGCCGAGGTGCCCATCAGCCGCCCGACTGCCTGTGGCTATCTGGGCGTGGGGAATGTTCAAGACCTGTGGACCGGAGTGCCACGTCCTGCTTCTCGCCGGCCATGTCGCCGATCACGCTGGCCCTCCCAGGAGTCCAGGAGTCCAGGAGTCCAGGAGCGATGAGTTTCGCCGTGGATTCCCGTCTGAATCCACACATGCGATTAGCCGCACTCGAGGAGAGCATCATGACCGCTACTTACACATTCGATGTCTTCTCCAGCCTCGACGGCTTCGGTGCCGCCAGCGACAGCTGGACCGGCTACTGGGGCAAGCAAGGCCCCGAGCTTCTCGACCACCGCCTCGCCCTGTACGACGAGGAGCAGCGGATGGTCTTCGGGGCCAACACCTATCGGGTCTTCGCGCAGATGCTTGCCTCGAGCACCGAGGAGTCCGAGGTGCGTGACCCGTGGGTCACACGGATGAGGAACCTGCCGGCAACGGTGGTGTCGACCACACTGGAAGGACCCCTCGACTGGCCGGATGCGAACGTCGCGAGCGGCGATGCCGTCGACGTCGTCGCTCGGCTCAAGGAGGAGTCCGAAGTACCGTTGCGTTCGCACGGCAGCCTGTCGATGAACCGGGCGCTGATGGCCGCCGGTCTGGTCGACCGCGTCCAAGTGACGCTCTTCCCTGTGATTACCGGTCAGACCGGGCTGGACCCGATCTTCCAGGGTGCGGCCGACTTCGACCTCGAGCTGATCGAGCGCCGGACCCTCGACGGCCACATCCAAGAGCTCATCTACCGGCCGACCCTGCATGTCTGAGTCCATCCGTGCACCCCACCCCGTCCTGCAGCCGAGCCTGACCCAAGTTCCCGCTGACCGATATGCCGACCGGTCTCATGGCCGCACTGGTCACGCGGCTTGGCTCGCTGATCGCCTCAGGATCGTCGGTGACGGCCAGCCGTAGCGCAGCCGGCATTTCATCCGGGCCGACGAATGCGGAGAGCAACAGAGAGCCCAGGGCTGCCCCTTCGCGCGACCGGGGGCACTGCACACATCCGCCGCTACAACCGCCGGGGCACACATCTTCGCGGCCACTTCTTCGAGGTCCCGGCCAATTCTGATACCGCGATCGACCGGGTCTTCGGGGCCGTTCGCTCGGCCGGACGTGGCACTGGTCCAGGTACCGGCCTTGAGCACTGCCGCTTCCAGTTCGAGGTAGGGCGCCAGTAGGCGATGCCCAGCGGAGGGCCTCACGCAGGGCTCAGGGATGTCATCGATCGCGCAGGCAGCCAGGCAGCCGGCCTGAATCACCGGACAGAGCCTGGTCATTAGGTCGCTGGCGAGGGGCGACGGTGCGCAGCAGCCGGTCTTGCGAGGTGGTGAGCGGAAGCGGGTGCGGCTCTCCTCAATACCTGCACCTGTGCCAAGGGGGGCGCGAGGGGCTGTAGTGGAGCCGGGAGTTGACGACTACTCTCGTTCTCTCTTTCGATCTGCTTTCAGGGGGCCAGGCTGTGCGTAACGCCGTCGTGACGACCGAGGGTGACCGGATCCGCTGGGTCGAACTGCCAGGGCAGGAACCTTCCCGCGTCTACGTACACGGTCTGGGTGCTTCGTCCCCTGCCTACTTCGCCGAGATAGCGGTCCACCCGCTGCTGGTTGGCCGCCGTTCACTGCTGATCGACCTGCTCGGTCACGGCATCAGCGACCGGCCAACGGACTTCGACTACACCTTGGAAGCCCACTCGGATGCACTCGCCGAGGCGCTGACCTCTGCAGGGGTCACCGGTGCAGAGCTGATCGCGCACAGCATGGGCGGATCGGTTTCCATCGTCCTGGCCGCCCGGCACCCGCACCTGGTCTCCCGCCTGGTGCTGGTCGACGCCAACCTCGACCCGATCCCGCGCACGCCCGGTTCCGATGGCAGCAGCGGCATCGCCGCCTATTCCGAGCAGGAGTTCCTGGCCGGCGGGTGGGAAGAGGTCCGTGACCGGGTCGGCCCCCACTGGTGGTCCACCATGCGCCTGGCCGGCCGTGAGGCCCTCCACCGCAGCGCGGTCAACCTCACCCGCGGCACCGTCCCCACCATGCGCGAACTCCTGCTGAACCTGACAATCCCCCGCGCCTACCTGCTGCCCGAGGACGACGGCCCACTTCCCGGCGCCGACGCCCTTGTCGAGGCGGGGGCAGCCGTAATCCCGATCCCGAACTGCGGGCACAACATCATGCTGGACAACCCGGATGGCTTCGCCCGCGCCACCGCGGCTGCCCTCGCCCCACGAGGGCAGGCCTGAACATTTGCGGGCGGCAGTGGGCTGGAGCTCGTCGACGGCCGTCCGGCTTCGCCCGCTGTTTCTCCACGTTTCCGCGCTGTCCGGTCGGGCCGTGGTCGGGCACATGGCACTGTCGAGGCGGGAACGAGAGCGGTTTCTGGCGGAACCTCACATCTGTGCACTGTCGGTGGTCGGCGGCCAGATCGGGCACCGTTGACCGTGCCTATCCGGTATCAGTACACGCCCCCCTGGGCGGCAAGTTGTGGGTCCGTACCGGGGCTCTGATTCTCGGAAAGGGCGAGCAATTCGCTCCGCAAGGCAGTTCGGCCTGATGGTGCAGCGGACCGAGCAGAGGGGGCGCTACGTGTCGGTGGAGGGGCCGGTCGCCAGGACAGAACCGGACACTCGCGAGAGATCCTGGGAGATGGACGCGCGGTACCTCCCGCACGGCAAGGTCGCCGACTTCGTGGAGTACGACCACACCCATCTCGGTGAGCACGTCGCCATCTACATGCAGCCGGCACACTGGCTGTCCGCGACCTGGGGCCTCCTGATCGCCTTGCCACCTGGGCTCGTCCAGTTCGCTTCGGCTAGGGATTCCCTCCCCCTGCGATCGGCGAATCCGTCCATCCCGATGAGGCACCGGACCAGCGTCGTCAGCGCCCAGGCCAAGGGTGGGTAGTAGTGGGACGAAGGTTCCCGCGAGGTGCTCCCTGCCGGTACGCGGCCATCGCGATCTCGATGAACGAGCGGATCAACGGGTTGGTGTCACCGCCCCTGGACACCGCGACCACTCGGCTTGGCGCCATGTCGGCCAGCGGAACCGCGGCCAGGTTCTCGGGCAGGTCGTGTCCGAGTGGGGCCAAGCCGACCGTGCTGTTCCAGAGCACGGCCTGCAGGCATTCCTGGATGACGCGCACCACCGGGCCCTCGCGCGGCTTGCCGCCGTTCCAGTACGACTGCCAGATCGGGTCGGTTCCCTGCGGGAACTGGAACCAGCGGCGGTCGGCCAGGTCGGCCAGCTTCAGGTGGTGGCGACGGGCCAGCGGATCGTCGGCCCGCAGCACCGCACCGACCGGATCGGTGCGCAGCTCACGCACCGTCAGGGCGGTTTCGTTGAACGGCGCGCGGGTCAAGGCGACGTCGACCAGTCCGGCGCGCAGCCCGCAGGTCGGGTCGGTCAGGTCGGTGTCGCGGATGTGGATGTCGACGCCGGGGTGGCTCCGGCGGAAAGAGGCCGCCAGCCTGGTGATGCCGGGGTCGGTGCCATCGCCCAGGATGCCGATGGTGATGGTCGCGGCGCCGGCCGCCGCGGCCACGCGGACGCGGACGCGGTCGGCCTGGTCGAGCAGGGCCCGCGCTTCGTCGCGCAGCACTGCCCCTACCGGGGTGAGCGTGATGCCGGCAGGCGAGCGGGCGAACAGCAGGGCACCGACCTCTGTCTCCAACTGCTTGATCGCCCGGCTCAGCGGCGGCTGGCTCATGTGCAGTCGGGTGGCGGCCCGGCCGAAGTGGAGTTCCTCGGCGACCGCCACGAAGTAGCGCAAGGTCCGTAGCTCCACGCTGCAACGATACCCACGAGGTATCGGCGCTGCAGGATGGGTCTTGGACACCAGCAGGGTCCCGGCGGTGCACTCGTGAGCATGACCGAAGAAGTAGGGACCAACGAGCCGCAGGCCCCCGCCGTATCGGTGGTGGGTCCCGGCGACGGCGAGACGATCGTTCTGGGCACCACGCACATGCGCGTTCTGGAGGACGGCAGCCACACCGGACACCGCCTCGCTATCGCCGAGTCCGTCCTCGCCCCGCACACCCAGGGGCCGCCGCAGCACCGCCACGCCCAACACGACGAGGGCTTCTACATCCTCTCCGGCACCGTGCGCTTCACCGTCGGGGATAAGGACTACGACGCCACCACGGGCACGCTCGTGATGGTTCCGCCCGGCACCCCGCATACCTTCGCCAACCCGACCGATCAACCCGCCGTCATGCTCAGCACATTCACCCCCGACCGCTATGTGCAGTACTTCCGAGACCTCCATGAGCTGCTCGCCGGCGGCCGGCCGCTGACACCACAGGCCAACATCGACGCGATGAGCCGCTACGCGACCGAGCCCGCCACCGACCTCGCCTGAAGCGGACGACCGCACTGGATCGTCGCGGGAATGCTCGCCCTCTTCTACTTCTCCGCGGGCACGCCCGTCCGCGTCGCCCCAACGTGGTCGGGCAATGCCACCGCACCCTGCACGCCGCCGTGCCGGCCATCATCTGTGAACCGTCGTCAATCACCGCTGATGAGGAGCGAATCGGTGGCATACGACCGAGCCGAATGGTCCAAGCACTACGAGAAGGGCGCGGATTCCGGTCACTTGACAACCCGACCGATCAACGCGGCATGTTCTAGGTCATCTACGGGTCATCGCTTAGATCCCGGCACCAGGAAGGGAGATGGAGCGGAACATCTTTTCGCCAAGCTGATCCCGGATGAGAGTGTCAATCTTGTTGGCCTGCGGAACATGAACAAAGGGCCTCCATGGATAAATGCGGTCATTGATCCATGGAGTCTTCCAGTCCGTCGTCGAGGTGAAGAACTTCTGGGCAAATTTCGCTGCGCGAGATGCCGAAAATTCATCCTCGACCTCCAGGCATCCACTCACACATACGTCTACATACGACTGAACAATGGGGAATTCTCGACTTACGTATCTACGCGACGCGCTTCCGAAGTACCAAAAATTTCCGGGTGGTGGAGCTGATCTGCCGTCCAGCATGGTGATGTCACCAGCAGGGATGCGGATCAGCTGGTACCCCTGCTCTCTATCGGTAAATGCCTTCAATTCACCGTGCGACACCTGGAAGATTACGCCGTTGCAGGTCGAGCTTTGATCCGGGAGAGCTCCCAAGTAGGTGGGCCCCCAGCTTGCAGTGTCAACCCGGTCGTACCAGCCACGTGTAATGCCCCGGACGGAGACCGGGAAGGACTTTCCGGCGTTCGGCCAGGTCTCCTCTCGGGATTCCCTTTGAATCAAGGACCCGTATCCGAGAATATGCTGACTGCTGGAATCGGATTCCCTTGCGCCGGCTGTTGCCGAGCCCTGCCGACTGGTGCAACCCGCGGCAGTCACACCGAGGCCCGAGATTGCAATAGCCCCGATTCCCCCGAGTATCTTACGTCGTCCCACTTCGGCCGAGAATTTCATGGTCATCATGCTTCCGCCATGGCAGCGGGGTGTCGAGAAAGACGCGCGGAGCCTTCGGGTTGTCGTCCACACGGCTGGGCCGGTCACGGATTCAGAAACACCTACCGATCTCGACCGGCCGCCGGCCTCCGTCATCACCGACGACATGCTGCGCACCATGCTCCGCAGGCGGGCGAACGGCGAGTCCGTCGAGCGGATCCGGCCCGGCCTACTGGTTCACCCCCACTGGCAAGCGCATGGGACAGGGCCCCTTCCGTCGCCAGCAGGTACCGGGCACTCGTAGAGCGCGCCAAGGCCGTTCGGGCGGACGGTACCCCGATCGCGGGCGGCCCGGTTCCGCCGCGCGAGACGTGCGCCGTGTGACGATCCCTGGACGGCGTGCCCGGCCAAGGCGACCCCGAGAGGAGTGGGCTGGTGTCGACGGGAGTGGGTGGGGTTTGGGCGCCACTCGCGGTACCGGTCTTCCGGCGGCACTTCGTCGCCCGGCTGCTGAGCTGGTCGGGCACGGCGATCGCGCCGATTGCTCTCGCCTTCGCGGTGCTGCGACTTCCCGGTGGGAGCGGCGAGGCGCTCGGTTCGGTTCTCGCTTGTGGGATGGCCCCGCAGCTGGTGCTGCTACTGATCGGGGGCGTGAGCGCCGACCGGTGGCCGCGGTTGCGGGTGATAGCGGTGGCCAACACCGTGTCGTCGCTCGCACAGGCCACTGCGGCGTTGCTGCTGTGGACACGTACGGCACAGGTCTGGCAACTGGCGGCGCTGGCCGCGGTGTGCGGCGCGGCGACCGCGTTCTTCACCCCGGCGTGCTCGGCGGTGCTCACCGACCTCGTACCGGAGCACGTCCGCCCGGCGGCCAACGCCCTGCTGCGGCTGGGGCAGAACGTCGTGAAGGTCGGTGGCCCGGCGGCCGGGGCCGTGCTGGTCGCGCTGGTGGGGTCGGCCTGGGTCATCGCCTGGGATGCGCTGTCGTTCGCCTGTGCCGCCGCGTTGTTCGCAAGCCTGCCGCACCCGGCTCATCCGGCGCCGCCATCCGGTCGGTTTCGTCAAGATCTGCGGGAAGGCTGGCAGGACTTCCGCTCCAGGCGCTGGCTGGTCGCGATCACGACGCAGGGCGCGCTGATCATCCCGGTGTGGATGGCCGGCTACCAGCTGCTCGGGCCGGTGTACGGACACCAGGTGCTGGGCGGGCCTGCCGCCTGGGGGGTGGTGACCTCCGGGTTCGCGGTGGGGCTGGTCACCGGCTCCGGGGTCGCGCTGTGGTGGCGGCCGGTCAGGTCCGGGGTCGCGGTGTGCGCGGCCACGGTGCCGATAGCGGCCCCGCTGGCAGTGATAGCCGCCGATGGCCGGACGGCCGGGCTCACCGTGGCCGCCGCCGCGGCGGGGGCGGCGAGCGCGGTGTCGATGACGGTGTGGACGGGGGTGCTCCAGGAGCGGGTGCCCGGTGCCCGGCTCAGTCGTGCGGTCTCCTACGCGACACTCGGCCAGTCGATCACCGTTCCACTCGGTTACCTCGCCGCCGCGCCCGCAGCACAACTATTGGGTTTGGAGGGGGCGTTGGGCGCCGGAGCCGCGTTCATCGCCGTGCTGGCCGTGCTTCCGCTGGCGCTCCCCGAAGTGCGCGGGCTGCGCGGGGCGGTCACTTCGCGGTGCTGAGCGGCGGTCCTGGCGGCTGGTCGGCCGCGAGTGCGGCCGGCTGCCAGGCCGGTACCAGATGGCCGCGGACGAGTGCACCGACGTGGTCGGCCTGTTCCTCGCTGAGGTAGTCGCGGAACCCGCCGACCACACCGCGCCGGGTCTTGTACGATTCCGCGTCGCCCGGATCTGAGGGGCGCAATTTCTCCGAGCGGAATACGTCGTCCCGTTCCATCGCCCGCATGGCGCCGAACCGGGCGAACGCCACCGCGTCCTCCACCGCGGAGGGGTCCACGGCCCGCGTCAGACCGCAAAAGCGCAGGATGCGGGTGAGTTCGCCAGAGGTGTCGGCGGTCAGCCGTTCGTAGGAGGAGAGCAGGAATGCGGCCGGCACGTGCTGCTGGGCGTGCCAGATGTTCCAGAACTCCAGGCAGGTGCGCACGCTGCCCACCTCCTCGGTCAGGAAGTTGCCGAGCGTTCCGGTGTAGGAGTCTCCCTCCCTCCGGGTGCGCTGGAAATAATGGGAAACGGCTACGTCGCGGATGTCCCGCAGCAGCAGGACAACTTTGCGGTCGCGGTAGAAATCCTTGTCCGCCGATAACTGTGCGGGGGCACGCAAGGCCACCCGGTCGTCGTGCCAGAAGACGATCCGGGGAACTGCGGAGTCGATCGCGCTGAAATTCGTGAGGTCAAGATCCCTGCACACCTCCATCGGAATGCCGTGGGCCTCCGAGATCGCGCGGGCCATCAGCAGTCGAAGCCAGGTCCGACCGCACTTGGGGAACGAGATGATGTAGACGTCGCCTTCGGCGTCGACCGCGTGAACGGGGTTAGACGCCGCGGTCGTTGAGTTGTCAGGAGCCACAGCCGGTCATTGTCTCGGGCTCTCCGACGGATGACAACAGCGCCTTCGCAGCGGGTCGGGAGGGGAAACCTCCTGGGCGCTTCCCGCCCTTCCGGTGCTCCCGCCCGCGCTTTCTCGACCCTTGAGACAGCGAGTGGGGCGATCAAGCCTGCTTTCCCCTGCAGAATATTGACGCTCGGTCATATGTGCCCCGCATGACGCGCCCCAGATATGCACTCTCACCACACAGGAAACACGCGAAGACGATTACCGGACTAGTTCCGACTCTTTCCGGAAACCTGCCGGGCGTTTCCCTCTCCATTGATCAAGGCGTCATTTCGCCGGGTAGCCGGCTCACGTTTCTTTGGGCCGTTTCCGGGCTGGGTAGCTGCTGTCCGGCCGATGGCGGGAGCCGTCGGCCGGTCACGGATGCCCCCGTCAGAAAGAGAGCACTCATGGAGCAGCAGGAGATCGAAGAGGTCACCGAGGAACTTCCCGAGTTCGCCCTGATGATCGACATCCCGAGCGAGGACTGAGACCACCGGTCCGTCCAAGGGCAGCACCCCGGGTGCGTGGCGGGTCCGCCCGCCACGCACCCGGGCGTCCGCCGCGGCCATATCGGCCCGCCGTGCCCGTGCCCGCCTCGAACGACGCCGTGTTGCGGCGGCGTGCACGGAAGGACGAGGCCGGAGACCGACGACACCGTAGTCCTCACGACGCTGGAGACCGGACTGTTGCTTGTCAGCCCAGACGCGGTGGCCGCCCGCCGCGACGAAGACGCCCTCTGGAGCACCACCGATGCCGTGCTGCGCACCGCCGGGGCCTCCGCGCCGGGACCTCCTCGCCATCCCGCCCGCAAGGCAGCGGCGCACGGAGTGCGGACGGAGCCGGCAGACGGTGCCGCGCCGGCCGCCGGCCCGGAACCGGGCGCCGACGGCGGGGCTGTCGTACCACCCCCTCGGCGGGCCGCCGGCCTCTGGCCCGTCGATCTCGCCGACCCGGCACCGCATCTGGAGCAGGCTGTCGGCCGGGCCCTCGCCTCCCTCCCACCCGGCCACGGCCCGGCGGCCGACGCTGCGGACGCGGCGGGCCGAGGCTCGGTGGTACGGGGCTGGGATGCCGAGCAGGCCGCGGTCCTGGCCGCGTCGGCGGAGTGGCTGCACCGGGCATGGCCGTCGATGCTCGCCGAACTGCGGGAAGGAGTACGGCAGATCGCCCTGCTGCACGGCCCGTCCATCGACGGCTTCACCGACTTCACCACGCACGGCGCGGTGTTCGTCAACGCGTCCCGGCTGACCACGGGCCGCACCGGGCTGCCCGGCTGGGTCCGGCTGGCCGACGCCCTGGTGCACGAGGGCACGCACACCCGCTGCAACGCGGCGGCGCTCAGCGCCCCCTTCCTCGTACCCGACGCCGGCCCCGCGCCGACCATGCCGACCCCGCTGCGCGCGGACCCCCGGCCGCTGACCGGTCTCTTCCAGCAGACGGTCGTCCTGGCGCGTCAAGCGGTCCTCTATCGCCTGCTGCACGAGGAGACACCGGCTGCGGACCTGCCGCCGCAGGCCGTCGCCGCCCGCCGGATGCAGGTGCTGAACCGGGCCCGGCAGGGCGCCGGGACGCTGAGCCGGTACAGCGCCTCCCTCACCCCGGCCGGTGAGGCGGTACGCGCCGAGGTGGACGAGCTGCTGGCGCGGGAGAGCGCGCCGACCGGGGCGCACCCCGGCACCTACGGGGGCCGCGGGTGACGGTCTCCGTATCGGCGGCCCGCTGGACGCCCGAGGTCTTCGGCCCCTGGCCGCACTCCCCCGGCGCGCTGCTGGCCCGCGTCGCCGCCCGGTCCGCGGCCTTCGCCGGCGCCGGCGCGGCGGGCGGTGCCCCCGTCCTGATCGGCAGTGCGGCGGGCGCCGAGCCCGGCGACGTACGGCGGCGCGCCCGGGGCGAGTTGATGGAGCGAATGGGTAGCGTGCTCGCCGGCCGGTCGGCGGAGGCCGAGGCGGCCCGGGCCCGGCCGGGCGACAAGCCCGGCATCGGCGCGTTCGTCCACATCGGCGACTGGTGTGCGCTGCGCCGGCACGGGGTCCCGGCCGTCGACCCCGCCGCCTGGACCGGGAGTGGCGACTCGCGTGATGTGCGCCAACTGTGGTGCCGGGGCCGCTCGATGGGCACCGGTGAGGAGGTGTGGGTGCCGGCCGGTACGGCGTTCCTCCAGCACCGCCCGCCGCCGGGCTGTACGGTCACGCATCGCGCGGGCTCGACGGGCGTGGCCGCGCACCCGGATCCGGCCGCGGCGGCTGCGCATGCGGCCTGGGAGATCCTGGAGCGCGACCTGGTCCGCCGCAGTTGGTGCGCTCCGCACCGCCGGCCGCCGGTGTCCTTCGATGCCCGTGCCGCACTGCCCGCGGACGCGGACGCCGACGTGGTGCGCGGGCTGCTCGACCGCGAGGCACTGACGGCCGTCGTGCTGGCGCTGCCTGCGCCGGCCGGTGTCGTGGCGGTCGCCGTCTGCGTGCACGAGTCGGACGGCACCCATCAGACCTTCGGCGCACGCTGCGCACCGGCCGGCGAGGGGCAGAACGCGGTCGTGCGGGCCTGCTGGGAGGCGCTGATGGTCCGTTGGAGCATGGCGACACCGGTGGCCCGCCGCGGCTGGGATCGACTGGCCGGCACCGGGGTCCCGCGTAGCGGACTGGATCACGCGCTGTGGGCGTACCACGCTCAGGATGCGCTCGCGCACTGGACCGGCTCCTTCGCACCGGGGCGCTCTCCGGGCCCGGCCGTCCCGTCCCCCGCACCCGACCCGCTCGCCCGCGTCGAGGCCACTGTCGTGCCACTGCCTGCGGCGCTGTTGGCCGGCCACACCGGCGAGGACGTCGTCGCGGTGGAGCATGCGGTGGGGCCACCGGCGGAAGAGGGGCTGGCGGTCGTCCGGCTGGTCGCCCCCGGCTCGCTCCCCCTGCCGGCCGGGCCCCGGCCCGGCGCGCCTCCGCACCCGTTCGGCTGACCAGCACGACGACCTGCCCGTACTCCGCTCCGTCCACCACCCCCCTCGCCACCGCTCCCAGGAGGACCGATGTCCGCGCTCCCCGACGACGCACCTTGCGAGCCCGCGCGCGCCGAGCCGGCCTACGCGGCCCTGTTCGCCGCCCGCTACGACGACTGGTTGGCGGCACCGAACAGCGACGCGACCGTGGAGTTCCTGGCCTCGATCGCCGAGCAGGGGCCGCCGGGACCGCTGCTGGAGCTGGGCAGTGGCACCGGCCGGGTGGTGTTGCCGCTGGCCGCGCGCGGACTGACCGTGGAGGGCGTCGACGCCTCGCCGGAGATGACCGCCCGGCTGCACGCCAAACCCGGCGGCGACACCGTCTGCGTCACTCCGGGCGACTTCTCCGCCCCGCCGCAGCCACCGGACATCGGCCGCCACGCGCTCGTCTATGCGGCCGGCGGCACGTTCGCCGAGCTGGACACCCAGGCCGCCCAGCGCCGCTGCTTCGCCTCGGTCGCCCAACGGCTGCGACCCGGCGGGGCGTTCGTGCTGGACTCGCATCTGCCCGAAGCGCTCGCCACCGTCGGCACGGGCACCCAGCCGGTCCCGACACCCGGTGACGGCTTCGTGCTGCGCACCCGCATCCTCCACCCCGCCCACCAGCGCTACACCTCCGACTACCTGGTGCTCGACGACGGCAGGATGCGGCACGTGCGAGTCTCCTTCCGCTACTCCTCACCGGGCGAACTCGACCTGCTGGCCGAGTTCGCGGGCCTGCGCCTGGTGCGGCGCACCGGCGGCTGGTCGGGCCGGCCGCTGACCGACGCGAGCACCCATCACGTCTCCGTCTACGAGCTGCCCGCGTGAGCGCCGCGAGCGCGCCGCGCGACCCGGAGCGCTACCTCACCGACAACCACCGCCTCTGGCAGCAGTGGACGCCGCTCAAGGCCGCCTCGGCCCACTACGACCTGGAGGGGTTCCGGGCAGGTGGCAACCGGATGCGGCCGCTGGAGCGGGCCGAGGTCGGCCCCGTCGAAGGCCGCACCCTGCTGCATCTGCAGAGCCATGTCGGACTCGACACCCTCTCCTGGGCCCGGTTGGGCGCCCGCGTGACCGGGGTCGACTTCTCCTCCAGCGCGGTGGAGATCGCCACCTCGCTGGCCGCTGACGTCGCGCCGGACGCGCGCTTCGTCGAGTCCGACGTCCTGCGGCTGCCGGAGGTGCTGACCGGGACCTGGGACATCGTCTACACCTCCAACGGAGTCCTCGGCTGGCTGCCCGACCTGCGCGGGTGGGCGCGGGTGGTGGCGCACTTCCTGGCGCCCGGCGGCTTCCTCTACCTCTTCGAGGGCCACCCCGCCGCCTGGACGCTCGACAACACCCTGCTGGAGCCCGAACTGCGGCTGCGCTACTCCTACTTCGGCGAGCCGGAACCGCTCTCCTTCGAGTACCACAGTCCGACCTCGGTGCCGGAGGCCCGCATCCCGGACGTCGAATACGTGTGGGGGCACACCCTGGGCGACCTGGTCACCGCGCTGGCCGAAGCCGGTTTGCGAGTGGAGTTCCTGCACGAATGGCCGTTCGTGGGCTGGCGGATGTTGCCCTTCATGGAAGAGGGCCGGGACGGCTGGTGGCGGCTGCCGGACACGCTGCCGGCGCTGCCGCTGTCGTTTTCGCTGCGCGCCGCCAAGCCGGCAGAGCCTCGGGAGCCCGCAGGGCCCGCGGAGCCCTGACCCTCTCGACGCCCTCCTCCTCCCCCACCCGCCTCCCCGCCGTCACCCCGCCGTCACCCCGTCGTACGGAGGACCGCCGCATGCGCATCGCCTATCTGCACTCCGGCAGCATCCCCTCGGTCTACGCCAACGGAGTCCACGTCATGCGCATGTGCGACGCGCTGACCGACGCCGGCCACGACGTCCGCCTCTACGCCTTGCGCGGCGAGATGTCCTCCGAGGACGTGCACGCCTACTACGGGACGCGCAACCGCTTCCCCGTGCGGACCTTCCCGGTGCGCGCGCCCGTGCTGCTCGGCAGCTGGCTGCGTGCCTGGCGGATACGCCGCGCGATCCGCCGCGACGGCATCCCCGACCTCCTGTACGGGCGCGATCCGCACGCGCTGGTCGCCGCCCGCGGCCTGGCGCCCCGGATCTACGAGACCCATCTGCTGTGGGACAGCCGGATGATGCGTGCGATCGAACGGGTGCTGCTGGGCAGCCGGTCGGTGCGCGGCGTGGTGTTCGTCTCGCAGGCGCTCGCCGACGACTACGCGGGTGCGTTCCCCCGGCTCGACGGCGCCGACGGGCCGGCGATGATCACCGCCCACGACTGCGCCGATCCTCCCCCGCCGGGCCCGGTCGCCCAGTTGCCCGGGAGGCCGGGCGCCCTCAAGGTGGGCTACGTCGGGCATCTCTACCCGGGTCGCGGTATCGAGGTCATCCTCGGTCTCGCCGACCGCGTTCCGGAGGCCGACTTCCACGTCGTCGGCGGGACCGCATCCGATCTGGCGCATTGGAAGAAGCGCGCGGACCGCCCCCATCTGCACTTCCACGGCCATCAGCCGCCCGGCTCCCTCCACCCTTACTACCGGGCCTTCGACCTCGTCCTCGCCCCGTATCAGCAGCGGGTGGCCTGCGCGGGAGGTGCCGGCGACATCAGCCGCTGGGTCTCGCCGATGAAGCTGTTCGAGTACATGTCGCACGGACTGGCAGTGGTCGCCTCGGACCTGCCCGTCCTCAGGGAGGTCATGGCCGACGGCGTCAACTGCCTGCTGGTGCCGCCGGCCGACCTCGACGCCTGGGAACGCGCCGTCCGCCGCCTGGCCGCCGAGCCCGAACTGCGGGCCCGCCTGGGTGATGCGGCCCGCGACCAGTTACTCACCGAGTACACCTGGCGGAGACGCGCCGACCGGGTCCTGACCCCGGTCACCGAGCGGCCCCGCCCCGCGGGGCCTGCGGCGACCGACCGGGCGAGCCGCTGATGCGCGCCGTGGTCACCGGCGCGGCCGGTTTCATCGGGTCCCACCTGTGCGAACACCTGCTGGCCGCCGGGGACGAGGTCGTCGGCGTCGACTGCCTGACCGACACCTACGACCCCGCAGTCAAACGCCGCAACCTGCGTACCGCGCTGAGCAGTCCACACTTCACCTTCCGTCATGCCGACCTGCTGCGCACCGATGCGGTCGCCCTCCTCGCCGGTGCCGACGCGGTCTACCACCTGGCCGGCCAGCCCGGGGTCCGGCTCTCCTGGGGCGAGGACTTCGCGCTCTACACCGACCGCAATGTGCTGGCCACGCAGCGGCTGCTGGAGGCTGCCCGCGCCCATCCGCCCGCCAAGTTCGTCTACGCCTCCAGCTCCTCCGTCTACGGCGAAGCACTCCGTCGCCCCACGCCGGAGTCCGCGTACCCGCGGCCGGTATCGCCGTACGGCGTCACCAAACTCGCCGGGGAGCAGCTGTGCGAGCTGTACCGCACGGCACATGGGCTGCCCACCGTCGCGCTGCGGCTGTTCACCGTCTACGGGCCCCGGCAGCGGCCCGACATGGCCTTCGCCCGGCTGCTCGCCGCCGCGAGCGGAGGGCCGGCGTTCCCCTTGTACGGCGACGGCGGCCAGAGCCGCGACTTCACCTACGTCACCGACGTGGTGTCCGCGATGCGGGCGGCAGCCCGCAGCTCCTTCACCGGGGTCGCGAACCTGGGCGGCGCCGACCCGGTCTCCATGCAACAGGCGGTCGCCGTCGTCGAGCGCCTCGTCGGCCCGGTGCTGCTGACCCGCCATCCCGCCTCGGCAGGGGACGCCCGGCACACCGGCGCCGACATCCGGCGGGCACGGGCGGCGTTCGGCTTCAGGCCCTCGGTCGGCCTGCACAAGGGCCTGGCGGAGATGGCCGCAGAGCATGCGTCGCCCGACCATCATCACCGGATGGCACCCACCGGAGGCGAGCCGTGGTGAACCGGTCCGAGCCTACGGAGCAGCACCCGGCCACACCCCCGCCGCGCGCCGCCGACCTGCATGTCGTCGAGCCTTCCGGGCGCACGGCCGACGACCCGCGGGAGCACCGGATCGCGGCGCGGGCGGGCACCCTCCCGGTCCCACTGCGCGCCGTACTCGACGGCCATCTGGTGCTGCTCAAAGGCGGGATGGCGCACCTCGGCGCATGGGAGCCGCTGCAACGGCAGGTTCGCGCGGCCCTCGACGAGCATCTGCCGCACGGTACGGCGGCGGACCGCCCGCTCGAAGAGCTGCACCGCCACGCGGACACCGCGCTCACCGCCCGCATCCGCACCGACCTGGAGACCCGGATCCGCCCCCTCGCCCGCACCGTGTTGCGGGACTTCACGACCGCGCTGACGCCGCAGTCCGGGCGGATATACCTGAGCGACCACCTCGGGGTGCGCATCATGCCGCCGCGCTCCTCCATCGCCCCCGGCGGCGCACCGGACGGCCTCGCCGGATTCCTCACCCCGCGCGACGCCCATGTCGATTCGTGGTTCAACACACCCGTCAACTCCATCAACCTGTGGATCGCCCTGACCCGTGTGGAACGGGGCAACGGACTGCTGTTCCACCCGGACGCATACCGCCGCCCGCTGCGCCACGACGGCTGGGACCTGTTGCCCGGTCAGGACGTCGGCGACCCCGTGGACGTGGCGATGGACGCCCAGGACGTCCTGCTGTTCGCCGGCGACCATCTGCACGCCTCACAGCCGAACGACACCGATGCGACCCGCATCGTGCTCACCAAGCGGCTGTGCCTGAGGCCTCCGCGCTACCCGCGCCACGGCACCGGATGGGTGCCGTACCACGATCCACGGCTCTGTGGCATGCGCTGGGAACCTCTCGCGTCCTGGCGCTCCCGACTCACCACCGCGGGCCTGCGGCACGCCCTGCGCACCGTGACCGGTCACCGCTGAATCCCCGAAAGGAGAGCCATGCGCGTCCTGCTGGTCAACATGCCATGGGCGCTGGTCGAGGTGCCCTCGCTTGCCCTGGGCATCCTGGCCTCCGCGGTCCGGACCGCCGCTCCGGACGCCGAGGTCGCGACCCTGTACGCCAATCTGGACTACCTCGACCATGCCATGGCGGACAGCGACTTCACCCTCGACGACTACTCCTTCTTCGCCCTGCGGACCTATGAGGAGGGCCTCGGGGACTGGATCTTCTCCTCCGCGCTCTACAACGACCCGGACTGGCACATCGACCGGTATGCCGAACAGTTCGACCTGCCCGCCCGGACCGACCGGCTCGCCCGCCGGCTGCACCGTGCCGCACCGGACTTCGTCGAGCTGACGACCCGCCGGATCCAGCGGTGGCAGCCCGACGTGGTGGGCTTCACCTCGACGTTCCAGCAGAACACCGCGGCACTGGCCGTGGCCCGTCGTCTCAAGCGGGACCTGCCGCATGTGGTGACCGTATTCGGCGGCGCCAACTGCGAGGGAGAGCAAGGCGCCGCGCTGCACCGCAACTTCCCCTGGGTGGACGTCGTGGTGCGCGGCGAGGGCGACCGGGTCTTCCCGCGCCTGCTGGAACGGCTGCGTCCGGACTGGCCGGACAGCCCGGACAGCCCGGCACGACACGGTGCGCCACCCGACCGGCCCGATACACCCGACCTGTCCGACCTGCCGGGCGTCTGCCACCGCTCGGCCGACGGCCGGAGCGTCGTCCAGACGCAGTCGACCGGGCCGCTGTCCCCGGCGGACATCGCCGACCCCAGCTATGACGACTACTTCGAGCGGTTCGCCCGCTCGCCGGTGGCCCAACAGGTCGCGCCCACGCTGGTGGTGGAAGGGTCGCGGGGCTGCTGGTGGGGAGAGAAGCACCACTGCACCTTCTGCGGACTCAACGGATCCACCATGGAGTTCCGGGCCAAACCGCCCGAGGCGTTCGCCCGCGAGGTGATCCGGCTCGCCGAACGCCACCGGACGCTCGACTTCTGGGTCGTCGACAACATCCTCGGCACCGCCCATCTCAACACCGCCCTGCCCCTGCTCGCGGAGGCCGGCCACGACCTGCGGATGTTCGTGGAGATCAAGTCCAACCTCCGCCTCGACGCCCTCAGGCGCCTGTCGGCCGCCGGCATGGTGCACGTCCAGCCCGGCATCGAGAACCTGAGCAGCCGAGTGCTCTCGATCATGGACAAGGGGGTCACCGGCTGCCTCAATGTGCGCTTCCTGCGAGATGCGGAGGAGGCGGGACTGACGGTCTCGTGGAACTACCTGTACGGATTCCCGGGCGAGAAGCCGGAGCACTACGACCGCGTGATCGACCAGTTCCCCGTACTGCACCACCTCCAGCCCGCACGGCACGCCGGACGCCTCCGCGTCGAGCGCTTCAGCCCCTACTTCGATCGGCCCGACCTGGGCTTTCCCGAGCTGCGCCCCGACCCCAGGTACGCGCTCGCCTACGATCTACCGGAAGCGGAACTCCACGATCTGGCCTACCTGTTCGAGACGCCTGACCGAGGAATCGGCCCCGATGCCGCCACCCGGCTCGATGACGGTCTGCGCACCTGGCAGGAGGCCCACCCAACAGCCCGCCTCACCCGGCGCGACCACGGCGAGGCGATCGAACTGGTCAACACCCGACCGCACTTCGGCTGGTCGTCCCTCCGGCTGAACGATCCCGCCGAAGTGGCCGCGTTCCGGTTGCTGGACAACCCTCGTACGCCGAAGGGACTGGCCCGGCGCCTGGGAGCCGAGCAGCCCCGGGTGGACGAGCTCCTCGACCACTGGTGCGAACTGGGCCTGCTGTTCCGCGAGGACGGCCAGGTCGTGCATGTCGTACCGCGCGCCACCAACGCCGAACTGCTCCGCCTGCCGGTACGGAAGCCGGGCGACACCAGGCTGCGGCCGCCCCGCGGCGAGGAGTGCGCACAATGAAGGAGACCTCGGCCGGATACCTCACCTGGTCCTGTGACTACCGCCCTCGGCCACCGGGCGCGGGCGTCGAGACGACATGGCGTACGCCGCTGCCCGACGGGGCTCTGGACGGCTGGGCCCTCGACCGCTTCCGGGCAGGCGCCAGGCACGCGACCCTGCACGAAACCGTCGACCTGACCGGCGCATCAGCACCGGCCACCGCTCTTCGCCGCCTCGCCGTGGTACGCGAACTGACCGGCATGGGCATCCCCGTCGACTGGTCCGTACGACTGAGGACAGCCGACGACTGGAGGCGTCTCGGCCATCTGACGCCGCCCCGACACCTGCGCCTGCCGGGAGATCCGGAGGAGGGTGCCGGGTACGCGCTGCGGGCCTGGCGGGCAGCTCACCTGCCGGGCATGTGCATCTGGCGCAAGGGGCCCGGCTTCGTCGAAATCCGCGACCACCGCGGTGATCCCGCGAGAGTGGAGCTGCTGGACGGGCCCGCGGCCCTGTCCGCTCAGAGCATGGCAGCCGACGGGGCAACGGACCACGCCCTGCCCGCAGACCTGTCCGCCGACTGGCTCCGCCGGGACCTGCTCCTCGCCGTCGGCCCCCAGGTCCTCTGGCTGCCGTGCCGGCCGCACCGGTGGCCGTTCCCGGCGATGCTGTTCTGACCGATCGGCCCCTCGGTGACGCCCTCGGCCACGCGCGTGCCCGCGTGCTGGGCAAGGACGCCGCCGTCAAACGGCAGGCTCCACGGTCGCCCCCCGCGGACCGCATCCGCGCCTTCGCGCCGCAATGCGGTCAGCAACTTGCCGAAGCAGCGCGGACTCAGCCCGGTGAACACGGCTATCCAAGACGGCTCCGCCGCCGTGATCACACCAACCACACCAAGATCATCCCCTGTGGTGGGGTAGCTCTGGGCGACGTCTCGCGGAATTCCGCTGGTTCGACGCAGCTTCGGCGTCAAGAATCGGCGGATGCATGAAGTGAAGGTGTCCGACGGGATCATCACTCTGTCGCCGCTGTGCCTGGACGATGTGGAGGCGCATCTCACGGGGGAGGATGAGCTGCTGGTTCGCTGGCTCAACGGCGGCCCCGGGACGCGCGAGGGCGTTGAAGCGTACTTCCAGCACTGCTGGGAACAGTGGGACGCTGCCGGGCCGCTCCGCGCTTTCGGCATCCGGGTAGGCGCCGACGAGACGCTCGCGGGGACGATCGACTTGCGGTTCGCAGGAGAGGGCTTGGCTCCCGGCCAGGTGAATGTCGCCTACGGCCTCTACCCGTCCTGGAGGGGACGTGGCCTGGCTACCCGCGCGGTCCTCCTGGCATCCCAGTACGCGGCCAGTGAGGGTGGGGAGGAGGCGGTGATCCAGGTGGAGCCCGAGAATCCCGCATCCGCCGCCGTCGCGCGGCGGGCAGGATTCACCCCCGGCAAGCAGCTGCACAGCAAGGACGGCACACGGTTCCACTGGTACATCCGGGACCTGCGCGTCGCTCTCCAGTGATGATGGAAACCTGTGAATCCGGCCAGTGTTCTTCGTTCCCCAACTGCTCAGGGTTTCGAGACGGACGTCGGAGGCCGTTCGTCTTGGCGGCTCCTGAACGGAGGGGTCCCACCTAGGTTGCTTGGACTCAAGGGGAGGCGAGGCTCGCGCGTGCTGCGGCCATCAAGGCGATCTTGTGTTCCTCGAGGTGCTCGTTGACCTCGACGTCGCCGATCTCGCGCCACACCGCCTGGTTGAGTGCCCGACCGTATGTGTGCACAGGGGCGTGCAGATCCGCGTCGCTGAGCAGCACGAGGTGCCTTTCAGCGATCCAGAGCCTGGTCATGGCGTCCGAAGCGGCACTGTTCCAGTCTTCGTCATCGCCCCAAGCCTCGGGACGGCTGTAGGCCGCCCGTTCGGCATCCTGGGCGCAGGCGATGAAGTCCTTGATCGCCTGCATCTGCTCTGCTCGGCGCGCCTCGCTGGTGGCCGCTGCCTGGCGGCGTTCCTCCAGCCGTTCGGCGGAGCGCTGAGTGGCGCGCTGGGAGAGCGCCGTCAGGCCGCCGCCGAGGGCGACGCCTGCGAGTGAAAAGATCGGTGCCCACACTTCCATCGCCACGCGGCCCCCTACGACAAGTCCTTGTGCATCAGCGTGCACATGGTCTCGTACCGGAGCAGCGAGCCGTCCGGCGCCTGGACGTCCCAAGCATCCGGTCGGCGACCGTGGGCCAGGTAGCCCAGTCGCTCGTACAGGGCCCGGGCCCGTGGATTGCTCTCCTCCACCGCGAGCTCGGCCCTGTGCAGGCCGCGTGACCTGATGCGGTCCTCCGCGGCCCGGATGAGCATGGTGCCCAGACCACACGACTGCAGGGCCGGGAGTACCCCGAGCTGCCAGAGTGTGCCTACGCCGACCGCGACCTGGTAGTCGACGCCTCCGATCGCCACCGGAACATCGGCCGGGGTGCACACCGCCAGATAATCCACATCTCCCGCTGCCGCGCGCACCAACTCCCGTTCCACCTGCATCAGATGGACGGTCGAGCCGGACCACGTACAGGCCGGCAGATCAGTGGGCGTCAGGTCACGGACGAGGACTGGCACGACAACCTCGGACATTCCATTACGAGGAAGACTCATGCGCCTATCCGATCACCCCAAGGAGCCTACGGACCAGAGGATTTCGCGTGCAGGCCCCCGCCACGTGGTGAAATCCACGGCCGCCGCAACGTCTCACAGCCCTCGTCCATGTGGGGCATCAGGGCGAGCAACTCCGAGGCCAGTCCAAGCAGGGGGTGGCCGTTTTCATGAAGCGCCATCAGTGACGACCAGCAGTTACGGGACAACCCTTAGGCAGCTTCGTTTGGATCAGCTGGTCGTTGGTCCGGGTGTGCCGTTAACAGATGCGCAAGGGACGCGAATCGAGCCGTTGCGTCCGGAGCGGACGCCGACACGATCGTGCGGGCTCACCAGCACGCGGCTGGGGCCCGCAAAAGGGTCCCGGCCGGAGCACCGGCCGGCCATGCCATCGGCCGGTCCCGCGGCGGGCTGAGCACGAAGATTCATCTCGCCGCAGATGCCCGCTGCCGGCCCCTCGCGTTCGTTCCCACCGCCGGACAGGCTGGTGACGCACCCGCTTTCACGGACGTGATGGCCCACTTGCGCGTTCCCGGCCGCCGCTGGAGGACCGCGGAGCCAGCCGGCGTGGTCCTGGCGGACAAGGCGTACTCTCCCGCGCCATCCGCGACCACCTGCGCAAACGCGGTATCCGGACGGTGATCCCGATTCCGGCCCGACCAGCGCGGGCACCGACTGCGACGTGGCAGCCAGGGCGGCAGGCCGCCGGCTTTCAACCGTGAGACCTACAACCAGCGCGACACCGTCGAGCGGTGCATCAACCGCCTCAAGCAGTGGCGAGGAATCGCCACCCGCTACGAGAAGACCGCGACCATCTACCTGGCCGGACTCCACATCGCAGGCATCTTCCTCCGGTCCGCTCAGTGATCCAAACGAAACTGCGTGGGATCTCCAGACTGGGCAGTGCGGAAACGCTCAACGAAGTACTGTCGGGGACGCTCGGAATCGTCGTCCCAGCCCTGCCGTTCGACGCCGGGTACGTGCTGATCGGACGGCTCACCATCTCACGGGGGATCCGTGGCTGACTCTGCCGAAATCGTCGAACCGACCTCCCCGATGTCCGGCGCCGCGGGCCCCGGTGGATCCGCCCGATCCGCCGGGCCCGACCGGCCGGCCGCCGCCGGCGCGAGTATCCGGCTGGACAACCTCACCAAGCGCTATCCGGACATCCAGGCCCCGGCCGTGGAGGACGTGACCCGGGACGAAGCGACCGGCGAATCCGTGACTCTCGTAGGGCCCTCGGGCTGCGGCAAGAGCACCACCCTCAAGATGATCAACCGGCTGATCGAGCCGACCTCGGGGCAGATCACCATCGCCGGCGAGGACGTCACCGGCATCAACCTCGTGGCGCCTCGCCGCACCATCGGCTACGCCATCCAGTCCACGGGTCTCTTCCCGCACATGACCGTCACCGAGAACATCGGGCTCGTACCGAAGATGGCCGGCCGGCCCCGCGCGAAGGTGCGGGACCGGGTCGAGGAGATGAGCAACACCGTGGCCGGCCCGAGGGTCACCGACCCGGCACTCGTGGAGACGGCGCGCGGCATCGGGATGTCGCCGCTGATGCTGTTCCGGGTCGAACTGCCCCTGGCCGTCCGGCTGATCCTGGCGGGCGTAGGGACCGCGCTCGTGCTGCACGTCGGCACCGCGACGCCGGCCGCCTTCGGCGTAGGAGGAGGACTCGGGGACCTGGTCCCCTCCGGCATCACCAACCAGCGCATGCCGGTGCTGGTGCTCGGCTCCGTACTGACGGTCGCCATGGCGCTGATCACGGACTGGCTGGGGACGCTCGTCGATTTGCTGCTACGCCCACGCGGCCTGGAGGTGGACTGATGCGCCTGGCCCAGATACGGAAGGCCGTCGCGGGCGCGGGCGCCCTGCTGCTCGCCGCCGCAGGGCTGAGCGGCTGCGGACTGACCAGCGGCAGCCCGCTGGCCGACTCGGTGCAGCCCGGCTCCATCGGCAAGGGGCGACCGCTGGAGGGCGCCCAACTGACCGTGACGTCAAAGGAGTTCACCGAGCAGATCATCCTGGGCCAGATCATGGGGCTGGCCTTCAAAGCGGCCGGCGCGGAAGTCCTGGACCGGACGAACATCCAGGGCTCGATCGGTGCCCGCGAGGCGGTCAAGTCCGGTGCGGCGGACGGGATGTACGAGTACACCGGCACGGCCTGGATCACCTACCTCGGTCACACCAAGCCGGTCGTCGACCCGTACGAGCAGTGGGAGGCCGTACGCGAGGCAGACCGCCGCAACGGCATCACCTGGCTGCCCGCCTCCCCACTCAACAACACCTACGCGCTGGTCGCGAACCAGGCGAATGCGCAGAAGTACCGGCTGCGCACACTCTCCGACGTGGCACGTCTGACGAAGAAAGACCCGGGCGCGGCGACGATCTGCGGCGGAAGCGAGTTCTCGCTGCGCGAGGACGGCCTGCCGGGCGTGGCGAAGACGTACGGATTCGCCCTCCGACGCGGGAACTTCAAAAAGATGGACGACGGCGTCGTCTACACCCAGGTCGCCGAGGGCGCGGCCTGCGCCCTCGGCGTGGCGGCCACCACCGACGGCCGCATTCCCGAACTCAAGCTGAAGGTGCTGGAGGACGACCGGCACTTCTTCCCCAACTACAACGCGGCACCCGAGATGAACAGCGCCACAATGAGGAAGTACCCCGCCATCGCCGACCTCCTCACCCCGATCACCAAGCGGCTGACGGGGGCGGAGGCCCAGCGGCTGAACGCGCGAGTGGACGTGGACGGGGAGGACCCGCACGAGGTGGCGAAGGACTGGCTGGTGCGGGAGGGCTTCATCCGGGAAGGCTGACAGACGGATTCGCACGAGCGTCCGACGAGCAGGAGGAGAGCGCCCTGCCGCTCGTGTAGACGCTGCCGTCCAGAGGGCCGGGACACCATGATCCGAACGACGCGCCCTGGTCGTCTCTTCGAGTCGGCCGACGTCCTCGCCACCCGCCTACCGCGCCTCTTCGCGCCTGTGACCTGCTTGGCCGCTGGCATGTGGCACGTTTCGCTGATATGCCGGTCCCACCCCCCCCCAGTAAGGAACCACGCCATGGCCACCCCGCACGCCTTCCCCCTGGAGCCCACCCCGATCCATGTGTCCGACGAGGTCCTCGATGACCTGCGCGCCCGTCTCACATCGACCCGTCCGCCGCTGGACGAGGGGAACGGGGACTGGTCCTACGGCGTCCCGGACAGCTATCTCCGTGAACTGGTCGCCTACTGGCGGGACGGCTACGACTGGCGCAGGGCCGAGGCCGCCATCAACGTCTACGAGCACTACCAGGTGAGCGTCGCCGGCGTCCCGGTGCACTTCATGCGCAAGCCCGGCAACGGCCCTCGCCCGATCCCGTTGATCCTCACCCACGGCTGGCCGTGGACGTTCTGGCACTGGTCGAAGGTGATCGACCCGCTCGCCGACCCGGCCGCGTTCGGCGGTGACCCCGCCGACGCGTTCGAGGTCATCGTGCCGTCCCTGCCCGGCTTCGGTTTCCCCGGCCCGCTCACCGGCTTTTCGGACGTCAACTTCTGGAAGGTCTCCGACCTCTGGCACACCCTGATGACCGAGACCCTGGGATACGAGAAATACGCCGCGGGCGGCTGCGACATCGGCGGGATCGTCTCCAGCCAGCTCGGCCACAAGTACGCCGACGAGCTCTACGGCATCCACATCGGCTCCGGGCTGCCGCTCGACTTCTTCACCGGCCCCCGCGCCTGGGACTTCGCCCGGAATCGGCCCCTCACCGACGACCAGCCCGCCGACGTCCGCGCCCGCATCATCGAGCTGGACCACCGCGCGGCGTCCCACCTCGCCGTGCACATGCTCGACGGCGCCACCCTGGCCCACGGGCTGAGCGACTCGCCCGCCGGACTGCTCGCCTGGCTGCTGGAGCGCTGGAACGCCTGGAGCGACAACGGCGGTGACGTGGAGTCCGTCTTCACCAAGGACGACCTGCTCACCCACGCCACGATCTACTGGGTGAACAACTCCATCGCCACGTCGATGCGCTACTACGCCAACGCCAACCGCTACCCCTGGGCCCCCGCCCACGACCGCACCCCGGTCGTGCAGGCCCCCGTCGGCCTCACCTTCGTCACGTACGAGAACCCGCCCGGCATCCGCACGGCCAACGAGCGCGTCCGGGCGTTCAAGACCGGCCCGCAGGCCGATTGGTTCCACCACGTCAACGTCAACGCCCACGATCACGGCGGCCACTTCATCCCCTGGGAGAACCCCGACGCCTGGGTGAGCGACCTGCGCCGTACCTTCCACGGCCGCAGGCCCTGAACGACCCCGCGGGCTCGTCCGGCGACGGGCCAGGCGAAAGTTTCCTGGCGGGGCATGCGCGTCGTCCGGGCCAGGGCCGGTACGGAGTCCCTAGAACGCAGAAACCCCCGGGCGCACCGGGGGCCTACGAGAGCAAGATCCTCTGAGCATCCTTGTCAGGACACATGGGACCTTGCAGGGGCATCTTCTACATCTGCAGCTCCGTCAACCGAAGCCGCCGAGTTCGCGGAAAGGTCGCCCTCGTCGCCGGCTCCGCGCGCGGCGTGAGCAAGGAGACGGTGTGCGCTCCTCTGCACCCGCGGCGCCCGCGCGGCAGTCCGAACTCACCGGCCCGGAAGAGGCTCCAGGAGAGCTTTGCCGATGCCGCGGAGGATGAGCCTTCAGGGGGCGGCCTGGATCCGCTGCTCGTCGGATGTCGGTGCGGGCACCGGCGGATCATATTTGCCATCACATGGGGGTGGAGCCGTACGGGCGGGGCCCCAGGGTCGGGGCCCCACCCGTACCGACGGTCTGCGATCAGCCCGTGACGTGCCAGGTCAGCGCTGCAGACAGGTGCTTGCGCAGGGCCGGGGTGCGGACCATGCGCGTGGGGTCGGCGGCCTTGGCGGTGACGGTGTGGGTGCGGCCGTCGGCGGGGACGCCGAGGGATCCGGGCTCGACCGTGGTCCGGCCGCGGGCGGCGGCGACCTCATGGCCGTCGACATACCACGTCACCCGTGCGCGGGTGGCCGGGGTGACGCGGATCCGGTCGTCGCGGGACAGGGTGTGCGCGGTGCCGACCCGGCTGGTCAGCACGCTCGCGTGGCGGTAGAAGCCGGCGATCATGGCCTCGCGGCCGGGGAGGTTGAACTCGCGGCCGAGCGTGCGCATGATCGAGTTCTCGGTGGGGCGGTTGAGCCCGAACTGGTAGTAGCCGCCGCCCTCGTAGGCCCCGACCGTACCGCCGTCCGGCGACTCCTGCCCGATCCAGCGGTACCACTTCTGCTGCCGGCCGGTCATCTCTGCGGCGGAGAGGGTGGAGAGGTTGACCTCGGCGGGCTCGGGGCCGGAGTACGTCCCCGGCTGCCCGTAGTCGTATTCGTCGGCGAGCTTGCCGAGCGAGTGGCCCGTCTCGTGCACCGCGATCTGGTCGGACTGGGCGTTGTCGGACGAGGCGGTCGCGATGCCGTCGTAACCGACCTGCGACGAGACGTCGTTGTAGCCCGCCCCGCCGTACTTGGTGGAGTTGGACAGCACGACGACGAGGTCGGCGGCGGGGGCCTTGGCCGCGTACGACTCGACCTTGTTGGTGTCGACGCAGAGCAGCCGCTCGGTACCGTCGCAGAAGAACGCCGAGCCGAGGGCGGTGTCGCGGGTCACGTCCTGGGTCGGGTCGCCGGAGACGCCGGAGTCACGGGAGACGGCGTCAACCGCCCAGACGTTGAACAGGCCGGTGTACGAGGCGTACGGCTCGACCTCGGTCATCTTGGCCCACTTGGCGCGGATATCGGCGTGGAAGTCCTCCTGCTGCGCCTCGGTGTAACCGTCGCCGAGGAAGACGACGTCCAGCTTGCTGTCGACGGGACCGCTCTGCACGATCGGGGTGACGTCCCCGTCGCCGGCGATGGACGCCTTGTCGGCCGGTGACAGCGGCTTCGGGGCCGGAACGGTGGCGTGCCGGGGGTGGCCGTCCGGACCGGTGAAGTACTCGACCCTCTGCTGGGCCTCAGAGGGTTGGGGGGTCGGCGCCGGGGCCGCACCCTGGGCCGTGGTCGCTGCGGCTGTCGCGGCGACGACCGCCGCGAGGGTCGTCCCGATGGCCGCTGCAGTGCGGCGGCCGGATATGGAGGTGCGTCTACGCATGTGGGGGTCCTCCCGAAGCTCACCGCGACGGCGGTGAGTTGAGCCAGATTTTGGCGCGGCTCAATGTATGGGCTGAGGAGGCGGCGAACAACGGGTGTTGCTCAAGTGACGTGTGATGAGGGTCGGTTCACGCCATCGGCCCTCGGCGGCGGTCACTCCGCGACGGTGGCCGGAAGGCGGGCGCGGCCCCCGCCCGGCAAAGCGACACCGGACACCCAGCCGATCGCCGGGTGGCTGTCAGTAGTTGCGCGACGGGACAACCTTCACCGACACCGCTGCGTTCGGCCGGGCAACTTTCAGCGGCGCCGCCCACTTCCGCGTGGCATCCTTCACCAGCGCCCTCGGCACTGACCAGCCCCCTGGCTACCCGCACTCTGCTGGACAGGCAGAGGCCGGACCGCGCAGTCCGCCTCAGACGCTGCTGCGCCGAGGGCGAGGAAGCCGGCGCATACCCACGCCGGCTCCCTGGCCACGGCCGGTGCCGGCAGGCCCGCTAGCCTCGGGCTTTCACGAGGGACGCTGTCCGGAAGGTGATCGAGAGCACAGAAAGTGCCTCTGCGCTGCAACGATAGGACGTGCTGAGAGTCCTGTACGTGGCAGCGGAAGAGGCACTTCCCAGGTGAAGAACAGTTACGGGTGGTGTCCGCGTGTGCGCGTTGCGGGCGGCGGTCGTGGGGTGGTCGTCAACTGCTTGGCGTTGTTCGGTCGGAGGCTACGCAAGGGGCTTCTCGGTGTGGTCGGTCAGGGCAGGATCTCGATGTACCCGTCGGTTCCGTGCACGCGGATCCGCTGCCCGTCCCGGATCAGCCGGGTGGCCTGCTCCACGCCCACGACTGCCGGCAAGCCGTACTCCCGGGCGATCACTGCGCCATGGGTCATCAGGCCGCCCACCTCCGTCACCAGGCCCGCGATTCCGACGAACAGCGGCGACCAGCTGGGGTCCGTGAAGGTCGTGACCAGGATGTCGCCCGCTTCGAGATCGGCTTCCGCCATGTCGAGGATGACGCGGGCCCGTCCCTCGATGGTCCCGGCGGAAACCGGTAGGCCGATCAGGGCGCCGGCCGGCGCATCGTCGCGTCGGTACGCCCCGGTGACGGCCTCGCCATCCGAGGTGAGCACCCGGGGCGGTGTGAGCGCGTGGTACGACCGGAACGCGTCCTTGCGCTGCTGGATGAGCTGGTCATCCACCTCGTTCGAGCGCACGACGTCGTGGAACTCCTGGAACGTGAGGTAGAAGATGTCCTCCTTCTCAGGAAGCACGTCGGCCTGCACGAGGCGCTCGGCCTCCTCCAGCAGGGCCTGCTTGTAGACGAAGTAGCGGCTGACGATGCCGTATTTCGGGTACTCCCGGTACCCGATGAAGGTTCTGACCCGGTCGATCATCCGCTTGGCCTCGTCGGCTTTCCGGTCCCCGTCCGGTAGGGCCCGCAAGCGTGACAGCACGTCCTGTTCCTTTTGCTGCGCCTTCTGCCGGCCTTCCTCGAAGCGCCGCTCGGCGGCGCCCGGTTCGAAGATCCTGACGTTGTCGAGGATCACGGGCACGAGCGTGGTGGGGCGCTCGCGCCAACGTGGCCTCGTGATGTCGATCTCGCCGACGCAGCGCATGCCGTACCGGTCGAGGTAGGCCTCGATGGCGTCGCGCGCTTCGGTCCCGCCCGCGAGCTTCGCCAGCTCGTCCAGGAACCCCTCGTCCTCGACGCCCTGCAGGAACGCCACCACCTCCGAATGCGGGCGGATCACGTCCGCGACGTCGAGCAGCGCCAGTCCCATCTCCGACGTGACGTTGTCGGGGGCGGACAGCGTGAGCGTGTCAGCCGCGTTCTTCTCGCCCAGCCACTCCTGCAGCTTGTCGTTGAGCCACCACGTGGCCTCCATCCCCGCCATGATCGCCTGCATGCTCAGCGGATCGCTGAGCACTCGCTTGTGCTCCGCGATGGCCTCCAGCAGGAAGTCGAACAGTGCTGGTCCGCTCTTCGTCCGGATGTCGCGCTCCAGGGCGGCGATGGACGCCTGGCTGCGTTCGATCAGCTCGGTGACGATGGCCGGATCTGTCTCGATCGGGGCGGGCGGGCCGCCGGCCGGCGGCCCGCCGGGACCCGCGTCCGGGAGTGACGGGACGAAATCGTCATGGTCGAGGACGGTCTCCAGAGCATCCCTGACCAGCGGATCGCCTCTCCCCATGAGGTCCAGGAGGCCGGCGCGGCTCGCGGGCGAGGCCAGGCGTCGGGTGACGTCGACGAACAGCCTCCCGGCGGCCTCGTGCATCGGCACCATAGCCGTCAGCTGCCACATGGAGAACCCCAGGGGCTTCATGGGGTCGGTCATCATCTGCTGATGACCGACGGAGACATAGACGTGATTCTCCTGGTCGCCGGCCTCGGGGATGGGGAACAGCGTCGTGATCGGCCGGCTCTGAACGATCTGGAAGCCATCGTCGACCAGGCACCATTCGATGTCCTGAGGGCGGCCGAAGTGCGCTTCGATCCGCCGTCCGAGCTGCACGAGCCGCACGACCTGCGCATCCGTCAGCGCCGGCTCCTCCTGCCGCTGCGAGTCGATCGCCACTTCCTGCGTACCGCCGGCCGGCAGGGCGTGAACGGCACGCTGTTTGGCGGCGATCCCCTTGGCGACGACTTCGCCGTCGCGCACCTTGAAGACGTCCGGGTTCACCAGGCCGGAGACCAGGGCCTCGCCGAGGCCGAAGCCGGCGTCCACGGTGGCGACCTTCCGGCTGCCCGTGACGGGGTCGGCCGTGAACAGGATGCCTGCCGCATCCGGGAAGGCCATCTGCTGCACGACCACGGCCATGTGGACCGTACGGTGATCGATGCCGTTCCGCTGGCGGTAGGTCACGGCCCGCTCGGTGAACAGCGAGGCCCAGCACCGGCTGACGTGCTGGAGGATCGCCGTCGGCCCCACGACGTTCAGGTACGTGTCCTGCTGGCCGGCGAAGGAGGCCGTGGGCAGGTCCTCTGCCGTCGCGCTGGATCGGACGGCGCAGGCGGCCTGCTCGCCGAGCTGGGCGAGCGCGCGGGTGATCGCCGCCGCGAGATCGCCCGGGATGGCAATCCCTTCGATGGCGCGACGAATCTGCGCGCTGAGCGTGCGGATCGCCTCCCGGTCGTCCGGGTTCAGGCGCGACAGCTGATCGAGCCGATCGTCGATCGACGGCGCTTCCGCCATGATCCGCCGGAAGGCGTCCGTCGTCACGCAGAAGCCGGCCGGCACGCGGATGCCCTCGATCCGCGACAGCCCGCCCAGATGCGCGCCCTTGCCGCCGACGACCGCGACCTGCGTCTCGTCAACCTCTTGAAGATTCCACACGTACTGCTCGATCATCGCGATGCCTCCGAGGCAGTCGTGTCCCATTGCACTGAACTAGCCGATCGAATCACCGGCGCCACCAGCTCTGCCGAATTTCTTGCCAGGCACGTCCGCGTCTCGGGCTGCCCTAGCTCTGACCAGACGGCCGACCGCGCCACCCAGTCGGGCGGCGCGGTCCCCCGCGCCACCGCCCCGAGCGCTCGCGACCGCACTGCCATTCCCACCAACGGTTCGACGTCACCGCGCCCCCCATACGTCGACGACACACGCACTTCGTTCCCCATTTCCGCAGGTTGTGGCCTCGGCCGACGATTTTGCGCCACCACCCGGGCCTTGCCGCAAGCCCCCCAGTGCGCTATACCTTGGTAGTGGCAGGGAGAGAGATCTTCCTGCCTTTGCCTTTTGGCGTCCGCTGGACACCGACAACCCTCTCGCCTCGGCAGTCCCGCCCAACGGTTACGACAAACCGCCGGCAGGGCAAACGTTGCCTGATCCGGCACCAGCCTCACGCTTTCGCCAGGCTTGGTGTCCGGCCTTCGGTCGGGCAGCCCGCCCCGCACTACCGCGCCAAGACGGTCAGCCGCGGTTCGTTTTGGTCACGCGGGAGACGAACCAGCCCGACGTCGGGCTCGACGCCAACGGGATATACATCGCGCTCAGCACCGGCGGTGTGACCAGCGCCCACGAGTAAATGCCCGCCCGTCTGCGCGGTGGAGCCACCTCCGGCGAGGCGGCTCCACCGCCGCAGACACGGAAGCGTTCCCGCAGCACCTCTCAATCCCGTCCCGCCATCCACCTACACCGCTCCACACATCCGCCCCGGCAACCGGTCAACCTGCGTACCCCCAGGCCGAATGCACCGCCACTACGCGGAAAAGCGGACCACGACACCTTTGGCCGGCCGCTGGGCGGGCTCATGGGGAGGTGGGGAAGGAGCGCGCTATCTCCGGAAGGGACCGCTGGAACGCTGCGTAATGGCTGACGGCGCCCTCGTCGACGACCCGGGCCCTGCCACCGTGCGCCGACACCCGCTGCGCACAGTGGTGGCTGTTGGCTATGGGCACGTCGTGATCACCGGTGGCGCTGTAGAGCCTGACGGGAACGTTCGGCTTCCAGTCGCAGGTGAAGTCATTGCTGCGCAACACCGCCAGGAGTCTGCCGCTCGGGTTCCGCAGCTTCGCGTACCACCGGTCGGAGAGCAGTTCCGGCAAGGTTTCCGGCAGCTTTCCCGCGATCTGCTCCGCGGGATGGTTGCTGTCGAAGAGCTCTTCCACCTGATCGGCGTACGGGGCGCGAAAGACCTCACGCGGGTCGGAGTAGAGGTGGTGCAGGCGGTTCTGTGCGGCAAGGAAGTAGGCGGTGTAGAAGACGGCCGATCCTGGGCCGACCCGTCCGTTGAAAAGGCCGGGTAGCTGGCTGCTCTCGAGGTCGTACGCGCCACCGACCGCCGCCACCCCCCGCAGTTGGAAGCGCGGGTCTGCCCCGGAGTTCAGAGTGCGGCCGAGCGCCATGGCTACCTGCCCACCTTGCGAGAAGCCCGTGGCATAGACCCGCCCGTCGAGCGACCGACCGAGCTTCGGTGCTGCCGTGCGAGCGGCGCGGAGCATGTCGAGGGAGGCGGCGGCCGCGGAACGGTTGTCGAGGTAGGGGTGAGTGCCCGGGCCCGTACCGAGGCCGAGGTAGTCGGGAGAGACGGCCGCGCGTCCGGCAGAGGCGTAGAGGAGGGAGACGGTGCGGTCGGGGCCGTCCGCGACGGACGCCGCGTAGCCCCGGTAGGCCAACGTGCCGTGACCGTGGACGACGGTGGGGAGCAGGTGCCCTCCGCCGCGTGGCAGCGCGAGGAGACCTGACGCGGTGGTCGGTCTCCCGTCCGGGGCGACAGTGCGGTAGGTGAGGCGGTACGCGGCGACACCGTACCGGGCGGTGTCGGTTGGATAGCCCGACTTCTGTGCTTCCTTGACGATGCGTTGGTAATCCCGCTCGCCGAGAGGTGTCACAGACGTCAGCTCACCACGGGCGTGCCCCCGCCCGGCTCCCTCCCCTGCGGCGGGCAGGGACGGGAACGTGAGGAGCGTCGCGAACGCGGCCGACGCAACCACGACCGCTCTGCGCCGGCCGACGCTGCGGCGCCAACGGGCCCTGCCGGCACGTGCTCTGGCTTGCCCCGTGGGCGATTTACTGGGAAGTGATCTCATACCCGAAAGCTAGAGATAAGCGCCCAAGCGCAGAATGCGGATATCCGCACACTCCACCTGTGGGAAACCACAGATCTGCCCGCCCCCGGGGCAAATCGGGGGCGGGCAGAAGAATGAACGGGCCGAGCCTCAAGCGCACCGCACTTCCCGTGACTTGAGCAGCCGCGAGTGGGGGTGCACGCCCAAGAGGCGCCGCGGGTTCCCCGGCCCCGATGGCAGCAACTCCGGGCTTCTCCCGCGGCGGCTGACTCAAGGCGCGCCAGATACCCCGAGGGCGATCCCCGCCCACACCGCGCGGGCCCAAGGACGCCGCCGACGAGGCCGCGACGGCGATGCCCGCGGCACCATGCGGAAAACCCCACCTTGCGCGACGGTAATCCGCATACCGCCGCTGGCCCGTGCTTTCTAGCGTTGCTCGTGAATCGCGGCGCCTGTACCTCAGCAGCCGCCTCTCAGCAGCTTGGAGAACGGCATGGATTTCGTGACCTTCGCACTTCCCCAGGAGCCCGCGAGCGGCATCGCCGGCTGGGCGGCCGACCTCGTGGACGCGATGGGCGCTCCGGGAGCCGGCCTCGCCATCGCCCTGGAGAACCTCTTCCCGCCCTTGCCCAGTGAGGTGATTCTGCCCCTTGCCGGCTTCGCCGCCGGGCAGGGTGTGATCAGCCTGGCGTCCGCGCTGTTCTGGACGACACTCGGTTCCGTGGTCGGCGCCGCCATCCTGTACTGGATCGGGGCGCTCTTCGGCCGTGAGCGCATGCATGCGATCTGGACCAAGCTACCGCTGGTCAAGGCCTCCGACCTGGAGCGCACCGAGCAGTGGTTCGCCAAGCACGGCACGAAGGCGGTGCTTCTGGGCCGCATGGTGCCTATCTTCCGCAGCCTCATCTCGGTCCCGGCCGGCGTGGAACGTATGCCACTGCCGGTCTTCCTGGCCCTGACCACTCTCGGCAGCCTGGTCTGGAACGTGGTCCTCGTGATGGCGGGCTATTGGCTGGGCGACCAGTGGGACGTGGTGGGGACCTACGTCGGATTCCTTTCCAAGGCTGTCCTCGTCCTGGTCGTCTTGGCCATCGCCGCCTACGTACTCGTGCGCCTTCGGGCCAGGAAGCAGCCCCGGTCCCAGCACCGTCGCACATCCTGATCCACGTCGATGAACGGTGACGTGCACCCCGCCCACCCCTGGCCCACCCCGGCTGAACGATCTTGCCGCAAGGATGGCGCACCCCTAATGTCAACCAGCGTGAGAGGAGACCGGGCAGGCATAGAGACCGACCGTCCACCACTGACGCACGAGCCACGGCAGGAGGGCGGTAAGGGCGGTAAAGCCCCCGCCACCGCGGCCAAGTCGGCGCCCCGCCTCCTCAGCGCCATCGGCGTCCTGCTCGGGTGCTTCACCGCACTGCTCGGCCTGCTGTACTTCATCCTGGCCGGGGCCGTGCTCGGCGCATTCCTTCTGTGGCCGCACACCCGCGGCCGGGCCTACACCGTGCTCTCCGCGGGGGCCCGCAGACTCACCTTGCTGGATCGCTCCCGCCGCTCGGCCTTCTTCTACGACACGTTCCCCGACCACCACAGCTCCGACCGTGCAGTCCTGAGCTACCTCGCGGCCCGTACGTACAGCGGCCTGCTGTGCAGCATCGTGGTCGGACTGCTCGTCTTCGGCGTCATGCTGGCCGGCCTGCTCACCGCGGGCATCTTCCGGTCCACGCTGACTTGGCAGGAACTGCTGACCCAACTGGTGCTCGGCAGCGTCCTGCTCTTCCTGGATGTACAGGGTCTCTACTCCCTGACGGCTCTCGACACCCGCCTCGCCCGCGAGTGCTTCGGGCCCTCCGAGCACGAGGTTCTCGTACGGCGCATCAACGAACTGGCCGCCAGCCGGGCCGCGGTGGTGCAGGCCGTGGATGTCGAGCGGCGCCGCGTCGAGCGCGATCTGCACGACGGTGTCCAGCAGCGTCTCGTGGCACTCGCCATGCTGCTCGGCCGAGCCCGTCGCAGCAAGGTGCCGGGTCAGGCGGATGCTCTCCTGGAGCAGGCGCACAAGGAGTCCCAGGAAGTCCTCACCGAACTGCGCGAAGTGGCCTGGCGGATCTATCCATCGGCTCTCGACAACCTCGGTCTCCAGGAGGCGCTCGGCGGAGTCTCGGAGCGGTGCAGCATCCCGACACGGATCGAGTACGACGTTCCTGGGACGCTGCCGACGCCCACCGAGACCGCCGCCTACTTCGTCGTGTCGGAGGCCGTGACCAACGCGGCCAAGCATTCCACGGCCCAGGACATCTTCATCAGCGTGCAGCGATATGACACGCATCTCGCGGTGCTGGTCCGCGACAGCGGGATCGGCGGCGCCGACCCGACGGGCAGCGGTCTGACCGGACTGCACAGCCGGGTAGCCGCGCTGGACGGCAGACTGGACATCCACAGCCCCCCAGGGGGCCCCACCACCATCACCGCGGAGCTGCCGTGCGCGTAATTCTCGCCGAGGACTCGACCCTGCTGCGAGAAGGGCTTGTCCGGCTCCTGATCGAGGAGGGGCACGAAGTCCTTGCCGCGGTGGGCGAAGCAGTCTCACTGCTACGGGAGGTGGAGACGCAGACACCGGACATCGTGGTGACCGACATCCGGATGCCGCCGACCCACAGCGATGAGGGGCTGCGCGCCGCGGTGGAGATCCGCAAGCGCTGGCCGGAAGTCGGCGTACTCGTGCTCTCCCAGCACGTGGAGCGCAACTACGCGGCGCAGCTGCTCACATCGAACGCCGAGCGGGTCGGCTACCTTCTCAAGGACCGGGTCGCGCAGGTCGAGGAGTTCCTCGACTCGATGGAGCGCATCCACGCAGGCGGCGCCGCCATCGACCCGGAAATCGTACGGCAGTTGGTCATTCGCACCACACACACCGACCCCCTCGGGCGGCTCACCCCACGCGAGCGCAGCGTCCTGGAGGTGCTGGCGCAGGGCCACACCAACGCAGCCATCGCACAGAAGCTGCACATTTCGCTGAGTGCGGTCGAGAAAAACCTCAACATGATCTTCGAGAAACTGGAGCTGTCACACACCACCGGCTACAGCCGCCGGGTGCTCGCCGTGCTGCGCTACCTGGAGTCCTGACACCTGAGGCAGCGACGGGCCCGGAGCCCGTCCCCCGGGTTGGTCGCCTGTGGAGAGGCACGCCCACGAGAGCCTGCGATTGGCTGGTCCGGACGGCCGTACTCGGGCGGAGCACTCCTGGGCCCGCCAGCAGGTACAGCCTCTCCGTCTGCTCGCCCTCGGGGAGGGACGCGAACACAACAACACCGAGGCGCCGTCGTGACGCCAACCGCGGCTCTGGCGTTGGCCGCTGACCGGACGACAGCCGGGCATGTCCCCGTGCCTAAGCCTGAGTGAAGCGGGTTGCAGCCTTGAGGCGGCGGCGCGCGAACGGGTCGCACCGCGGGCGGTGCGAACGGGCCGCACCCCGGGCGGCGCGTCTGTGTGCTCTGTCGTGCTGAATCGGGCGGGTGCCACGTCAGCCTCGGACGCCGGTTACGTGCCGGTCCCCTGCCCAGTCGCGCCGCTCCAAGATCGATTGTCAGTGGTGGGTGAGACGATGAGTGCATCGCGTCGGAAAGAGGGGGAGCGCTAATGTCCGGAACCCAGAACTACATCAATCACGTTGCTCTTGTGCTGGATGCCAGTTCGTCCATGTCACACCTGAGCCGCAAGGTCGTCGAAGTCGCCGACCAGCAGATTGCCTATCTGGCCCGCCGATCGAAGGAACTGGATCAGGAAACCCGCGTCACGGTCTACGTCTTCGCCGACAAGGTTGAGTGCGTCATCTACGACAAGGACGTGCTGCGGATGCCGTCTTTGAAGCAGCTGTACCGGGTCGGTGGAATGACGGCCCTTCTGGCGGCCACGCTGAAGTCGCAGAACGAGCTGGCGCAGACAGCTCAACTCTACGGAGACCACAGCTTCCTGACGTTCGTACTGACCGACGGCCAGGAGAACGCAAGTCATCGCTGCCCGGATGCTCCTGCCAGGGATACGCGGGAACTGGTGCAGGCCGTGGCCAAGATGACCCGCACGCAGGAGGACAACTGGACGCTGGCCGTCCTTGTGCCGGACCAGATGGGCAAGCGCGAGGCCATGCAGTGCGGTTTCCCGAAGGACAACATCGCCATCTGGGACGCCACCAGCACCCAGGGTCTGGAAGAGGCCGGGCAGGTTATCCAGCAGGCAACCGAAAACTTTATGATGGGCCGCGCCCAGGGAATCCGTGGGTCGAAGGCGGTGTTCTCCACCGGTGCGGATTCCGTCAACAAGGACACCATAAAGGCAGCCGGACTCACCCCCGTAAAGCCCTCCGCGTACCAGCTGATTCCGGTGGCCCGCGACGCGGCAATCCGGGACTGGGTCACCGAATGCGGACACACCTACCGCACCGGTTGCGCGTTCTACCAGCTGAGTAAGTCGGAGAAGATCCAGGCACGGAAGCAGATTGCGGTACTGGAAAAGAAGACGGACCGCGTGTACACCGGGCCGGAAGCCCGAGCCCTGCTCGGCCTGCCCGACATGGAAGTCCGCATCAAACCCGACCACAACGACGACTTCACCATCTTTGTGCAGAGCACCAGCGTCAACCGGAAGCTGGTAGCGCACACGCGGCTACTGCTGATGATCTGACACCTTGGCAGCCCCGCCGGACCAACCGGCGGGGCTGTTCAGCGCAGGCCGGGAGAGTTCGCCGAAACGCAGTGCACCACGCTCCCGGAGCTCGGCATCCCACGGGCAAAGAGCCAGCAGCGGCCGATCGTTGAACCGCCCGCACACACCACAGAACACCAGACCCCCGGCGCGCCTCCGCCGTCCGGGGTCCTGTGCAGTCCAGGCCACAAGTGGTGCGCAGGTGCCCGAGCTGTGCCGGCGGGCGGACACGCCAGCAGCGAGGGACGCGGACAGTGAGGGCACGACTGTGGGTGTCGTGTCGTCAGGAGGTCGCCCGCGATAGCTGAGCTGACCGTGGCGTCACGGCGAGCCAGGCAGTCAGCAGGAATGTCGACGAGTTCGTAGCCGAACACGCGGTAGCTCTGCTGCTTGAGCGCAATCCGGGCGGCCGGCGCCCTGGCCGGCCGGGGGTGGTCGCCCAGTGGAAGCCACTTCGCGGGCCGCGCCGGTGACCGATGTCGATGAGTCCGGGAGTCACCGCGGCCTGCTCATGGGCCTGGGCGGGGCCGTCGCTCAGTACCTGCTTCCGATGCAGGACCGCCGGGAGTCGCCTGATCGTTGGGGGTTGCCGAGAGCTCAGTCGGCAGGCTGTACTGGGAACCGGCGTGACATTGAGCGAACCGGCCGTGGCCGCCTTGCTGTGCGCCTTGGGTACTGCGGGCAACTCCGGCACCTGAGCCGTTGAGGACCCTCTCCCTTCACACCCCTTCAATCCCCTGGGCTCCACTGCCTTGATGCCTCCGCAAGAGGTCCAGCTGGGCACCCCCAGTGGGCTGGCCCCTCAACGCACGAAAGGCTTGTCAACTTGACCCGGCCCTAAAGGACTGGGCTTGGAGGTAGGGCGCCACTGGCGGTGACGGGGCCTCCTCCGTCCGGACACCCCTATGGGGTGGCAGGGACGCGTGACTCACGCCCCGCCGTCCACGCAGCCTCGCCCTTGCGCGCGATGTTGCGGGAAGCATTCCGGTCAGCGTGGGCAACGACCCCGCAGTTCCGGCAGATGAAGAGGGCTTG
>NZ_JBIRGO010000036.1:0-45604 GCF_044328065.1 Streptomyces sp. NPDC017993
CCGCTACGACAAACGAGCCCACCACTACAAAGCCCTGGTCACCCTCGCCTGCCTCCGACTGTGGCTCCCATGACTTTGCGGACACGCCCTAGCCCCGCCGGTGCGCGAGGAGCGGGGGCTGGGTGGAGTCTGCTTTACGGGGATGAAAGGCGTCAGCGTGCCGTTCGGCGCGCCGCGTTCTCTCGCCACTCCCGGCCGATCGACCGCATGAGGGCCGGGTACACCCCCAGGTACCGGAAAGGTTTGATGCCGACCATGTACAGGGAGCCGAGGCGGCCGTTGGGCTTCACCAGGACGGCCATCTGGCCGCGGTAGCCGCCGTTCCCGTCGGAGACCCAGCCGATGTGCATCACCCCGTGCATGGTCTTGTTGGCGTACTCGGCGGCCCACTCATCGTGTGTCTGGAAGACCGATGTGAAGGGCGCCTCGCTGAGGTCGGGCCCGCGCGGTCCCTCGCGCAGGTCGTCCGGCAGCCGGTCCCGCAGGGTTGCCACCCGGCCACCGACACCCGAGTCCGCCTTGTCCCAGCCGAGCATCGCGCCGAGCTTCCAGCGAACCGCGAAAAGGGAGCGCCCCACGGGGTTGCCGCCGTCCGGGCCGTCCTTGCCGTCCGCCATCTGCTGGACCAGGTGGTGCAGGTCGTCCGGGCCGCCCGGCGTCGACAGCGCCCACAGATCCTCGAGCCGGAAGTCGCCGGCGATCTCGTGGATCCGCCAGGGGCGGGAGGTGTGGTCGGTTGCGGGAAGGCGCAGATCGCTCATGACGGGCCCCTGTCTATACGGTGGCGTATAGGTCGAGCATAGACCCATCTATACGGCTGCGTATACTTGGCTGGCATGTGAGGGGAGACACGGAATGGGCGCGATCCGTACGCCGCGGGACAAGTGGATCGAGGAAGGGCTACGGGCGCTCGCCGGCGGCGGCCCCGAGGCCGTCCGGGTCGAGGTCCTCGCCCAGGCGCTCGGCGTCAGCAAGGGCGGTTTCTACGGCTACTTCCGCAACCGCGCCGCCTTGCTGGAGGAGATGCTCGAAACCTGGGAACGCGGGGTCACCGAGGACGTCATCCAGCGGATCGAGCGCGACGGGGGCGACGCCCGCGACCGGCTCGGGCGTCTCTTCGACTTCGTGGAGACGAGCGAGATGCCCGTGACCGGCGCCGGGGTCGAGCTCGCGATCCGGGACTGGGCCCGGCGCGACGAAAACGTCGCGCTTTACCTCCGCCGGGCCGACAACCGGCGCATGGACTACCTGCGCGAGCTCTACCGGGCCTTCTGCCCCGACGAGGACGACGTCGAGGCCCGCTGCCTGATCACCTTCTCACTGCGCATCGGCGACCACCTCATCGCAGCCGACAACGGCCCGCGCAGCCGAACGGAAGTCCTCGCCGCGGTCAGGAACCGGTTGTTGGGCTGAGCGGCGGATCGGCATGTCTTCGCACTTCACCGATCGTCAGACCCGCTCGATGCGGTTCAGCTCCGGGAACGACAAGAAATACGCGGACTCGCGGCAGGAGCCGATGGAACTGCCCAGCCGGTCGAGCACGCGCCTCCTGGGCTCCGTACGGGACCTGGTTGCGCCCTGGTGGCGTGACTGCCAAGCATTCACCACGGAGGAGAGCACTGAGTTCGCTGCCGAGCACCTGGAAGGCACCTGGCCGTTCAGCGGGACCGGGTGGCCGGGCGGTCCCGCTGTGCACGCGGCCGTCCGGGGCGGGCCGCCGGATGGTGGTCAGGAGACGAAGTCGCCGAGAGCAGGCAGCGGAGCGGCCGCCTCGATCGGGCCTATGTAGACGACGGCCTCCTCGAACTGGAAGTAGGAGAGTGCTTCATGGCGTGGGCCGACGACGAGCAAGTTCTCCCCGCAACGCCAAGCGGCGTGGCGCCAGTCGCCGTCTCCCATGGCCAGGGTGCCGCCTTCGGCCGTGATGTCGCGCTCCGGTGGACCGAGCCGTTGGGTGAACGCCGCGACAGCCGCGTCGATGCAGGCGTCGAACACCTCACGTCCGGCGTTGGCGTGGCTGGACCAGCCAGGCAATGTGCCCCAGAAGTCCTCGCCCCAGGCGTCGTTGTCGACCCAGTAAAATTTGGCGAACGCCAGGGCAAGGGTGTCTCCGGGATAGGCGAGGTGCCCCTCGGCGGTGACGAGCGTGTCTTCAAACGGCAAGTCGTCGCCGCCTTCGCACCAGCCCAGATGCCGCATCGCCGCATCGGAGACCGCCCAGTCGCCCAACGGCAGTTGCGCCAGGCTGATGATCTGCTCCACCAGATGCGGGGTGATGGAACATGCGGCGACGTAGTCGGCAGGGTCTTCGTCTGTCATGGCAGGACGGTATCCGGGCCGCGTACGTGTTTCAGGCACGGGGCGGTGGCGGCGGTGCTGAGTAATGGGCCTTGCTGGGGGCATCAGCGGTTTACGTAAGCCTGCTCGTGAACCCCCGCCGCCGCCGGGGAAGGCGCAGGCCAACGCGTATACGACTACCAGACCCTCAGCAGCCCCCGGCTCACCATCGCTTGCCGCGATCGATGGCGCCCTGCACGTGATCCGACCAGACACCTGAGCCGTTCCACCAGCTGTGTCCACAGCCTTCTGTCCTGATGCCAGATTCTGTGCAGCTACTGCACCCCGAGTTGGCTGTGAACAGGGGCAGATGGACGAACCGGATTCGGCGTCCTGCTCCTCCTCGCGGGGGTTACGGCCGACTCGGCGAGGAGAAATTTCACGGTTGGCGCGGTCCTGCTCGTGGCGGTGTTCGCCGTCGCCGGGCTCACCAACCAAGCGGGAGCGGCCCGCGATCCCGGAGGAGACAGCACAGGTGCCTCGCACGCCTCAGCTCCCTGAGTGACTGACCCCGGCGATTTCCGCGCCGGGATAGCGGCGTCGGCGCCTGTGCCCCAAATCGCCCGTCATCCCCCTCCGCTCCAGAGCGCGTCTGAACCGCATGGCTTCCCTCTCTCCTTGGATGTCCGCCCATCGTCCAACGGCCCCAGGCCACCGCGACCGTCTTCCGGGCCGAACTCCACATCGCAGGCACCTTCCTCCGGTCTGCCGATGGTCCGAACGGAAGTACTCAGTCGGCGCGGAGGGCCAGGTCGAGGAGACCGGGGAAGCGGGTGTCGAACTCTTCGCGGCGCAGTCGGTTGAGTCGTTTGGTGCCCTGGTCGCGCTGTTCGACGAGGCCGGCGTCGCGCAGGACGGAGAAGTGGTGGCTCTTGGCGGCTCTGCCGACGGACACGTCGAAGTTGCTGCAGCTGAGCGTCCAGTCGGGGTGGCCCGCCAAGGTGCGGACCAGCTGGATACGCACAGGGTCCGCGAGGGCCGACAGGGCGGTGAGAACGGGGACGTTGTCGGGGTGGGTGTGGACGGGGGCCGGTCGGTGCCCTGCGGTTTCAGCCTGTTTCGACATCCCTCTGTCTCCTCCAGGGCCTTCGCACTCTTGCCGAATGTTCGATCTCCATCTTACATTGCTAATGTTCGATTCCGGTTGAACATTCGGCAGCAGGGAGTTGATCTCGCCAACCGCCCCCAGTCGACCCGGGCATCCTCCCCGGGATCAGAGCAACGGACGGTGAAATGCAGCAAAGCAGCACGACCCAAGGACTCTCCGCCGCCGTAGGCAAGGTACCCGCGCCCTGCCTCGTACTGGCCGGAGTGAGCGGGATCCAGTTCGGAGCGGCCCTCGCCCCCAGCGCCTACCCCCAGGCAGGAGCGGCGGGCGTGGTGTTTCTGCGGCTCCTCATCGCGGGCCTGATCCTCTGCGTGCTGTGGCGCCCTCGGCGCCAAGCACTCAAGTCGGCCAAGGGAGCCTGGAAGACCGTGCTCGCCGCCGGAACCCTGCTCGCCGGACACCACATCGCCTTCTTCGAAGCCGTCAACCACATCCCGCTCGGGGCCGTCGCCACGATCGAGTTCCTCGGCCCCTTCGCCATCGCCATGGCCGGCTCCCGCCGCGCGCTCGACCTGCTCCCCGCATGCCTGGCAGCAGGAGGCGTACTCCTGCTCAGCGGCGGAGGCAGTACCTCCCTGCCCGCGGTCGGCCTCACCTTGGCCGCAACGGCCGCTTGCTGCTGGGCCGGATACATCCTGGTCTCCGCCCGCATGGCCACCCGCCTCAGCGGCGGCCAAGGTTTGGCCGTGGCAATCGCCTGGGCGGCGCTGCTCAGCGCCCCCTACGGCATCGCACACGCCGGCACCGGCCTGCTCGACCCGCACGTCCTCTGGGTGGCGGCCGTCGTGGCAGTGGTATCCAGCGTGCTCCCGTACTCGCTCAACCTGGAAGCCTTACGCCGGATTCCGCCACGCATCTTCGGCGTACTGACGAGCCTGGAGCCGGCCGCAGGCGCCCTGTTCGGCCTGCTCGTCCTCGGCCAGCACCTCGACCGGTCCCAGTGGCTAGGCATCGCCGCAGTCGCCTGCGCCTCCGTCGCCGCCACCTCCCTGAGACCCCGAAAGCGCCAAACCTCACTCGTCCGGGCAACGAGCGACTCCCTCCCCGAGGAGGAATCCGCACGGAACAGGGCCGGCGTCCCGTGCAGTCAGCGCTCAAGCGCAAGGCCCGAGGTATCAGCGGAGCGAATAACTCCTACTTCTGGTCCATGAGTTCATAGCGGCGTATCACGCCGCCATGAACTCACCGACCGATGATCTTTGAGACGGACCTAGTCCCTGAGCAGGGTCGACCCGGGCGGGGTGATCAGCATGGAGCTGATGTTGTCGGTACCCACACGGAGCTGATGTTGTCGTTTCGGTTGTACTGGGAGGTGTCGCCCCGCCAGTTCCCTACCGGCCACGCGGCGCCGTCACGGTTAATGTTCAGCCACGTGCAGAACTTGCCGCCAGTTCTGTTCCATACCGAGGAGATCCGGCCGACCGGCCGGGGCACCCGTATGCGGGCCATGATCTGGGCGAATGCGGGTGCGTCCCCGGACTGACCGGGCGTGATGACGAAGCCCAGCGGGCGGCAGCGGCTGTCGGCGGCGAGGTGGACCTTCGTGGTCAGTCCGCCGCGGGACCGTCCGAGGGCATGGTCGGCAGGCTCGCGGTCCGGGGCCCCTTTTGACGGGTCCCGGCAGCGTGCTGGTGAGCGCGCACGACGGTGGAGTCGACAGCGACGACCCAGTCGAGGTCGCCTTCGGCGTCGGCCTGGGCCAGGAGCGCGGTGAAGACCCTTTCCCAGGTGCCGTCAGCGGCCCACTTCCGTAGGCGGTTGTGGGCGCCCTTCCACGAGCCGAAGTGCTCGGGAAGGTCCATCCACGGTTTCCCGGTGCGGTACTTGAACGCGATCGCGTCGATCACCTGCCGGTGATCACGCCACCGCCCACCCCGCCGAGGTGCCCGGTCCGGCAACAGCGGCTCGATCCGCGCCCACTGCGCGTCAGTTAACGACACACCAGACCAACGATCAGATGATCCGAAGGAAACGGCCTAGGCGCGGGCACAGTCCAGCGCGGCTATCTGCCTAGGCAAGCCTTGACGAGGGTCTTCACTCGGCGTCCTTGTCCTTCGCGGCAGACTCCTGCGCCTGCTCGTTGGTGGTGAGTGCATCCCCTTCCTTGCCCTGCTGAGCACCGGTTCGTTCGCCGTCTACCTGTGAGGCCTCGAACTCGTCCAAGACCTCTTCGGTGGCAGTCCTGGGGGACTTTTCGTCCTTGTCCTTGTTGCCGGTCATTGCGACTCCCTACCTCCTGCGAGTGTGTGCTGGCGTTCTCCGCGCTCGGGTGCCCTGTGAGCTCCTCACAAACCTCAGGGCAGGCCCGTCAGTACAAGATCACACGTTCAGTCTTATGTCCGCATGCCTTCACCGCCGTTGTCGGGCCAGAGCTGCGAAGGCCGGTCATGGACCTGCTGGTGGTGGACGCACGTTGTGTTTGTCCTGAACCTCACCGATCTTGACGGCTGAAGTACGCCTGCTCCTCGTCCGGCCTTCTCCAACGCCGGCCGTAGGGAGGCGGCATGGCCGCCCGGCGGCCCCTGGCGCTGACCACCCCTCCTGACTATCTAGCTGCCTCCAACGAGCGCTACGCGCGCCGAGGCTTTGCCAGCGCCGAAATCCTTCTCTCGGGCTCCGCGAACAAGAAGGCAGCATTGGCAGCCCACGGCCGCCCGCCGGTAGGCGGCGAGACCGCCACGAGGGCAGGTGCGGGGGTCCGTCGTACACTGCTGCCTAGCTGGCGCCGCGCCGCTTCCCGGCTGCGGTGGCTTCCTCCAAGAGGCTCAGGGGGTATCACTCGCAGTGCGGCTGGTTCCCTTATCACTGTCGCGCTCCGCAGTGTGCTCCGCTGCGTGCAGGCGCACCTCCTCCTGATGGTGCGCGCCAGGCTGCTGGCGGGTGGGTCCCAGCCTGAACGCATTCGTGCAGGAAGCGCGATGGCTCCAGCTCCGGCCTGCTTCGGTGTCGAAACCGCCGAGGTCCCTGGGGGAGATGGTGGGCCCGAAGGTCAGGTGTTCCCCGGTCCGACGGCTTGTTCGTACAGCTCCACTGTGTAGGGGCTCAGATTCACCAGGGAGTCGGCCGTGGCGTCGAAGGCGTAGGCCCGTGGTCCGGAACTGACTCGCCCGCGATCAGCACGCGCCGGCATTCCGGGGCGGCCTCGTTGTAGCCGGAGCCCTCGTACAGCGCGTAGAAGCCGGCGGGGCATGCGGTCGTGCCTCTCCCCTCGATGACCTTTACCGTCATGGTGCCTCTCCTAGCCCGCGGCCGGCTGGCGAGGTGAGTACCAGGTCAGGGCCGGTCGTACAACGGCTGTGACGGAAGCTTGCAATGCGCGGGGGGACCTCGGTGCGATCACCCACCGCCGCTTCGCTCGCCCTTTGGGCCCTTGCCACGCTCGGTCCGCGGGCCGCTCGATCGCTGGTTCTCCTCTTTTTGGAGTTTCTCGTTGGCCTCCTCGTTGGCGTGCTTGTCCGGCACGCCCTCGCGCTCCGCGTCCTTGCGCAGCTGCGCGCGCTTCTTGTCGTACGCCTTGCTTCCCGGCTCAGGCATGGGCTTCTCCTTCCCAGCGACCGTCACAAGGGACGGTCGCCCTTGGGCTTCCCCGATTGCTCCGGCGTGCCGTGCGGCGGCGGGTTGACATCCGTCGCGGTGGCCGGAGAGACCGGAGAACCCCCGCGTGTCGAACCGTTAGGGGGCCTGTCGCTATTGCCTCGTTCACTGCCCGGCGAGGGCTCGGCACCGGCGGCCAACTGGTCAATGCGAGCCCGGAGCACCTCGACCACCGGGACACGGTTCGCGTGCCCGCTCTCGTGGTGTAGGAGTTTTTCCAACTGCCCGGAGCTCAGACTGCGAATCCGGCTCTCCAGTGCGCCGAGCGACAGCTGGTCGAAGTCCGCGAGTGGCAGCCGGTCGTCGTCCTGATCGCTCATGATTCTCCCTTCGCGGCGTACGCGCGCGGCGCCCTTGGTACGCCCCTCTTCGTCGGCCATCTTCCGGCGCCGACCGCCTGGCCGCGCCTGCGACGCGCCTCCGGAGTTGCCCGCCCCTCTGTGAGTCAAACCCGGGCAACCTCCAGCGGGCTCTCCGTTGACCTTGCAGACCGCCGATAATCTCCCACCTACAGAATAGTGGCCATATGAGTTCAACTAGGGAAAAATGCGGCCGGGCGCGGTGCAGTACCGAACGGTACAGCCGGACGGCTGGACCACATCCGTCCGCGACCGCTGAGCGCCGTGCTGGAGCATGCGGGCGCCCGGTGTGTCACAGGTGGTCGCGTGGCAGTGTCTCGTTCCAGGTGCGCGAGAAGACCCGGCGGTCGTTTTCGAAGCCGTCCAGGGTGGCGTCGATGAAGAATTCGGACTCGCTGCACCGCAGCACGGTCCGGGTCTCGACCCGCACGTCCCAGTCGTCGCGCTGGAAACGCATGGTCCAGGCCGCCTCGCCGGATACGGAGGTGAAGTCGTCGGCGACGGCCGCATATCGCTCGTAGGCGCGGAGCCCGGTGTTCAGGCGGATGTCGTCCAGTCGCACCGTGCCGCGGTCCTTCACGATCTCCAGCTCGGAGTGGTAGCCGATCAGGTCTCGCTTGACTTCCCAGCGCTGCTCCGGGGGCGTCAGCTGGGTGCTGGCGAGGGGAGGCGCGCCTTCGGGTTCGCCGAACGGGCGCTGCGGGAGGTGGTCGGGCTCTGGTGTGGGGCGTACCGGGAGCGTGAGGCTGCTGGAGCCTTCGTGGACGGTGAGGAGAACCGGCTTGGGTGGCGGCCACGCCAGCGGCCAGTAGGAGGTGGACAGCGACAGCCGGATGCGGTGGCCGGGCGGGAAGGCCTGGGCGACGCCGTTGAGCTGGACGGTGGCCCGGTAGCGCGTGCCGGGCTCCAGCGGCTCGGGCGCTCCAGTGCCGTCGCGGTGGGTGAGGTTCAGCAGTCCGTAGGTGACGCGGGTCGCCTGGCCGTCGGGTGCGACGTCGGACAGCCGGGCGGCCACCATCGCCACCGGTTCGCTGGCCGTCAGGTCCAGGTCGACGGTGGGGGAACCGAGGATCTCGACCGGGTCGGTGAGGACGGCGGAGTCGAAGACGAGTGAGCCGCCGTCTTCTTCACGCTGGTCGTAGGGCAGGTCCGGTGGTGCGTTGTAGGAAGCCCATTTGCCGGCGAACTGCCCTACGGACAGTGGTGACTGCACGGTCAGCGCATCGCCTTCCGTGCCACCGGTGCCTTCCGTGACCGGAGCGCCGATGCGGTGCCGGCTGAGGGGGTGGATGGCGGGCTGGATGTGGGGGGAGGGCCAGGTCGGCTCGCCCACCCAGCGGCCGGGCCGGTCTTCGTAGGAGGTGGACGGCGGAACGCTTTCCTGCATCCACGTCTGGAGCATCGGGCCTTCCATGACGCCGTTGTCGACGCCCTTGAGCCAGTGGTCCCACCAGGCCACGACCTCCTGGAGGTAGCCGATGGCGGGGCCAGGTTCGCCCAGGTGTGGGAACTTGTGCGACCACGGGCCGATCAGCCCCTTGCGCGGTACGTCCAAGTGGGACAGCAGCCGGGTCACGGCGTTGGAGTATCCGTCTGCCCAGCCGCTGGAGGCGAGAACCGGGCAGCGCACGTCCTGGTAGTTCTCGCAGACGGAGGCGTGCTCCCAGTACGCGTCGCGGCGCTGGTGCCGCAGCCACTCCAGCGCCCAGGGCTTGGAGTTCTCCAGCCGCTCGTGCCACATCTCGCGCCAGCGCTCGCCCACCAGCGCCGGGTCCGGCGGGCAGGTGGCGTAGGCGAACATGGTGCCCGCCTCGGCCAGGTTGTCGGAGAGCATGGCACCACCCATGTAGTGCATGTCATCGGCGTACCGGTCGTCGGTGAAGGAGGCAATGACGATGGCGCGCAGGCTCTGCGGCCGGCGCGCCGCCACCTGAAGGGCGGCGAAGGCGCCCCAGGAAATGCCCATCATGCCGGTGCTGCCGTCGCACCATGGCTGGTCCGCCAGCCAGGCGAGGATGTCTTCGGCATCGGCCTGCTCTTGTTCCAGGTACTCGTCCCGCAGCACCCCTTCGGACTCGCCGGTGCCACGCAAGTCCACGCGGACGCAGGCATAGCCGTGCCCGGCGATGTAGGGGTGGTGGATGGAGTCGCGTACGGCGGACAGGTCGCGCTTGCGGTAGGGGATGTACTCCAAGATCGCCGGGACCGGTTCCCGGTCCGAGAAGACCGGACGCCAGATCCGGGCCGAGAGGCGGGTGCCGTCGGTCATCGGGATGGCGACGTGTTCTTCTTCCGTCGTCCTGTAGGGCAGGGTGCTCACGAAGCGCATGCGGCCTGCTCTCTCCTTCGTCTCTCGCGTCAGGGGGGCGTCGGGTCTCAGCCTGCGGTCGGTTCAGCCTCGGTTCCGGGAGCGGTGGCCGACAGGGCGCGGCTGAGGGCGGCTATACAGCGGTCGTACTTCTCCCGCATGTCCTCCTCGCCGTCCCCTCCGGTGAAGATGTGGGCCAGTTCGAAGCTGTAGCTGTCCTGTTCGGGCATCCGGGACAGGCGCTGGCCCTCCTCCGGGACCATGTGCAGCCGGACGCCCGGGATCTCCCGCTCGATGCGGTCGATGTCCTCCTGAGTGGGCACACTGTGCACCAGCCCGTCCGCGAACCACCGGAAGTACCACTTGGCGGCGTGGGTGTAGGGACCGGCACCGTCGGGCAGACTGGGGTCTTCGCCGAGGGCGAGACTGAGCATGCAGTGGTGGTTGGGCACCCCGTCGACGTATTCAAAGAGTTCTGCGTGCGACTGGGAGTGGCGCGGGTTGATTTCCAGAAGGTTGATCTCGTCGGTCTGTGGATCATAGAAGTACTCGATGCTGAAGGTCGCAGCGTCCATGCCGATCTGCCGCATCACCCGTTCGGAGACATCGCGCAGCCGCCGCACCACGGGCTCGGGAAGGGCTGAGGGGTACTGGTGGCGCAGGAAGGACGAGCTGTCCGGGTAATTGATGGAATCCAGCGTTCCGTAGACCTTCACTTCGCCGTTCCTGACGTATCCCTCCACCGCGACCTGGATGCCGGTTATCGCTTCTTCGGCCAGGCACACCTGTCCGCCGACGCCCTCCATCTCCGGAGGGAGTTCCAGTTGGTCGAGGATGTACTCGAACGGTCGGCCGATACGGCTGATGCCCTCGCGGATCTCTGCCACGGCGTCGCGGAATTCTTCTTCGTTCTTGACGCCGAAGGCCAGCTCCGAGGAGTAGGAGAGCGCGGGCTTGAGCCACATCGGGAAGCGGACGCCCTCGGGGGGCTTCGGGTCTGCCGCCTCCAGATCGACCCGGCCGAACCGGGGGTGTTCTGCGATGGCCTTCTGCTGTTCCAGCCGGCTCCAGTACTTGTGCTCGCACTTGACCACCGATTCCAGGCTGGTGCTGTGCGTGCCGTAGCGCTGGCTCAGAAGCGGTACGAGCGTGCTGACGGGAAAGTCCCAGTAGCCGACGATCGCGTCGATACTCCCGTCGAAGCTGTCCAGTACACCCTGCGCCTTCTCCAGCAACCCAGCGACGGACACCTCGCCGACCTGTAGCTCCTCCATAGTCAGCAGACCATGAAAACGGTACTTCTCCGCCCCCGGCACCTCTCGCAAGGTCGGCAGATTGCCCTCATCCAGGCCGATCACAAAGATGTTCTTCTCGCTCACCGGTTCTCCTCTAGCGTGCATTGGCCTGCGGTGTAGGCCGCGTACCCGCCGACCCGCTGCTAACGCAGCGAACTCCGCGTCAAGGCTTATGAGCCCCGTCCACGCCAGAGGGCGGCCTGGTAGCGCCTGCAACGCTGAAGGGCCCGCACGCCACCCGGCACACCTAATCGCCTCGTGTGCATTACGCCCAGTTTATGTCAATTAGTACCGAAGCATCTCGTGCACCCTTAAGTCCCCGGTCTCTCCGAAGGAGCCCGAAACGGGTGTCTGCGGCATGTCGCTCGTGGTCGTTCGCCCACCTGGCCTATTGGGAGGGTGAGTCTCGCGACCGTCTCGATGCACTTCGGCGCGCCACGGGAGGCCGATGGGAATGTCTGGGCGCGTGCAGGGCAGTCGAATCGGTAACCGAGCGAAGACCAGGCAGGGGCGCAAGGCGCTCTATGGCGCTGACGGGGCTCACCCCCGCGGTACTGGCTGGCTCGACCCGACGGCCCCCTTCGACCGGCCCCGTTCATTTGCATGTCTACGGAGCCTGGGGGAGTGCAACTGCCTTGCGGCAGCGCCCTGTTCGACGCGCAGGCAGTCGTGCTTCCAAAACCTGCAGCGACCTGGAGGTGACTCAACCATGCCCGGCATCAGTAGCCGCGCGCTCCTTCTCACCATGACCGCGCTGGGGAAGAAGCTGGGGTACCGCGACTCCACCGAGGTGCGACGCAAGGTGGAGAAGCAGTACCAATACCCCGCCTCCTTTGCGCCGCCCAAGAAGCTGGGCCGCACCTGCGAGATCTCTCTCGACTTCCGTAACGGATGGCCGTGCTATGAGATCAGCGCCCGCCACAAGAGCTCCCAGAGCACCAAGGGCGACAGAAATCCGCAGGCAGAGGTGCTCTATCTCCACGGCGGGGCCTACATCGAGGAGATCGGCTCCAATCACTGGAGCCTGATCGAGCAGCTGACCCGCGACGTACCGGCGCGTGTCACCGTCCCCATTTACCCCCTCGCCCCACGCGGCACCGCGACCAGTGTCCTCCCGAAGATCACCGCCCTGGCAGCCACGTTGACGGAGCGAGCTAGCGGCCCCACCTTCTTCATGGGTGATTCCGCCGGCGGCGGGATGGCCCTTGCGATTGCGCAGCGACTGCGAGAGACCGGCGGCAGGCTGCCCGACCGACTGGTGCTGATCGCTCCGTGGCTGGACATCACGCTGGGGCATCCGGCTGTTCCGGACATCGAGCCCCACGACCCCTTGCTGGCGGCGGAGCCCTTGCGGTTCGCCGGGGCCCTTTGGGCAGGCGGTCTCGACCCGGCCGACCCGGTGGTCAGCCCAGTGAACGGCGAGATGTCGGGTCTTCCCCGCACCACCGTATTCATCGGCACCCGAGACATCCTCTCGGCGGAAACCCATCGCTTCCGCGACCTCGCGAGGGCCGCCGGTGTCGAAATGGACCTCCACGAGGCAGCGGGCGACGTCCACGCCTACCCCCTGTGGCCCACTGCGGAAGCTATGCGTGCCCGTCAGCAGATTGTGGAGACCCTTGTCTCCGCCAAGGCCGCCTGACTTGGAACCCAGCGGACGGAGACACGCGAGGGCCACGACACCCCCTTGCAGAGATGCCCGGGAAGGGGGGCCCAACTGGACTTAAAAAGAGCGCTTGTTACTCGTCTCCGCGCGCCACGGGACATGAGTGTTCGCATGCCGGGTACCGGCGTGAGTGCCCACCAGGAACGTTGGAGCCCAAGACTGAGGAGACCGGCATGCTGATGGCCCACCCGGCAGTACTGCGCAAGCTCGTAGACGAGTACGAGGCTCTGCAGGCGGTAGATGCAGAACGAGGCAACGCAGAGCCGCGCGAACGTATATCCGAGGTCGCCTGTGCCCTGTGCATTTCTACCGGCACCTCCGACGTGGACGCGGCTCTGATCGCCGCATACCACCAGCTTCCGGGAGCTCAGGTCCATGACGACTCCCTCCTCGGCCTGTGAGCGCGCCGGGGGGCCGGTCCCAGGACGGGGAAGGTGACCGTCTCTTCCTGCTGCAGGATGCGTGCTCCACTCCCGGCAGAGACTATTAGGGGCAAAATGGATAAGAATGCCCTGCCGAGCACCCGCGAAGGAGACGCCTAATGAGGGCTTTGACGTGGCACGGTAAGCGTGACGTTCGTATTGACACCGTTCCCGACCCCAAGATCGTGGACCCGACCGACATCATCGTCCGCGTCACGTCGACGGGGATCTGCGGCTCCGACCTGCACCTTTATGAGGTGCTCGGGCCTTACCTCGATCCGGGCGACATTCTCGGTCACGAGCCGATGGGGATCGTCGAGGAGGTCGGGCCGGAGGTCACCGCCGTGGCGGTCGGGGATCGGGTCGTCGTGCCCTTTAACATCTCCTGCGGCACATGCTGGATGTGTGGCCAAGGGCTTCACTCGCAGTGCGAGACGACCCAAGTCACCGAACGAGGCACGGGCGCCTCACTCTTTGGGTTCTCCAAGCTCTACGGACAAGTCCCCGGGGGACAAGCCGAGTTGCTACGCGTCCCCTTCGGCAACACCCTCCCCGTCAAAGTGCCGCACGGACCGCCGGACCAGCGCTACGTCTACCTCTCCGACGTTCTACCGACCGCGTGGCAATCCGTCGCCTACGCCGACATCCCGCAGGGCGGGACCGTCACTGTCCTGGGGCTCGGCCCCATCGGTGACATGGCCGCCCGCATCGCCCTGCACCAGGGCGCCAGCAAGGTGATCGGCGTGGACCTCGTCCCCGAACGCCTGGCACGGGCACGCGCCCGGGGCGTGCACACACTGGATTTGAACGACCACGGAAAGAGCGTCGGCGACGAAATTCGCAGCCTCACCGAAGGCCGCGGCACCGACGCCGTCATCGAAGCGGTGGGTATGGAGGCACACGGCGGCACCCTGGCCAGGGCGGCCCAGCAGTTCGCCGGCCTGCTGCCTGATGCGCTGGGGGAGAAGATGATGGGCCGCGCCGGCGTGGACAGCATGGCTGCCTTCAACACAGCCGTCGATGCCGTGCGCCGAGGCGGGACCATCTCGGTCATCGGCGTCTATGGGGGCGCCATCGACCCCATGCCGATGCTGACCATGTTCGACAAACAGATCCAGCTGCGCATGGGCCAGGCCAACGTCAAGCGGTGGGTGCCCGACATCCTCCCGCTCCTCAACGATGCCGACGTCCTCGGCGTCGACGACTTCGCCACCCACACGCTGCCCCTCGAAGAAGGGCCGCGCGCCTACAAGACCTTCCAGGCCAAGGAAGACGGCATGATCAAGACCGTCCTCACGCCCTGAACGGCCAGCGCCGGCCAGCACGGAAGCCACGCCATGCCTCGCCTGGCGTATCAACTCTTGAGGAGTCCCTTGATGACTCGCGCTGTCGCGCTCGTCTGTACGCTCAACGCTTCGCCCGCCCGCTCCAGCAGTCAACTTCTCGCGGACCAGATCATGGCCGAGCTCGCTGGCCTCGGCGTTGAAAGCGAGACCATTCGGGTCGCCGATCACGATGTCCGGCCCGGCGTCGCGCGCGACATGGGAGGAGGAGACGCCTGGCCCACCCTGCGGGAGAAGGTCATGGAGGCCGACATCGTCCTTCTGTCCACCCCGATCTGGCTCGGCCATCCCTCCAGCCTGTGCCAACGAGTCCTGGAGCGACTCAACGCCGACATCTCCGAAACCGACGAGCAGGGCCGGCAGCTGACCTACGGCAAGGTGGGCCTCGTGGCCGTCGTCGGAAACGAGGACGGCGCGCACAAGGTGAGCGCCGACCTCTTCCAAGGTTTCAACGATCTCGGATTCTCCCTCGCGCCGGGCGCCGTCACCTACTGGGTGGGCGAAGCCCAACAGGGCACGGATTACCAGGACCTCGAACAGACTCCGGACTCCGTCACATCGACGGCGCGGGCCCTTGCGACCAACGCGGTGCACTTGTCCCGTCTGTTGAACGACCGCCCCTATCCGCCCAGCTGACCGGACTCTGCCCCGACGAACAGAGCAGGCCCGGGGCCGAAGTGCCCCAAACGCCCTCGCGTCAGTAAGGGGCGACTCACCTTTCGCACGGCAATGAAGGAGGCCTGACGTGGCAGGCGACAACCAAGCCGAGCAGAACCCGGTTACCAAGCACCCTCAGCCGGAGTTTGAGCAGCAAGATCAGGCCCACCCAGGCTGGACGGGGCCCATGGACCCTCCGCCTGACCACGGGGAAGAGTCCTACCGGGGCAGCGGCCTTCTGGAAGGACGCAAGGCCGTGGTGACCGGGGGTGACTCCGGCATCGGGCGAGCGGTCTGCTTGGCTTTCGCACGCGAGGGCGCGGACGTCTTGTTCACCTACCTCCCGGAGGAGGGCAAAGAGGCTGGTGAGACCTCCCGCCACATCGAGGAAGCCGGGCGCACCTCGGTAGCTGTCCCTTGCGATATCCGTGAGGAAGAGCAGTGCGCACGTCTCATCGAACGCGCGGTGTCGGAGTTCGGCAGGATCGACATCCTGGTCAACAACGCCGCCTACCAGATGTCACAGCCGGAGGGCATCGGTGACATCACCACCGAGCAGTTCGACCGCGTGGTCCGCACCAATCTCTACGGCATGTTCTGGCTTTCGAAAATGGCCGTGCCGCACATTCCTCAGGGCGGGTCGATCATCAACTCCGCGTCCGTGCAGGCGTACAAGCCCAGCCCGCACCTGCTCGACTACGCGATGACCAAGGGCGCCATCGTCACCTTCACGCAGGGCCTCGCTCAGATGTTGGCCTCCGACGGCATCCGCGTCAACGCGGTCGCCCCCGGGCCGGTGTGGACCCCTCTGATCCCAGCCACGCTCCCGGACACCACTACGTTCGGCAAGCAATCTCCCCTGGGGCGGCCCGCCCAACCTGCGGAGATGGCTCCCGCCTACGTCTTCCTCGCCTCACCGCAAGCCAGCTACATCACCGCTGAAATCCTTAACGCCACCGGCGGTACACCGCTTCCTTAGGCAGCCCATTGGCCCACGCCGGTGGAGAGGGAAGGGCTGATATGGAACCAAAAACGATCGCGGTGCTCATCCCCGCGCACAACGAACAGGAACTGCTGCCGCGGGCACTCGCCGCTGTGCAAACTGCCGCGCGGCATCCTGCGCTTGCGGACGTGCACGTCCTGACGGTCGTCGCGGCGGATGCCTGCGTGGACGACACTGCGAAGGTGGCCGGTGCGGCGGGGGCGAGCGTGCTGCACCTGGGGTCCCAAAACCCCGGCAAGGCCCGCGCCGCCGCCGCGCAGGACGCGCTGGCCACGCTTGGGGCGTCCGCCGAGGCGACCTGGATCGCCTCCACCGACGCCGACAGCGCCGTCCCGCCCCACTGGCTCGCGTTCCAACTCGACCAGGCACGCGCCGGCTGGGAGGCCGTGATCGGCACGGTCACTGTGACGCGGTGGCCGTCGGTCCCCCAGCTCGCCGACCGGCACCACGAGCTCTACTTCGCTTCACGCCCGGCCGGTGGAGAGCCCTGGCGTCACCCCCATGTGCACGGCGCCAACCTCGGAGTGGCAGCCGAGGCATACCAGAAGGTCGGGGGGTTCCCCGCTCTCCCCGTAGGAGAGGACCACGCTCTTGTGAGCTCACTCGAACGCAACGGCCATCGTGTACTGCGCACCCCGGACTGCCCTGTAGAGACCTCAAGCCGCCTGCATCCCCGGGCTGTCGGCGGCTTCGGTGACCACTTGGCCCAACTGGCAGCTCAAGAAAGAGTGCTGCATTGACGCCGAGAAACCTGACGGGCGCCGCCGCGGGGCGGCGGCGCCCGGGCTCGGCGGCGCAGGGACGATCGGTCGTGAACATGCCAGGCGGCAGCCAGGTCCCACGGCTGGGCCGTTTCGTTCGGATCATCGGATCGCTGATCCGGGCGTGCCATTGACTGACGCGCAGTGGACGCGGATCGAGCCGCTACTTCCTGATCGGACCCCGAAGCGGGGGGCCGGCGGCGGGGCAACCGTGAGCTGATCAACGCCCCCGCTCATTGAGCATGGCGGGGGTGCAGGCGCGGCGAGCTGGACGAAGAGAACTGCCTCCCCGTCCGTAACGTGAGAGGGCACCTCCGTAGTACGCAACACAGGACCCGGTTGTTGAAGTCAGGATCGTCAGCGCCCTTCCTTCCAGATCCTTCAGCAGGCGCTCAACGCGGCCGTGATCGGCGATCTTGCGGATCGGTTTCGCCATACGCGCAACGCTCTTCCATGGTCGGTCGACGACCGTAGTGTCCGGACATGCAAACACCGGTCATCTCCGTCCAGGCCCAGCCCCGGGACGCCGCTTCCTGGATCTCTTTGGCCCGGCGCTTGGAAGCCGGTGGCTACGACGCACTGCTGGCAGCCGACCACCCGGGCACCACGGCCTCTCCATTCGTCGCGCTGGCTGCCGCCGCGGCGGTCACCGAGCGCATCGGCGTTGGCTCCTACGTTTCCCAGGCGGGCGTCCGTGAGCCGCTACTGCTCGCGTCGGACGTGGCCACCCTCGATCTGGTGTCCAGCGGACGTGCTCGCTTGGCATTGGGCGCCGGCCACACCCCGACCGAGTGGGACATGCTGGGGGAGAAGCGCCCCGACGTCGCAGGACGCGTCCGGCGTTTCCAGGCTGTGGCTGAGGCATGCCGCGCGCTCCTCTCAGGCGAGACGATCACCGTCGATGGACCCGAGGTACGGACCTACCAGGCGCGGCTCACGGATCCCCGACCGGTCCAGCGCCGGGTGCCCTTCACCTTTGGGGGCGGCAACACGATCATGTTGCGCTGGGCCGGGGCTCATGCGGACGTCGTGGGGCTGAGCGGGCTGGGGCGCACCCTGCCTGACGGGCACATGCACGAGGTGCGCTGGAGCGGCGCGGATATCGACCGCCAGGTCGATCTCATCGAGCGGGGAGCCGCGGGCCGGGTCGACGCCCCGGCCCGCGAAGCGCTTGTACAAATGGTGGAAGTCACTGATGACGCCGAGGGTGCGGCCCACGAGATCGCCCGGCGACTTCACTGCGATGCGTCCACGGTGCTTGCTTCCCCCTACGCGTGGGTCGGCACTGTGGAGGAGATCAGAGCCGCAATGGCCGACCATGAGCGTCGCTGGGGCATTACCCGTTACGTCGTGCGCGAGGCACACTTGGACGCGGTCGACCAAGTACGCGGACATTCCTTAGACGCGGCCCGCGAGGACCTGTGAAAGCGACGTGTGAGCGGGCGGGCAGTTGCGGTAGAGCCCTTCGTTCCGGCAAAGGTCTTTTCGCGAAGCGCGTCGAGTATGGCGGCGGCGTGTGGTCAAGTTGGAGACGCTGCAGCTGGCCCCGCCGGTCAGAGCGCACTCGGCGGTGGGCGTTGCTCTGGTGCTCAGATGGGGAGTGGGGCCAATTCACGGCATGTTGGATGAATTCAGGCTCAGGTCGGGTCGACTGCGTTGCACCAGACCTTCTACGCGGTGATCGCGTCGCAGGCGGAAGGTGTTCTTCGTCGGCGGATGTGCGAAGCAGCTGATGGTGGGGAGTGCTCAGGCCCAAGGGCGTGGAGTTCAAGCACGTCTTCCTGCCTCGACGCCATGCGTCACTGCCACATCAGCGGCATGCTGACGCAGCCAGCGCCGAGGAACGTCAGCGACGGCTCGGGAGCGCGAGGAACTGCTGTGCGGCCGGCTCTTTGTGGCCATGCCCTGGGCTCGCGGTCTGCTTTGGCTTGGCGGCATCGCTGGGTAGGTCACGGGCCCAGTGCAGTGCCCAGTTTTGGCTTTTCCGTCTGAGGTGGAGCAGGCGCCTAGGGGCTGTGTCAGGTCGTGATCACTCTGCTGTCCAGGTGAGGGCGTTGAGCCAGATCATCGAGGCCCGGAGGTGGAGGCCGGCGTCGTAGCTTTCGGGGGTCTCGTCGTAGCGGGTGGCGATGCCGCGCCAGGCTTTGAGTTTGTTGATCATGCGCTCGACGGTGTTGCGGTCCTTGTAGAGCTCGGCCTCGTAGGTCACGGGTCGGCCGCCTCGGCTGCCGCGCCTCTTGCTGTTCGCGGCCTGGTCCTTCTTCTCCGGGATGACGGCCTTGAGGCCGCGCCTGCGCAGGTAGGCGCGGTTGGCGCGAGAGGAGTACGCCTTGTCGCCGGCCACCGCGTCGGGCCGGATACGGGGCCGGCCGACGGGCAGCCGGATGCGGACCTTGCTCAGGACGGGGACGAACTGCGGGTTGTCGGCAGCCTGCCCGGCGGTCAGGATGATCGACAGCGGACGGCACTTGCGGTCGGAGGCGAGGTGGACCTTGCAGGTCAGTCCGCCTCTGGACCGGCCGAGCAGGGCCTGCTTCAGGCGGGCTTTGTGTCTGCGCCGGAGGTGTCGCCGCTCTTGTCGGGCGGGGTCGCCTCCGGCGCTCTGCCCGTTCTGTCCCTCGCCCGGTGCCCCCTTTTGCCGGGCCCGTTCCTGTTCCCTGACGGCCTTCTCCAGGGCCCCCAGGATCTCGGGTTCGACATGCATTCCAGCGGCGTCGTGGTGGGCGCGGGCGGTCGTGGAGTCCACGCTAACCAGCGACAGGTCCGTTTTCCCCTGCCGGGCGGCCTCGGCTATCAGGCCCTCCAGCAGCGCGGTGAAGACCCCGGCGTCCCGCCAGACCCGGAACCGGCCGTAGACGGTGGTCCAGGGCCCGAACTCCTCGGGCATCTCCCGCCATTGGGCACCGGACCGAAAACGCCAGATCACCCCCTCGAACTGGTCCCACGAAGGAGGACCAGCTGTATCAAGGGGCGACGAAGAACGTCGAGGGCCGCTCGACGATGAACAAGCTGAGGCTGCGCAAGGCCCTGGGCTGCTGGCGGCCCTCCAACCTGAGCTGGCGGAACGTTTTCTCGGACGACCACGGGGCACCAGCCCGGTGATCGGCCGTGCAGCGGCAAGCGGAACCGGCGCCCCGCGCCGGAGGAGGTCGGAGGTTCGCCGTGTTGAGGGCAAACGCAGATGTTCTTCGGTCGATCCGCGGGGCCATTGCTGCCGTTGGCACCGCACCGTCCCGGGCTGTGGCCCGACTGTTCGGTGGTGCTTCGAGAAGCTCAAGCCCGGCTGGCACCCCCACCCAGCCGGGCCTGCGTCTGTCTGGCCCCGAAGAGAAGGCAATGACGCGCTGAGGCGCGCTGCCGCCCCGGTGCGCGGGGCTCGTCCCTGTCGGGAGCGGTCGAGTCAGTGGCCAAGACAAGAGGTGACTGCTGGCCCACGCCTGCGTCGCGCCATGCTGCCGCGCTGGGCCAAGCGCTGTGTGCAGACGTATGCGCTCCTTCAAGGCCGTCGTCTTGTGGGTGTGACAAACGAGCACCCCGTGGCGCAGTTAGAAGTAGCCGACTGATCATCGGCCTCCGCGGATCCGACGGCTCCCCCCGTGCCGACGGACCTGCCGCCGGCGCGGGCGGCGCTGCCTCTCTCTGAAGCGGCCCGCCTGCGCTGGCCCCTAATGTGCGCGTCCCCGTCCTGGACTTGCGTACCTGAGCTGAACTTGCCTGTTGCTGGGCCTCGACGAGGGCTGTGAGCCCCAGGCTCCGGCCGGCGAGGGCTAGCAGGCGGGATTTTTTTCCACTTCAGGGTCGAGTCGCTCCCCACACTTTGCGCTCAAGCTTCCGCATCGACATATCGCCGCACGCCACATTGCCGCTTGCAGGCTCGACCTGTGACACCCGCGCCACCAGAATCGCCTCATACGCTCGCATAAGGTGTGACTATTAAGGTTATCTGTGGCTTATGTCGAACGAAGAGCGCAGCGAACACGGTGATAGTCGGCGCAGCGGACGTGATGCTGACGCCACTGGGGGCCCAGATCCCCAGGTGGAGCGCGACGTGCCAGATACCCCGACGAAGGTAAGCAAGTCCTCGTGGTGGGCGGTCCTCAAACGCACGTTGAAGGAGTTCAAGCAGGACGAACTCCCCGACCGGGCCGCAGCTCTGACCTACTACGGGGTCCTGGCCTTCTTTCCGGCCCTCCTCGCTCTTGTTTCCTTGCTGGGGATCGCTGGCCAGTCCGCCACGCAAACGGTCCTTGATAACATTCAAAAGCTTGCACCTGGCGCGGCGCGGGAGGTCATCACGAACGCGGTGACCCAGCTGCAGTCGAGTAGCGGAACCGGTTGGGTGATGGCGATCGTCGGTCTGCTCGTCGCCCTGTGGTCAGCTTCCGGCTATGTGGCCGCGTTCATCCGGAATTCCAATGCCGTGTACGACCTCCCTGAGGGCCGACCTGCATGGAAGGTGCTCCCGGTCCGCGTCGGTCTGACTCTGGCCCTGATGATCCTCGCCTGCATCAGTGCTCTGATCGTCGTCCTCACAGGCGGACTGGCTCGTCAGCTAGGCACCGCACTCGGCGTGGGTGACACCGCCATGACTGTCTGGTCCATCGCGAAGTGGCCCGTCCTCGTCGTGCTGGTGGCCATCATGTTGGCGCTCCTGTATTGGGGCGCTCCGAATGCTAAGGGGCGCGGCTTCAAGTTCGTCTCGCTCGGCAGTCTGCTGGCGCTGTTGATCTGGATGGTGGCCTCCGCAGGCTTCGCGTTCTATGTGGCCAACTTCGGTTCGTACAACAAGACCTACGGGGCTCTAGCCGGCGTGATCATCTTCCTGGTCTGGCTGTGGATCACCAATCTGGCAGTGCTGCTGGGCCTCGAATTTGACGCTGAGATGGCTCGGGAGCGCGCCATCATCGGCGGACACCGGAGTTTGGAAGAGCCGTATGTCGAGCCCCGGGACACCCGCAAGTGGACTGATGAGGACCGCAGGGGCATGGGAGACACCGGCCCCGCGGACCCCCACTCCGACTGACGGCTACGAGCGCTGCCACTGCCCCCAGGATCCCACTACGGATCCAAAGCCGTCGGCGCCCGGACACACCCCGGAGCCTTCGGCTCGCGCTCCAGTCATCAGAGGCGGAGCCTCCATCGCCGAAGTAACCGCGCTGAGCGGGGGCGTAAGACCCTCGGGCGCCGACCGGAATCTCTCCCGTAGACGACGGCCCGAGTGGCGGAGGTGGAGGTCGGTCCGCCGCCATCGCGTTGTCCCCCGCATGTGCGTTCACACGGGCGCGGAGCACCCCCGACGATCCGGCGGCAGAGCCAGTACCCCTAGGCTTCGAAGGTATACGCGCTGCTGGGCGCCCCACAGGCGCGCTGGCCCGAAGACGCTCGGTCTGTGCGGTTGGGCCTCGGCGATTCCACGAGGTCGGGGTAAGAGAACGGGGTCGGCAGCTCGTGTATGTGAGGGCTCCGCCAGCTACGGAGGGCTCCGGCGCGCCCGTCAGCCCAGGGATTGGCCCGGTGGACGCCGGGCAGCGAACATGGCGGGCATGACTACTCAGCATCCCGCCGACCGGAGCGGAACCGGGCGCGGCTGGTTCGCCGTCTTCTCCGAGCGGGCATCGAATGTCACTAGCTCGCCGCTGTTCTACGTTCTGTGCGTGTTCCTGTCCGTTGGCACGGTCGCCGTGCGCCTCGCGCACTTGCAGGTGTCGTGGCTGATCTTCGCGGGGGGTGTCATGACGGCCGTCAGCCTGCTCTTGCTCATTTTGCTGAAGAACATCGAGCGGCGTGACGCGCGCGCCGTGCAGTGCAAGCTGGACGCCATCGCGGCGGCAATGCTGGAGCAGCATGAGGGCGCGAGCCACACAGCGGCCGACGAGCTACGGCGTGTCATCCGCGTGGAGGAGAAGCAGTGAGGACGCGCCACTGACTTCCGCTGTCGAGGAGCGGGAGGCTGGTGGTACCTGCACCGCTACGCTCTCTCACTATGAGTAGCGACACGACTACGGGAGTTGTCTCTCCCGGGGGCCTCCCCGCAGCCGACTTCACGCGTGCTGACATCGCCTTGATCGAGCTCGGCAGCAAAGCCCACCTCCTTGCCTCCGCCGTGGATGCCTTCGTGGTACTGCTCGCCACGAGGGGGCAGGGCGAAGAAGCTGCCGGGCTAGGGGAGTGCTTGTGAGAGGCAAGCCGGGACGGGGTGCCACAGGGTACGGGCCGGGGGTTCTCAGCTTCGTCACCCACTGCGTAGGACGCGCATCTCCACGTGGACGGCGCTGTGGTGGGTTGCGGCGAGCAGCTCAGCGAAGAGTGTCGCGCGTTCAGCAACGTCGCAGGCCTTCCTCAGAGCCGGCGCCATGCGGATCACGTGCTCGTAGTCGAGGATGCCGGTTGGGGTGCCCGGTCGCCCTTCAGCAGTTCCGGGCGCTTGTCTCTGAGGCCCGCGGGTCCGGCGGGTACACGTCGTCACGAACGTCGCACATCCATACGTCTGATCTACCCGGGAGTCTTGATGAGTGGCGAAAGCTTGCAGGCAAGAAGATCGCGATCCTCGCTGCGAGTGGAGCGGAGCAGGTAGAGCTGGTGCAGACCCGTGATGCCGTGCGCGCGGCCGGTGCGGACACGGGTCAACTGTGACGACCCGGTCCAGGTCGCCTTCGGCGTCGGCCTGGGCCAGGAGCGCGGTGAAGACCTTTTCCCAGGTGCCGTCAGCGGCCCATTTCTGCCGGCGGTTGTGGGCGCCCTTCCACGAGCCGAAGTGCTCGGGAAGGTCCATCCACGGTTTCCCGGTGCGGTACTTGAACGCGATCGCGTCGATCACCTGCCGGTGATCACGCCACCGCCCACCCCGCCGAGGTGCCCGGTCCGGCAACAGCGGCTCGATCCGCGCCCACTGCGCGTCAGTTAACGACACACCAGACCAACGATCAGATGATCCGAAGGAAACGGCCTAGTGACCTGAGTCAGAGGTTCGTCGTTGGTTGTGTGTGAGCCGTCCTGGACCGAAGATCCCGCCGTTGTCTGTAACTGAGGCCCAGCGGGCTGTGCTTGAGGGTTGGGTGCGGCGCCGTTCGACGGCTCAGGCGTTAGCCCTGAGGTCGCGGATTGTCCTGGCATCCGCGGAAGGCCATTCGATCGCAGAGGTGTCGCGCCGTCTTGGGATCGCTCCTGAGACGGTCCGCACTTGGCGACGGCGGTTCCTTGACCGCGGCCTGGAGGGCATGAGCGACGAACCGCGGCCCGGTGTCCCGCGGAAGATCACCGATGCCGACGTCGAGAGGGTGATCGTCAAAACCCTTGAGGAGACACCGAAGAACGCGACCCATTGGTCGACCAGGTCAATGGCAGCGGCGACGGGGATGTCGCAGTCAGCGATCTCGCGGATCTGGCGGGCGTTCGCCCTGGCCCCACACCGCTCACAGACGTTCAAGCTGTCGACCGATCCATTTTTCATCGACAAGGTCCGCGATGTCGTCGGCCTTTACCTCGACCCGCCGGAGAAGGCCCTGGTCCTCTGCGTGGACGAGAAGTCGCAGATCCAGGCTCTGGACCGCTCCCAGCCGGTCCTGCCGATGATGCCCGGCGTTCCCGAACGCCGCAGCCACGACTACATCCGCGCCGGCACCACCACCTTGTTCGCCGCCCTGGAGGTGGCGACCGGCAGGGTCATCGGCTCCCTGCACCGCCGGCACCGGGCTGCCGAGTTCAAGAAGTTCCTGTCCAAGGTCGACAGGGAAGTCCCCGCCGACCTCCAGGTCCACCTGATCCTCGACAATTACGCGACCCACAAGACACCCGAGATCAAGAAGTGGCTGCTGGCACACCCGCGCTTCCACCTGCACTTCACGCCGACCAGTGCGTCCTGGCTGAACCTGGTGGAGCGGTGGTTCGCCGAACTCACACAAAAGAAGCTCAAGCGCGGCGTCCACCGCTCCGTCCAGGCCCTCGAACGGGACGTCCGATCCTGGCTCACCAACTGGAACGAGCACCCCAGACCCTTCACCTGGACGAAGACCGCCGACGAAATCCTCGACAAAGTCGCCGCCTACTGCCACCGAATCTCTGACTCAGGTCACTAGTGTGCTGAGTCAGTAATTCGCCTATGGTTGTGGAATGACTCGTCCGGGACCGAAGCTTGTGCCGTTGGATCTGACTGCTGCGGAACGCGCGGAGTTGGAGCGGTGGGTGCGGCGGCGGAAGGGTGCTCAGGACATGGCTCTTCGGGCCCGCTTGATGCTGGCGTGTGAAGTGGTTGGTGAGGACGGGTTTCCGGTCTCGACGAAGGCGGTCGCGGATGAGGTCGGGGTGACGCGGGAGACGGTGTCGAAATGGCGGAAGCGCTTTCTCGCCGACAGGGTTGCCGGGTTGGAGGATGAGCCGCGTCCGGGCCGGCCTCGCACGGTTTTGGACGAGCAGGTCGCGGATCTGATCGCGCGGACTTTGGAGTCGAAGCCGGAGAACGCCACGCACTGGTCGACGCGCTCGATGGCGAAGAGGACGGGCCTGTCCCAGTCGACGGTTTCGCGTGTGTGGCGGGCTTTCGGGCTGCAGCCGCACCGCTTCGAGTCGTTCAAGCTGTCGACGGATCCGTTCTTCGTCGACAAGGTTCACGACGTCGTCGGCCTGTATCTCGACCCGCCTGAGCGGGCTTTGGTGCTGTGCGTGGACGAGAAGTCGCAGATCCAGGCCCTGGATCGTTCCCAGCCGGTCCTCCCGATGATGCCGGGGGTGCCGGAGCGGGCCACCCACGACTACGTCCGCGCCGGTACCACCACCCTCTTCGCCGCGTTCGACGCCGCCTCCGGGAAGGTCATCGGCTCCCTCCACCGCCGTCACCGCGCGGCGGAGTTCAAGAAGTTCCTCACCAAGCTCGACAAAGAGATCCCACACGACCTCGACGTCCACCTCGTATGCGACAACTACGCGACGCACAAAACCGCCGACATCAAGACATGGCTCCTGGCCCATCCCAGATTCCACATGCACTTCACACCCACGAGCTCTTCCTGGCTGAACCTGGTAGAGCGATGGTTTGCAGAGCTGACGAACAAGCAGATACGCCGCGGCGTCCACAGATCCGTCCAGGCGCTGGAGAAGGACATCCGCACCTGGATCACCACCTGGAACGAAGACCCCAGGCCATTCATCTGGACCAAGACAGCCGACCAGATCCTCGAGTCACTCGCCTCATACTGCAAACGAATTACTGACTCAGGACACTAGGTGGGCGGTCACACATCGAGATCGCCTATGCAGGTTGCATCGCTCGCATACGGGTGTTTTTGCTACCAAACTCTCCAAACCGACGAGTTCGCTTCCTGCTCACGAACGTGCCGTGGCAAGGCCTCGCCGCAAGGTATCTCGCGCGTTGCCCCTTCGCTGAGGGGGCGTTCTTGATCGAGCGTGTTGCGAGGCTCACCGAGTTCCGGCTGTGGAACCCTGGGGGGCTCGACCGGCTGCCGAAGGGAGCAGGTTATGAGACGTCACCCCTGGCTCATGGGACTGCTGGTCCTGCCTGCACTGGTAGCGGCGCTCGGCGGTTGCGGCGGCGCAGGGGAACGTAGTCAAGATGCCTCTACCGCGGCGACAGGCTTCGAGCGGGCGATGGCCGCAAGCCATCCGGACGCTATGTGCGCGGCCCTGGCACCGGAGACGCGAAGCGAGTTGGAACAGTCCAAGGAAGCGCCGTGTGCTGACGCCATTGCGGCCGAGAAGCTCCCCTCTGGCGGCCCTGTCCGGACAGTGGATATCTATGGGGGGCAAGCGAGGGTCGTTCTGGCCACCGACACGTTGTTCCTGGCTCAGTTTCCCGCGGGCTGGAAGGTCGTCGCCGCAGGATGCCGGCCCCGGCACGGCCAGCCGTATCAGTGCACGGTCAAGGGGCGCTGACGTGCCATGCGCCTGATGTTCACGCTCTGTTTGGCCCTCGTGGTGGGGGGCCTTGTCTATTTCGCCGCCCTGGGGTTGATGCACCGGTGAGCCGTTGCGTCGCGGCCCCAGCGTCTGCTGCGCAGGGCTCTAGAGAAGGAGCGTGAAATGCGTCGCTTCGTACGTGACAACGGGCTGAGCTTGGGTTTCGGCGTCGCGTTCCTGCTGGCGCTCGCAGGCCAGGCGATCGCCGGCCACGCCGAGTTCAACAACCAGATCGCGGCAGAGGGGTTTGCTCAGGTCGGCTTCGGCGACTACGTAACATCCTCGGACTTCGCTGTTGACGTGACGGAGAACTGGCAGTCGGAGTACCTGCAGTTCTTCCTCTACATCTTCGCGACGGTCTGGCTGCTGCAGCGAGGGTCCCCCGAATCCAAGGAAGTACCCAAGGCCGGCCCTGAAACCGACAAGGAACAGCGGATGGGCCCCCACGCCCGATACGACTCACCGGGCTGGGCCGGCATCGGAGGAGCCCGCCAAGCGCTGTTCTCGCGCTCGCTCGGCACGGTGATGGCGGCGCTGTTCCTGCTCTCGTGGCTGACACAGTCAATCGCAGGCGTCGCCGCCTACAACGAACAGCAGCTCCGCCAACTGCAGGCCCCCATCGGCTGGGGAGAATACCTGGCCTCTGCAGACTTCTGGAGCCGAAGCCTGCAGAACTGGCAATCCGAACTACTCGCCGTGGCCTCCATGGCCATCCTCTCCGTCTATCTGCGCCAACGCGGCTCCCCGGAATCCAAACCCGTCGGAGCGCCCCATACCGCAACTGGTACCGAGGGCTAACTGGCCCCGGTGCGGACTTTTGACAGCGTCGGCTCCGGGTACCGACGGTCTGCCCGGGGAGTTCTACGCCCTCTACGAGGGCAGCGACTACAACGGCGTTGCGCAGAAACCTGCAGAGCGCTCGACTAAGCCTGACTAGGGGAGCCCAGGGGGTTGACGTTTCAGCGCGTGCGCCTTGACCTCAAGTGCCCTTGATGCTTGAGGATCCGGCCAGCGATCACGACAGGCCGGACGAGCTCCCAGCGGGGCGGTAGCCGCAGGCCCCGAGCCGTCGGCCGGCGCGCACGTGCAGGACAGGCCGGTCGGCGTTTCAGGCGGTCATCGCGTGGGTGGCCCTGCCGCTGGAGAAGAAGCCGCAGGCCGGCCCCTAGACGAACGCAGCCCCCGAACGGTCGACACGCTGACCTGCTACGTAACCGTTAGCGAGAGCTGTCCCGATTGTCAGCGCGCGCGTCGTCCCTCCGCCGATGCCAAGACCCAAATTCTCGCGTGCACAGCGCTGAGGCCCGGCCCCATCGGCCAGGTCTCACATTGTCCCCACCAGATGCGCTGCCACACCGCCGCAGGCAGCCTGGCCACATGACCGTGCGAATCGTCATCCACCCGCCCGCCGACAACGCCGGCCGCCGCGTACACATCGGCGGCACCGACCTCGGCCTCGCCCGCAGCGACATGGACGTCGTGGAATTTTTGCGACGCGCCGGCCTCCCCGACGCCGAGCCGCTCCTCGATGACCCCGAGTGGGTGGAATGGCGCGGCGGCCAGCCACACGACTACGGCGGGCCCAGCATCAGCAGCGCCTGACCAAGCCGGCCGGGCCCGGGCGAGGCAGCCCATTCATCCTCGTCAGAGCAGCTAAAGGCTGCATGCATTGCGGAACCTACACAGGTCAGGGGCGCCGGGACCTGAGGCCGGGAAGCTCGAAGCCCACTTCGACGACCCACAGGCCACCGGCGACTACTTCCTGGGTCGCCGCAGGGCCTCGTTCAGCTGAGCGATCTTCACCGCCCAGTCCGCGTCCTGTACGAGGTTCTCCCTCAGAAAGGCACGCTGGCCATCGTTCCAAAACTGCGCGTTCTCCAGCTTGACGTCGTCCTGCAGTGGCGAGTTCGTGGCGATGAACTCGTCAATCGACTTGCCGTCGTCTGCAAGGTACAGCTGGCGGAAGAGCTCGGAGAAGCGGTGCTGGGAAGCCTCAAAGGACATGGTTCACCTTTGGGTCGGTGGATGGTGGCGAGCGCGCCTTTAGGAACTGATCTTCCTTGTTGGGCCAGGTGACGAAGTCGTCGACACTCCACAACCCACAGGTGGCTGGACGCTGCTCTGCGGGCCGGCGTCGCTGACCAGCATGTGACCGCTTCAGCGTCATCGTTCCCTGACCGCGGCTGCCTGGCCCGGCGCGCCTCGCCCCCTGTACCAGCGCGTAGGTCTAAAATTTCGCCTGCACAGCGCTGAGGCCCGGCCCCTCAGGCCGGGCCTCACCCTCGTTAGTTGCTATCCACGGTGTCAGGCTCGTGACCGTCGGCTCTCCAAACCAGCGTCAATGACCGGCCACGGAACACCCCAACCGCTGCGCTGCCTGGCTCTGGTGGGCGAGGCGGGTCCTCATGCTTCGGCGAGGAGACCCTCGCGCAGGGCGGCGCAAGTGCGGGCGAGGAGACGGGAGACGTGCATCTGGGACAGCCCCAGTTCCTTGCCGATCTCGGCCTGGGTCATCTCCGCACCGAAGCGGAGCTCAATGAGGGTGCGCTCACGCTCATCGAGCTGAGCCAGATGCGGCTTGAGGGCCTGAAGGTCCTCGGCCAGGGCAAGCGAGGGGTCCTCGTTGCCCACCAGGTCTGCGACGATCCCTGTCCGCTGCTTGGCCCCGCCACCGGCTTCGATGGGCCGGTCAATGGAGTCGGCGTCGTACCCGTTGCAGGCGACCAGCCCGTCGATGATGTCCTCCTCCGCGAGCTCCAAGTAGGCGGCGAAGTCGGCGACGGAGGGCTCGGCGATGCCGCGTCCCTCCAGCTGTTCGCGAGCGCGTGCGAGGTCCACGCGCAGCTCCTGCAGCCGGCGCGGCACGTGCACGGACCAGGTTGTATCGCGAAAGAACCGCTTGATCTCTCCGGTGATGTAGGGGATGGCAAAGGTCGTGAACTCGTTCTCCAGCGACACGTCGAAGCGGTCGATGGCCTTGATCAGACCGATCGTGCCGACCTGTAGGACGTCTTCCATCTGCTGCCCGCGGTTGCGGAAGCGGCGCCCCACGTAGCGCACCAGCGACAGATTCATCTCGACCAGGGTGTTGCGCGCGTACTGGTACTCCCCGGTGCCTTCCTCCAAGACCGACAGCCGCTCGAAGAACAGCTTCGACAAACGGCGCGCATCCTGCGGGGCCACACGCTGAGCCTCCTCCACCACCGGCAAGGGGCCCTCGGTCGAGTGGGGCGCGGAGTTCATCCCCGCTATCTGGTCCTGCACTACTGCCGTCGTCGCCATGGCTGCTCCTCGCTCTCGCGTTGCTGCCTTGTCACGACCCGCCTACCCAGCACCTCTGCATAAAACCTGCAGGGCCCGCGAGACCGAAGAGCTTGCCTACCTGCGACATCACTCCTCCCGGACGCAGCAGCGCGACCAAGTCGCTTGGGAATTCGCCAAAGCCGGCAGCGACCACAAGACGCCATCATGCTCGAGTTGCGCACATTGCCGGTGGTACGCCCGGCGTCGGCCTTTCAGGGGCCCGTGAGGACGAGGAGGCCTTGCGCAGGCTGACCTGCCAGACGCTCGCACGCCTCATCGGACTCTAGCCGCCGAAGACCCGCGCGCATTCGAGCTCCAACGTCCCAGCCAACGCCAACGCCTACGCCGTCGCCATCGCCATCGCCACCGCCACCGCCACCGCCACCGCCACCGCCGGAAAGACTCTCCCCCTGCTGCGCACCTACGGCCGGCAGCACGACGACCAGATGCGCTCTCCTGCCAGGCAGCACCAAAGTCACACGGAAGCGGGGCCGGTGGCCGTTACGGCCAAGCCTCCGCACTGTGTTGTGCGCTGGAGGAAGAGGCCAGGGATGTGTGACTCCACGGCTCTGATGCCCACGCCCACGACAGCCTCCGACACGCACGTACGCCCCCTGGCCATGCGACTCCCGCAGGCCGAGAGCGCCGCGGCGCAGGCCAGGGAGGCCGCTTGTGGAGGCCCTCCATCCCCGACCGCCCCTGTTCGACGCGGGGCGCCTGTGCGTCACCGAGCTCGTCACCAATGCCCTTCTGCACACCGAGACCGCAGGGCTCAGGCTGATGCTCATCGACGTCGCTGTCAGTGGTACCTCAGCCGCCCTGTTCAGGGACACCTGGGGACGACCCGCTGCCGGACGATTGCCGGGGAACAGCGCCCTCGCGGACTCCTAGGGCTACGACCGCACGCGCTCGGGGAAGTGGTTCCGGCTGCACGGCGCCGCTCCACCGACCGGGCTCCCTCCGCACCGCCCCAGGCAGACGGACGGGCGAACTGCACGCTGATCGGCCATGACGCGGAGTGCGCGCGGGCCCCACCCGGCCCGGTGTGCCGCCGGCCGCTCACCGGTGCCTACGCCTGGCCGCCCTGACGCACCGCGTCATCTCCTCGGCGTACGGCAGCGCCACGCATGCGCCGATGGCCATGCCCAGCCCCGCCAGATAGCGCGCCGACAGCGGGTTGTCCTTGGGGAGCAGCTTCCAGTCCTCGGCGCCACGTCCGCCGCGCAGCAAGGAGCGCACCTGGTCGGCGTGCAGGCAGCAGGTGAACGCCATCGCGGTGAGCGGCAGCACTTCGAGGAAACTGTGGATGTGCTGCTCGATCGGCCGCACCTCCCGCTCTTCGGTCGCCAGGCTCACGTCCCACAGAGCGGTGCCCCCATGGACCACCGCGGCACCGCCCATGACCGAAAGCACCAGCGGGTTGACCTTGGCGAGCAGGCCGAGCGCCACGGGGACACCGGCCTCGGTCATCATCAGCGCGTGCAGCGCCGACTCCCGCACTCCGGTGGTCTCCTCGATCCAGGTGCGGCGATGCATGACCCAGTCCGCGACCGCGGGCACGAACCAGAGGGGCAGCACCCCATACATCACGAACCGCCGGTTGGTGTCCTCGACGTCCACCGAACGGCGGCGGACGGTCAGGTCACGCGGCCGGCGCCAATGCCGCCACGCCCGTGCAACCGGACTACGGAGCAGATCCATGTCATCTCCACATCCCACCGCCCGCCACGGGCGCGGGGCGCCCCACAGGGACTCCCCGCCGGAACCTCGGCGATGGGTGTTCGTCTCGACGCGTATACCCTCGCGTCTCGCCAGTTGGTGACCTCGTTCGGCTACCCCTGTGCCCTGCCACCACACGTGCCCACCAGCCAACCAGAGACCTGACGACCCAGCACCTTCGACTGTTCTCCGCCGAGCCGCGCGGGGTCCCGCGACCGGCCGGCCGATACGGTCGCCTCGTGTACGAGCCCCGGTGCCAGCGCCAGATCATGGGCACCCAGCAGGGCGCGCTTGACGGCCGGGGCGACGGCGACACTCGTCTCGAAAGGTCACCCACCGGCTCGTCGGCGACCAACACTCGCCGGTGGGCGCTGCTGGTCTCGTTGTAGTCGCTGCCCTCGTAGAGGGCGTAGAACCCTGACGGGCAGACCGTCGTGCCACTCCCCCCGATCATCTTCACCGACAGGGCGCCTCCGTGCGCCAAGGCTGCGCAGTCAGTCGGCGGGGGGCGCCGGGTCCTTCAGCGTCCAGGTGCCGTCTGCGCAGCCTTGCGGGAGCGGCGGGAAGCGGCCCTTCACGTCTGTGCTCCAGTGGTGCGCCTGGCCGCGTCGCACTCGTAGATGCCGCTGTCGGGCACCACCTCGCCGGGCCGAAAGGTGTCGTTCTCGCTCATATCTGCTGTCTACGCCCGACCCGCAGGCCGCGCGACTCAGCGCTCCCACGGCTCCTCCGCGCCGGCAGACGCAAGCCCGGCTGGACGGGGGTTCCAGCCGGGCTTGAGCTTCGGGGCGTCCGCGCATCGACACGCGCCGACGTGTCAGTGGCGCCCGTGGGCGGAACTCGAGGCGCCGCCGAACAGCCGGGCTACAGCCCGGAACGGCAGGGTGACCACGGTAGCGATAGCCCCGCCGATCGACCTAAGCACATCTGCGATTGCCCTCAACACGGTGAACCTCCGACTCCTCCAGCGCAATGCGCTGGATCTTGCTAATTGCTGCACGGCCGATCATCGAGCGGGTGCCCGGGGCCCTGCGGAGGAAACGTTCGCCCAACTCAAGCCGGGCAACGGTCAGCGGCCCACGGCCTTGCGTAGCTGCTGCTTGTTCATCGTCGAGCGGCCCTCGACGTTCTTCTTCTTCGCCTCCTCGTACAGCTGGTCCTTCGTCGGCCCCTGTGGGCCGGCACCGCTGCCTGAGCGCTCGCCGCCGCGCTGGGGGGCTGACTTCGGATCGCGGGTGGAGACCTTGCTCGCAGACTTCGACTCCCCCGATCGCGCGCGTTCCTTGTTGACGGTTCGTGCGGCGATCTCCTTCGCGCGCCCCTCGGAGGTGCCGCGCTCCTTGGCGCCTTCCTTGATGTGCTCGTACTGCCGCTCCCGCTTACGGTTCGATCCTGCAGGCATGACCTGCTCCTCTCACAGACGGGGCTTTCCTTCAGCGCGTGCCCGTCACTGCACGGGCAATGCCCGCACCGGAGCGCGCACCATCTAGTGCACGCCGAAATGTGTCCGAGCGCGACACGGGCGGCTGAGTACACGAGCCACCGAAGCCGGCTGGCAGGGCGAGCAGCGACGCCGCCCCAACGCCCGACCAGGCGGGGAGAAGCGCCTTTTGCAGTTCCCCTGCCTCCTAGCGAGCCAGTGGCGTAACCCGTCGGCTCCACACGTCGGTCCCCTCCGGATGCCGGAGGGGACCGACGTGCGGCGGTGCTCTTACGGTTCGCTTGGCCGCTGCGAACGCCATGGCCCCCGCATCTCAGCGCCGGGAGCTGACGGCTTGGCCCTCCGTCCGATGCCGACTGAAGCAGTCATTGCCGAGGGGTCATCGGGGGCCTGAGCATGGGGCGTCGGTGACGGTGAACAGTGCACCGTCGAGGTCGCGAATGATGCAATGGCTTCCGGGTCTGTCGTGCACGGGCGCCTGCGGGAGCACGACGCCACCTGCCGCCACGGCGGCCTGGGACACCGCTGCCAGGTCAGCAACCTGCAGGTGCATGCTCCACCGGGGCCTCACATGCGGATCGGGCGCGGCCTCGTCGGCTCCACCACGCAAGGTGGCTACCGTACGCGGTCCGTCGCGGACGACGACCCGGTCGTCTTCGTACGTGACGTCGCAGCCACCTGGCTCGCTGGAGGCCCAGCCCAGGACCTCGCCGTAAAAGATGGCTGCATCGAAGGCATCACGGGTGAGCAGCTCAAGGAAGGCCGGGGCGCTGCCCTGCCCGATCGACCAAGAAAGGGTCCGGCCCTCCCAGAACCCGAAAACCGCCCCGTCGCGGTCGGCGCAGAGGCCCGCACGACCTGACCTGAACCTCAGCGGCCCGACAGCCACGGTGGCACCGCGCTCGCGGACTTTGGCTGCGGTCTCATCCACGTCGTCCACGGCGAAGTAGGGCGTCCATGCCACCGCGGCCTGAAGACTCGGCGCCAGCGCGCTGATTCCCGCCACCGGGCGTCCTTCCGCCAGGGCCACAGAGAACTCCTCGCCCAGGCTGCCGGGACGAAAGGCCCAACCCAGCACCGCCGCGTAGAAGTCCTGCGTGGCTTGCAGGTCGCGGGCCATCAGGTTCACCCAGCAGGGCGCCCCGCGGGCGGGAGGTGACGGGTGGTTACCAGCGGCGGGCATGGCGCTCCTCACGGCTTGGTGGCGGCTTACCAGGTCTGCTTCGCCTCTTCATACAGCTGGCCCTCTGTCGGATCCTCTAGGCCCGCTGCCCGAGCGCTCAGCCGCCCACTGTGGGGGCTAACTTCGGGTCACGACCCAACGTCTTTCTCGCCGCCTCCCTCGGATATGCGGCGCAGTGGCCCCCAGATGCCTTCCTCACGTCTGACCTCGACCTCCTCCTGGTCGATAACCTGCGGGGCGATCCAGCCGACCGGTCATCATGTCGCGAACGACTCTCGCGTGCACCGCGGCAACGCCGCGACGATCGACGTGATCGGAGACACGTTGCTCGTGAGCAGCCACCTCCGCGGAGGCTGACTGCAGGCACGGGAGGCGGGCACACGCGGCAAGGCCTCATTCACGATGATGGAGTTGGACCATGCTGATGGCTCACCCCGCAGTGCTGCGCGATCTCGTTGAGCAGTACAAGACCCTCCGGCTGCTCCACGCCCAGGAAGGCAGCAGCGCCATCCTTCGACGTATGGAAGACGTCGCCTACACCCTGTGCGTCTCGACCGGAACGTGGGACGCGGACGCAGCCCTGATCGCCGCACGCCATCAGCTCCCAGGCGCACGCGTCCAGGACGACTCCGCTCTCACACGTTGATACGCCCTCCTCTCTGGCGACCGAACCGGAACAGCGCTACAGCAGCCTTGCCGAATACAGGCTCACGATCACGGACCGGGGGTGCGGTGGCGGCGTGGCAGTGGCTGACGTGGGAACTTGAGGCGGCAGGGCGCACAGCGCGCAGTGCTGTGCGCGGGCCGGGGCCGGAGCGGGATTCGATGGTCCAGTCGCTCAAGGCAGCCGGTGCGGCCATTGCCGCGTGGGCGTTGACCGGCTGGTGGCTGACCGCGCCGATGGCGCTGATGGCACCCTGGACCGCTCTGGCACTGGTGGATGCGACGGTCTACCGCTCCGTACGCTCGGGCCTGCAGCAGCTCGCGGTCATTGTCGTTGGCACTCTGTGGGCGTCTGCTGCGATGGCCATGACAGATGGAAGCACCCTGCCGGCCTTGCTGATCGCTCTGCCGGTACTCGTCCTGGTCGGCACCTACCGCAGGTTGGGCGCCCAGGGCATCTACGGGTCCACCACTGCCCTCTTTGTCATCACCTACGGCTCCTACTCTCTCAGCGAGCTCGGCCACCGCCTGCTGGAAACCGCGATCGGCGCCGTCATCGGTATCACCGTTAACGCCTTGGTCTTCCCGCCCGTCCACCTGCACAACGTGCGCGAGCAGCTTCAGCGCCTGCCCCGGGAAAGCGCTGAACTCCTTCACTCTGTCGCCGAGGGCCTGAGCAAAGAGTGGGGAGCTTCCGACGCGGCGGGGTGGCTCGACCGGGCCCATCGCATCGCACGCGTCCCTCACGACGTTGCCGAGGCGCGCAGGTGGCGTGCCGAGAGCGCCCGGCTCAACCCTCGTTGGCATCTCTACGCCCGTCGCACCGCTTCGCCGCCTCCGCCTCCGGAGGCGGACACTTCCTGGGAGCGCATCATCGCCCACCTGATGGCGATCGCCCGCACCCTGGCAGGCACCGCAGGAGAGCAAGCGCGTCTGAGTCCGCCCGGCACCGAATTCCTCACCCGCTACGCAGAACTGGCCGAGCACCTGGCGGAGCTGTGCAAGGCCCGAGCACACGCCCTCGGCCAGGGGTGCGACGAGCAGAGGGCCCCGGTGGGGGGCCCTGTCGGACAGGCCGAGCCGGCCTGGCAGATCTATGACCAGCTGGTCTCAGACTTTCCGCACCAGCCAGGAACAGCAGCGGCTGTCAGCGGAAGCCTGCTCGTCGAAACCAAGCAGCTGCTCAGCGAACTGGGCGATGACCGGTAGCCAGCCCTGCTCTCAGCAGCGGCCTAAGCGGGCCGCTTGGGGGTAACGGCTGATACGGCCGAGGCACGCGCGTGATTGGTAGGCGCCGCCACATACGGAAAACCGGGACACTTGGCCGCCCGCGTGCCAGGACAGCAGCCAGCCCCCAGACCCCGAAAGGCGCCCCCGTCTCGGCCCGCGCGGAGGACCGCGCAACGTCCCGGCGCCGGGGCATACGGTGCAATCTACTCACCTCGCCGTTAATCGCGGCGTACGCCGGGAACCCGTCTCCTGGCGTGCCGGAGCTGGCTGCGCCCGGAAAAGGAAGGGGAACGAGCCATGGGTCACGGTGGGGACGTCATCGCGGAGCTGACCTCCGACCACCGCGAGGTGGATGAGCTGTTCGAGCAGCTGGACAACGCCATGCCAGGCAGTGAGCGCCGCAAGCAGCTGGCTGATGCGCTGACCATCGAGCTGGTGCGGCACTCGGTAGCCGAGGAGCAGCACCTCTACCCCGCGGTGCGCGAGCACCTAGACGGGGGCGACGCCATCGCCGACCGGGAGGTCGCCGACCACGCCCGCGTCGAAAACCTCCTCAAGGACCTCGAGGAACGCGACGCCGACGACACAGACTTCGACCGGCTCGTGCGCGAACTGCGCACCGAAGTCACCGCTCACGTCGCCGACGAGGAACACAACCTCTTCCCACAACTGCGCGAAGGCGTCCACAGCTACCTCCTGGAGAGTCTGGGGGAAAAGGTCCGCGAGGCGAAGAAGACCGCCCCCACCCGCCCACACCCCAGCGCCCCGGACAACCCGGCGATCAGCAAGCTTCTGGCCCCCGGCCTGGGCCTGGCCGACCGCGCACGCGACTACGTCACCGGCCGCGGCCAGTAAGCACATCCTCTTCATGGAAGGCGAACTCTGACATGGCTGTTGCACGCGACCTCATGACCCCCGGCGCCGAATGCATCGGCGCCGAAGACAGCGTCTCGGACGCTGCCCGCAAGCTCACGGACATGGGCGTGGGGGCCCTGCCGATCTGCGGCAACGACGACAAACTCAAGGGCCTCCTGACCGACCGCGACATCACCGTCAAGGTCCTCGGCAAGGGCCGCGACCCCCAACAGACCAAGGCCGGCGAACTCGCCCAAGGCGAAGCCGTCACCATCGGCGCCGACGACAGCGCCGACGAGATCTTCGCGACCATGGCGACCCACAAGGTCCGCCGCCTGCCGGTCATCGACGGGCACCGCCTCGTCGGCATGGTCGCCCTCGCCGACGTTGCCCGCGCCCTGCCCGACCCCCAGGTCGGAGACCTCCTCGAAGCCCTCTCCACCGACTGAAGGCCGGACCCCGCCAGAGCCGGCCAGAGCCCGGCCGGCTCTCATCCGTTGGCGTTGCCAGCGCCGCTGGTCTCCAGCCCGGGGCCGGGCATGTGGAAGGCCCACCGAGTCAGCGATGGAGGTCGGACCGTGCAGTACGGCTATTTTCTGGCCTGTGAGGAGCATGGGCCAGCAGAGCTGGTCGAGCAGGCTCGTATGGCGGAGCAGGCCGGCTTCACCTCGTTGTGGATTTCCGACCACTACCACCCGTGGAACGATGCACAGGGCCAGAGCCCCTTTGTCTGGTCGGTAATCGGGGCCCTTTCACAAGCCACGTCGCTTCCCGTGGGAACGGCTGTGACATGCCCGACGATGCGGATGCATCCTGCCGTCACCGCTCAAGCGGCAGCGACCGCTGCGGTGCAGCTCGGCGGACGGTTCCGACTTGGAGTGGGCAGCGGAGAAGCACTCAACGAGCACATCCTCGGAGACGCGTGGCCCCAGGCATCCGTTCGTCTCGACATGCTCGAAGAAGCCGTTGAGGTGATGCGGAAGCTCTTCACAGGCAAACAGATCAGCCACCACGGCAGGCATTACACCGTGGAAAACGCCCGCCTCTACACCGCCCCCGACGAGCCGGTGCCCATCGACGTATCGGGGTTCGGCCCCGCCGCCACGAAACTGGCCGGTCGGATCGGCGACGGCTTCGTGACCATGGTCCCGGACGCTGAGGCGGTCGAGCGCTTTCGAAACAGCGGCGGCGGCACAAAGCCCGTTCTCGGCGGATTGAAAGTGTGCTGGTCCACAAACCGGGACGAGGCCGTTCGGACTGCGCACCGGCTGTGGGCCAACGAGCAGCTTCCCGGTGAACTGCCGCAGATCCTCCCCACTCCCCCGCACTTCGAACAGGCGTCACAACTGGTTACCCCGGACCGCGTCGCGAACAACGTGACGTGCGGAGACGAGGCCGAAGCGCACCTCAGCGCGATCAACGCCTACGCGGACGCAGGATTCGACACCGTATACGTCAGCCAGATCGGCCCTGACCAGCGCGGCTTCTTCGACTTCTACCGCACACAAGTGCTCCCTCAGCTGCCTCAATGACAGGCCCGCTCGGGAGGGCGAATGGAATCGTCTGACGGACGCCATGAGTCGGCGGATGAGCGGGCCGACCGGCGGTGGAACGAGTTGCTTCAAGAAGTCCGCGTCATCCAGACGGGTATGCAGATCCTCTTCGGGTTTCTGCTCACCGTCGTCTTCATGCCCCGCTTCGTCACGCTCGGCCAAACGGACAAGACCATTTACGTGGTCACCGTCCTCCTCGGCGCAGCCACCACCGGCGCACTCATCGGCCCTGTCACCCTTCACCGACTCGTCACCGGACGCAGGATCAAACCCGAAACGGTGCTCTGGGCCTCAAGGATGACACTCGCAGGAGCCGTGCTGCTGCTGGCCACCGTCACCTCCGTGCTGCTCCTCATCCTGCGCGTCGCGATGCACAACAGCGCCGTGCCGTGGATCGTCGTAGCGCTCGTTGCCTGGTTCCTGCTGTGCTGGTTCGCCCTACCCGCCTGGGCCCGCCACCGGAACTCACACGAGAAAGGGCGCGGTAAGAACCGTGTCGCCAGAAGCAAATCTCGGTGATCAGTGCCGATCGCCGTGGCCTCCCATGAGACCGGAGTTCCACGGGCTGTGCCCTGCGGCACGGCGTCGAGGTGGTGGGCGAATCGGCTGGCACTGGGTAGCTCGGTGAAGGTCCTGGCTGATTCGATCCATTGGCCGGCCAGGAACGTCAGGACGCCTTCGCGCGGCTTCGTCCACCACTCGGCGACAGCGCACTGATCAGCTCGTCGCGGCTCATCGAGGAGCGGCCGCGGACACCGGCTTCGGTGGCGCGCTCGTAGAGTTCGGCCTTCGTCAGCCCGTCCAGGTGGGCGGGCTGTTTTCCCCCGGCGGACTTCCCTCCCCCTCGGGACTTCTTCGGCGCTTCGGACTTCTTCGTTCCGCGGGATTTCCGGGTGCCGGACGCCTTCTTCGCCCGGGTGCCGGCGCTCTTCTTCCCCTGCGCCGTCTTCACGCTGGAGCGCAGCACGTCCATCAGATCCACCACGTTGGTGGACTCGGGCGGCTCCTTGGCCTTCTCGACCGTCTCGCCCTTCTGCTTGGCCTCGATGAGCCGCCGGACGTGCTCCTGGTAGGTGTCGTGGTACTCCTCCGGTTCCCAGTCCGTGCTGAGCGCCTCGATGAGCTCCACGGCGGTCTTCAGCTCGCGGTCGGTGACCTCGGATTTCTCGGGGAGGTTCGCCACCTCGTCGTACGGGTCGCGGATCTCGTCCGCCCAATGCAAGGTGTGCAGCACCAGGAGGTCCGCCTCGGCCTTCACCGCGACCAGGTATTCGCGGTTGCGCAGGACGAGCGTGGCGATGCCGGCCTTGCGGGACCTGCCGAGGGCCCGGTGGAGCAGCCCGTAGACCTTGGCGTACTCCTTGCCGCGTGGGCCCAGGTAGTAGGTCTTGTCGAAGAAGATCGGCGTCACCTCGTCGAGGTCCACGAACCCGCTGATCTCCAGTGCCTTGGACCGCCCCGGAGCGATGTCGTCCAACTCCTCCGGCTCGACCACCACATACGCGTCACCCGCGTCGAGCCCCTTGACGATGTCCTCGGCGGCCACCTCATCGCCCGTACGCTCGTTGACCCGCTTGTTGCGGATCCTGTCGGACGTGCCCCGCTCGATCTGGTGAAAGTGGACCGTATGGCTCTCCGTCGCCGAGTACATCTGCACCGGAAGGCTCACCAGCCCGAAGGACAGCGACCCGCTCCACACCGGACGAGCCATGGTCTGCACCACCTCCACCACCATCGCACGCCCGGCCTGCCGAGATCGCACCCGGGACCACGCAACCGGCCGACTGTCGTAGGCCCGGTCAGGTGACGAGGCAGGCCGGCCCGGGCCACCAGCACGGAAACCGCGCGTGCGGGAGCTGGGGGCGAGGTCCACGGGCGGACATGGCTCTGCTAAAAGCGCGTCAGGCCGATAGGCCGGTAGGCCGCATCATGCCTGCTTACGCTCCCCCGGTCCGTGGAGTGCTTGGCGAGAGGCTGGTCGCCTTACTGGTGCGCACAGGGGCTCATGGGGTGGTGTAGCGGCGGAGTACGTCGCTGGTGTGCTGGAACTCTTCCATCAAGCGGGTGGCTTCTACCGTCAGCACCCCGTAGGGGCGGGTCGGGTCCGCGAGGGGCAAACCGTCTCCCTCGGCTTGCGCGGCCATCTGGCTTCGGCAGTGCTGTGCGCGCTCCGCCAGTTGGCACAGGTCAGCAGCCTGGCTTGCCAAATGGTCCTCGTCCAAGGTGCTCAGGAGCTGTGCGATGTCGGCGATGGCTTCCAGGAACGTGGCGTAGGACTCCAGGAAGGGCCTGTAGGGGTAGGTGGTCTCGCTGTCGCGCCATTGGTCGAGGCTGCGTGTGAGGGAGGCCGCCTGGTACAGCGTTCGTTCCAGGGCGTCCAGCACCGCGCCGTAGTTTTCGAAGCTGGTGCGTTCGCGGTGACGGCGCAAGAGGCGGCGCGGGTTGTAGTAGAGGCTCTCCTGTGCGGTGTGCATACCGGCTCGTGCCTGGGTGATCAATTCCCCGGTCTGCGCGGCGCGGGTGCGCCACTGCTCGGTGCGTTCCTCCTCGATTTCTCCTGCGGCCAGGGCGGGGTGGATGTCGCTCAGCAGGTCGCCCAACGCGTGGGCGAGGGTGCGGATGCTGTACTCCGCGCTGCGAAAGCGCATGGGCGGGAAGACGGCCAGGTTCACGGCCAAGGCGACGGCGGAGCCGATGATGACGAGGAGGACGATCTGGCCGAGTTGGGCGAGCTTTTCGAGATTCCCCGTCGCAGAGGTGTACGTGGAGAAGGCGAAGAACGCCGCCGTGGCCACCTGACCGCGTTGCGCTCCCAAGGCCGGCCAGCGCCCGATGACGAGGGCAGCCAGAGTCACCAGCGCGAACGTCACCACTTCTGGCCCTGCAAGGAATCCAAGGGCGGCCTGCACGGCCACCCCGGCGGCCACCGCGCCGACGTAACGCAGCGATTGCACCAGCGACTGGTAGACGGTGACCTGCATGATCAGCACCGCCGAGAACGGCGCGAAGGCCGGCGACTGCGCATTCAGGAGGTTGTAGGAAATGACCCAAGCGATCGTCGCGGCCAGCGCACTCTTACCGATCAAAAGCGCCGTATGACGCTCATGCCCGTCGGACCCCCATGCCCGGGACCACCACTGCCCGATACGGGCAAGCCTGCCCGTCTCAACTGGCTCCGCCGCACTCACGCCGCCGGCCACCCACGCCCTCCCTGTCCCGCACGAGCCGTACGGGCGCCTGCTCACCCGTTCCAAAGACCGCCGGGCCCGCAAAAGGGCCCAGGCAGTGAATCGTGAACCAGCCGGCGACAACTGGCCAGCGCTCACGCGACGATGACCGCAGCAGCCCCTTTTAACAGCTGGCCACCATGCCCCGCCCCGCACCACCACCCACCGTTCACCCGGCCGCCCCCAAGCTCCCGCCAAGGCCCCTTCGCGCTTGCCACACAGCCCTGGGCAAGAACCGCTCGGTCCGGCCCCTTCTGTCACCAACGAGGCCCTTGCAGCGGATGCCCAGCCCTGCGGTTCTGCATGCGGGCTGACGCCGGTCAACGTAGATCCCAGCACGAACGCCTTGTAATCGGTCGACAGACACTCCGCCCGGTTTCCACCCTGGCGTGTCGGCCACTTTCGTGCGCACGTTCGCCCCCTCCCCGATGGCACCAGACACCAGTAGCTGCCGGGGAGGGCGGCGCATATCGAGGCGGTCGCGAAACCCCGGGTACGCCGGTCCCGCTTAAGGGGACTCGCCGTCCACCGGCGCCAGGTGCGTAAAGCGTCACGCATGTGCGGCACCATGCCGCCATGACGACTGCCCGGACCCCTACGCCTGCCTGCGGCCCTCGGCGAGACGCCGCGCACGCCCCTCCACCGGAACAACTGCGACGAGAGGCTAGGTACGTGGGCACGATGCCCTGCGGCTGGTTTGACGTGACTCGCGGATGTTGCTGGTGCGGCACGTCGGCGACGGTTCAGGCGCTGCGCACAGACTGGAAATGCACCCAATGCCGCACCTGGCACGGGCCGACGGAGTGCCTCACCGCAGAGAGCCTTCCGGTCGAGGGGCTGACACCTCGAGGGTGAGGTGAGCTCTTAGGGGCCGCGAATCGGCGTTGGCTCTAGAACGCCCTGCGCCAATGACTGCTGAAGCCGCTTCCTTGAGCCGGGCGCGGCGATCGCAGAGTGCTCGCACCAGTCGAGCCACGCATGGACGAATCGCACCGCGCCCTTTGACGGACCCGACGGTCGTGGTTCCCCTCAGCCAACGCCACCTTGGCGACGGCCTGTCGGCCGCTGCCTCCGGCAGGCAGGCCAGGAATCGCCGGACAGCGGATGCGCGGGGATGGCCGGTCAATTGCAGCGCGGTGGTCGGCTCGATCCACGCCAACACCACCTCGACGAGCGCCTCGTAAGGTTCGCGGTCGAGTGGGCACTGCGCTTCGACCCTGCCGCCGGGATACTTACAGGCCGTGGGCGTGCTGGGCGCATGCTCCACCACGGCCTCGCTCGGATCATGGGCCGTATCGGGCGCTCCGGCGGTTCGACGCTCGCGACCAAAGCCAGACCATGTAGGAGGAGGAGAACACCGGCCTGCTGGCCAGTCCCTGCGCGCTGTCGCCCCCAGCCCGGTTAGGTGCCCTCGTCCCCGTCAGCTGCTCGGCGCGTGGCTCAGATCGACGATGCAGAAGATGTTGCCGTCAGGATCCGCCAGGACAACGAAGTCCGGGTTTTCCGGGTAGATGTCCCATTCCGGCCTCGTCGCACCGAGCCCGAGGAGTCGTTCGACCTCGGCTTCTTGTTCGGCAGCCGTCTCCACGAACAAGTCGAGGTGGATGCGCGGGCGGGGCTCGGCCGGGGACTGGCTGCGCATGAGGCCGAGGGCAGGGCCCGAACCGTCACTTCGGGATAGGGTCTGCCAGTTCTCGCTCTTCCACTCCTCAGAGGGAGTCAGAGCCAGCGCCGCCGTCCAGAATTCGGCAGCGCGGGCGACGTCCGCAACACCGATCACTGTGATGCCGAGTGTGAGCATGCCTCGATGCTAGGGCAGGCCGCGCGGCTCGCCGTCGTGCGGTTGGGGCCCACAGCAATAGCCCCCCCGATCCGCGGAGTTCGCCCGCTTCCTGGGCGCGCGTCACCCATGCGTCCGCCAGCTTCTGAAGCTACACATTGCAGCCCGGCGTGCTCAGCACGGGACGAGACGGGCCGCACCAATGCTGTACTGCGGTTCTCCCTCGTGATGGCGCAGTCCGAGATAACGGGTGAGCGGTCCCCAAATGCCGGCCTCCCGCCTCATCCAGCAGGGCCCGGCGGAGCCGGGCAATCAGGTGACGCAGTTGCTCCCGATAGATTCAGGCGGACAGAGGCACTCCTTCGCCGCCTGCTGGCCGACCTTTCAGGTCCATCAGCGGCGGCCTGGCTGCTCTTCGCTGCCGAGAGACATGTGACAACTCCTAGTCGGGTCGGATGGTCAGGTCTGGTGGCGCCCCTCGGCGAACTCTTCAATGATCTTTGCGCAGAAAGCAGGCAAATCGTCCGGGTTGCGGCTGGTGACCAGACCGTTGTCGGTGACGACTTCCTCGTCCACGACGGTGGCGCCGGCGTTGCGCAGGTCGGTGCGCAGGCTCGGCCACGACGTCAGGGTCCTGCCTCGCACGACGCCCGCTTCGATCAGAGTCCATGGCCCATGGCAAATCGCACCGACCGGCTTGCCGGAGGTGACGCAGGCCCGCACAAACGCCACGGCTTCATCGTCCTGGCGCAGCTTGTCAGGGTTGATCGTGCCGCCGGGCAGGATCAGGGCGTCGAAATCGTCCACCGACACGGCGCTGACAAGGGCGTCGATCTGGAAGGTGTCAGCGGGCACGATGTCGGAATTCATCGCCTGGATCCGCCCGTCCTCGACCCCGCTGGGCACGGAGATGATCGCCGTGTCGGCACCGGCCGCGCGCACGGCATCACGGGGCTGTACCAGCTCTACCTGCTCCACTCCGCTCGCCGCGAGGATCGCGATCTTCTTGCCTGCAAGGCTTTCGCCACTCATCAAGGCCCCCGGGTAGATCAGACGTATGGAGGTGCGACGTTCGTGACGACGTGTACCCGCCCAACACGCGGGCCACCACCGCTGGGAGCTCGAATAGGCCGAAAGGTCTCCAAGCCGGCGCCGGCGCGTCTCCCGTCGCAGGGGTGAGCCACCCTGGCGCCGGGGCACAGCCGCACCTACGGACACTTCGTGTCCGCTTTCACGCGGCGGGTCGCCGGTGCCAGGTCAGCCCACTGCCACCAGCACCAGCGCGGCCAGTACGGTGATCACTGCCACGGGAACTCTGACGATCCGTGCCCGCGCCATACGTGCTTGCACGCTCTCGCATCTGGGTGCTGAGCGCTCACCCTGGCCTTCGGGGGGTGTCCTCCTCACCAGTCCTTCGTCGGTGGAGACGGAACCGAGGAGAGTGCGACACCAGCCGCAGTCGCTCTCATCGCTGTCCAGCCAGTAGGCACCTGACAGCCCAGCGAAGACCACCGGGGGCCCATCCTTCTCACACTGCGTCATGAAGCGTTCAACGAGACGTCCGGCGACCAGCTGCGTCCACACGGTCCATCGTGATGCGACCGTCACCGGGCGGTGAATGACCGACCTCGCCGTCAGACGCGCTCGGCAGCCGCTACGGCAGTGCCAGGGGACGAACTACCGGCAACGGCCCCCGAGCGCCGCCGGCCTCGGCCACCAGAGCGCCGCTTCCGGTGCCTTCCAGTTCGCGTTCATCAGTCCTTCGGCGGGGTAGTGGCGCTCCCGCACCTCTCCTAGGCAGTGTTTCTCGGATCTCCGGACATGGGTGAGGTGTTGGGGTCAGGCTGGTTCCATGGGTCGTGGGGATTTAACGAATGCGGAGTGGCAT
>NZ_JBIRGO010000037.1:0-17392 GCF_044328065.1 Streptomyces sp. NPDC017993
GGCGGAGAGCCTGTCGGCTCTTAGGTTGGCCTGACGGCCAACCGCCCCACGGCCTGACGGCCGTGAAGGTGACGCATCGTCATGCCTGGCGGCATGACTGTAAGTTGAGGAAAGTGGTGTCCCTGACGGGCCACCGTGAGTGGTAACGGTTAACCCGTACGGGCGTGACGGCCCATAAAAAGTGGCACGTCGTCATGCCTGGCGGCATGACTGCAAGTTGGTTGGCTTCCCTTTCCAGTCCTGGCGGACTGGAGTGCGTCATCTCGTGGGTGATGTCATAACGATTCTCTGGAGGGTTATTTGAATAGGCCCCTCCCCTGGCGGGGAGGTGTCATCCCCATCTGCGCCTGACGTCGGCGGGGCTCAGGTGCACAAGGGGGGGCTTCCCGTTCGCCGAACGGCTCGGTCCCCCGGCGCCACGCTGCGGAACGCCCACGGCGGGCTCGGACATCTCGCGGCAGCAGCTCTCCCTCAGCCATAGCCGGCGGTGCGGTCTCCTCACAAGCCCACCGTCACAGCAGCCGGAGTACGGCGGCCGGCCCCAGCAAAGCCCCCAAGGCCGCCCCCGGAAAGCACCCGACTCCCGGCCCCTCGTGGATCGCCAACTCCAAAAGACGGTAGGCGCCCGGGCAGCCCCAGCCCTTCGCCTGACGGCGAAGGGCACCCGTCCTCCCCCGCCGGCCGCGTTTCCCCAACCCGACGCACCTGCAGCCGCCGGCAACCCCTGACCACGATGTCCTCCTCGCCATGCCCCAGGCATGTAGGGGTGGATCCGGGCAATCCCCTCTGACTGTTACCGGGTCTCACCTTCGAGAGTTTCAAGAATCGGGCCCGCATGTGGGGGCCGCCTCTGTTACGTGGATCTTTTTTGCAAGTCGGCCTCATCCTGCCAACTTCTGGCCAGCGGGGAGGTTTTCGCAGCTCAACGTCCCGTCAGCTCTCGAACGGGACATTCTCCCCCTACTGGCACCGGCTCCCGCTGCTCGTCTGCCTGATTCCCCTCCAAGGGGCCGCTTCAGTGCGGAAAGATTCGTGCATGGAAGCCGAAGTCATCGCCGCACTGGTGGGAGTGCCTACGAGCGTTGCCGCCGCCGCGATCGCCTACCCCGTAGGCCGCGGAGTCGCCTGTTGTCAGGCCTCGAAACCCACGAGCAAGCGGCTACGCACGTATCGGCGGCCACCCGCTCACGCTCTTGCCGGTCGCCTGTTACGGCCCGACCAGGGTGGCTCAAGCAGGATCTAACTGGCCATCAGTCCATCAACCCATGGGGGAAGCTCACACATGCCGCAGTCCGGCCCCGTCTTAGACCACCGAATCGACGCTCTGATATCCCACCGGCGGAACATCGCCAACCTCCACCGTCAGATCAAACGCACCCGATTAGTCAAGATCGTCGGTGTTGCTGGGCTGATCGGAGCCCCGCTTCTGCTGCTGTCCTTAATCGGCGCGACCGCCCTGACCTGGCGTCGCTACGACATGGCCTCCATCAACGTCTTCGGCTTCTTCCTCTTCGCCGCCATCGTCGTTGGATGCTTAGCCTTCGTCATCAACTTCGAGACCGGACAACCGGGCGCAGAGAAGTCAGTCGCAGAACTGAGACTCGATCTCGAACTCGCTGAAGAGGAACGAGTCCTGGCTGCCGCCCACATCGCGCGCGCCGCCTACGAGCGCCAGTACTCCTACCGGGAAGCCACCCCCCGGGAAATCGACCGGCTGCGCTCCGAGAGCGCCACCTACCGCCGCTGGCACAACTGGCTCCAGTGGACGCTCATCCTCTGCTCGGCCACCATCCCCGCCGTCGCCGCGCTCTACGACCCCCCTCAGCCCGGCAAGGGCATCCTCATCGGCCTCGGTGCCGCCGTCTCTGTCATCACCTCGATCATGGGGTATTTCAAGTTCAAAGAGCGCGGCTTCAACCTCCAGCAGACCGCCGACGCCATCGAGCAGCACACCACCGCTCTCGATCTGGCCATCGCCCCTTACAACCACGCCGACGAGAAGGAGAACCTGGAAAGGTTCGCCGAGAACGTCGAAGCCCTGCGGATTGAGCAACGCAAACGGGAGCAGCAACTCGACCAACCCCACCAGGGGCAGCAGGAGGTCGTGTGATGGCGTCCGCCCGTTACGGCTTGCACCGGTGGGTCCTGGCACCCCTCACTACCTGGCGTGCCCAACGGCTTCGTGCCGCCCACCCGCACCTCAGCTGCGATCAGGCGTGGCTCCTCGCCCGCCTGCACCGACACCCCGACGAGGCCGGGTACGCCCAGGCCCACCTACGCCAGCACCCCCCGAGCCAGGAAGGCTGAGGCCACGGCCCGTGCTCCTGGTGTCGCCGGCTGAGGGCGCCCGCATCCAATTCGGTTGGCTGCGGGCGCCCTCACGCTGCAACGGGCCCGGGGGGGGGCCGGCTCGGCTCCAGCCTCGGGGGCCGCCTGGCGCTTCCGGGGCCTCCGTTTGAAATGCGGCGCCCCTGGCCCTCGGGTGCGCAGCGGAGGTCCTCCTAGATGAGGGTTCCGATGATCGCCAATACGGACCCGGCCGCAGCGAGCCAAAGTCCCAGCGCCTCCGCGGCCAGGCCATCCGCCATGGCCGAGTCGATGGCCCGGCGGCAGTTATCTGCCTCCTCATCCACTGCCCCGCCGAGGCGGCTAACCGCAGCGCTGCGTTCTCGGCCCTCTGCGTCCAGGCTCTCCCGAAGGCGCCCCGCCTCCTCTTGGAGCCAGATCACCCGCTCGACAATGACCTGCTCGCGCTGCGCGGCGGTGGCGTCCGGCGCAGGTGCCCCCACCACGTGCGCGCCGAACGCCGTTACGCCTACATCCGCTGAGCTGACCGCCGTGGCCGCTACTGCGGCAGCCGGCAGAGGCTTGAAGATGCGAGACAGGGCGCCGAACCACCGGCCGAATGTCCCGGGCTGTTCGGGCGCACGTTCCAGCCTCGTTCTGCGGACGCCGAGGCCCGCGACTACCAGGCCGCCGAGCTGGACGCACTCGCCGATGACTGTGAAGACAGTGCCAGCGGTCATAGGCAGACGGTAGAGGTGGAGCAGCAGCCCACGCGGCAGGCGTGACTCCAGGGCGGCCGCGCGGGCGAACGAGGGTTGAGGAACACCGCCGTCACGACCGAATCCGCTGGTTAGGGGCGTTGGGCCTAACCGGTCTAACCCTCCGCAGTCGAGCTATGTCCATCAGCCCTGCACGAACGCGAGGATCGCTATGACGAGACCGGCGATTCCCACAGCGAGAGCGGCCAGAGCTACCGCGTTGTCCTTGAACTGGCGCTTGCCCTCCTTGCGCTGGTGCTCGTGGTGTTCATCGCCCCAGGGCCAAGGCGTATGGGCAGTGCCTCCCCATTCCTTGAATTGGGCGGTGTCGTGGTCACTGACGTGACGCACCTCTTCGGGGCGTGGCTCCTCGGGTGTCTTCATGACGGCCTCCTGATTCCACATTCGCCCTTGAGGCGCTTGGGCGCACTTTGAGAGCCGTTCAACAACCGATCGGTTCCTGAACAGTCCTCATGACGCGCTACCGACCAGTCGGAGGGCCGGCCGGTCTTCATCAACGCCAAGCATGCGTCGAACCTGAGGCACGCTCCAGGCCAGTTCATGCGCCAGTTCCGTGATTGTCAGGCCATGGTCACAGGCAAGGGCGAATGCCTGGGACAGCAGCGCGGGCTGCTCGCTGGGGTAGCCAGTCAGAGGGTCCGGGGCGAAGCCGGGTTGCCCCTCTAGGCCGTGCAGGCGCTGGTAGGCGCGGCTGGCCGAAGAATCCGACAGGAGGCCCAGTTCCCGACAGCGGTACAGCAGGGAGTGCACCGACACTCCCCAGGTCTCGCGCAACTGAGACAGCTTGTGCAAGTCCGCTCGTGCGGGCAGCTCCGGCAGGATCGATTCACGGGGGGTGAGGAACTCGGCCGCGAAGGTGTCGGCTTCACGTTCCTGGGTGATGTCACCAGGACTGGCGTCGCCGTGCAGGATCAAGTGACCCAGCTCGTGAGCCGCGCTAAAGCGCTGTCGGTAGACGTCGTCGGTCCTATTCGGAGTCAACACGATCAACGGTCGGGGAAGGCGCGAGGTGGAGTAGGCGTCGACGGATCGCAGGTCCTCATCGCGCTGAGGGGTGATCACCACTATTCCGCGTGCTTCCAGTCGCCGAACCAGATGGGTGACCGGCCCGGCACCCAGCCCCCACGCGACTCGCAGGGCCCGGGCGGCGGAGTGCGGATCACTGGGCAGCTCGCTACCCGGCAGAACCTCGCCGCCGGCGAAGCCAGGTACGTCGACCATCGGAAGGCGGACACGCTTCTCCAGCGCGTAGGTCAACTCCCAGGCTTGTTCGGTGAACGCGATGGCCTTGGCGCGCTGGTAGGCGCGCGTGCTGCGCAGACTGCGGAAATGCGCGGCCGAGGGATCCAGCCGTACGTGAGGGCGCCCGGACAAGAAGTACGTCAACGGAACCTCCAAGATCTCGGCCAACCGCGGCAGCAGTTCAGGGCGGGGCCGGGTGGTGCCCATCTCGTACTGACTCACCGCGGCCGGGGTCACCCCGAGCTCGTCAGCCAGACGCCTCTTCGTCATCCCCAGGAGACTGCGCGCCTGGGCCAGCCGGGCGGGATCGAACAGTTCGTGCACCGCGGCCGGGGAGGGCTGTCCCAGTCCGGCGCGGCCTTTGCGAACGCCGCGGCTGCCGGGCGCGGTGAACAGTGGTGGTTGGGTCTTCTCACTCATCGCCGTCTTCTGTTTCGGGAATGATCGGTTCTTGTTCGGCGGACGGACTCTCGGCGATCTCGAAGCGCGGCGCGACGTCCAGCACAGGCACCTCGCCCCCGGTGAAGCGCTGCTTGGGGATGACGGAGCCCGCATCCTGCAGATCACCGCGAGAGCCGCCGGAGTCTTGCGCGGTGGCGATGCTCATGTCGAGCCGCTCGGGCTCCCACAGCATGGTGCCGTCGTCTTCCAGCGAGTGGGGCGTGCCCCACCACGCGGCCAGAATCTCGTCGCTGTCGGCGTTGGCCGCGTACGCGACGTAGACCACGGTCAGCTTCTCTGCTTCGGCCGCCGCGGCGGCCTCGGCCACCGTTGGGTTTGCCTCCGCTTTGGTGGCATCGGGAGTGTCGAACAGAGTCGGAGCGGGGTCTACGCCGTTGTCACGGGACACCTTCTGAGGGATCTTCGTGCTCAGCTTCGCCCGGGAGATCGGCTCGTTCAGTGATGTGGCGTGCCGGAACGGGATCAGCACCCGTCCGTTGACCACCGCAAGACTGTACGACGCCCCCTTGGGCTTGTGCTCCTCATAGGCAGGCAGCTCAGCCAAGTCGAACTGCTTGACGACCTGGCGGTAGCGCGTGGCCCACATACTGCCGAACGCGCGCCTGTCCACGGCCCCCGCACTCTGGGCCGCCGCCTGAACCAAGCGGGCCGCCTGTTGTCCACGTGCCAGGCCGGTGACCACGCGCCGCATTACCTCCTCCGCGGCGTCCTCACCGAACTGCTCAACGGCCCACCGCGACGGCGTAACCCCACCAGCCATGATCCCCCCATAGAGCTAGTCGCTTACTGAACTGTCATCAAATTACCTCACTCGCTTAACTTTTAAGCACGATATCCCCAAATTCATGACGCGCGAGCGGACCTCCTAGGTACGGCAGCTCGGCCGGCGGACCTCCTGCCTCATCCAGTCCGCCATTGACCATGCGCGCCATGCGCGGATGGTGCTGCTGGCCGAGTCGGAGGAGGTCGCGAGGTGAAGCTCTTGCTTCCGCTGACCACGCCGATCCATCGGCAGTTCTTCGGGTATCGGGGCACCGCGCGCCCTCGCGGATCACTGAGACCGTCGGCCAGCAGTGATCCGACCTACTCGACACGAGCCCCGTGGTTGAGGGGAACCCAGCAAAATTGCCGGGTTCCCCTCAACCGCAGGCGCTCTCGGCCGCACAGTGCTTCCGCGGCGCTCAATGCCCCTTGCGAGACGGATTCTCGCGGGAGTGCCCGGCCCCGTGCTGTAGGGAGCCGGCCAGGGATGCGGCGAGGACGTAGCCGGGGCTGTCGTCGAGGAGTTCTTTCCGCTGGTTGTAGCGCTGGGTGGTGCGGGAGTCCTTGTGCTCGGCCCATCGCTGCACCTTGTCGGGGCGTGCGTCGGGGCGGGCGAGGGCGTGGGGGATGGCGTCGCCCTTGATGTCGTGCGGTCCCCGCAATGGGAGGCCGGCCCGCCGGACGAGCGCCTGCAACAGGCGCCAGACCGCGGGTTCGTCGAGCTGCCCGCCGGTGGCGGTCTGGAACAGCCAGCCCTCGGTGCGGCCGTCGAGGTAGATCTGCAGCGCGTCCCAGGCCGTCGGCGGGACCGGTTTCTTGCGCCGACCACCGCCCTTGACCTTCTCCAGGTGCAGGACGTGGTGGCCCTGGTCGTAGCCGAGGTCCTCCACGCGGGCCTGGAGCAGGGAGTCGATGCGCAGGCAACAGGTATGAGGACGAGGATCAGTGCCTGGGCACGGGGGCGGTAGGGGCTGGCCCTGTGGGTGCCTGCCGCGGCCAGCAGGCTGGCGAGCTCATCCTCGGTGTAGCCGGGGGGCGAGTAGTCCGGGTCGATCACCGGGTGCTGCGCCGCGTCGAAGGGGTTCTTCACCCCTTCGTCGCTGACCTTGTCGAGGTAGGAGAAGAAGGAGGAGGCGGCGGAGAGCGCGTTGGCCCGTGAGGCTTCTGAGTAGGGCGCCCCGGTGCGGGTCAGAAGGTCCCGGCCGGGCAGGCGAAGCACTGCTGCATGTCCTCGTCGACCACCCTGGAATCAGGCGCCTGGCAGACGGAGCAGTCGGCCACCGACCAGCTGCGATACTCCTCCGGGGCCCCGCCGTCCCTCGCCTCGCACCACCGCAGTGCGGCCGCCTGCGGGGTGTCGTACCTCTTCCCGCAGTACAGGCAGGTCGGCGACTGGCCGACCACCAGGGCTCGTTGGCGGCACTCCGGGCAATCCGTCCGGGAGGCGGCGTGCTCTCGTAGCTGCGGAGTCAGGCGTTTCATGCGCTTGTCGACCAGCTTCCGGATGCTGCCGAGCCGGCCGCGCAGCTCTTCCAACGCCGCGTGGACATGTGCGGCCTCTTCCGGGTCGTCGGGCCGGAGGTGTTGGTCGATGAAGACAAGCAGGATGTGGAGGACCTCGGCGACCTGCCCCTCGACTGCACGGGCCGACTCCGTGTGCCCGTAGTGGATCAGCGCATTGCGGGTGTTGCCGAGGTTGCCGATCGTGGTGCGGTGTTTCTGCTCGACGTTGACCCGGGCGATCTTCTCCAGCCGGTCGAGGGCGGTGTCCACGGAGCAGCTGCGGAAGCCGCCACCGGTGTACGTTGCCCAGGTGGCAGAAGCGGGGTCCGGGAAGACGAGGCTCCAGTGCTCGTGGATGAGACGGGCCTTGAGGAGGACCTCGGTCGCCGCGTGTAGGTGCAAGACCGCGTACTTGAGCGCACGCGCATCCGGCTCGCCGTCCTTGTACTCCCACTCGGGGCCGGCCAGGTGCCGGACGGCGCTGCGCAGGTAGTCCATCCCGTTGCGCAGCGGGGTGAAGTCGAGATTGGCCCGCGCGGCGCTCGGCTGGCCGCTGCGGGCCGACGGGAGGTCGACCGGCTCGGTCGGGAGCGGGGAGTGGGGCTCGGGCACCAAATCTCCTTCGAGGCGAGTCGAGCGGACCGTGCAAGGACATCTGCCACGTGTCGGCCCAAACCTGTTGCTTTTGAATCATTCTGACGCGTGGTCAGCATATCGACAGGATAACTGTCATTATCCTGTCGCTACTTGAGCGTCGCCGGTAAGCCGAGGGCCGGGCGAGAGTCGCCCACCTGCGACTGCGCGACACCGTCGAGACCGAGCGCGGCCTGGAGGCTGACGTCCGCGTCTCGAAGATCAGCCCCCGCAGGTGAAGGTGCCGTTAGCTCCCGCCCCTCCACGTGCCCCATCCGCGCCTGGCGGGCCCGGGCCGAGGCCGCTCGCCTGGACGCCCCCGACGGCTTCGTCTTCCGCGCCCTGCACCCCCGCTGGCACACCGTCACCGACCGCGGCCTGTCCCCTGAAGCCATCGGCGAGGTCACCACCCGGGCCCGTCCGCCACACCGGCAACTCCCCCTCCCCCGCGGCGACGCCGAGGAGTCCCGCCGCGCTGGCAACGACCGCAAGGTCATTGCCAAACAGGGCGGCTGGGTGTCCAACAGCGGCCTCATGGAGGCCCACTTCGAGGACGCCGACGGCTGGGAGGGGAACGCCATGATCGGCGGGCTGTGACAGTCCGGAAGGGGCCAGACTCGGCGCCCGCGGCGGCAAACCAGCAGGCCAGAGGCCCGGAGGAGCGGACGGGCGCGGCCCGCAATCCGCCGCCCGGCCCCGGGGACATGCTGCACGGCGACCGGCAGCCGAGCACGGCCGGGCTGGAAGACACCTCACGGCGTCCTGTCACGCTTTCGCGGCCCTGACCTGCGCAGACAGAGAGTGCATATTTAGCTGTGTCGGAATTCCCGACACAGCGATTACGGAGGGGACGGACTAAGGGTCCACTGCCGGAATCCGGATGCGGGCGGGACGTCATTCTGGCGACGTCAAACCGTGTATTGTTTCCATACCTCCTCGGAGTCGCATGGGTGACGGCCAGCTGGCGTCATCCGGCGTCAGTTTGGCGTTGCAGACGGGGGAGGTGACAAGGTGAATCCCGGCGACGAGCCCCAACGGGCTACGGAGCCGGCAAGGACGAAGCGTTGGCGGATCGCAAAGGCGATCATGCTGGTGGGGGTACGGATCCTGCAGGTCGTGTACTACACGATCAAGATCTGGCTCTCCTGAAAACGCAGGTGGTCACACCCCGGCCAGGGTGTGACCACCGAGTCCATCGCCGGATGGGCCCCATGTCCTCTGCTGTCGAGGCAGGCATGGGGCCCTGTCGCGTGGACAGTCGCGCGGAGCGAGGAAGGCCCCCACTCGTATGCTGCGGGCTTCAGAGTATCACTTGGCATGTTCCATAATACCCAATATTGCGTACGCAATATTGATTTCCAATCAGCGAGCCACTTCTAAGTTTGCTTCGCCCGAGCGAAGCATTCCCTCCGTTGCCGCTGCTTTTTACTGACTGTTGAGTTGCCGCCAGTATCTGTGTCCGATTCCGCAGCAGGAGTGGACCAGATACCCGAGGGCCCCTGGGACAGTGAACTCGGAGGGACATCTTGCCGTGTCTAGAACTCCTACCGTTGTGCGGGGTGGACGGGCGTCGTCGGTGTGGGCGACGGGCGTCGTCGGGCCGGCGGGTGCGCATCCGGTGCGGCGGGATGCGCAACTTGGTGTCGCGGGATGCGCATCCGGACGGACTGTCCGCTGTCCTTGCGGGGCCTGGGGGCTGTCCCTGCCTTGTCCGGGCTGTCCGGCGGTGTCCGGGAGTGTGGTCAGGGCGTCCACAACGGCCAACGGGCTCCGGACACACGGGACGGCCCGTTGTGCGGGGTGGACGGGCGTCGTCGGTGTGGGCGACGGGCGTCGTCGGGCCGGCGGGTGCGCATCCGGTGCGGCGGGATGCGCAACTTGGTGTCGCGGGATGCGCATCCGGACGGACTGTCCGCTGTCCTTGCGGGGCCTGGGGGCTGTCCCTGCCTTGTCCGGGCTGTCCGGCGGTGTCCGGGAGTGTGGTCAGGGCGTCCACAACGGCCAACGGGCTCCGGACACACGGGACGGCCCGTTGTGCGGGGTGGACGGGCGTCGTCGGTGTGGGCGACGGGCGTCGTCGGGCCGGCGGGTGCGCATCCGGTGCGGCGGGATGCGCAACCGGATCACGGTTGTTTTCTGACGCGACCTCAGGAACGGACAGTTCCACGAATGCACGGGAGGGGGCGACAGTCTGGGGCCTGTACGTCAATCGAGTGGCGACCCCACAGTTCTCATTTCCCGTGATGGGCGAGCCCCTGGGGCTCCGCAATTCCATCGCTGGTGCCCACTTTGCTTATTTCTAGGTCGGCCGCTCTGAGGTGTCGGCGGTCTCGACTGTCGGTGCTGGTGCCTACGTGGCCGCGCAAACGAGCCCGTGTGCAGCGGCTGAACATGTTGAAGGCCCCGAGGGTTCCCGGGGCCTTCAGGGCAAACCCCTGCAGGGGAGGGGGCCGAGGGGCACAACCTCGGCGAGTCCCCTCCGCCATCCGGTCTCGAAGCCGATTCTCAGGCGGACGACGAGCTGGTCCGGACTACGTGGACTGCAGCGGTTCTTCAACAGATGCGGTGAATGCGTTGAACTCGGGGGACACGACCCTTTTCTGACGCTGTTTCCGATCCGTCTGGGTTCACTGTAACGGCTGCGGACCGTTCCACGTCAAGTCCCCTTCCGCTTGCGGCCGTTGAATCCCCCACCCTTGTAGCCTTGGTGGGGTGTTCCTGCCCGGCCAAAGGGCTACCCTTGTAGCGGATGGGGGGCTCCTCTATGCCCGGCGCTATGTAACTTCTAAAGCTACTATTCTCTACTAGACATTACGGCAGGTGACCCGGTGCAAGCGGAGAACTCCCCTACGGCCTCCCGGCCCACGGCGCCATCCAACGACGCCTTGAAGGCCTCGGAGAGCGCCGGGCGGTACGGCCGGCGCAAGGCCCAGCTGCGCTACAGCTTCGTCGAGCGGGCCACCCCCGACGATCCGCCGCCGCCCATGGCGCAGATGCTGCGTGGAGGACGTGGCGGCCACGTCCGGCTGAAGCTCTACCTGAGCTACCTCTGGATGCAGCGCGAAGACGTCGCCCAGGGCCTGACGTTCACCTCGCGCGCCTGGGCCACACTGCTCGACCTCCCGGACCCACCCAAGGCCGGCGCACGGCGGATCAGCGATGCCCAGAGCTGGCTGACCGAACACCGCTTCATCACGGTCGACGCCCAGCCGGGGCGCCCCAACCAGGTGGTGGTGCTCAACGAGACCGGCAACGGCGAGCCCTATACCGCTCCCGGAGCCGCCGCCAAGAAGGAGGCCGCCGGCCTGCTCGGCGCGGTCACCCACCGGTACGTGCAGATCCCGAAGACGTTCTGGACCAACGGTCACCTCACCCTGCTGTCCGGAGCGGGCCTCGCGATGTTCCTCGTGCTCCTGTGCCAGCGCGGCCCTGCAGACGACGACACCGCCTTGTGGTTCAGCCCCAAGGAAGCGCAGAACAGGTACGACCTGAGTGAGGACACCCGCGGCAAGGGCCTGCGGGAACTCGCCGACGCCGGGCTGGTGACGACCAAGCGCCGCGCCATCAACCCCACCGACTTCGAGGTCGTCCACATGCGCAACGTCCACTACCTCAAGCTCGACAGACTCAACGAGACCGCCTCCCTTACCCCGAAGCGCCGCGTCGTGCGCATCCCTAAGAAGCGCGCAGCGACCGACTGAGGGCCTCGCGCGGGCGCCGCGGTGGGCTGTTCTGCCTGCGCAACAGGTGGGGCACCGTCATGGATACCGGCCTCTCCCTCGAGGCTGAGCCGGCCCTCGCTGACGACCACCGCACCAGCGCCAAACAGCACCCCGAAAATGGAACCGAGCACCTAAGCCCACAGGGGGGAGAACCCAATGAGTGAAGCAACCGATCCCTACGAGCACACGCCCACGACTCTGGTCTACGACATCTTCGCGGAGCGGTCCGGCCAACTCATTGCCCAGTACACGCGGCTGTCGGACACCGCTGCCGACGGCGTCGAGCGCGAGCGGTGGTGGCAGAAGGCTCTTGAGGTCCGCGACGCCAAGCGGGCCGTGCCGGCACACGACCGGGAACAGCTTCTCGCGCACATCAGCAGCTGGGCGGCGGACATCGAAGCCCTCAAGGAGGGCGAGTGACCGACCCGAGCGAGTTCTACCTGACGGAGGACCAGTTACGGGAGAGGTTCGAGGAGAGGGTCAAGGACTTCGTCTTCTCCGGCTACGAGCCCCAGGAGCAGCCGGTGATGGTGCTGCTCGGTGGGCAGCCGGCCGACTCCGGCGAGGTCGCGCCCCCGCAGCCCCCCGGCCAGGGTCAGTAACAGACGAACGCCCGAAGCCGTAGAGATGAACAAGCCTCGTGTCGCCGAGTAGCCGACCGTAGGACGACCAGACCCCCGTGAGAGATGCCTTGTTATTCATTGCTTGGAAGACGTTTTTCATCGGCGGCCTGATCTACCTCCTGTACCTGGCGGAGCACCCGGAGGCTGTGGAGAGGTGGCGTACGCGTAGGCGTCGCTGGATCGCCGACCCAATACGTCGCTGGATCGCCGACGCAATACGTCGTGGGATCGTCGGACCGCTACGGGTGCGCCGGGAAGCAGTTGTACGGGTCTCCGCCTCGCGCCGGCTAGCCACTGCCTACATGGATCTGCCGCCGGTGATACCGAGCGTGCCCACGCCCGCCAATCGCTTCATCACTGCCGCTGTCACCGCGTGGAGCCGGGCGTTGCCAACGGCGATCCTCGGGCAGGTAGCAGGCCTTGCCCTTCTTTCCTGGGCATTGGCCCACGCGGGAACGTTCTCGCAGCGGCTCTCGACAGCCATCCCCTCGATGTGGCGACACGCAACAGCGAAGACCCCCTCCCCAAGGAAGCATTTGCCGCCGAGGCCTGATGGGGATGCTGGACTGCTCGACCCCTACGTCGCCCTCGCAAGCGATGCGAAGGCCTTCGTTCTCTGGTTGTACGACCAGTTCGAGCCCGCGATCTCACTGATATCCGACCCACGGGACCCGACGATCGTTGGCATCGTCACCACAGTCGTGCTGCTGCTCCTCATGTATTCGTTCTTGCGGTTGCTCCTGGCTGTGGCCTCGTTCCTCAACGGCTTCGGAGCACCGAGGACAAGGCAACCCTCATCGGGCAGCTCTCGCGGCTCACGCCGACGTAGCCGCCCTGACCGGCGCCTCAGCCCAAGGCCCCACATAGTCCGCGAGGAGCGGCAATACCGCCCCGTGCTGGTGCTACTGCAATGCCTTGAACGGACTGGAGTCGCCTACCAGCGGACGCAGAACGGGCCTCTCCTCGACGCCCCTCGCGTCACCTTTCCCGACGCCGAACGCGCCATCTGGCACGCGGGGAAGACCCGGCACACTCGCATGAGCCGACCGGTGCGGCGCGCACACAAGGCACACGCGGCAAAGGTGATCGGCGCGTTGCGGGCTGCCGAAGGCCGGCAGGACACCGACGCCGACACCGGCAAGGTCCTTGAAGACATCGCCCTCATGCTGCTCACGATTACCGCCCGCTACGCCGAAGGACGCACTGGCGAGCTCCTGGACCACGACACCCTCGACGGGGTCACCTCGGCCACCAGCTTTGAATGGGTACGGCTGGTGCTCTTCGGCGGGATCATCGTCGCCACAGCCAGCGGCTGCGCAGTGCTGAACATCCCGACCCCGATTGCCGCCCCATTCGTGGGCCTGGTGCTCCTCGTCGCGGGCAAGGCACTGCTCGGCTACCGGCTCAATGCCACCGAGACGCTCGACTTGATCCGCGGCCCCAAGTAGGCACGCGCCCTGCTGAGGCAGGTGGGGGAGGCAGTCAGCGGGAGACGCTCGGCCCTTCCGCTGGTCGAGATTGGCGAGGGTGCCCTGGCCCGGGCGCTAGCTCAGCACCGTTCAACCGAGCGTCCACCTTCAAGATCGTTCTTGCCCAATTGGGCAAGAACGATCTTGAAGGTGGACGCTCCTTTGTGGAGTGAGTTGCGCCGCACTGCCCGTGTGGTCGTTGCATCGACGAACGGGCCGTAGCTCGGCGGTGTCGGTCACCCCTGCCGTGCCGCGGTCACCAGTCCTCGCTGCGCGCCGATTTGGCTATGTGGGCCAATGGGGGGAAGCGGAGCGTTTCCGCTCAGGGCCTCGGTAAGGAAGCGCGCAAGCGCGGCTACATTCTGTCCTACTATCGCACCACTTCCGGCATTCGGGACGGATATGAACAAGGCACAGCTGGTAGAAGCGATCGCCGGAAAACTCGGCAGCCATCAGCAGGCCGCCGACGCCGTCGACGCAGTGCTGGATGCGGTCGTCCGTGCTGTCGTCGCCGGCGACCGGGTCTCGATTACCGGTTTCGGCTCACTTGAGAGGGTCGAACGTCCCGCCCGGTACGCCCGCAACCCTCAGACCGGGGAGCGTGTTCGGGTCAGTAAGACGTCCGTTCCTCGTTTCCGCGCGGGGCAAGGATTCAAGGACCTCGTCAGCGGCTCAAAGAAGCTGCCGCGAGGTGACGAGGTGGCCATCAGAAAGGCGCCCAAGGGCAGCCGGAATGGCGGAACAGGCCCCAGGAAGACGGCGGCGAAGAAGGCGACCGCGAAGAAGGCGACGCCGGCCAAGAAAGCGACCGCGACCGCGAAGAAGGCCACCGCGAGGAAGGCCGCGCCGGCCAAGAAGACGGCCACGAAGAAGGCGACGCCAGCGAAGAAGGCGACGGCGACCGCGAAGAAGGCGGCACCGGCGAAGAAGACGGCCACGAAGAAGGCCACCGCGAAGAAGGCGTCGCCAGCGAAGAAGAGCACCGCGCGAAAGGCCCGCCGCGGCACCAGGGAGTAGCCGTGCAGCTTAAGACAGGACGCGCTGCCTATTACGACTCCAGCGGGACGGCCAGCTCGATCATCCGGCAGTTGGCCCTGGCAGGGGTCGCCGTGACCTGGCTCCTGGCCGGCGGCCTCCAGGAGGGCGGAGGGGTACACCTCCCCCAGGCCCTTCTGGTCGCAGGCCTGGCAAGCGTCACCAGCCTGTTCCTCGACCTTTTGCAGTACGTCTGGACGACCGCTCGGATTTGGCACTGGGTGGACTCGGTCGAGAAGTGCCTCCGCAACGTGAAAGGCACACACGCGAACGTTGACGGCGAGGAGATCGGCGATGTCCCGTCGTGCGTGCTCCGCGTCATGTGGTGCTTCTTTTATTCGAAGGTCGTCGCGGCTGCTGTGGCCTACAGCTTCATCCTCTTCGATACGGTCGGTCGGCTCGATGTGTCATGAATGGGTGGCCTTAGGGCGGTATCACCGGCCGCTGACCCCACGCCACCGCAGCGTGGCCACCGCCTATCCGTACGCGCTGCAGCTCGAACAGCGGGCGGGCCGTATGGCGCGCTACGGCAAGATGGAACCCCCGTTCCCCTGGCCCTCCGACTCGCATCAGCAGGGTGAGCTGGTGTACCCGGAGCCCCAGTTCTGATGGCTTTGCGCTCCCAGCCATGGCTGGGAGCGCAAAGCTGTATCGCCTTCACCGAAAGAGATCGGATCAGCCTCCGAGGAACCGAGCGCTCATCCGTCCCAAGCTCCTGGAAGCGGACCCAGATACGGCTGCTCCGGACGCTGGTGGGTATGGGCCGCTACCGTCGTGTCAGGAGCAGTCTTGGGGAGGGTGTGTTGCTGGATCAGGCGTTGGTGGCGTTAGCCGCGTCGGGTGGTACGGCTGTGGTGACGGCTGCGGGTACGGACGCGTGGACAACGGTGCGTACGGCGGTGGCTGGGTGGTTCGGGCGGGGCGACGTGCAGCGGGAGGGGGCGGAGCTGGAGCGGTTGGAGCGGACCGCGGCCGCGGTACGGGAGGCTGGCCCGGGCGAGGCAGAGCGGGTGGGCATCCGTCAGGAAGCGATCTGGCAGGCCCGGATCGAAGAGCTCCTTGAGAGTCTGTCGGCGGACGAGCAGGAACGGGCTGTCGAAGAACTGCGGGGTGCGCTTGCGCAGTATGGCCCGTCTGGTGGAGTCGGGGCGGGGTCCGGCGGCCTGGCGGTTGGTGGAAATGTGGAGGTACGCGCCGACGGCGGGTCGGCCGCCGCGGTAAGGATGGGGGATGTGACGATCGGATCCCCGGTACACCCTCCGCAGCCGGGCCCGGGCCAGGGCTGACCGTACCCGGCGCCTCTGCAAGCCCACGGATCAACCTGTCCAGCGGATCCAGCAGCACGGTCATCACCGCGGTCGGTGGCGGCCTGGCAGCCCAGAACGTCTTCGGCGGGGTCCACCACCATCGGCACGAGCAGGCCGCGTCCAATCGGCCAGCCGATTGGCCGCACCAGGTAGGGGTGATCCCATCGCGTGCGAATTGCTTCCAGGACCGCGCGGAGGTCGCCCGGCTGGCTCAGGCTCTGGAGGGAGGGACCGCGGTGGTCGGCTCCGCGAACCAGGTGCCGCCGGGCGGGGTGCTGGTGGGAATGGGCGGGGTGGGCAAGACCCAGCTCGCCGCCAACTACGCCCGCTCCGCCTGGCAGGCCGGCGGTGTGGATGTGATGGTGTGGATTACCGCCGACAGTCGCACCGCCACCGTCACCCGCCTCGCCCAGGCTGCCGCCGAGATACTCGGCCTCGACTCCGGTGCCCCGCAGCGGGACGCCCAGGCGTTCCTGGCATGGCTGGAGCCCAAGGCGGGGCAGCAGGTGTGCCGGTGGCTGATCGTGCTCGACGACGTGGCTGACCCGGCCGACCTGAACGGCTTGTGGCCACCGCTCAGTCAGCACGGGCGGGTGGTGGTCACTACCCGCCGCCGTGACGCCGCCCTGGCCAGAAGCGGCAGACGCATGCTCGAAGTCGGCCTGTTCACCACGTCCGAGGCGGTCGCCTACCTCACCCAACTATTGGCCGTCGGCGGTCGCCACGAGCCCGAGTTGGAACTTGCCGCGCTCGCCGAGAGTCTCGGGCGGCTGCCGCTGGCACTGGCGCAGGCCGCCGCCTACCTCCTCGACGCCGACATCGGGTGCGCCGCATACCGCGCCCTGTTGGCCGACCGCGCTCGTACTCTCGCCGACACCGCCCCCGACGCTCTGCCGGACGACCAGCCCCACCCTGTGGCCGCCGCCTGGTCGCTGTCGATTGACCGCGCCGACGCCCTGCGACCTGCCGGACTGGCCCGCTGCCTGCTTCAGCTGGCCGCGTTCCTGGACCCCAACGGCATCCCGCAAGACGTGCTGATTAGCCCGCCTACCCTGATCCACCTCACCGAACAGCGTGCTTTAGCCCAGGGCAGTCCCGCTGACAAGGTCACAGCCGACGAGGCTGTGGACGCCCTGCGGGTGTTGCACCGGTTGAGCTTGATCGACCACACCCCCGACGCACCACATCAGGCGGTCCGGGTCCATCAGCTCATCCAGCGCGCCATACGCGACACTCTCACCGCCGAGCGGCACCACCTGGCCCGCACCGCCGCCGACGGCCTGATCGCCGCCTGGCCCGAGGTTGAACGCGACACCGGTCTCGTCCCGGCCTTGCGCGCCAACACCACCGTCCTGACCACCCATGCCGAGAGCGCTCTCTACCAGTCCGGAGTGCACGAGGCGCTGAAGCGGACAGGTAACAGCCTCGGTGAAGCCGGCCAGGTTACCGCTGCCATTGACTACTTCGACAACATGACCGCCGCCACGGCTCACCATCTCGGCCCGGATCACCCCGACGCCCTCAACACCCGCGGCTGCCTGGCCCGCTGGCGCGGGGAGGCGGGGGACG
>NZ_JBIRGO010000037.1:17492-45243 GCF_044328065.1 Streptomyces sp. NPDC017993
TGGTCGGCGCCGCAACCGCGTACGCCGAACTGCTGCAAGACCGGATACGGGTCCTGGGCCCCGACCACCCCGGCACCCTCACCACCCGACACAATCTCGCCTACTGGCAGGGGGAGACGGGGGATGCGGCCGGCGCCGCAACCGCCCTGGCGCGGCTGCTGCAAGACCGGATACGGGTCCTGGGCCCCGACCACCCCGGCACCCTCACCACCCGCAGCGTCCTTGCCCACTGGCGCGGGGAGGCGGGGGACGTGGTCGGCGCCGCAACCGCGTACGCCGAACTGCTGCAAGACCGGATACGGGTCCTGGGCCCCGACCACCCCGGCACCCTCACCACCCGACACAATGTTGCCCGGTGGCGGGGGGAGATGGGCGATGCTGCTGGTGCAGCAGAAGCCTTCGCCGAACTGCTGCAAGACCGAATGCGGGTCCTGGGCCCCGACCACCCCGATGCCCTCCACACTCGGCATCTCCTCGCCTACTGGCGGGGGGAGACGGGGGATGCTGCTGGTGCAGCAGAAGCCTTCGCCGAACTGCTGCAAGACCGAATGCGGGTCCTGGGCCCCGACCACCCTCATACCCTCCTCACCCGCGGCAATCTGGCCCGGTGGCGCGGCCGGGCAGGGGATGCAGCGGGTGCGGTAACCGCTTTGTCTCAGCTCCTGGAAGACCGAATGCGGGTGCTGGGTACCGACCATCCCGATACCCTTTTCACCCGCGGCAATCTGGCCCAGTGGCGGGGGGAGACGGGCGATGCTGCTGGTGCAGCAGAAGCCTTCGCCGAACTGCTGCAAGACCAATTGCGGGTTTTGGGCCCCGACCACCCCGACACCCTCACGACCCGACACGGTCTCGCCCGTTGGAAAAAGAAGCCGGAGGAGAGGCCGGGACCCTCGATCGTGCCGGACTGAGGGGCGCTCTGGGGCGCTCTCGGGTCTTTGTAGGGCCGCAGGAGCACTGAACAGCCAGCCGAGGCCCGGATAGACACCAAGCCTCGACCTCGGAGCCGCACACGGCCGTACAGCGGTTCCCGCCTGGCGTCGCTTCGGTCGCCGCCCGTAGGGCGCCGCGGTCGACCGGAGCCTGGGGGGGGAAGTCCGAGCAGGGCGGCCGCTGCCGACTGAAGCCGCCGTACACGGGCACGGCATCGGGGAACATTGGGCTGCGGTTATCGGCGAGAACGTTCATGAGCCAGGGGGATAAAGGTGAGCAGCTTGTCGAGCAGCGCGCAGGGTGGGCGGTCGCCGGCGCGCGGACAGGGGGCGAAGCGTCCTGACATCGAGTTCCGGCCGGTGCGTAACGGGATGGACTACCTTCTCAGCGCGGTGACGCACCTGACCGAAGGTAAGCAGCCGCCCGACGACCGGGACCTTAAGTACGCGGTCTTGCACCTGCACGCCGCCACGGAAGTACTGCTCAAGGCGCGCCTCGTCCGTGAGCACTGGAGTCTGGTCATCAGTGACGTGCGCAAAGCGACTGAGAAGAAATTCCACGATGGCGACTTCAGCAGCGTGACCGTGGAGGCGACCATAGAGCGCCTGCGCGACATCGTCGGCCTCGACATAGGCCAGGAGAACCGCACGGCCATCACGAACCTGACCAAGACCCGCAACGCCTTCACCCATTACGGACACACCGCGGAGGCGTACGCGGTCGAGACCCAGATCACGCTGGTTCTCGACTTCCTCCTCGACTTCATCCCGACACACCTCTACGACCCGCAGCCCACCAGCCAGTTCGGCGCCGAGTACATGGACACCATGGAGCGCATCCAGGAGCGGCTGGGCCGCATCGACTCGCTGGTCAAGGCTCGGATGCGCAACGTCAACGCCACGCTCAAGGACATGGCGGACCGTACGGTGCAGTGCCCGCACTGCCGGCAGTACGCCGTGGCGATCCCGGAGGGAACGGACCAAGCAGAGGACCAGGTCCTGGGGCCGGAGCTGCGCTGCCTCTTCTGTAACGCTCAATGGCCCGCCTGTGAGCTGGCGCGGCTGTACGTGCTTGACGTTATCGGCCCGGACGATGGACAGCTCCAGCCATGCGGGTGCAGCGGGTACGCGCCTTGGGCCGATGAGCCCTCCCTGGTGCTCGGTGCCTCGACCGCGGCAGAACCGGATGCCTTCATGGGGCTTTGCTTCCGGTGCGGAGCTAGGTATCACCGCAAGCCGAGCAAGGTGTCCGCCTGGTCGGAATCTGAGGATTCGGCGACGACGGGGTTGTGAGAGGTCACTCCGGGTCGCCCCAAAGCCTGTACATCTCAGCCCTGTGCACTCTCATGAGGTGGCGGGAGGGGGAACCCGGCTTGCAGATCTCGCACATCACGACTTCCCGGCCCTCCAGCAGGGCGCGATCCACCTCATCGGGGGTATGGCACTCGCGCACGTCGTCTGCCTCGCGTGCGGCTGCATTGCCGCAATGGCCGGGCTGCGCCGGTAGTGGCACACCAAGCATTCACCGGTGCCGACCTGCATGCCCAGCTCGTCGCCGCCATCGGAGCTGAACGCCTCGTAGCCACACACCAGGCACTCCTGAAGCTCCAGCGCGCTCGGATCGTCGGGAGTCGGGCCGGTGTGGAGGTCGGCCGCGGCCGCCGCCCGTCGGTCGGCCTCCTCCTTGCCCAAGCGCTTCCGTGTCCGGTGGGCCTGTTCCCTCTCCCGCTCGTCCTGCTTCTGCGCGCCGTCCTCGTAACGGTCCTCCCGCTCCATGTCCAAGGCCCACAGACTGGGGTGAGAGTCCAGCGCGAGCAGGGCCTCCACATGCCGCCGCTCCAGCAGCCGTGGCTCCTCGTCCGCCTCGTCCCTGTCTTCCCGGGCATGGCGGACCGGCTGTGTAACGACGAGAGCATCCAGAAGCGTGCCGACGTCGACCCGGGTCTCAAGGGGCTGGGCGGCTGGCCGTTGCCACGAAAAGATCGAGCCCGCCAGAGAACCCTCCGTGGCGAGAGCTTCCTCCGCGTCCGGGGCACCGCCATCGGCGTGAGGTCACGGATGAGGAACACATCGTTCTCGTCCGGCGCCCGCTGAACCACGCGCGGTTCCTTGTCTGCCTTCTCCCGGAACGGCCCATCAGCTCTTGGTCATGGCGTCGGTCGGGTCGTGAGCAGGGGGGCTTAGGCCAATGGCCTGGAGGGCCTGTCGGCGGTCGGGGGTGAGGTTGTGCCAACGACGTCGGATGTTGCTGATCCATTGGCCCAGGCGCATCGGCTCTGCATCCAGGTCTTCGACATGGCGCTGCGGAACGTTGAGGTGGCCCTCGCGTGCGCGGAATGCTTGCGCCGCTGCGAGTCCGCGGTGGAAGGCGCGGTCGCGGGCTGAGGGTCCGTCGAGAGGCGATGGCGGTTTTGGCCGGCTGCCGAGGTTCAAGCCCAGGTGGGTGAGGAGTTGCTGTTGTTGGGGGTTTTCTGGGGGGCGGTTGTGTTGGGTATGGAGCCACTCCCCCAGGCGCAGGCCGTCGTCGGTGAGGTAGTCCCGGGGCAGGTCGGTCAGTGAGTGGCCGGCGTTGCTGTGTCGGTGGGCGGCGTGGTAGGCGCGCTGCCAGGTCAGTGGCCAGGCTGGGTTCCAGTGGGGGTCCAGGTCTAGCAGTGCCTGGGTGCGGGCGGGGGTGAGCTGGTCGGCGCGTTTGCGTTGGGTGGCGAGCCAGCGGCCGAGGGCGAAGCCGTCTTGGCGTTGGTCGACGGGTACGGATAGATGTCCGTGGGTTGCGGCGTAGGCGGCCGCGTGGGCGAGTCCGCGGTCGAAGGCTTGCTGGCGGGGGTTCCAGACGATGTTCAAGCGTTCCAGGGCTGCGGTGCGAGCGGTGTCCAGGGCGTTGGTGCTGTGCAGGTGGCGCTGCCAGGTCAGCCATCGTCCGAGCGGGTAGTGGGTGTCGTCCTCGTAGGCCTGGGGGATGTCGAGGTGGTGGTGGGTGCGGTGGTAGCGGCGGGCAGCGGCCAGGCCGCGGCGCCACTCGGCGCTCTTGGGGGCAAGGACGCGCAGGGTGAGGGCGAGGGCGACTTCTTCTTCCTGGGTGGGTCGGTCGAAGCGGAGCCAGGCGCCGGGGTCGTTGCTGGGGAGGGTGGGGCGGTGGGTGCGGGGGTCGGCGAGGCGGGCGGTGAGGCGTTCGTCGTGGGCGCGCAGGGCTTGGACGGTGCGCCATAGGGGGGTGTAGGCGTCGGCGCTGAGGAGGTCGTCGGGGTCTTCGTCGGGGGTGAGGTAGACGGGGACGATCAGGGTGGCTTTTTTGCCGGCGCCGGGTGGTTGGCGCAGGGCGCGGCCGACGGCCTGGACGGTGTCGACGGGGCTGTTTTTGGGGTCGGCGAAGACGACGGCGTCGATGGAGGGGACGTCGATGCCTTCGCCCAGGACGCGGGCGTTGGCGAGGACGGCGGGGGTGTGGGGGTTGGTGTGGGCGGCGAATTCGAGCAGGAGGCGGCGGCGGATGCGGGGTGGGTGGGTGCCGCTGATCCAGTTGGCCCAGAGGCCGTCGGGCTGCAGGTCGGTGGGGAGGGCTGCGGCGGTGTCGGGGAGGGTGGTGGCGAAGGCTCGGGCGTCGGCGACGCGGTGGTGGAAGGTGAGCACGCGGCGCAGTTTGTGGTCGTGGATGGCTCTGAGGACGGCGACTTGGCGGCCGGCCAGGCGCAGGCCGTCGGCGCCGGCGCCGGGTCCGGTGGCGAGCCAGTCGCGCAGGTCGGTGTTGTCGACGACGGGGACGAGGATCTGGTAGTCGGCGAGTAGGCCGAGGTCGATGGCGTCGGAGAGGGTCAGGCGGTAGGCGACGGGGCCGAAGAGGGTTTCGTCGTCCATGGAGGCGACGGGGTCGTCGGCGCGGTCGCTGTCGGGGTCCCAGATGCGGGGGGTGGCGGTGAGGTAGAGGCGGCGGTGGGCGGGGATCTGGTCGTTGTGGTGGATGGCGGCCCAGGCTTTGCCGAGGCGGCCGGCGGTGCGGTGGGCTTCGTCGACGACGGCGAGGTCCCAGGCGGGTAGGTGGTGGGTGTGGTGGGCGGTGAGCAGGGTGGGCAGCGAGGCGTAGGTGGCGTAGACGGTGACGGGCCCGTCCTCGGTCGGGGTGAGGGCTGCGAGTTCGGCGGGGTCGGTGGTCATCGGGATGTCGCCGGCCGAGGGGTGTTGGACCGCCTGGCGTGCGGAACAGACGGCCACGGCATGGCCTTTGCGGCCGGCTGCGTGCCAGGAGCGCACCGTCTGAGACAGCAGGTCCAGGGTTGGGACCAGGACCAGGACGCGGCCGCGGGCTGCCAGCCTGAAGGCGGTGCGTGCGGCGATGAGCGTTTTCCCGGTGCCGCAGGCGGCCACCACGCTGGTTCGGTCGTGGCTGCGCAGGGCTTTCACGGCCGCGGTGACGGCTTCCTTCTGGTGGGGCCGGAGCTCGATGTCTGTGGTCGGCATGCTCTCCTGCTGTGGGCTGTGGACGTGTCCGTTGGGTTTTGTTGCTTATTTTCCTTGGCGGGGTGGGTTCTGCTGGCAGGCTGTTGGTCTTGTGTGTTCAGGCTTGTATGAGCGGGGGACCGAAGTGTCGGGCCAGGTGGTCGTTGTCGCGGGAGGTGTTCGCGACGCGGTGTGCGGCTGGGTCATAGGTCGGCGTCGACCATTGGGCGCAGCGTGGAGCCGTTGCGTTGCTTGATGACGCGTAGTTGGCTGGGGATGCGGCGGCCGAGTTCGGCGACGTGGCTGACGATGCCGACGGTTCGGTCGCCGGCGCGTAGTTGGTCGAGCACGTCCATCACGTCCTGCAGGTTTTGTTCGTCGAGGGTGCCGAAGCCTTCGTCGATGAACAAAGTCCCCAGGGGGCGGCCGCTGGCTTCTTGGGTGACGACGTCGGCCAGGCCGAGTGCCAGGGCGAGGGAGGTGGTGAAGGTTTCGCCGCCGGAGAGGGTGGAGGTCTCGCGTTCGGTGCCCGTCCAGGTGTCGAGGACTCTGAGGCTCAGTCCGGCTTTGAGGCGTCCACGTCGGCCGGTGTCTTTTGCGTCGCTGTGGACGAGGAGGTAGCGGTCGGAGGTCATGGCTTGCAGGCGGGCGTTGGCTGCCTCTGCGATCTCTTCCAGGCGGGCGGCGAGGACGTATGCCTCCAGTTCCATGCTGAGTGTGTTGGCGCCGTCGGTGGCTGATGCGATGCGTGCCAGGCGGTCGGCCAGGGTGTAGCGGGCCTGGAGGGGTTCGAGGTCGGTCAGGCGGGCGGCGAGGTCGGCGACGAGGCGGGTCAGGTGGGTGACGCGGTCGCGGGCTTGCTGGGAGGTGCCGGCGGTGGCCTTTACCCGGGTTTCGGCTTCGTGCAGGGCGTCGGCTGCGGCTTGGGGGTCGGCTGGGGGCTTCAGGCTGGCCTCGATGAGGGCGGGTGTCTGCAGGGTGCTGGTGACTAGCGTGTCGTCCTTGCCCCATTGCTCGAGTTCTTCCTGCCACTGCTGCAGGAGGGTTGCGGGTTGCCGTGCGGCGGTGGCGTCCTCCCGGGTGGGGAAGCCGGCGTCGTGGGCCGCGTGGTCGGCGGTGGTGCGGGCGTCGTCGTGGCGTTCGGCCGCGGCGGCGGTTGCCTGTGCGGCGTCGGTGGCGCCCGACAGGTGTTCTGCGGCACGGGTGATCTCGATGATGCGGTCGCCGAGGGTGTTGGCGTTGCCGCGTGCGGCGTCCAGGGCGAGGGCGATGCTGTGCTGCTGCTGCGTCAGGGCCTTGTGGCGGGTCTGGCATTCGGTCAGCCGGTCTTTGGCCTCTTGGCGTTGCTGGGTGCGGGTGTCGTGCTCGCTGCGGAGCCGGGCCAGTTGCTGTTGGGCGGCGGCCAGCATCCCGGCCTGGTCGCAGGCGGTCTGGTGGGCTGTGTGAGCAGCCAGAAGCTGCGACTTGAGCTCTGCGACCGGGGTGGTTCCGGCGGTGCCGAGGGCGTGGGCGTGCTGTTTGGCGAGTTCGCTGCGCGTGCGTGCGGCTTGGTCGTGCGCGGCGTCTGCCTGTTCATAGGCGGTTCGGGCGGTCTGTTCGTCTTCGCGCGTGGGCTGGTCGGCCTGTAGTTGCGCCGGGGCCGGGTGGGTGGGGGATCCGCACACCGAGCAGGGGGCGTCTTCGGTGAGTTCGGCTGCCAGTTCGCCGGCCATGCCGTCCAGGCGACGTTCGCGCAGGTCGAGCCAGGACTTCTTGGCGGCCAGCGCTGTCGTCTGGCGTGTGGTCTCGGCTTTCTCGGCCTTGGTGAGCTGGGTGGCCAGCGTGTCGCGGCTGCGGGCGGCCTGGAGTTTTGTGTCCAGGGTCTCGGCGTCGCGTTGGAGTTGGGGAATGCTGTCGGCTGCCTTGCCCAGGGTCTGGGCGAGGGCGGTGTGCTCGGCCTGCGTTGCCGGCCATGTCTCCAGCCATCGGGCGGCCTCGTCGTGGTCGGCTTGTGCCTGTTCTTCCTTCTCACCGAGTTCGGCCAGCTGGGTGCCCAGCTGTGCGTGGCGTTCTTCGTCCGGGAGCAGCGCTTGGATGCGGCCCCGGTGGCTGTGGTGCTCGTCGTGGGTGAGCTGCAGTTGCGGTATCTCGGCGTGGGTGTGGGCTGCGTCCAGCAGTTTGCGGGCGGTTTCCTCGGCTGTCCGGGATTCTTGGAGTGCGAGCGCGGTGCGCTCCACGCCCTCCAGCAGAGAGCGCAGCGGTTCGGCGCGTCGGCCTTGGTCGAGCTGTTCGCGAAGTCGCGCATGGCCTGTGGCCTGCTGGTCCAGTGCGGAGCGCTGGGTGAGGGCGTGCTTGTGCTGGGTTTGGTGGGTGGCGAGTTCGGTGGCTGCCTGTCGGTCTTCTTTGGCCTTGTTGTGGGCCTTGTCGCTGTTTTCCTCCTCTGTCTGGGCGGTGGTGTGGGCGTCGCGGGCGCGGGTGAGCAGGCTTTGGGCCCAGGTCAGGGCGTCGGCGGGGTGCTGAGCGTCGGGACGGGCCGGCTGGCTGTCGGCGACGTCGTCCTGTAGGGAGGGGCCGGCCGCTTGGTCGATGCGTTCGCTGAGGTGCTCTACGGCGGTGGTGACCTTGTCCAGGTCGTCTTTGGCGTCCTTGCTGCGCTTGACGAGCCAGGTCTGTAACTCTTGGAAGCGTCCGGTGTCGAAGAGTCGTCGCAGCAGGGAGGCTCGGTCTTTTGCGTCGGCCCGCAGGAATTTCGCGAAGTCGCCCTGGGGCAGGAGGACGACCTGGCAGAACTGGTCTTTGGACAGTCCCAGTGCCGCCTCGATTTCCCTGTCGGCGTCGCGGTGGTTGGCGCAGACGGGTTCCCAGTCATCGGGGGTGTGCGAGCTGCCGGTCTGCTCGTGGAGTTGGACGGTGGCTTCGGCTGTGGCGGTGCCGGTTTTGGCGCGGGAGCTGGGGTAGCTCTGTTTGGGTGTTCGTGTGACCTTCAAGCGGCGGCCGGCGACGCTGAACTCCAGGATGACCCGGGTCCGTGTGTGGGCAGGCGCGTGGTCGCTGCGTAGGCGGTGGGTGGGGCGGATTCCGGGCACGTTGCCGTAGAGGGCGAAGCAGACCGCGTCCAGGACGCTGGTCTTGCCCGCGCCGGTGTCCCCGCGCAGCAGGAACAGGCCCGCGCCGGTCAGGTCGTCGAAGTTGACGTCCTCGGTATGGGCGAACGGTCCGAAAGCCTGGACGGTTAAGCGGTGGAGATACATCAGTTGGCCTCCCGCGCGGCGGCTTCGGTGCGGACACGTTCCAGGCCCTTGTGCAGGAGGTCCTGCTCCGAGCGGGTGGCGGGAACGCCGGTGACGTGGTGGAGGAAACCCAGGGCGATCTCGTGGTCGGAGCGGCTGTGCACGCGGTCTCGGTAGGACCTGCCGTCGGTGTGGCGCTCCTGGGAAAAGCTGAGTTTCAGGGTGTGGGGGAAGCGCTGGCTCAGGCGTTCCATGGCCATGTGGGGCCGGTCCGGGTCTGTCAGTGTGATGTGCAGCCAGCACTCCTCGTATGGGGTGTACTCGGTGCTGGTGAGCAGGGTCTGTAGGGCTGCGGTCAGCTGGTGCAGGGGGCGGGGCACCGGGCAGGGCACTTTGTGTGCTGTGAGGGTGGCGTCGGCGCCCAGGTCGATCAGCCACATGGCTTTGGGGTACTTGGCCTCGGTGAAGGAGTACGCCAGCGGGGATCCGCTGTAGCGAATGCGGTCGCTGACCTGTTGGCAGCGGTGCAGGTGTCCCAGGGCCACGTAGTCCACCCCGGAGAAGACCGAGGCGGCGACGGAAGGGACGCCGCCTGCGGTGATATCGCGCTCGCTTTCGCTGGTGTCCGCCCCGGTGACGAAGGCGTGGGCGAGGACCACCGACCGGGTGCCGGCGGGCTGGGTGGCAAGGTCAGCTCGGATGCGGTTCATGGCCGCGCTGAGCACGGCTTGGTGGCTGGGCTGGTCCGCTCCCAGGTGGGCGTGTACCAGGCCGGGCTCCAGGTAGGGCAGGCCGTAGAAGGCCACTGGTCCGTGATCGTCGTGCAGGAGGGCGGGGCGGGCGCAGTCGTCTACGCCGGTGCGCAGGTGGATACCGGCGTGCTCGATCAGCCGGGAGTTGACGCCCAGTCGGCGGGGCGAGTCGTGGTTTCCGCTGATCATGACGAGTGGCACCCGCAGGTCGGCGAGTTCTTCGAGGACCCATTTGAAAAGGTCTATCGCGTCCAGCGGCGGGATGGCACGGTCGAAGACATCGCCCGCGACGACCACGGCCTCGGCTTGTTCGCGCCGCACTGTTTCCAGGAGGTGTTCCAGGAAGGTGCGTTGCTCAGTCAGTAGTGACACGCGGTGCAGGGGACGGCCCAGGTGCCAGTCCGAAGTGTGCAGGAGCCTCATGGGCACAGACCGTATTCACTTGCGGAGTAGGTTCGGGGGGCTTTCCCGATAATCGGGATGACTTGTGGACCTATAAGGGCAGATGAGAAAACGTTTCCCCCCATCGCCTGATTGGCCTGATAGCTGACGGGCGCGCCGGGTGATTGTCAGTGGCAGGAGGGAAGATGAGCAGTGGGGGAAGGGAGAATGCCATGTGCTTACCGCGTTCTGCTCGGTCCAACTGCGTGCCGGCGCCCAGCGGCTGCCGGTGGTGCGGGATCGAGGCACGTGGGCATGCTCGGCAATGGGTTGCGGATGTGGGCTGGCATGCCTGGACGGCGCCCACGGTTCAGCAGCGTAAGGACCGCATGCTCAAGCGGCGCAGGGGACGCAATGATCCTCGTCAGTAAGCCAGCTCCTGCAGCTGGGTGAAAGCCTCACGAAGCTGCTGAGGGACATCCTGGGGCGTTGTGAGGGTGGTGGCCAGGGCGTAGACCATGGCGGGCTTGCCGCTGGGGCTCTCCTCAGCCGCCTTCTCCTTGATCATGCGCAGGATGTCGCCACTGAACTTGCTGGCCCCGCGGAGGGCGGCGAAGTCCTGTGCCGTCCACGCCTGCGGGGCAGGGCGGGGCCAGTGGTCGTTGGCGGCAGTGGCCCACTGTTGGTCGGTGAAGAGTTCCTCCAGCTCGTTGAAGCCCTCAGCTTCTCCCACGTACGTGACTTGCGTGGCGAGGTCGAGTCCGGCACGGCGCAGCCTCTCGTCCTTGAGGAGCTTGTTGCTGCGGCTGTCGGCGTCGATCATGAGCATGACCGTCCGCTGGTGCTTGACGAGGTAGCGTGCCAGGTGCAGTGCGCCTTCGTTGTTCTCACAGCCCCACAGAGCGATACCGGCCGCCTGCAGGGACAGCCCCTGAGAGAGGCGGAAGAGCACGGGCAGGCTCTGCTGCTCGGTCTCTCCTTCCACTGCGAGGAAGCAGCGCTCGTGCAGCAGGACCGAGTTGCGCAGCCCCAGAGCTGCAGCGATCTGCCCCAGGTGGAAGTCGATGCCGTCATGGGTGTCGTTGACGAGGCGCTCCACCACGGTGCGTCCGTGGTCGTTGAGCTTGAGGTGGACGACGTCGGCGATGTCGACGCCGTCGATGAGATTCATCGAGTGGGTGGCCACCATGACGCTGACGTGCGGTAACGCGCACTGCTTGCGGATGATGTCCATCACGGTGCGCTGGTGGCGGTAGTCGAGGTGGGTGTCGGGCTCGTCATAGACGACGATCGTCTGGGTCGGCTCGTCGCCTGACTCCCCTGCCGCAGCCAGTTCCGTGTTCTCCAGGAGTTCGCTGGTCCACTCCCACACGGCGAGGGCAATCCGGCGGGTGCTGCCCTGTCCTGAACGTGTCAGGTCGACGGGTTCGCCATCAGCCCGGGAGACGTGCAGGGGAGCTCGTTTGAAGCCGCCTTTGAAGGAGACCTCGGGTTTGACGTCCACTCCGACGAATTCGCTGCAGTGCTGGCGGATGTGGCTGCACAGGGAGTCGGCTTCCTTCTCCAGGCGGTGGGTGATCTCCGCTTCGAGCTCCCGTACCTGCCCTTGCAGAGTCTCGTCCCCCAGATGCGCCTCGTAGCAGCTGCTGAGCGCAGTGCGTACAGCGTCATCGGGGCTCTCGTCCTTGCCTCCGAAAGCAAGGAGCCTGGGTAAGCGGGCCTCCATGCTCTTGGGAAACGGCAGCCACTCCTCGATCTGGGGCAGCGTGGCGGCGTAGTCGGCGACCGCAGCGAGCAGGTCCTCCTTCAAGGCACCTGCCGGGGTGAGCCCGAACTCGGTAACGAGAGCGGCAAGGGCAGGCTTGAGCAACCTTCCCAGACCGTGAAGGCGGCTATCGGCGGGCTGGCTGCCGAAGTACTCCCAGCAGGCCGCCTCGCTCGACCTGGCTCGGCGGCGGATGCTTACCCGCGCGGGAAGACCACTGCTGCCCTGTTCACCTGCGTCGAGGACGAACCTCCCCTCCACCCAAGTCTCCAAACAGCGCAGCCCCTTGGCCCCCTCCCCCTGCTCATAGGTCCGGTCCTCTTCGGCCAGACGGTACGTGCCCAGAAGGAAGGCGAGCGCAGTCAGCACAGCGCTCTTACCACCGTCGTTGCGGCCCGCGAGGATCGTGGGACAACTGATCGGAATGTCCCTCACGTGGGTCAGGGAACGGAAGCCGCACGCGGAAAAGCTGTCGAGGTGCACCGTGAGCTGCTCCGTATCTCCCCTGCTCACACCAGGCAGAGGTATGACTTGCGGGTAGCGCGCACTGCCGAACCAGCTGGGCCGTCAGCGCAGGCAGTCATACTAGAGGTCATCGGTCAACAGGGCCTCACCTACTGACTGTTAACCACCTTCCGCCCAGGTCTGTCGAGGCGTCAGCTGATGCCGACTGCGCAGCGAGCGAGCCAGGAAGACGTCCGTCAGGACATCACGCCCATGCTGTCTGAGTGCTCAGAGCGGCGAGCCGGGTGCCTGGCCCCGGTAGTGGGAGGGCGACGACGTCCTGTCCCACCGCCTTGCGTGACACGGGTTCGGCCCCACGCTGCGACGGATGGCAGTCGATGCCGGTAGGCATGGCGGGATAGGCGGGCCCAGAGGTGTGCGTGAGAGGCCTCTACCCGATGAGCTGTGAGAGGACGTAGAGCACTGCCAGGGCTCCGAGAACCACTCCGGCGATCTGCCAGGTTCTTTGCTGTGAGGGCAGCGTGAGGACCTGGAGTGCGGTGTGCCCGGGGAAGACGTAGTAGATCCGGTGGCGGTGTTGGGGCACGGCGACCCGGGCCAGAGGGAGGTAGCGGAGGCTGGCCTGTCGTGCGACTTCGCCTTCGTGCGGCTTGAGGCGGGGCCGCAAGAGAGCCTTGAACTCGGGCTCGAGGTTGTCGGGGATGGAGTCGTTGTCGGTGAGGGATGTCTTTCGCCAGTTGCCGTTTTCGCGTGCGTGCTGGCGGGCCATGTAGGGCAGTTTCGACTCAGGCCACCGGATTTCCTCGGTCTGCGGCTGCCGGCTGATGATGCCTTCGACCCATGTCACCGTGTGACCGGTGCCTGCGCACCGGTCGTGTGGCACGGTTCCCGCGCGTTCGCAGTCGGGGCACTGTCGTATGCCCTTGCCTTGGCAGGTTGCGCAGGTGACGCGTCCGCGGCCGCGGCACGTGGGGCAAGCGGCCTCCAACGCGCCGCATTTTTTGCAGGTGAGGCGTTCGCCCGTTGCCTGCCTCTGGTCCTGGGGAGTCTTCCGGCTTCGGTGTCCGGTGCCGTCGCAGCGCAGGCAGGAGTCGATGCCACGGCAGTCGGTACAGGTGGCGGACTCCTCACACAACAGGTCACCCCTGCCCTGGCAGCGCGGGCAGGCGACCTTGCCGTTCCCGCAGGCACAGGACTGTTCTGTCACCGACCCTCGCTGTACCAGCTCCAGCGTCTTCGCGACGGCAGGGTCCTTCGGCGGGGCGAGCCGGTAGTGCTGCAGCCGGTCGTACTGCGGGCGGCCCGATAAGTCGATACGGCCACGATGGATCCGCTCACCTTCTGTGCGGGTCTCTATGGAGCGCACGATCTTTCCCTCGAGGAGCGAGTGCCAGGTGACCTCCGCCGTAGCCGGCAGGTCCATCTTCGGTGCCTGCCCGCGCTCGGCGACGTGTCGCCGCACCGCGTCCAGGGCGTCCCTCTCGTTCAGCATGGCCCTCCCCCTGTTGCGGCCACGGTTGCCTCTTGGCGGGCCGTGGTTGCCTCTTTGGCGGCCGTGGTTGGCACCGTAGCCAAAACCCACGGCGGGGCGGTGCCGAACGGGTCAACAAAGGTCGCTGGCCGCGGTGTTCACGAGCGGGGCTTGTGCGGGGGTGTCAGCGGGGCCGCCAGGTGCGGATCTCCAGGTGGGTGATGTGGGCGCCGGGGTGGATGCGGCCGGTCTCCAGCAGCCACTGGGTGACGGCTGCGGTGACGTCGCCGCCTGCCGCATCGACGCGGTGGGCGAATTCGGTGGCGTCGAAGCCCCCGGTGGTCGCTGATCCGTAGGAGCGTTCTTCGGTGTGGTCGGCTCGCTGGATGACGTCGCGGCGTACACCGGGTGAGTCCGTTCGGCTGCCGGAGGCGTGGGTGTAGCCGGTCTTCGGCATGCGGATGGTGAAGGCCAGGCGCAGTCGTTGGCGGGCTGCTTCGGCGATGAGGGGGCGTAGGCGGGCGGCGCCGGAGGCGATGGCTTGGGTGCCGGCGCGGCCGGTTCCGGTGCCGGTGGGGGTGATGAGGACGGCCTTGGTGCGCACCCGGGCGCGGGTGCCGGCGGTGGTGGTGCGGCGGGTGATGTGGGGGGCAGCGAGGGCGGCGAGTTCGCTGGGGTCGGTGATGCCGGCGTGGACGGCGGTGATGACGTGGCGTAGGGCGGGGGCGAAGGCGGCGCCTTTGTGGCGTGTGTAGAACTGGGAGACGAGGGAGGGGTCGCGGTTGATGATGCGGGCGATGTCGCGTTTGGTGTAGCCGGCGGCGCGGAGTTGGTCGGATAGCTGGGCTGCTTCGTTCAACTCAGGTGAAAGGGTGTGGCGTTGGGAGGGCATCAGGCCTCACCGCTGGTGCGGGTGTGGTGGAGGGCGGTGCGTCCGGCGTCGCGCAGGGCCAGGAGTTCGTCCTCGGTGGTGGGGGCCGGGACGGGGCCGGTCAGGTGGCCCTTGTGGAGGTATTCGCCGGGCTGGCCGTGGTAGGGCCACTTCTGGGGCGTGGTGAGGTAGACGGCGTCGGTGCGGAAGGCGACGACGGAGCCGGCGGGTGCGTGGAGGGCGCCGACGTGGGTGTTGTCCTCGCGCATGCGCATGGACAGCAGAGCGGCGCGGGCTCCGGACCAGATGCTTGCGGCCCATTCGGGGTGGGCGTTGGGGTCGCGGGCGAAGCCGGTGGGGCGTTGCCAGGTGACGTGGTCGTCGTCGAAGCCGATGATTTCGGCGTCGGCGGGGATGTCGCGCTCGTCTGTGCGGGGGGTGGTTCCGGTGACGGTGCGGGGGCGTTGGGCGAAGGAGCCGATGCCGTACAGGAGCAGGGAGCGCACGGCGCGGGAGGCGAGGTGGGCGGCGAGGCGCTGGGCGGGGTCGCCGTGAAGGTTGGCTTGGGCGGCGAGGGATGCCCAGGCATCCTTGAGTTTCTTGGACCAGTCGTCCAGGGGCTTGCCGTCCTCCCACAGCAGGCCGTCGAGGATTTCGATCTTCCAGGGTGCAAGGGGGTTGGACAGGGCGGTGTAGACCTCGGGTCCGCCGGCCCAGGTGGTGAAGGTGGTGCCGGGGGTGCGGGGGTAGTGCCAGGCGCGTTCGCCGGGTGCGGGGGCCGGCAGGATCCCCACGTGGCTCCAGTCGTCGGGGACGCTCACGCGGACCTGCCAGTGGCCGCAGCCGAAGAGGGCCCTGGTCTGCTCCTTCTCGCTCCAGGAGGCGAAGGTGGTCGCGGTGACGCGGCGGGGGGCGCCGACGGGGGATTTCCAGGTGTGCTTGGCGTAGGCGAAGGTGCGGTCGTACTCGACGAGGGCGGGGAGCTGTTCGGGGACGTGGGGTGGGGTGATCAGTTCGGTGCGGCCCTGGCCTGCGGTGGCGTGCAGGAGGCCGCGCAGTTCCTCGGACAGGACGGGGTAGCCGTCGGCGAATTGTCCGCGGGCGGGGATGGTGCGGGTCCACAGGTCGCGGCCGGTCTGGGAGGGCGAGCCCATGATGACCGCGTCGGACCAGTGGGCGCGCAGGGCCTTCCACAGCAGGACGAAGGCGTCGCGGACCGTGGTGGGGGCGGCCCCCTCGGGGTCGAACCACTCCCCCACCGACCGGATCTCCACATGCTGCTCCGCTCCCTGCCGCTGGTAGCGGCCCACGGGATGACGGGCGTGGACGAAGTGCCCGGCCATGCGGTCCTTGCCACGGCCGGTGTCGGTACGCCAGCCCGCGATCGGGGCATTGAGCCATGCGGCGACGGCATCACGCAGAAACGGATAACGCCCGGCCTCACGGTGCCAGGGGTCACCCGCAGTGACGTAGATCCGCTCCACGCCCTCAGGAACTGCCTGAAAGACGGCCTGCAGAATGTCGCCGGCAGAGGCGGACGCCAGATCCAGACGCGTGGTCTGGTCACGGTAGACCAGCATGCCGGTAGCAGTGTCGAGGAAGGCGGTGGAGCGAGCCTGCTGGGTGAAGTTCGGCCGGGTGGAAGCCAGATTGGCGGAATGACCGACCCACCGGTCACCCTCAGCCCCCTCCGGCAGGCAAGGCAGCTGCCGGGGTACACCGGCAGCAGCCAACGGGAACGGCACACTTGGTGGAGAAGGCGGTGCCGGCGGGGCGGCCGTGGGCGCACTCGCCGCCCCCGCAGCGCGGGCCGTGCCAGCAGGAGCCTCAGTCCGAGCCGGGGCAGCAGGAGCCTCGGTCCCAGCCGGCCCAGGTGGGGCCTCAGTCCCAGCCGGCAAGGGCGGAGCAGGAGGAGCCTCCGTCCCAGCCGGCAAGGGCGGAGCCTCCGTCCCAGCCGGCAAGGGTGGGGCTGCATCGGTCGGCACCGGTGCCCCAGGGCCGCGGGTCATGGACGGAGCAGCCGCACCAGGAGCCGGCTCAGGCACCGGGTCGGCGCAAGGCGCAGGTGGAGCCTCAGTCCCAGCCGTGCCAGGAGAAGCCTCAGTCCCAGCCGACACGGACGGAGCCTCCGTCCCAGCCGGCACGGGCGGGGCTGCATCGGCCGGCGCCGGTGCCCCAGGACCGCGGGTCATAGAGGGAGCAGCTGCACCGGGAGCCGGCTCAGGCACCGGGTCGGCGCCAGGCTCCCGGACAGGTTCTGTACGGACCTCAGGGGCGGGCGTAGCCGGCGCAGGTGGAGCCTCAGTCCCAGCCGTGCCAGGAGAAGCCTCGGTCCCAGCCGGCAAGGGCGGAGCCTCAGTCCCAGCCGACACGGACTGAGCCTCGGTCCCGGCCGGCATGGGTGGGGCTGCATCGGCCGGCGCCGGTGCCCCAGGGCCGCGGGTCATGGACGGAGCAGCCGCACCCGGAGCCGCCTCAGGCACCGGGTCGGCGCCAGGCTCCCGGACAGGTTCTGTGCGGACGTCAGGGGCGGGTGTAGCCGGCGCAGGCCGCGCGGGAGCGATGAGGCTGTCCGGGGCCAGGATGGGGGCGATCGCGACGACCTCCGCCAAGCTCATACCGGCAGCCGGCGCGATCCGCTCAGCCTTGGCCTTCTCATACCCGGCCAGCGCGGTAACGCGGCGGGCCCGCTCCGCCTCCAGCTTCGCCACCTCGGCCTGCTTCTTCTTGATCTCCTCACGCAGGCTGCGCAGTTCGACGAGAGCAGCGGTGAAGGTCTTACTGTCCATCACAGTCCCCTTTCCGGCTGCCGGGTCAGCCGGTCGTGGCGTTAGTGGTGACGTAGGCGACCGCCCCACCAGAGTCGGAGGGCAGACGGGTGCCCAGCAGGCGTTCGGCAAGGGCGCGGTCGGTTCGCGCGGAGGCCGTCACTTCCACGGTGGGCCGAGCCAGGTCGGTGACGTAGCCGGCGAGCTGGGCCTGGGGGAAGGCGTGCCTGCCGTGTTCGTTCTTTTCCCATGTGGCGATGTTGGTCAGGACTGCTACCACGTAGCCGGAGAGGGTGACAGGAAGCACTCCCCCGGCCGCCACGCTCGCCGCATCACACCGCCACCAACCGCGCAGCGCCTTGAGCAGATCCTCGGGCGCCAGTGCAGTCGAGAATCCGGTCCACGCGCGGTCTGGTTCGTCGACGGGTTTCGCTACGTCTACACGCAGCACAGCCACTACTGGGGCCGACAGCGAGCTCAGGGGGGCCCTATGCCGATCCCTCAAGGCCGTCACAGTATCGACGGGCACGACCGTGCGTACTCCGCGGCGCTCCTGACGGGGCAGCAGGCCCGCATGGAGTAGTCGGCGAAAGGTAGTGACGGCGCAGCCGATCTCGTCGGCTGCCTGACCAGTCGTCAGCAGCACCTTCACCACCTCTTACATGCGGACTCTGATATCGGATCGTACTCGATTTTATGAGGCGCCTGGAGGCTGGTCGCAGGAGGCCATGCCTTGGAACAGGCCCGGGAGCGTCCGATGAGGCAGCATCGGGTACGGAGCTACCGGTGATTGAGGCGTACTTCATCCGCGACGGGGCCCGTGACCCCGACCCTCAGCAAACGGCATTCGATAGCGCCACGGCTACGGCCGACCTGTGCGGCGGATCGGGATGCCAGGTCGGCGGTCCGAAGCGGCCCCGCCAGATCTGTCGTCGTCCTGTGCTGGGAGAATCAGCTGGTTCGAATGCAGCCAGCGAGACGACCGGAGGGGCGAGTGACTGCTCAGCAGCCCTTTGATGAGGCTCCGGTGACGGTGGCCACGGACGCCGGAATGCTCGTCTTGTGGGATCCGCAGCGATTCGAGGCTGGCGTCGATTACGACACCTGGGAGGACGAACTCCTCGACGACGAGGACATTGTCCGTCACATCCAGGCGGGCGCTCTTGTTCCGCTCAACGTCGGCGGAGACGGGGCGTTCAGTGTTCTGGTCCGTTCGGGCACTGCGGCCGCGCCGGCCCGGCTGACCGAGCGGGAGACAGCCCATCAGCTGGTCGCTTCCCAGCCTTACCTGTTCGTCTCCCGCGGTCGCGCGCTCGTGGGTGGCATCGAAGACGTCAGCGGAGATGCCTCGGATGGCGTGATCGAGCACCCCGTGCCCGAGGGCCGCCATGCAGTCGTCGTCCACTTGATCGACTGGCAGGCCGAAGCCGGCAGCCAGGACAAGGACGGGCGGCCCGTTCCGGGAGCCCTGCCGGACTTCGTGGTGCTGATCAACCCTGCTCAACTCGGGCAGGGAACCTTCCGGACTGCGGTGCATACGTTCGAAGCCCCAAACGGCTGAACTGGGGCGGACCCGGTTCAGACCGCCTTTAGCTGCAACCGTCAACACCCGGCAACAACGGTGCTATCCGACCCCACGCCGCATCCGTCAACTCACCACGACCACCACAAGATCAATTATCTGACAGAACCTAGCACCCTCCACCACAACAGGCTTCACCACTGGGCTCATGGCACCTCGTCCCGCCTGCTCGCCCACTCCCTCACCCACTCCATCGTCACGTCAGGCGTAGGCATCGCCGAGTACACCACGAACTCCGCGTAGTTCGGGTCGTCGATCGGCAGCGGTGCCAACGGATGTTCGCGAAGCCTGGCCACCAGATATCCTGCGGCCAGCAGATCACGGGACTTCTCGATGTCGAGGTCAGCCTATGTCCGCGTGCCAGTAGGAGCCGTCGTACTCGATGGCGAGCTTCTGCTCTCCGGCCGTCTCGACCGTGATGTCGACGAGCCAGTTCGCGCGCCGGGCGAATGCCTCGTGCCGCACCGACTGGCCAGACGATGCCCGGCCGAAGGCGCGCTCCGCAGCGGCCCAGTGGTCAAGCTCTATACGGGACTTGCCGTGCTCCCGGCACTCGGGGCAGCCGCTGCCGTTCGCTCGTGAGGACAGGGCCGCCTGCCATGTGTGATCCGGATTTGCGGAGCAGATCCAGGCAGGCGTGAACAAGGTCTGGCCGGTCGGCCGCACCTGCCACGCGGACAACGGATTGGTCGGCGACCACTCCGCCGCCAGATCAGGGAAGTGGTGGGCGAGCGAGTCGAGGATCGTGCGGCACTCCGGGCAGCGCAGGCGCTGGCCCTGCTCCCGGCGGGCCGGTGTCTCCTGCCACTCGTGGCCGCAGTCTTCATCCCGCCACCACACGAGCTTGCGTGAACCAGGCGACACCTTCGACATCTGAGTCTTGCCGTTCTTGGTCGGGTGCCATTGTGCGGCGATCTCGGCGTTGAGTCCGAATGCCTCGGGATCGGCCTCGATCGCCTCAAGACGCGTCGCGCGTGTGTCCTGGCCGCGGCAGGACGGGCAGCCGTTACGCAGATACGTGAGCGGAGACTGGCGACAGCGGTGCCCTCGCGGGCAACGTAGCTGACGTTGCCGGTAGTCCGCGACCAGCACGGCCCGGGGATCCGCCTCGTCGTCCCAGGCCGCGAGCAGCTGGAGCACGTCCGCGACCGGCGTCCCCTGATAACGCGCGCGCTCCGCCTCCCACTCAGCGCGTCGCTTCGGCTGGCATTGCGGACACTCGCGCATGTCGATCATGTCGAGGATCCGTTTCCTGAACCGCAGTCCGCAGTCCGGGCAACGCCAGGCCGCCTCCCGCCGGGCCTTGACGGTGGCCGTCTCCCAGGTGGCGGCATCGTTCTGCTCATGGTCCCACCAGTCAAGGACTGGCAGTCCGCTGTCCTTGAGGAGGTCGCGCTGCTTGGACCCGGCGCGCTTGGTCGTCTGCCGCTCACGCCGAGGGTTGACCTGGCACTGGCAGCCGAACCCGATGTCCCCTAGCCGCGCCGCGCTCAACCGACCGCAGTAGCGGCACCGGACATGGTGCGGGTCGTCGGAGAAGGACGGCACGGTCAGCGCGCCAAGATAGTCGTATCCGTTCTTCTCGGCGTGCTCTTGCACCTGAGCCTGCGGAACCGGGCTCAGGTCCGCGTACGCGCCCATGGCCTGGCGAGCCTCCCGTGCCCACTGCCGCCAGTAACAGGCCCGGCACGTCGCTTCCCCATATGCGTTCTTTTCCACGGTGTACTCAAAGCGATAGTGCGCCTCACAGCCGCATGCCAGACACCGAGTCAGACGCCACGCCTTCGGTTTCGTGAACGGCTCCAGCGGTTCCAGGCCGCCCTCACGCAGCATCTGTGTGATGTGGGCGTCACACCAGGTGCTCTTCGTGCGTGTGGAGAACGCGGCAGGCTGCCTGCAGCCCGGCTCGGAACACAATTGGGCCGTCTTGCGGGGCGACATGGAGCTCATGTGCGGATTTTCGCAGGTGTGCGGACTCGGCGGTCCGAAACGAGTGTTCCCACCCCGGCCCAGCGAGCATGAATGACCGCAAGAAGATGCCGTCGGCACAGAGCTGAGACTCAACGGCACACCTCTCCGGGCCACGCGTCAGGCCAGTGCCCCCCAGCACAGCCGCCACGCGTGCAGTCAGCAAAATTGCGCGCGCCGGTCCTCGAGCCGGCAGGTAGCGAAGGGGCTTCCTCACGCGGGTGGAGGCCTGCCGGAGTCAGGGCGGACCAGGCGAGTCCGGTGACGTCCTCCTCGCGGCCGAGACGGTCAAGTCTCTGGTGGGGCCAGCAATGGCGGTCGGCCGACCGGATTCGACCGGGTGATCTGCCGCCGTCGCAACGAAGTGGAGCGAACGATCAACCGGGTCAAGAGCTTTCGGGCCGTGGCTACCCCTACGACAAGAGGGCCTACGTCTTCCACGGCACGGCTACCGTCGCCGCGATCCGGCTGTGGCTCCGGGACGTTGCCCAGGCCGGTGGTGCCTTCGCACGGCACGGAACTGTGCGACAGGCTTGCCGTCTGTGACGTACTCAAGGCTCATCCGGATCCATTGCAGTGGCGGGCAGCTTCCAAGCCGGCGGTGCACGGAGTAGTCGTCCGTCCGGCAAGGTTCGATACAGGGCGGGGAAGGTGCGTCCGGTGGCAGACCACGGTCAGGAGGTACCGACCCCTGGCGCGCAGCGGGGCACGTCGGCATCAAGCCTCCACGGCCGGGGGGGGCCTCGGGGCGTTCGTTGATCCAGTTCACGTAACGGTCCACGCCTTCCTCTACGGCGACTTCCGGCTCCCAGCCGAGAGCCCGCCGCCATGCGGGAGGTGCTGGCGTAGCCGCCGGGCGGTTGCCTATCGCGGCTGGCTGGTGGCGACTGTCCGCAAGACCTTGGCCAGTGGCTGGGGGCCGAGCTGCATCAGTGCCCGGACCGCGCTGGCTTCGCGGCTGTACTGCCACAGGCCCGCGGCGGGGGTGGTGAAGGAGATGACCGTGAGGCCGCAGGCGGTGAAAGGTGTGGTGTTCAGGTAACGCATGCCGCCGGTGCCGCACAGATACGACCTGGCACCAGTGAAGGTTGCGAGGTCGGCGAGGCGTTCTGAGCGGCCCGGCCTGGCGTGAAGGCCGCTGCTGCGGAGGACGACGCCGGTCCATCCCAGCAGGTTCAAAAGGATGCGGGTGGACGCCTCGGCTACGTCAGCGGTCTTGTCGGTGGTGTCGAACAGGTCGAGCACCGAGGTCAGGGCCTGCTGGAAGGCGGGCCAGTGGGGACTGGCTGCGTAGTGCTGCTGCAGCATGTGCGCGGTCCGACGGCGGGACCGGGCCGGTTCGACGATCAGAGCGTTGTCGATAGTCGTTTGACGGCCGTGGGGCAGGTGGGTGGGGATGGTGAGCCACTGGCGCCGCAGCGGGTCGGCCAGGCTCGCCAGGCGGGCTCGGTGCTGGTAGTCGCGGCGATTGAACTGGACGTCGTTCAGGACGATCCAGTAGTCAGCTGCGAACAGCTTGGCCAGGGTGGTCAGCCGGGGCAAGAGGTTGGGCTGGTGGATTGCGCACAGCCCGCCGGGCGGCGGCAGTTCAGGTGAGGAGGCGGCTGGTGAAGCCGTCGTGGATGAGGGATTCGTAGGCGGCATGCACGTCCTCCGGGACATCTTGCTCGATGGCGAAGCCGAGCCGGGGGTATTCGATGACCCGCTGCATGTCACCGACGAGCATGTGGGTGACGAAGGCTTCGTCGCCGATCGCCTTGAGGTAGTCGTCGAACTCCAGAGGTTCGGACGCGCAGGTCACCTCCACTTCGGGCCAGACCTTGCGGCAGGTGGCGTAGGCGCGTCGCTCCATGTAGGGCATGGCAGTCAGCAGCACCGACTTCGGTGTGATGCCGGCTGCGGCCAGTACCTCTCGGGTGAAGGCGATGTTCTGCCCGGTGTTGGCGGCGTTCGGTTCGACGAGGACCGCGCTGTTGGGGACTCCGAGGTCGGTGGCGTGCTCGCGGAAGTGGACGGCTTCCCCGCGCGGGAAGCGGGCTGCGGTGTTGGGGCTGTTGCCGCCGGTGAACACGATGGTCGGGACGAGCTTTTGGAGATAGAGGTCGGCGGTGAAGGCGGCGACCCGCAGGTCGTGGCTGCCCAATCCGATGGCCACGTCGCAGGGCTTCAGCTGGTGGTGCATCTGGTGGTAGTCCCAGATCAGCTTGGCGTTGCGCCACTGGTTCTCGGTAATGGCCCGCTGGTTGTCCGTCACTGGCTTCTCCCTGTTCACCGTCGCCGGGGATGTTCGGTCCCCTGGTTCGTGGTCCGGATGCCCTCGATGCTGCGAAGTTGGTGGCTCATGCCGTATTGCGCGGCCATCTTCGCGGCCTTGTCGAGGACGTGCAGTCCATCATCCCGGGTGGCCGGGTCGGAGAGCAGGATGTGGCCGTGGGCGGTGTCCAGGCGCACGCGTTGCATCGGTGAGTCGGTCGTGGCGGTGCTGCGGGCGATGTCGATGAAGTGCAGGGCTTTGGTGAGGTCGCCGGCGCCGCGGTGGGCGAGGGCGAGTTTCTGGTGAGCGACGGACCAGTCGTCGGGCTCGGCCAGGTCCTCGAAGTCGCGGGTGGCAGCGAGCATGACGCGGGCGGCGTAGTCGTGGTTGCCGTGCTTGCTCAGTGCGGTTCCCACCCACAGCCGGGCTCTGGCCCGGTCTCGGCGGGAGAGCCTGTCATCCACGGCCAGGGTTTCGTAGTGGCGAGCGGCGGTTTCCAGCTTGCCGGACATTTCGGCGAGCACGGCGAGTGAGAGGTCGAGCTGGGCGATGCGGCGGGGGATGTCGAGTTGGGTGAAGGCCGAGCGGGCGCCCACGTACGAGTGCTGGGCTGACAGTGGGCCCAGCACGGCGCCTTGATCGCGCTGGAGGTCGCCGAGGAGGGCTGTTGAGCGGGCGAACAGGTACAGGCCCTTGTCGTCCAGCTCGGCCGGCTTGAAGCGGCCCAGCCAGCGGCCGAGCAGGTTGTCGGCGAAGGTGAAGCTCTGGCGGGAGAGGGCGACCACCACGCGGTCGAGGTCGTCGGTCCATGATTCGTATTCCCAGGCCCGCGGGCCGGACGCCGTCACCCGCCGTCCCGGCCCGGCTGCGGGGCGGCCGGCCTCGGACAGCAGGGTCTCGAACCGTAGATGGGCTGCGGCATCGGCGCGGGCCAGCGCGGTGTCCAAGATTGCCTGGGTGTCAGGTCTCGGCTCGGTGGCCTCAAGGAGCTTGTCCCACTTGGCGACAGTGCGCTGAGCGACACCGAGGTGCTGGGCGAAGACCCTGACGCTCATCCGCAGCGCGAGCCGCAGGGCGTGGGCCTCCAGGCCACTCCAGTGGTGCACGGTCGCCACGTGTTGCTCCCTTCCGCACAGTATCGAAGCACGATGCAGGCAGGTGGGGGCACGCAAGTGCAACGGAAGTACAACAGAGGGTCATTTGCTGGGGGTTGGAGCAGGGCCATGCTCGAGGGGCCGGCCCGGACCTGCCGGGGCCGGCAGCGTCTTTCGCCCCTGTTGATCCTTTGGACGGACCTGCATATGGAAACCCTCACAGAGCATCGCCCGGTGAACGGCCCGGTCGTCTACGGCTTCCTCCGGCTCCCCAGGAATGCTGCCGCCCGGCAGGCGGCCCTGACCGGGGCGCTGGCGGAGTACTGCCGCAGTCACGAGCTGGTGCTGGGCGCGATCTTCATCGAGCGAGGTAGTGCCACGAGCGCTCCGAGCGGGGCGTTCACCGGTCTGCTGGACGTGCTCGACCTGCCGGATGTCTATGGAGTGGTGCTGCCTGCCGCCTCTCATCTGGGGCCCAAGCCGATAGCCGCCGAGCGGCGGCGGCAGATCGCCGGCTCCGGCGTGCGGCTGATGCTCGTCCGCGGCGGCAGGACGACCCGCCGGCCGTCAGATCGCGCTCCCAGCCGCACTCCCAGCTCTGCCCCATCCCTGGACGCCGAGACATGAGGCTCGCCATGCCCGATGCCATCAAACGATTCTTTGCTCCTGTCCCCGAATCCGTGGGGCAGGCCCGCGACTTCGCCCTCCACGCCCTCGCCGCGTGGGACCTGGAGGGACGGGCCGATGACATCCGCCTGTGCGTCTCGGAGCTGGCTACCAACGCCCTCACGCACAGCACATGCTGCGGCCAGGGCTTCCACGTCACGATGAGCGCCGAGGACACCATCGTCCGCATCGAGATCCAAGACTCCTGCACCCACCGCCCTCGGCGCCGGCGCCCCAGCAGCGACGACACCTCCGGCCGCGGTCTGCACATCGTCGACATGCTCTGTGACGAGTGGGGCGTCGAAGAGAGCGGAGGGGCGGGCAAAGTCGTCTGGTCACGCTTCAAGACAGCCCCGGCCCCCCAGGGGGCGCCGTGCTGACCGCATGCACTCAGCCGGCCGCGGGCCCCGGGCCCGGGCTGTTGGCCACGCTGGGCGCCTGGACCTGGCTCGGCGTCGACCCCGACGACACTGATCTCGCGTATCTCCTCCTGGCGCACCCGCCCGGCCGCACGGATCATGACACGGCCGCTGCCGTTGAGGCCCGCATGCTGCAGCTCTCCGCAGCCCTGGGCGGCCTGGCCGGCACCGCAGGACCTCATCCCCGACGTCGGGAGGCGTCTGCTGGTGGCGGACACCGCTGCGGTGCTTCGCTTCGACGGCACCCGCTACGGCATGCGTCTACCGGTCCGGCGCGGCTGGACCGAGCATGTCCGCGGCCGCGGGCAGGCCGTTGTCGTGATCGGGCTGGACCCGCTGGCGCGAAGCGCCGACCTCGCCCGCGTCGACGCCTACCTCGACGCCGGCCTCGCCTGCGGACGCCTCCTGTTCGGCCTCGCCCGCCCCACCTGAACACCCCAACCCATGCACTGCCCTGACTCCCAACGAGAGGAACGGCCATGGAAACCTTCGAACGCGCCCGGCTGGACGCCTACTTCGCCAAAATCGCTGCCCAGTTCGCCCCCACCGATCAGGTCACCTCGTTCCTGGTGACCCACTTACTGCCCGAACGGCCCGGCTTCGTCCGCGCTGTCGCCGCGATGAGCCGACTGCGAGCCGTCCTGCCCAAGCCGAAGTCCCTCACCTCCGCCGCCCAGCGCGAGGTCGAGCAGACCACCCCGGTCGACACGCTCTCCCGTGAGCTGTTCGCCGATCCCGATGCCGCGCTGGACTACTTCGAATCCCGCGCCGCGGGCGAACCCCTCGTGCTGCTGGACGTCGGCGGTTACTTCGCCCCCGCCCTCCCCGAGCTGCACGCCCGCTTCTCCGGCCAGATCCTCGGAGTGATCGAGGACACCGAGAACGGCCACCGCCGCTACGAGGACCTCGACAAGCTGCCCTGCCCCGTCATCTCGGTCGCCCGCTCACCGCTCAAAGACCCCGAGGACTTCCTGGTCGGCCAGTCCGTGGTCTTCTCCACCGAGGCCGTCATGCGCGGCCGCGGCGACATCCTCCACGGCCGCCCCGCCCTGGTGATCGGCTTCGGCAAACTCGGCAGCTCCATCGCCCGCCTCCTGCACGCCAAGGGAGTCCAGGTCACCGTCCACGACATCGACCCCGTCCGCCGCACCCAGGCCCTGTCCCAGGGCTTCACCGTCGCCCGCGACCGGGAAGACGCGCTGAGGGGCGCGGGCCTGGTGCTCTGTGCGACCGGCGCGATCTCCCTGCACGGGGAGGACTTCGGGCACCTGCGCAACGGCGCCTACGTCGCCACCGTCACCTCAAGCGAGGACGAACTGGAGCTCAGCAACCTGCCGGACGTCTACACCCGCACCACGGCCGGCGACCACGTCACCCGCTACCAGACCACCGGCCACTACTTCTATCTGGCGAACGGCGGCAACGCCGTCAACTTTATCCACGGCGCAAGCGTTGGACCGTTCATCTTCCTGGTCCAGGCCGAGCTCCTCGCCGGGATCAGGAAGCTCACCCGCACCGACCTCGCCCCCGGAATGCACGAGGCCGATGCGGACGACCGCGCCGCCATCGCGGCGACCTGGCTCTCCTACTTCAACAGGTGATCACCATGCCCATCACACAAGCCCACATCCACGCCACCCTGACCGCCTACCTCGAGGCGCACCCCGACGAGAAGCCCGAACTGGCCCCGGTCCTCGATCTCCTCGACACCGGAGCCGACCTCACCTCCCGCAAGGAGTTCCGCGGCCACGCCACCGCCGGCGCGATCCTCACCGACAACGACGGACGCATCCTGCACATCCACCACCTGGCCCTCGACAAGTGGCTACTGCCCGGCGGGCACCTCGAACCCACGGACAACACCCTGCTGGAGGCAGCCCTGCGAGAACTCACCGAAGAGACCGGGATCCCCTCCGACGACGTCAAAGCCGCAAGCCCCCACCCCGTCCACATCGACGTCCACCCCATCCCCGCCAACGACGCCAAGGGCGAACCGGACCACCAACACATCGACTTCCGCTACCTCTTCCGAACCGCCACCGACATCGGCCAGCTGCAGACCGAAGAAGTCACCGACGCCGCATGGCGAGACGCCAACAGCATCAGCCACGAGACTCTGCGACGCCGCATCGCCCAGGCTCTGCGCTAACCCATGGAGAACAGGCTGTCCCTGCGCCCGCCTACACCCGCAGGGACAGCCCCCGAACCTCCCAGCGGCAACCTGAGTAGGAACCCAAAGGGCAGTAGGCGATCTGCGTGCTGGGCCCTCTGCCGGCATCAAACTCCCCGGCCTCCTGGGATGCCGCTCGCCCCCTCAACCAGGCGGCCATCCCGTCCCGAACCCTGCGGAAGGTGTGCGATGTACTCGCCCCCCACCACCCAAGCTGACGAACACCGCGCTCTCGCCGCGCAGCAGGAGGCCAGCGCAGCGCTCGGCGTCACCGTCGAGGGAGCGCGGTTGTGGGGCTACCAGGGACGCACCCTAGGGCAGAAGGCACACCATCCTGACCATGGAGCTTGCTGGCTGCGGCTGATCTCCGCACCGACCGAGCACGCGAAGGGGAAGCTGTGGGAGGGCACCAGCGACGCAGCCACTGCCTTCCCCGGAGTGCGCAAGCCCGCGCTATTCGGCATCCACGACGGCGCCGAGCGCGACGGCATCGCCTACCGCGCCGAACTCACCGCCTTCACCGACTCCCCCACCTGCGCACCCGAACCGGTGC
>NZ_JBIRGO010000038.1:0-36079 GCF_044328065.1 Streptomyces sp. NPDC017993
GTGCAGGCCCGTGCGCCCATGCAGGTCAGAGCAATCCAGCGAAGCGCTTCCTCCCAGGCGTGAACGCCTGGGGTTCCGCGCTAGATCACGCTGAACTCGGCTCCGCCGTTACGCTTGGCGGCGGACGCCGACCCGCACCTGAGCGGGCGTTCCCCCGGTCGCTGTGCGGATCCGGCGCTGTACAGCAGGGAGGGCCGCCAGTAGCGCCAGGCCAACCACGACGCTCGTACCGCCGATCACCCCGAAGTATGTGGCCGCGTGGTCGCGGTCGTAGAGCCGCACCACCTGGGCGGAGATGCCCTGTGCTGCGGCGTTTGAGGCGAGCCACAGGCCCATTGTCTGGGTGACAAAAGCTGCGGGGGCGAGTTGTGTGGTCACCGAGAGGCCGACCGGCGACAGCAGGATCTCGCCGACCGTGACGACCGTGAAACTCGCGAACAACCACAACGGGTTGCTCCTGCCGGACTGGAGTGCCGGATAGACCAGCAGGACGTAACTGAGCCCGGCGAGCACCAGCCCCAGGCCGAACTTGGTCGGCGCGGGCGGCTGGCGGCTCCCGAGCCGGACCCATAGCACGGCGAAGAGCGGGGTGAGGCAAATCAGTACCAGGGAGCCGGTCGACTGGAACCAGGACGACGGCACAGTGAAGCCCAGTGCTCCGAGATCAGTGCTGCGGTCCGCGTACAACGCGAGGACGCTAGCGCCCTGTTCCTGGATGAACCAGAAGAAGACCGCCGCGACGAACAGCGGGATGTAGGCACGGACTCCAGCGCGTTCGCGGGGTGTCGTGTGACTGCTGCGCAGCATGACCGTGAAGTAGCCCACGGGAAGGGCAACGGCCAGCACACTGATGCCGCCCACGACGGCGTCGGCGGTAAGGGTGCCGGTGCGCGCTGCCGCGACCAGCAGGGCCGTCAGGGCGGTGAGGCCGGCTACGGCGGCGAGGACACTCGCGGCCCTGACGTCCGAGCGGTGCAGGGGGTTGCTGGGGCGCAGGTCTGCGGGGCTGAGCCGGTGTCCGCCCCGGATGTAGACAACCAGGCCGGCCGCCATGCCGACGGCGGCGAGTCCGAAGCCGAGGTGGTAGTCGTAGCGCTGGCCGAGGGTGCCCACCAGCAGCGGGGCCAGCACCGCCCCGACGCTGATTCCCATGTAGTAGATGCTGAAGCCGGCGTCGCGACGGGGGTCGTTCTTGGCGTAGAGGCTTCCGACCGATGTGGAGACGTTCGGTTTCAGCAGCCCGGTGCCCAGAACGATGAGCGCCATGGAAGCGTAGAGGGCGCCACGTCCTGCGGGCAGAGCCAGACAGATGTGGCCGAGCATGATGAGCACGCCTCCGTACAGCGTGGCCCGGCGGGCCCCAAGGATCCTGTCGCTGAGCCAGCCGCCGGCTATCGCGGCCAGATAGATCGACGCGCCGTATACAGCGATCAGTGAACTCGCCGTGGCGGGAGCGATTCCCAGTCCGCCTTCGGTGGCCCGGTCGTACATGTAGTAGAGCAGGATCGCTTTCATGCCGTAGTACGAGAAGCGTTCCCACGCCTCCGTCGCGAACAGGGTGGCCAGCCCGCGGGGGTGCCCGAAGAATCCTCGCTCCCCGGCCGGCCTGTCCGGCTCTTCAGTGTCGACGGGCGGTCCGGCCGGAGGCGCCAAGTCGCTTTCGCCCGGCGTCCCCGGCTCTTCTCCCGGCTCGGTCCCTTCTGGCCCGTCCCTCGATGTCGCGCTCATACTCGCCGCCTTCGCGTAGGTCGAATGACCCATCGGCTTCCCCGGGGCGGCGCCTTACACCCCCGCGAGCGTGGCCTGTCGCGGCAGCACGAAGCGGTCGTGAGCCGGCCGGGTCGGGTGAACAGGAGCTCAGCCGCCCTGCCGACCGGCCCCGTGGCTCCGCGGTCACGCGCGCGTACTGGCGGTCATTGCTGATAACCCGAACGTCCGGATCCGCGACATCGCTGTCCACTGCCGGTTGACGGAGCGTGCCGTCCAACGGATCAGGCGCTCAGTACGGACTGGGAACCGGAGGAGTACCACGACACCTACCAGGAGCACGTCCGGCGGCTCATCGAGGCCAAGCAGAAGGGCGAGGCGGTCGAAAAGGCCAAGGAGTCGCCCGAGTCCACCAACGTGGTGGACCTGATGGACGTGCTGCGCTCCAGCGTGAAGACGGCGCAGGGGAAGAAGAGCGCCGGCACCCGGGCGAAGAAGGCGTCCGGCACCTGCAAATCCCGCGGGACGAACAAGTCCGGGGCGCCGAAGGTGCGAAGGCGTCCTGACGATCCTGCCCGGCACGTACCAAACACTCGTGGGACAGGTCCTCCATGGAGGGTGTCTTGGTGGCGCGGTTTTTCTGCCACTGGTCCGTGCTGGGGATACGCACGAACCTTTCTGCTGTCACGATCAATGTTCGTCGTCGAGATGATGAAGCTGTTGAGGGCCTGGGGTGGTCAGCTGCTTCGCTTGACCTGTTGCGCTCGGCCGCTCCGTGGCGGGCGCCCCGCTGGCTGCCAGCCGCTGTGTGATCCGGTCGAACAAGTCCGTCAGCGGCGCACCGACGTCCTGGCCGAACTCAGTCAGCCCGTAGGTGACTTGGGGTGGCGTCGTTGGCTCGACCTTCCGCCAGACCAGGTCGTCCTGGAGCAGTGCGCGCAGTGTCTGAGCGAGCATCTTCTCGCTGATGCCCCGGATGCTGTCGCGCAGCTCGTAAAACCGAAGGTCGGTGCTCCGCAAGGAGATCAGCACCCAGATACCCCACCTGCTGGTCACGTGGTCGACCACGTCGCGCGCAGGGCAGTCGGTGTGAAACACCTCATACCGATTGCCCGCCTCGGCCTGCGTCAGCTGCGCACCTTCCCTCATGTCCGGAGCTTACCTCTGGGTATGTTCTTACGAAAAGTAAGCCTGCCTCCTAGCGTCAATTGCCGCAGTGCACAACGGACTAGGAGCTGAACATGATCGTGGTGACCGGGGCTACCGGGAATGTGGGCCAGCCTTTGACGCAGGCCCTGGCCAAGGCGGGCGAGCACGTGACGGCGGTGTCACGGCACGCGGCGGCAATGCCGGATGGGGCCCGGCACGTGCCGGCCAACTTGGCCGAGCCGCAGGGCCTCACCCCCGCTTTGGACGGGGCGAAGGCGCTGTTCCTCCTGCTGCCCGGAGACCTGCATGCCCCCGAAGCCAGGCCGGCCGACATTATCGACCTGGCTGCTGCCAGCGGGGTCCGCCGAGTCGTCCTGCTGTCTTCGCAGGGCGTGGCGACCAGGCCGTTCGGCCCGTCACGGATCGCGATGCGCGCGGTGGAGGACGCGTTGAGAGAGGCCGGCCTGGACTGGGCCGTCCTACGACCGGGCGGCTTCGCCTCCAACGCCTTGGCGTGGGCGGAGTCCGTCCGCACGCAAGGGACGGTCGCCGCACCCTTCGGCGATGTCGGGGTTCCGATCGTCGACCCGGCGGACATCGCCGAGGTCGCGGCGGCCTGCCTGCTGGACGACCGGCACACCGGCGGAATCTTCGAGCTGACCGGGCCCGAGGTGATCACGCCCCGTCAGCAGTCGGAGGCCATCGCCGCCGCGCTCGGCTCGCCGGTGCGATTCCACGAACTCACCCGCGAGGAGGCCAAAGCCGCGATGACCCAGTTCGTGCCGCCGGAGCTCGCCGACGACACCCTGGACATCATCTCCGCCCCGAACCCCGCCGAACTGCGGATCAGCTCGGACGTGGAACGAGTCCTTGGTCGCGCTCCGCGCCCCTTCAACAACTGGGTCGCTCGTAGCATCGCCGCTTTTCGCTGAGGCACAACTCAGCTGAAGCGCCCGGGCAGCCTCGTGCGACTACGGCCGCACGGGGCGGCCCCGTAGTGTCACCGCCCACCACCATCCAAAACTCAAGAGCCGGAGCGACCTGACAGGGTCCTACTCTTGCCGCCGACGGGCACTGCCGGCCGGCGTGTCGACGTGCAGACGCCCCCGAAGCCCAAGCCCGGCTGGCACTCCCGTTCAGCCGGGCATGCGTCTGCACGGCGCTGAGGAGAAGGCAGGGGCGCTCAGTCGCGCTGCCCGCACGCTGGGCCTTCGAGTGCATCAGCGTCATTCGACGCGGTGCGGGCTGTGGCGGGCGATGCTCAGGTCGACACGTGTGGGGAGGTTGTCCCAGCCGGCGGATCGGCGTGCCCGTTCGACGGCGTCGTACAGGCCCGCCAAGGTCTGCTCCGGACTGGTGCCGGTGCTGAGGGTGAGGCTGATGCGGGCCTGTGGGTGCGTGTGCGGGCCGTAGAAGAGTGCGCGACTGCCCCGGACGCCCGACAGCATGTTGAGGTCGGAGGTGAGGGCGTCGCTCAGCGCGTGATTGCTGATGGTCACTGCCTCCTCGGATGAGTCTGCGACGGTCAGTTGGCGGGGGAGCCGGCGACGCTGGGACAGCAGCCACGCCAGGGCGAGCAGCATGAGCAGGGCCAGTGCCGCGATGGAGGCCGGCCACCACCAGCTCATGTCCGTCCACCGGGTTTGATCGGCGGGCGGGATCAGGACGTTGCGCGAAGCGGTGAGCGGCCAACCGGCCGGCGGTACGAGGTTCCAGCGCCGATAGATATCGGCGCCGCCGGCGAGCACCAGGAGCCCCCCGCCCAGCAGCACGAGTCCGAGCAGGGCAAGCACAGTTCGGTTGGTCTTGGTGTGGTCCCTCATCACAGTCTCCAGGGGGTCTTGGCGTACCCGGTTCGACGCTCGTTACTTCGTGCTCCGGCGTACGCGGACCTTCAGCCGAGGGGGGCGTGCGAGAGCGAGCTGGTCGTGTTCTTCGCGGCGGAGGGTGTCCGTGAGGTCGTCCTTCACGTCGGCGATGTCACGAAAGCCCACGCCGGCAAGGACGGTGACGCGGCGGCGGTGCACCCGGACGCGCGCCGTGCTGACCCCCGGGACACGCATTGCCGCGTCGCGCAGAAGCAGCGCGGCGCCCTTGCGGTCGAGTACGGCACGCATCTGTCGGTGGCCGTCGGCGGGCGCGCGCAACGGAAGTTGGGGCCGCAGGCCCGGGGTGAGGGCGAGGATGATGAGCCACAGGCCCAGGGCCGCGGCGACGGCGGCACCGGTGAGGATCCAGATGGTATCCACCGGGCGGGTGGCGAGTTCGCCTGTAAGTGTTGTCCACCATGCGGTGGCCCGATGTCCGGTGCGTATCCAGATCGCTTCGAAGAGCAGTGTCCCTGCTGCGAGCAGTATCAGCGAGGCGGCCAGGCCGGCCGGGATCCGGCGTGCTGACCAAGGACGGCGGGAGCGGTCTTGGGCCGGCTCGTGTTGCTGCGTCGGTTCAGCGGGCCGGTCATGTGTTGTGGCGGGCTGTGGTTGCGAAGGGTCGCTGTCGTGGCCGGGCGGGGCGTGTGGAGTGGGGGAAGTCATGATTCTCCTGTCGTGGGCGCGGGCCGTCAGGTCATTCGGCCCGGCCTCGTCGCAGACTTTCGCCGGAGACCAGCCGCTGGACGGATACGGCTAGGTCGTCGATGCGCAGGCCGGTCAGGTGGGACACCCGGTTGGCGATGTAGCGCCGGACCTCGCCGCAGGTGCGGGCGATGTCGACGGGGTAGGGCAGGTCCAAGGAGACCTTCAGGCGGGCCGAGCCGTCGTGCACGGCGGCCGTGGAGTGGGCAGGGCCCAGGCCGAGACGTGCGGGGGACTGGCCGGCTTGCCGAATGAGGGCTTCGTGTGCGGCCCGAACCGCGATTCGGGCCACCACGGTTTCGGGAATCAGCGTCGCGCCGCGCCGGGCGGGCGGGGGAAGCGAGGGCGTACGTGTGCTCTCACCTTCCGGGCCGCTTCGGAGGGGAGACGAAGGGAGCTGCGTTGTCACCGGACTCGCCCGGCGTGTCCCGTGCGGGGGCCGGGTCCGTACGTGCTCCGGGGACGGTCGAACGTCTCGCGGCGCCCGTAGCCTTCACGGGAGCGTACGTAGTCTTCACGGGTGCGTACGTAGTCGCTGACGTGCACGTCACCACGCGCGAGGTGGCCGATGATCAGACCCACCAGGCCCATCGCCGCGACCACGAGGAAAGCCCCGAAGCCGCCGAAATAGCCGGCGAAGCCCAGCGTCAGTCCGGCCAGCAGGCCCACCACGGTTGCATTCATTGTTCATTCACCTGTCTTCGTTGCTGTCCCTGACCGCGCGTCCTGCTGGGACGTCCGGGGAGAGGCTGGGGGAGGTCACTCCACCCGCTGCTCGTTGTCGTCTTCGTTCCCCGGTATGTCGATGTCATTGACGGCGATGTTCACCTCGATGACCTCCAAGCCGGTCATGCGCTCCATCGCTGCGATCACACTGGTGCGGACCTCAGCGGCCACCTCGGTGATGGGGTATCCGTAGTCGACGACCACGTCCAGGTCCACAGCCACCTGGCGCTCGCCCACCTCGACGCTTACACCGCGGGCGGCACTGGGCTGTCCGCCGGGCATGCGCTCACGTACGCCCCCGATGGCCCGCGCCATACCGGAACCGAGATTGTGGATACCCGGAACCTCGCGGGCCGCCATCCCGGCGATCTTCTCCGCGACGGTTTCCGCGATCGTGGTCCGCCCACGGCTCTCCGGCGAAAGGGCGCCTCGCTTCGGGTCGCGCTGCGCCGTGGTCTCGTCGGTGGGCCTGCGGCCCGGTGCCGGGCGGGATGTCATGTTCGTCATGGTGTTCTCCTGGGCGAGTGGCACGGGTGCCGGATCAGCGCCCCTCGAAAGATTGGACACATACCGGGAGGAAACGTCACACTTATGTGTGACATGCATCACGTAGGCTGGTCAGTGGTGTCTAACCGGGCCGCGCCATCAGGGAGCACCGGGCGGAGGACTGCCTAGCGGTCCACGAGACGCATCACGTAGGAAGCGATCAGCAGATGCGGAGCACGAGGGAATCTCGTCATCCCGTGGGTGCGGAGCCGTCCGCGTCGACCGGTGCTGAGCGTCCCGGCGAGGCGGGGATCGACCTCGGGGGCGTGGACGACCGGATCGTGGTTGCTCGTGCTATCGAAGGCGACGACGACGCCTTCGCTGTCCTCGTCCACCGCCACAGCGGACGCCTGCTGGCCCTTGCCTATCACATGCTCGGCAACCTCTCGGACGCCGAGGAGGCTGTGCAGGACGGCTTCATCAGCGCGTGGCGGCGGCTTCCGGAATTCCGAGGAGACGCCACGTTCCGCACGTGGATGTACCGCATCGTCACCAACCGATGCCTCAATGTCCGCCGCGCGCAGGCCCCTTCCGTCTCCCTCGACACCGTTGCTGAACCAGCGGCCCACGACGCCGGCGGCGAACCCGCCCGTGCGGCCGAAAGCACGGCAGCCACCACCGCGCTGGCCCACGCGCTCGGCAATCTACAACCCGGTCAGCGCGCCTGCTGGATCCTGCGGGAGCTGCACGGGCTGTCCTACGAAGAGATCGCGCAGGTGGTGGGGGAGAGCGAACAGACAGTGCGCGGCCGCCTCTTTCGCGCACGCCGCACGCTCATGAAGGAGATGGCCTCATGGCGCTAGAAGATCCCCGTGCCACCTCCCCGCCCACAGAGGTGCCCGCACCGTATCGGGACACCGATGCGGCACGGCTTGTCGGCGACGAACGGCTGCCCTGCGGACGCCTGGTCAGCCACGTCTGGGAGCAGGCACGCGCCGCCAGCGATCAGCCCGACACTCACACGTCACGATGCATTTACTGCCAGCAGGCGATCGAGGGGCTGGCAGCCCTGGATGCCACCACCCGTACCCTGCGCGCCGAGCCGCCCAGTGCTCGCACGGTCGCCGACCGGATCGTGCGCGCGGTGCGCGCGGAGGCGCGACTTGGCCAGATCCTGCCCCTGGACGACCCCGCACAAGACCTGCGGATCGCGGAAACCACCGTGGCCAAGATCCTGCGCCGCGCCGCCGACCGAATCCCCGGAGTACGCGCCGCCAGCTGCCGCCTCACTCCTGACGAGGCCGGCACCCAGGTGACCATCACCATGACCCTCGCCGCCACCCTCGACGAGCCCCTGCCAGGCCGAACTGCCCAAGTGCGTCGGGCCGTCGCCGACGCCTCGGCTCACGACATCGGCCTCGCCGTCCACAGCATCGACCTGAGAATCGTGTCCGAACTGGAGGTCGTGACGTCCGACGAGCCCACCCCACGGAACGGAACCGGACCATGACGACCGTCGACACGGCCAGCATCGAGCTGACGGCCGCCCGCGCCGCACTGACAGTTCCGGGCGTCGAGGAACTGCAACCCAGCCTGCGACACTCCCTCGCTGACGCTGCAACCTACATCCGGCGGGCGTTCGGCTCGCTCGCTCCCTCCCCGGAAGCCGGCATCCACATCAGCCACACGCCCGAACCCGACGCCTGGCACCTCGAGGTCCGCTGCATAATTAACGAACACCGCCGTGCCCTCGACACCGCACGCGACGTCCGCGAAAGCGTCCAAGCAGCCGTGAGATCGCACTTGACTTCCGGTGGCAGTACACCAAGCGTGACCATCGTCGTCACCGTGACCCGCATCTGCGGAGACCGAGCACCACTCCACCTGTGCGCCGGCCTGTAGTTCGAAGGCCCCACCCACCTGAATGAGTGTGCCGACGTTGGCGTGTCCAGCCACTGGGCAGCTTGGGGGCTGGCGGCTTGGTCAGCTCTTGCCCGAAGCGCAGCAGAGGTTCGCCAGAGTGACCGAACGGCCGGTCAACGAAGACCAGTGTGTGTTTTGCCCGGCGCCCACCGCCCTGCGGCGCGGACGCTCGGTGAGCGCAGCCTGGTGACGCTCGTGTCGGCAACGGGCCGGACCACAACAAGTTCAGCGATCACGCCGGGCGTCAGCCCGGTGACTCGCTGGCTACGGGTGATTGCTGTACGAGCCCGGTCTCCCCGACCGCTACCGCCGCGCACTGACGGCCGTCCTCGGCCCGCTGAACAACGCCCTGCGCACGGTCGACGGCGCGCAGGACGGCAAGCCGCTGAACATCGCGCTCGAAGCGGCGGCGACGAAGGCCGACGCGGCCGCCGACTCCCTGGACAGGGCGGAGATACCGGATGACGCCATGACGGGCAACGGCCAACTCGCCGCTTCCCTCCACGCCTTGGGGCAAGGCATGCGGAGCGCCCGCGGCGACGGCAGCTGCTGCGCCACCTCGCCGCGCGTCGAACTGGGCTCCGCCGAGGATCCCAAGAACGCCGAGGAAGCAGGGCGGGCGCTCACCGCCCTCCGCTCCGCTGAGCTCCGGCCGAAACCGCTGCGGCCGCCGCAATCACCGGCTGTCCGCCGCTGGTGGGCCGCGGTCCGTCATTCGGAGGGTGGCAGCAGCGTTCCCAGCGGACCGAGATCCAGGTTGAGATCCTCCATCGCGAGGTCGTAGCGGGCGCAGAGTTCGTTCATCCGGTCGTGGAGGATCATCAGCGTGGTGCCCAGTCGCTCCTCCTGCTCCTCGGTGAGGTCTCCGGCGTCGACCCGGTGCAGGGCCTGACGCTCCATGAGCTGCCGCAGCAGCTCGACGAGGGTGAGGACGAGTTTGACCAGGTCGCGTTCTACCGTGTCTGGGTCGGCCGCTATCCGGCGTGCCGGCCGTCGCGGTCCGTCGCCCCCCGGCGGCCGGACGTCCTCGGGCTCGGCGGGCAGCAGGCTGAAGGCTCGGGCGGCGGCGTCGGCGACGTCGTCGAAGCGGTTGCCGCGCGGGCGGTCCTCACCGGTCATGGCGCTCTCGTTGCAGAGGCGGAGGGGTGGGCGAACGGGGACGGATTCTGCTCGCTGATGGAGACGATCAGGGCGCGCAGGGAGATGCGGACAAGGTCGATGTCGGCGATGGAGAGCACGACGTCACCGGTCAGGACCACTCCGCCGCTGAGCAGCCGGTCCAGCAGGTCGATCAGTGCGATCTGCCGCTCCGGCAGCGGCTCCTGCGTCTGGGCCGGCCGCCCGTCCGCGGCCCTCACGGTGCCGCCCTCTCCGCAGGTTCCTCAGGGGGCGCGGCGAAGGAGTACGGAGCCCAGGGTCCGGTGACCTCCACCCGGACCCCGGCCAGGCCCTCGGCGGCCCCCGCGACCTCGGTGCGGAAGCTCTCGGCCCGGTCCGCCGGCACGAGGTAGGCGTCGTTGCTGACGTTCTCCCCCGGCCCGCGGGCGAGTTCGCCTTGCTGTGGGCGGTGCTGGACGCGGTCGACGGCGTATCCGCGGGCGGCTGCCTCGACGCGCTCGGCGGCTCGTTGGGCCTCGCGGTAGGTGTCCTCGCGTGCGGAGCGCTGGGCTCTGCGCTGCCGCAGGTAGGCCCGCCCGGGGGCGGCGTCCTGCTCGGCGGGAGGGGCTGCCGGGCTCTCCGCGGCGGCGGGCGCTTCGACGTAGATCTTGACGCCCCACTCGACGTGCGCGGCCAGGTCCGCCAGCCGCTCGGAGAACGCGTCATGGGAGGCGTCGATCATGCCGCGCACCCGGTCGTCGTCGAGATAGACCGTCGCCAGCCGGAGCGGCAGGACGGTGGCGCGCTCCGCCAGAGCCTCGATCACACCGTGATGGGCTCGGGCGACCGACTCCAGCCAGTCGAGGTCTTCGAGGTGGCGGCGCAGGGCTGCCTCTCCGAAGTCCTGCGCGGGCACCGGACTTACTGCGACGACTACGTCGCCGCCACCGCCTCCGCGCACCAGGTGGAGCGGCTCGTCCGCGACGCCGGGGAGCCCGGACAGCGCGTCGCCCAGCGTTCCGTCGGCATCGCGCGCCACGGCGTACGCATAGCTCATGACCTCGCTCATGACTCATCTCGCCTCGTGCGGCGCGTACGCGGCTCGGCCCGCTCGGCCCGCTCGGTCTGCTTGGCCCGTTCGGTCCGTTCGGGCCGTTTGGCGCGGGCGGGGCGCCGGGTAAGGGCCGGGGGACTCTCGGCGTCGTCCTGCGCCGGTGGCAGCTCGCCGGCCTCGCGCAGGTTCTCGACCTCGGCCCGAAGGCGCCGGTTCTCTTCGACCAGCTCATGGTCGTCGCGGGCGCGGGAGGACAGCGCGGGGTCGTGCTCCCACCAGTCGATGCCCATCTCCTTCGCCTTGTCGACAGAGGCGACCAGCAGGCGCAGCTTGATGGTGAGCAGCTCGATGTCCAGCAGATTGATCTGGATGTCGCCGGCGATGACGATGCCCTTGTCCAGCACCCGTTCCAGGATGTCGGCGAGGTTGGCTGACGACCCCTGGCCGGGCGGCTGGCCGGAACGGGACGGCAGGGAGCCGAGCCTGTTGGCCACAGGTTCTGTCACCGCTCCACCTCACTTTGTCTCCCGCGGCGATGCCTTCCGCTGCGGCGCTTAGTCCCCGGTCCCCTCCCGGTAGGCCCGGATCTCGTCCAGCCGGTCCAACAGCTCGTCCTCGCGGCGGTCGAACTCTTCCTCATCGATGTCTCCCGCCAGTAGGGACCGCTCCAGCTCGGCGAGTTCCCGCTCGATCGGTTCGGGGTCGTAGTACTCGTCCTCCGCCGCTTCGACGACGCGTTCCACCACCCAGACGGCACCGCGTACTGGCGACAGGGGGAGGGTGACGATCTGTGTGAACAGGCCCATGACGACGCTCCGTCAGACAAAGCTGTACGCGGGCAGGGGGCCGCGGAGCCGGAAGGCGAAGTCTTCGCCCAGCTCGTCGGCCAGTTCCTTCTCCGCGGAGAGGAAACTCTCCGCGCGGCCGCTCTCCACCAGGAAAGAGACATTCAGGAAGTCCTCGCCGGTTGGCTGCGAGACCCGCTCCTCGCGGGCCAACCTGCCGAGCGCGCCAACGACTTGCGTTGCCTGCTCGTCCTGGCGTTGCTGTACCTCCTGGGCGATCAGTTCCCCGAGGGCGACCGGCAGGTCGGGGCGGCCGCGGCCGCTCTTGATCTCCTCGTTGAGCCCGCGCGCCTCCTCGGAGTCCAGCAGGATCTGACGCAGCAGCGACTCCTCGTCCTGGGCGGCCTTCAGGTGATATTCAGCGCATCCGTCCAGCACACGCAGCCGGTTGGTGTACTCCTCCACGCGCTCCTCCAACGCCGTCCGTACGGCGTCGTCGTCCGGTGCGGTGAGGCCGAACTGCAGTGGCAGGAGCGTGCCGTCGGACATCAGGCGTTCCTGGACGGTCTGATGGGCGGCGAGGTCGCGGCGCTTGGGGCGCAGGCCCTCGGGCGCATCACTGACGACCGCGGCGAGCTTCCCGCTCTGCACGGTGCGGAGGGTGGAGGGCGGGTCGCCCACCCCGTCGAGGTCATCCAGACGCTGCGGATGCGTGGTCGCGACGATCGAGTAGACATACACGGCCATGGCTATTCCTTCCGGCGTCGGGCGGGACGGCGGGCCGGCCGCTCCCGCTTCTCCTCGGGCTCCTTCTCCCTCTCCTCGCTCCCGCCTCCCTTGATCGCGTCACTCACGGCTTCCGCGGCGCCGGAGAGCGCGCCCTTGCTCTTGCCGTGGGACCCGCTCTCTGTCACCTCGCCGACGAGGTCGGTCAGCTGGGAGGGGGCTTTGCGCCCGGCCTCCAGGTCGAGGCGGTTGCAGGCCTCTGCGAAGCGGAGGTAGGTGTCCACGCTCGCGACGACGATGCGGGCGTCGATCTTGAGCAGCTCGATGCCCACCAAGGAGACGCGTACGAACACATCGATGACCAGGCCACGATCGAGGATGAGATCCAGGATGTCGTAGAGATTTCCGGATCCGGCGCCCCCGCCCCTGGACATTGTTCCTCCGCTTTGCGGCACCACAGTCACGGTGCCTCCCTTCCTCGGCTCACCGCACCTCGGCGGGGGTGGCCGGTCTCTCTCGCCCTGCGGAAGCCGGTCCGGTGGCCTCCCGGGGCCGTCCTCAGTCGCGGTCTATCTGACCTCGGGTGTAGCGGCGAGTGCGCTCGTAGGCCATCAGCTCGCCTTCCTCGTCCAACGTCACCCGGTAGCTCGCCATCACGCTCGTGGTCCCGGGTACGCGTTCCAGTTCCAGAACCTCGACCTCCGCGAGCCAGCCGTCCTCCGTCGGCTTCACCGCGGAGACGGACTCGGGAGCCCGTCCGAGGAGCTCCTGGAGCTGCTCGGCGGCGTAGCGCATGGCCCGCGGCGCCGAAACGCGGCGGTCCCCGCGCTTCGCCTCGCTCTCTCCTCGGCTGCCGGTCCGCACACCGCCGCCGCGTTTGGCGGTCTGCTTGCCGGATGTGCGCCGGCCACGGTCCGGGTCGTCCTCTTCACTTGCGGCCATGTTCTCTCTCCGACATCGGAGGCGACATACTGCCCGCGCGATCACCCAGTAGGCGCTTTTCACGTATATACGACACTACATGATATAACCCACCAAATGGCGTACAGCGAGCCGTAACCTACGCAGCGCAACCAGCCCCACGGCCCCGTCGGAAGGGCCTCGCGCCGACGGCGCCGGGACCGGGACCGCAGGCTGGAGCAGACACCCAGAGAGAGGGGCGCCTGAGCGTCCAAAATTGGGCGGCCGACCTCCCGTGACCAAGCGCGGTCGGGGTCGTTGAAGCCGGGCTTCATCGTGCACAAAGAAGCCCCGGACCGTGACGGGCCGGGGCTTTGCGCTGCCTGCTCCACGGGAGACCCCAGTGCCCCTTTGACACCTGAGTCTCGCAATCGGCTGGCGCCAACTGATGGCCGTGCGCCATGCGGCGACTGCCGGCGGCTGTCCGAGGGTGATCAGGAGGGCTGCCGTATGCGCAACGGAGGCTTCGGAGCTGTGGGCAATGGTCTGCGGCGCACCTCCGTCCTGGCGGCGGTGCGCCGCAGGTTCGCAGCCGCGACCTGGCTGCAGCACGACCGTAGCCACCCTGTCGGACGCGTGCGATGCGGCCAGGTCTGTAGGAGTGAGGCGCCCCCCGGCACGTCGGTCGCTGCGGGGCCTCACGCGGCATGCTGATCAGGGATTCCCTTCCTCCGGCTATCGCCCAGGCCGCCCGGGAGGGGCTGGGCTAGGGGAGACGGGCGACTGCAGGCGATCACGCAGGAGGCGAAGGCCGTCGGCCCGTCGTAGCGCATCCCGCGCCGCTGCCGGACCATTTCCGGTGGCTCTTGGCTGTCCGCTCCGAGCCGTAGACCGGCAGGGTGGGCTCCGGAAGCTCCGCCGTGCGGCGCGCGAACTCCACCACCTGGTCCGGCACGTCGTGTGCCTTGGGGAAGCAGCCGATGTGCTGGTACGACTTGAGCGCCAGCAGCAGAGCGAGCTGGTGCTCGTCGGAGTCTGTGGCCTCCTCCGCCCAGGCCCGCTCCTCCTTGGACGGTGTGAGACTAATGCGGCTCACGCGCGGTGATCAGCCGCTTGAACCGTGGATAAGCGGTCCGCTCGATCGAAGTCATTCCCACCCCACTCGATGCCCGGCCCTACCGGACGCGCCACACGGATCCGCGCGGGTTCACTCGGGCAACGTGCGTGAGCGACAGGTCTACCGCGGGTGCCGCTGGTCCCAGGCGCGGCCGGGCTGAGGCGGGGCTGGGGTGTATGTGACGCCCCTCGACGAGATCGGGGGAAGTGAGCCGACGGGCTTGCTATTCCTTCTTGCTAAGTACCGGTAGTCAGCGTTACGGTGTACCGGTACTCAGCAACACCGAATACCTCGGGGGGAGGTGTCACATGGCCAAGCTGGTGACGGAGATGCTCAAGGGCACGCTGGAGGGCATCATCCTCGCGTCCCTGTCCGGCCGGCCCGCCTACGGATACGAGATCACGGCACGGCTGCGGGAGCAGGGCTTCTCCGACATCGCCGAAGGCACCATCTACGCGCTGCTCCTGAGGATGGAGAAGCGCGGTCTTGTCGACGTGAAGAAGGTCCCCTCCGAGAAGGGGCCGCCACGCAAGGTGCACTCCCTCAACGCTCAGGGACGGGAGTACCTCGAAGAGTTCTGGAGGACCTGGAGCTTCCTCACGGAACGACTGGAACAGCTCCGCGAAGGGGGAAAGTCATGATGTCCGAGGGTGAGAAGACCGGCTTCATCGCGAAGGTGATCGGGCCCAAGAAGCGCTGGCGGGCGTACAAGGGGCGCGTCAAGGAGCTTCCCGAGAACTACCGCACGGCGGTCGAGGTGATCCAGCGCTACCTGATGCACTTCGTGCCGACCGACGGCGACAGTAATGCGGCGATGTTTGAGGACCTCGCCGACCTGTTCGAGCAGGCGGCGGTGGACGGAACACCGATCCGCGAAGTCGTCGGAGAGGAACCGGTGGAGTTCGTCGACGCGTTCGCCCAGAACTACTCGGAGGGCGGCTACGTCCCCGCCCGGGCGCGCAAGCAACTGATCGACGACATCGAGCGCGCAGCCGGCAACGGGACCGGAAGAGAAGACACCCCGGCCTGATCACGCCTCTGCACATCGCCCCCGGGGGGGGCGAGCACCACGTTCATCGCCTGTCTGCACCACGGGGCCGCGGGGCCATGCCCGGCCCGGCCGCTGCCTCTCGCCGCATGCCTGCGGCACCGTCGAGAACGACCAATGCGTGCAAGGAGATTCGTGATGGGAAACGGCAACAACGGCTTATCCGAAGCAGGGCTGCGCCGACTGCGCGAGGTACTTCAACGGCATGTGGAGTCCAAGAAGATACCCGGACTCGTCGCCCTGGTCGGCCGGGGCGAGGAAACCCATGTCGAAGCGATCGGGACCATGCGCCATGACGGCGGCGCGCCGATGCGCCGGGACACCATCTTCCGGATGGCCTCGACGACCAAGCCGGTCGCGGTCGCCGCGACCATGGTCCTGCTGGACGAGTGCCGGCTGCGACTTGACGACCCGATAGATGAGTGGCTGCCAGAACTGGCCGACCGGCAGGTGCTCAAGCGACCCGACAGCCCGCTGGACGACACCGTCCCGGTCCGGCGTCCGATCACCGTCCGGGACCTGCTCACCTCCACCTGCGGGCTCGGACTGGATACGACGGCAATGGGCTCCCCAATGATGGGCGCGTACTTCGAGCAGAAGGTCTACGGCGAGAACGGATGGCTGCTGCCAGCTGTGGAGCCGGACGAGTGGATGCGCCGCCTGAGCACGCTCCCGCTGATGTACCAGCCCGGAGAGCGGTGGCTGTACAACGTCAGCGATGACCTGCTCGGCGTCTTGGTGGCCAGGGTCACCGGCCAGCCGTTCGAGGCATTCCTTCGCGAGCGTATCTTCGATCCGCTGGGGATGAAGGACACCGGGTTCCACGTGCCCGCCGACAAGATCCACCGGCTGCCGCCCCTTTATGCCCCCGATCCGCAGACCGGAGCGTTCACGGTGGAGGACCCGGCCGAGGGGGGGCACCACAGTAAGCCTCCGGCGTTCCCGTCCAGTGGCGGCGGACTCGACTCAACTGCCGACGACTATCACGCCTACTTCCGGATGCTGCTCAACCACGGGATGCACGGCAGCGAGCGCATTCTGTCCCGGTCTGCCGTCGATCTGATGACCACCAACCGACTCACCCCTGAGCAGCTGGCGGCCAGGGAAACCTGGGCCCGCAACGTTGTCCACCTGTCGTACGGCCAGGGGCAGCACGGTGGCTGGGGCTTCGGCATGGCGGTGCGCACCTACCGCGGCGACTACGCGCCCATCGGCCAGTTTGGCTGGGACGGAGGGGCCGGCACCACCACCTATGCCGACCCGGAGAACCAGCTCGTCGGCATCCTGCTCACCCAGACCGGAATGTCCACTCCGGATTCGGCGCGGGCCATGCAGGATTTCTGGACCACCCTCTACCAGGCAATCGACGACTGACCTGCCCACCTGGTCGGGGTCGGTCCGGCAGAAGACCTCGACCAGGCTCCACCCCTTCCCGCCTCCAGGTTCTGCGATCAGCTGCACGGCCGGCTCAAGGCAGTTGCTGACGCCCCTCGATGAAGCTCGGCGCCGATGAGCCCGCCGGTACAGGTCGCTGACCGCTTCCACCTCTGGCAGAACCTCGGCACCGCCCGTTGAACGCAGCGTGCGCCGCCACAATGACTGCCTGAAGACGGCTGCTATCAGGGCTGATTTCCTGGCGAACGATTGCCGTTGCCGGCGGTGTGGATGCAGAGAAGGAAATGTCGCCGATCGAGGCCCGAATCCGCGAACGTCAAGCGACAGTCCACGTGCAACACCGTCCGCCGCACCGCATCCCGCAAGCCCCCGGGTGATCGACTCGGGTCAGCAGCGTACGAAGGAAGCGCTGACCCCGTTCGAGCCGGAGCAAGCCCCGGTGCGAAGTGGGGGTCGTAGGACGGCGAGTGCTTGGCGGGCCAGGGCTGACGTGGAGTCGAGGACGGGCAGGGTGCGTTGCGCCGCCTCTGCAATCAGGGGGATTTCGGTGCAGGCCGCGATAGCCATCTCCGCCCCCGCCGTGCGGAGTTCAGTGGCGGCCGTGACGATGTCACGCTTGGCCAACGCTAGGTCGCCGCCCTGTTTGACGGCCGTGATGGCGCGGTTTACGTGGTGCGTCTGTATGGACGAGGTGACGTGGATGATGTGAAGGCCGAGGAGTTGGCCGGCCGCGTCATACAGGCGGGCGGTGCGGGTGCCTTCAGTTGCCAGGATGCCGATGCGCTCGATAGTCGGTTGGTGGGTGCGGCAGGCGTCGAGGGCGGCGTGGACCATGTCGAGGATGGGCACGTCAGTGTGTGCGCGCAGGACGTCGATGTACGCGTGTGCTGTGTTGCAGGGAACAGCGATGCAGGTGGCGCGGGCCTGAGTGAGCCAGGACAGGCCGGTCAGCATTGCCTCCACCGGCGAGGGGCCGCGTCGCAAAAGGGCGTCCGTGCGGTCGGGCACGGTGGGGTCTGCCCAAATGGCGACCGGGAGGTGTTCCTGATCTCGGTGGGCGGGGGTGTGCTCGATCAGGCGCTGGTAGAAGTGGGCGGTCGCCATGGGGCCCATACCGCCAAGGACGCCCAGCAGGGGACGCCGCCCCGTAGAGGGAGTCATTGGGGGGCCTTGCACTGCTTGGCCGGCCGGAAGGCGAGGGCCGTTGAGGTGGTGCGCTGGAAGGCTGATCGCATGCGGGCAAGCTTCGGCGGATTCGGGCGGTGCTGCTTCGTCGGCGGGGACAAACGTTAGGCCCCCCGCTCGTGCCGAGGCCCCACAGAGGCTTGGACAGGCGCCTGGCCTGTCGTGGCGCCGACGGCTTCCTCGACCGCTTGTCTCCGGGAACGGATCCTGCCGCTCTTGTTGGGATCCTGCTACGAACGCAGAGTCTGCGATCTCCCATAGCGTCGCTGGTATATCTCTAGTGAGGAGTCGAGAGTGACCGTAGATCTGCACAGCCGTGCGGTCGTTGCCGACACACACAATGACCTGCTGATGTCGGTTGTGGAGCGCCCTCCGCACCGGTGGGCGGAGTTCTTTCGTGAGCGGTGGCTTCCGCAGCTGGTCGAAGGCGGGGTGAACATCCAGGTCCTGCCCGTGTTCGTGGATGATCAGTTCCGGCCGGAGGGGGCGCTACGCCGCACCCTGCGGATGGTCGAGTGCGCCCACACGCTGGCCGAGGGCAATGCCGAGCACGTGCGACTGTGTCTGGACGGCGACGATATCGATGCCGCGCTGGCCGAAGGCCGGATCGCCCTGGTGCTTGCGCTCGAGAGCGCGCCCGGTGTGGACGCCGATATCGAGCTGTTCCACACCTTGTACCGCCTCGGTGTGCGGGTCGCCTCCATCGCCCACTGGGGACGCTCCGCGCTCGGGGACGGCAGCGGTGAGGATGCCACGGGCAGCCGGCTCACCAGCGACGGGGCAGCGGCACTCGCTGAGCTGGAACGTCTGGGGGTCGTCTTCGACATCTCCCATCTGGGCGCGGCAGGCGTGGCGCATGCGCTGGAGCTCGCGACCCGCCCGGTGATCGCCTCGCACTCGGCGGCCCGCGCTCTGTGTGATCACCACCGCAACCTGACCGACGAGCAGATCCGTGGCGTCGCGGCCACCGGCGGCGTCGTCTGCGTCAACTTCGTACCCGACTTCCTGGCCACGGAGCAGGAGCGGCAGACGATCGACCGGATCGTCGACCACATCGAGCACATCAGCGCCTTGGTCGGCATCGAGCATGTGGGCATCGGCCCGGATTTTCTGCGCGAAGTAGCCGCGGACATCACCCCGCCGTGCTGCGACGGAGGCGACTACACCGGCGTGGCACTGGATGCTTCCCTGCCTGGCCTGGACGGGCCCGCGGAGCTGCCGGCACTCACGGAGGCGATGCTCAAGCGAGGGCTGGAGGAGAACGACATCCGCGCCGTTGTGGGCGGCAACGTGCAGCGACTCTTCCGTGCCCAGTTGGGCAGGGCCCGGTGAGCGGCGCAACAGCCGGGCAGGCTGCGGACGAGCTCGCTGCCATGCTTACGGACCTTGAAGAGCTGGTGACGTGCGAGTCGTACTCGTCCGACCTGCGGGCCGTCGCGCGCAGCGCGGACATCGTCGCCGCCCAGGGCAGGCGCCTTCTGGGAGTCGAGCCCGAACGCATCGTGATCGAGGGCGTCACGCATCTGCGCTGGACGTTCGGCACGCCCCGGGTGCTGCTGCTCGGACACCACGACACGGTGTGGCCGACCGGCTCGCTGGCCACCCATCCCTGGTCGGTGACGGACGGCGTCGCGCGCGGCCCCGGCGTCTTCGACATGAAGGCGGGATTGGTGCAGATCTTCCACGCCCTTGCCGCACTGCCCTCGCTGGAGGGCGTCTGCGTCCTGGTCACTGGAGATGAGGAAGTGGGCTCGGGCACCTCGCGTGCCCTGATCGAAGAGGCGGCACGGCAGTGTGCGGCTACCTTCGTGCTGGAGGCGTCGGCGGACGGCGGGGCGTTGAAGACCGCGCGCAAGGGCGTCTCCTCCTACGAGCTGGTCGTGCACGGCAAGGCCGCTCATTCCGGTCTTGAGCCCGACAAGGGTGTCAATGCGGCGGTTGGAGCGGCCCAGTTGACCCTCGCCCTGGATGCGCTCGCCGACCGGGCCAATGCCGGGGCGCGTGACGGCTGGAAGACCACGGTGGTTCCCACGGTGGTCAGGGCCGGTTCGGCCACCAACACGGTGCCGGCGACGGCCACCGTGAGCGTGGACGTCCGGGTTCCGACCGTGCAGGCGCAGGAGTGGGTGGACATAGCGATACGCGCTCTGGGCGTGACGGTTCCCGGCGCGCGCGTGGAAGTGCGCGGAGGGCCCAACCGGCCGCCTCTGGAGGAATCCTCCTCGGCCGCGCTCTTCGAGCGCGCCGGTGCCCTCGCCGGGCAGCACGGCGTGGAGCTGTCTTCGGCCGCGGTCGGCGGCGCGTCCGACGGTAACTTCACCGCCGGGCTCGGCTGCCCCACCTTGGACGGGCTCGGCGCGGTGGGGGGCGGCGCCCATGCCGACCATGAACACGTCCTCGTCGCCGAAATGGTGCCCCGCACACAACTTCTCGCCGCCCTCGTGAAGGAGTTCACCCTGTGAGGGACCTTGTCATCCGCGAGCTTCACGACCTGCCCGACGTGGAGGACGCCAACGCCCTCTTCGGGAAGATCTGGGGAAGCGCCCCCATGGGCGTCGAGCACATGCGGGCACTCTCACACGCCGGCAACTACGTGGCCGGAGCCTTCCACAACGGACAGTTGGTCGGCGCGTCCGTCGCCTTCTTCGCGGCCCCGGCGGGATCGGCCCTGCATTCGCACGTCACCGGCGCACTGCCCGGCCACCGGGCCGGATTCGCCCTCAAACTGCATCAGCGCGAGTGGGCCCTGGACCGCGGATTGCAGCGCATCACCTGGACTTACGATCCGCTGGTGCGACGCAATGCGCACTTCAACCTGACCAAGCTCGGCGGCCGGCCGGTGGAGTACCTGGCCAGCTTCTACGGTGCGATGGACGACGCGATCAACGGTGGCGACGACACCGACCGGGCTCTTGTCGCCTGGCAGTTGTCCCACCCCGACGCCGTAGCTGCCGCGGCATCGGGGCCTGCCCCCGTGCCGGTCCCCGCCGACGCCGCCACCGTGCTGTCCGTACGGGGCGGCCTGCCGGCCGTCAGCCACAGTGATGCCCCCACCCTTCTGGTGGAAGTGCCTGTCGACATCGAGGCGTTGCGGAACAGCGATCCGGGTGCGGCCAGGGCATGGCGCCTGGCGATGCGCGAGGTGCTGGGTGGGCTGCTGGCTGACGGCGCTCGTGTCACCGGCTTCCACAACCGGTCCTGCTACGTCGTCACGCGTGACACCGCCACCTGACCCGACTCTCCTGGAGCCAACCGAAACATGAAGATCACCGGAATTGAACTGCGGCGGATCGCGATGCCCCTGCGGGCGCCCTTTCGCACCTCCTTCGGCGTCGAGACGGCCCGCGACGTCCTGCTGGTGCGTGTGGTCACCCCCGACGGCGAGGGCTGGGGCGAATGCGTGGCGATGTCCGAGCCGCGCTACTGCTCCGAGTATGTCGATGGTGCGGCCGATGTCCTGCGCCGCTTCCTCATTCCCGCACTGCCCGAGCAGGCGGACGCACACGCCGTCAAGCGTGCCATGAAGCCCTTCAAGGGCCACAAGATGGCCAAGGCGGCCCTGGAGACCGCTGTGCTCGACGCCCAGTTGCGCGCCACGGGCCAGTCCTTCGCCACCTATCTGGGGGCCGATCGCGAGCGGGTGCCGTGCGGTGTGTCGGTCGGCATCATGAACTCGGTTCCCGAGCTCCTCGATGCCGTGGGCGGGTTCGTCGAGGAGGGCTATGTCCGGATCAAGCTCAAGATCGAGCCGGGCTGGGACGTGGCACCGGTGCGCGCGGTGCGGGAGCGGTTCGGCGACGACCTGCTCCTCCAGGTGGACGCCAACGCCGCCTATACCTTGGCCGACGCCCGTCAGCTGGCCAAGCTCGACGCCTTCGACCTGCTGCTGATCGAACAGCCGCTGGCCGATGACGACCTGGTCCAGCACGCCGCGCTCGCCAAGCAGCTGCGGACGCCGGTATGCCTGGACGAGTCCATCGAGTCGGCGGAGGACGCCGCGGCGGCCATCACGCTGGGCGCCACGTCGATCATCAACGTCAAGCCAGGCAGGGTCGGCGGCTACCTGGAGGCCAAGGCCATTCACGACGTCTGTGTCGCGCACGGAGTGCCGGTGTGGTGCGGCGGAATGCTGGAGACCGGCATCGGGCGGGCCGCCAATGTCGCGCTGGCCGCACTGCCCGGTTTCACCCTGCCTGGCGACACCTCCGGCTCCAGCCGGTACTTCGCCACCGACGTCACCGAGCCCTTCGAACTCGCCGACGGTCACCTGGATGTCCCCACCGGTCCGGGGCTGGGCGTCGAGCCGGTGGGCGAGATCCTGGAAGGTGTGACCATGTCCAGTGAATGGATCCAGCTCTAACAGGGCTCTGGCAGTGCTCTGCCCGAGTGCCACAGTGGCCCCCGCCCGGCGTTCCTTCACGGACCGGGGCGGGGGCCACTGGCCGTTTGCGGGGATTGGCCTTCGACCGCGTTGGCACGGTCCCTGAAAAACCGTGCGCCCCACCGTTGGCGGGGCGCACGGTAAGCAGCAGCCGGGTCAGCTGTGGATGAGCCGCGGTACGGCGTCCAGGAGTGAACGGGTGTAGGGGTGCTGGGGGGCACCGATGACCTCGTCGACGGTCCCCGCCTCCACCAGGCGGCCGGCGCGCATGACCGCGACGGTGTCGGTGACGTAGCGCACGACGGCGAGGTTGTGGGAGATGAACAGCATGGACAGGCCCAGTTCGGTGCGGAGTTCGCGGATCAGGTTCAAGACGGCGCCCTGGACCGAGACGTCCAGCGCGGAGGTGATCTCGTCCGCGATGAGCAGGTCGGGTTGCGCGGCCAGGGCGCGGGCCACCGCGACACGTTGACGCTGTCCGCCGGAGAGCTCCCTGGGGTACTTGTCCGCGGCCGCAGCGGGCAGCGCCACGAGATCCAGCAGTCGCTCGACTTCCGTGCGCCGTGCCGTGCGTCGCATGCGAGGACCGAGGCCCTCGGCGATGGACAGGCCCACGCTCATACGGGGGTTGAGCGACGAGTACGGGTCCTGGAAGACCATTTGGACCTTGGACCTGTCGATGCCGGTGATGGTGCCGCGGCTGGGGACCAGGCCGGCGACGGCTCGGGCGAGGGTGGACTTGCCCGAGCCGGACTCTCCGACCAGGCCGACCGCAGAGCCGGGTGGCACGTTCAGGCTGACGTGGTCGACGGCGTTGAACTTGCCGTAGCGCACGGTCAGTTCGCGGATTTTCACTGTGCCTCCCAGCAGGCGACGTGGTGCCCTTGGCCCAGCTCCACCAGGGTGGGGCGTACGCGGCAGCGGTCGGTGGCCAGGGAGCACCGCTGCGCGAAGGCACACCCGGACGGCACCTCCGCAGGGGCCGGCTGCCGGCCGGGGATCGTGTCCAGGGGTTGGGTTCGGTCGGTTTCCATGTCCGGCAGCGAGCCGATCAGCGCCCGGGTGTAGGGGTGGGCGGCCTGCGTGGCGAGCTGGTGAACGGACAGCTCCTCGACGACCCGGCCCGCGTACATCACGACGACGCGGTCGCAGAGTTCGCTGACCACGGCGATGTCGTGCGAGATGAACAGGGCCCCGGCGCCGCTGTCATCGACGACTTCCCTCAGCAGGCGCAGCACCTCGCGCTGAACGGTCACGTCGAGGGCGGTGGTGGGCTCGTCGGCGATGATCAGCTGAGGGGTGCCCATGAGGCCCATGGCGATCACGGCACGCTGGCGCATGCCTCCGGACAGCTCGTGGGGGTGCTGGGCGGCAGTGCGTTCGGGTTCGCGGATCCGGACCTGGCCCAGGCGCTCGACCGCCCGCTGATGGGCGTCGGCCTTGGTGGCGTCGGCGTGCACGGTGGCTACTTCGGCGAGCTGGCCGCCGATGCGCAGTGCCGGGTTGAGGGCGGTGGTGGGGTCCTGGAAGACCATGGCCAGCGAGGAGCCCAGCAGCTTGCGCCGGTCGCGGGCGCTTAGGGCGTCGACGTCCGTGCCGCACAGCCGGTAGCGGGCGGTGGCGACGTGCCCTGGGTAGGGGATGATCTGGCCGACGGCCGCGGCCGTCATGCTTTTCCCGCTGCCGGATTCTCCCAGCAGGCCGACGATCTCCCGGGCGCGGACGGTGAGTGAGAGATCCCTGACAGGCTGGACGTCCCCAGGGAAGGTGACGGTCAGGTTGCGTACTTCGAGGATGGCGTCCGGCTCGGGCTCGTTGGTGACCAGGGCAGGCTCGGGTGCGTTGACGGCGCCGGTTGCCGCATGTGTGGTGGTGCGGGCGGCTTCCTTGGCGAACGCGTCGCCGAGCAGGGTGAAGCCGATGCCCGCGAGGGTGACGGCGACGGCCGGGCCGACGATGACGACGGGGGTGATGTAGACGTGTCCGAAGGCTTCGAACAGCAGGCGGCCCCAGTCGTAGGAAGGTGGCTGCACGCCCAGGCCGAGGAAGGACATCGCGGACAGGCCCAGCAGGGCGCCGCCCAGTGCCTGGGTCAGGTTGAGGATGAGGGGTTCGGCAATGTTGGGAAGCACATGCCGGGTCAGGATGCGGACGCGCGGGACGCGCAGCATACGGGCGGCCGCGATGTAGTCGGCCTGGGCGATGGAAGACGCCAGCGTGTGGGTGATGCGGGCGAAAGTGGGGGCCAGCGCCACCCCGATGCCGAGCACCGCGCCGCGGGCGCCGAGTCCGACGATCACCGCGGTGAACATCGCCAGCAGCAGCGAGGGGAAGGCGACCAGGGCGTCGACCACGCCGATGACGATTCTGCTGGGCCTGCGCGGCAGCACGGTGGGCAGCACGCCCAGCACAATGCCGATGAGCGCACCGATCAGAGTGGCCAGCGCCGCCAGTTCCAGCGAGAGCCGGGTGGCTACCAGGGTGCGGGCCAGTAGGTCCCGGCCCAGGGAGTCGGTACCCAGCAGATGTGCGCCGGAGGATCCGGAGTTGATCGCCCCGGGGTCGAACCGGGCTGCCGCGTCACTCCAGATGACTGGCGCCATGACAGCCAGCACGACCAGTGCGCAGACCAGGAGACCGCCGACGAGGGCGGAGGGGTTTTTGAGCAGGCGTCGCATCAGCTCTCCTTGCCGGCGCTCAGAGCGGACTTCGGGTCCAGGACCCCGAGGGCGATGTCGACGACGAAGTTCACGCCCAGCACGATCGCGCCGTAGACGAGGATCACTGCCTGCGCGACGGGATAGTCCTTCTGCGTGATCGCTTCGACGGTGCGCAGGCCCAGACCCGGCCAGGCGAAGACATTCTCCACCAGCACACTGCCGGTGATCAGGCCGCTCAGTAGGAGACCACCCATGGTGAGGGTGGCGGTGAGGGTGTTGGGCAGCAGGTGACGTACGTAGAGACGGCCTGCCGGCAGGCGCTTGGCGCGGGCCAGGCGCATGTAATCGGAGCCGAGTTCGCGCAGGGTCTCCACCCGGGCGATCCGGGCGATCATCGCCGCCGGGCCGACGGCCAGCGCGATGACGGGCAGGATGTAGGAACTCGGGCCGGTCAGTCCTGCGGGCGGCAGCCAGCTCAGCCCCAGCGCGAACACAATGACCAGCGCCAGGGCGTAGAGGTATTCGGGGACGGCCACCGCGGCGCCGGTGAGGGCGCCGAAGGCGGTCTCGGTACGCCGGTTGCGGCCGTTCTCGGTCCGGATGGCGCCCCACACACCCAGCGGTATGGATACGAGCAGGGCCACGACGGTCGCCAACAGGGCCAGCGCGACCGTATTGGGCAGGCCGTCCTTGATGATGTCCGACACGGGCTGTGCGGAGATGAAGGACGTGCCGAGATCGCCGCTGAAGACGTCATGCACGTAGTGGAAGAACTGGACGGGAATCGAGGCGTCGAGCCCGAGTTCATGGCGGCGCTGGTCGACGAGACTCTTGGGCGCGGTAGGGCCGAGCATCTTGCGCAACGGGTCCCCGGGGATGAGGTGAATCATCGCGAACGACACCACGAGCAGGGCCGTCAGCGACACCGCGAAGCGCACCAGATGCCTGGCGAAGAACCGTGGTGTCAGTGTTCTGGTGCGCGGGGCCTGTTGCGTGCCGACCGGTGTCGAGGCGTCGTCGCGGGGTGGGGACGTGGTCATCGTCGGCCTCCGGTCATGCGGATCGAGGTCGGCTCGAACATGCCGGACGTCATCTGGAAGGTGGAGTTGCGGGCCGCGATGGTGGCGGTGCGGTCGACGACGGGAACCACGTCGCCGCTGCGCAGCAAGGCTCTCTCCGAGCCACGCCACCGTGTGCAGCCGGCTGCGCCCGGTCGGCGTCCGGCCTGTGCGGTCAGCTGCTCGTAGCGTTTGTTCGTCAGGTGTGCGAAGTTGCTGCCGTCGGGGGTGAACGGGCCGGAGAGCATGCCGAGCAGCTGGGTGGGGAGCGTGACGCCGAGGGGTTCCCAGATCACGTCCCAGTCCTGGGTCACTGATTCGACGTCGGCGTACGCGGCATCGACGACGCCCCGCAGCTGGACCTGGACGCCTACGTCCTGCCACGCCTTGGCCAGGTACTCAGCGGCCGCGGTGGCGGCCTCACCGGACGAGGCGCCGTAGACCATGCGGATGTTCAGGCGCTTGCCGTCCTTGGTGCGGACGCCTGAGCCGCTGCGTCGCCACCCCGCGTCGTCCAGTGCCTTTTCGGCTGTCGCGTGGTGGAACGTGGGCAGGTTGCCGGAGACGGTGTCGCCGGGGCACGGGCGCGGGCTCTGGACGAGGCCGGTGGCCTTGCGGCCGGTGCCGCTGGAGGCGATGGCGCCCAGCTGCCGAAGGTCGACGGCCTGCAGCAGCGCTCGGCGCAACGCCGGATCCTGTCCGGGATGCTCTTGGCCCTGGTGGAAGAAGAACTCCGAGGGGCCGATGGACTGCTCGGTGGTCGTCACCCCAGGGATCTTCTGCATACGGGAGCGGTCGGGACCGTTGAGCATCACGCCGTTGAGTTGGTTGGAGATCATCATGTTGGCCGCGGTCTGCTCGCTCGGCACCACCTTGAGGTCGAACTTGCCCGGCATCCGCGGGTCGTTGTTGCCCGCACCCTTCGGACCCCACGCGTAGTGCTTGCGCCGGATGAAGGTGTAGCGCTGGTTGGGCTTCGCCGAGGAGAGTTCGAAGGGCCCTGAGCCGGACGTGGCGTGCGCGAGCACGGACCGATCCTTGAGCCCCTTGCCGCACACCATGAACAGGAACCGGGTGCTCTCCAGGATGAAGCCGAACGGCTTCGGCGTGGACAAGGTCACCCGGTTCGTCGGCGTATCGGCCTTCGCCGTCAACCCTTCGGGGACGGTGACTCCGAGGGTCGGGGACTTGGTGGCCGGGTCGGTCAGGTGACGGACGTTCTCGGCGATGGTGCCGGGCGTGACACGGCTGCCGTCGGCGCAGGTGACGTCGCGCCGCAGGGTGAACGTGACCGAAGAGGGCCTGACCTGCCACTTCCGGGCCAGGCCGGAGACGACTTTCCCGTCCTGTGTGATGTGGATGAGGGTGTCGTAGGCCAGAGACAGAGCTGTGTAGGTATTCGTGTTGCGCACCTGGGCGGGATCCAGCAGGCCGGGGTCTCCTTTGATGGCGAAGCTGAAGGTGTCGCCGCCGGCCGCACCGGCCTGCTGGGCGGCGCCGCATCCGGCGGCCAGCAGCGACACCGCCGTACACCAGGCCATGACGCGCGCTCGTGCGCTGGCTCGTGTCATCGAGAGCTCCAAGGGGGAAGGGAGTCGCCTCGTCGTGCCGGATGCCGTGGGGACATGCGTGGGGCGCGACGGGGTGGGGGAGGCCGGGGCTGTGCTCGGCCGGGGAGAGGCTTGTGCGGGCGCGCTTCAGCCGCGCAGCGCGTCGATGGCCATGCGAGCCGCGCGTCCGATCGCTGCGTCGGCCCTCGGCTGGCGTTCGGTCATGGAGTGGGTGCGCAGGAAGACGGCGACGGCGTAGCGCTTGCCGTTGGGGTACTCGATGACGCCGGCCTCGTTACGGATGCCGAACTCGGTGCCGGTCTTGCCCGCGATCCGCACGCCGTCCTCGAACCCGGAGGTGAGGCGGTGCTGCCACACCTGCCGGCCCATGACGGCGCGTACCTCCGCGCACGCCTGGGCGGGGCCGGCCTGGTCGTGCCAGATCGCGGCCAGCAGCCCGGTCACCTCACGTGGGGTGCTGGAGGGGACCTGAGCGGGATCACGCACACTGAGCCGCCGGATCGCCTCCTCGTCGGCCTGGGCCACGCAGGCGTCGAAGTCCGCGCCGGGCGGCATGTCCAGCTCGCGGCGCACCGGCACGTCCAGCTCCCGGCAGCCGGACACCCCGAAGCCGGGGCAGCCCAAGCCATCGAGCATCGCGCGGACGTTGGACAGCCCGACGATGTCGAGCAGCCGGTCGGTGGCTGCGTTGTCGCTGATGGACATCATCAAGTAGGCGAGGTCGCGGGTGCTCAGCTCGATGTCGTACCGGCATCCGTCGCTGCCGGACCCGCCCTGGCGGTAGGGGGCGGTGACGGTGTGCCGCGCCTGTCGGTCCAGACACCCGGTGGCCGCTTGGCGGGCGTACTCCAGCAGGATCGGGATTTTGAAGAGGGACGCCAGGACTACCCGCTCATTGGCGCGGTACGACACCTCCGCCGCCGTGTCGAGATCACGGGCGTGCAGGAAGCCCTCCGCCTGGACCTCGTCGAAGGTCGAGGACAGGGCCTGTGCCAAGGCTGGGCCGGTGCCGGTGCTCTGGTTGGTGGTCATGCAGATCTCCTTGCGCGGGCAGGCATCAACGGCGGAGGAACTCGACGGCAGTGCGCGCGGCGCGCCCGATCACGGCGTCCGCCTTTGGCTGGCGCGTGGCCAGGGAGTGGGTGCGCAGGAAGACGGCGACGGCGTAGCGCTTGCCGTCGGGGTACTCGACGACCCCCGCCTCGTTGCGGACGTTCCACAGGAAGCCGGACTTCGCTGCGACCTTGATGCCGTCCTCGAAGCCGGCGACGAGCCGGTGCGTGGAGAGCTGGCGGCCCATGAGATCCCGTACCTCGGCGCACGCTTCGGTCGGCCCGGCCTCGTCTCGCCAGATCGCCGCAAGCAGGCCCGTGACTTCCCGGGGCGTGCCCGCCTGGGCCCTGTGCGGGTCGAGTACCGAGAGCGCGCGGATCCGATCGTCGGTGACACGGCAGAGCTGGGCATCGATATCGCCCTGAGGGTCGATACCCAGCTCGTCCCATTCGTGGCCGTACAGCTGACGGCCTGTGCCGACGGGGAAGCCGGTACAGCCCAGCTCGGACAGCGTCGCCCGCACCTGGTCAGCGCCGACGAGGGAGAGGAGCTTGTCGGTGGCGGCGTTATCGCTCATCGACATCATGAAGTACGCCAGGTCTCGGGTGGCCAGCACGACATCGTCCAGGCACCCGTCGGTGCCGATCCCGCCGCCCTCCTTCTGCGTCACGGCGACGGTGTGCCGACCGGAACGGTCGAGGATTCCCGCGGCCGCTTGTCGGGCGTACTCCAGCGCGATCGCGATCTTGCGTACGGAGGCCAGGATCACGGGAGCATCGGCCCGATAGGAGACGTCTGGTTTGCTGTCCACGTCGCGTGCGTGGACATAGCCGTCGGCTCCGGCAGCGTGGAAGAGCGAGTCAAAGATGCCAGTCGGCGGAGTGGACCGAGTGCGGGAGGGGGCGGGCATGTTGCTCCTGAGGGGATGGGGGTTCAGCGCACCCTGGGCGTGGCCCGGCCGCTGTAGTGCAGATAGGACGTGCCGTCCGGTTTCGTCTCGAAGACCACGGAGTCCCACAGGGACGCATCGTCATGGCGGCCGAGGAAGGTGTGGTCGTCGACAGCGGTCAGCGTGAACTCGCGTGACGGCGCGAGCCCTTCGAGCGCCCCGGTCGGCTCGGTCCGCAGCCGCAAGGCGTCCTCGACGACCGTCGCGGTGATACGGCTGCCGGCCCGCTCGTACACACCGGCGAAACGTGCCGGATCCACCGATGCGGGCCGGCCCGGCGGGGCCAGGGGGGAGGGCGCCGTGACGTGGGCCAGTTCCTTGAACAGCTCGCCGGCCAGGGCGTGCTGGAAGTTGAAGGTGCGACCGCCGTTGGTCAAAAGCGCGACCACAGTGCCAGTGGAGGGCAGGACCCACAGCATCGCGTGCTGCCCGATGGTGTCACCGCCGTGAAAGGCAACCTGCTGCCCGTCCCACGTGGTCAGCCCCCACCCAAGCCCCCACTGCTGGGCATCGACGTGCGGGTTCGGCACGTCCACCTGCGCCGTGCGCAGAGCCTGCGGGTCGGCGAGCAGCGCCCCGGGGGTCAGATGAGCCCGCCCGAACGCCACCACGTCCGAGGCCCGTGCACACACCAGGCCGGCTGGCCCGATGGCCCGAGGCAGCCCCCACACGCCGACCGGTGCGCCGTCGTCACCGTGGCCCAGGGCCGTCGCGAAGCGCAGCGCCTCCTCGGGCAGGGTGCACGTGTGCGTCAGCCCCAGCGGCTCGATGATCTGCTTCCGAAGCGCCTCGTCCCAGCTCAGGCCGGTCATGTGCTCGACGATCCGCCCGGCGATGACGAACCCGGCATTGCAGTACGACTGCCCGTCTCCCGGCGCGAAGAGCTGTCCGAGCCCGGCGCAGGCGCCCACGTATTTTTGCAGACAGTCGTCGCCGCGTCCGGTGTCCGTGAACAGGTCACCGTCGATGCCCGAGCTGTGTGTGAGCAGATGCCGGACGGTGACGGCGCGCGTCGCCTGCGCGTCCCACACCCGGAACTCGGGCAGCACGCTCACCACTGGGGTGTCGAGTGCGAGCCGGCCCTGCTCGACCAGCAGCATGAGTTGCGTGGTGGTCCACACCTTGGTGATGGACCCGATCTGGAACAGCGAGTCCGCCGTCACCGGCGCGCCGGTGGACCGGTTGAGCACTCCGGTGGTGCACGAGAACGTCGCACCGTCCTGGTACGAGATGGCCAGGGACGCACCTGGAACCTCGAACTCGGACGCCAGCGCCGCGAGACGCCGGTTCCAGCGGCCGATATCGACGTGTGGGGACACGGAGCCATCCTTGAGACGAAGGGGAAGCGGCGAGAACGCAACACTATGGCTGTATCCCTGCGTCCCTCATGGCTGCGAGGACGAAAGGGGACGCCTGCATTCGTGCAGCCCGACGAAGCCCGCTAAGGGTGGTTCCGCCCGGTCTGCGACGCCGGCTCCGCGAAGGCTCCTGGCCCCTCGCTCTCCTCGAACACCAGCCAAGTGCGTGTACCGCGCACCCCCGGCAGCTGCTGAATCTCGCCGAGAACGACGTCTCGCAGCACCGTGGTGTCCGGGGCACGCACCAGTACCAGCACGTCGTGGTCAGCCCCGACCAGCGCGAAGTGCTCGACATAGGACACCTCACGCAGCCGCTTGCACAGCGTGCGCCAGGCGGGCTGCTCGATCGTCAGCGCGACGTACGCGGTCGTGCCCAGCCCAAGACCAACCGGATTTATGCGGGCAGTGAAGCCGCGGATCGTCTGCTCGGACCGCATCCGCTCGATTCGGGCGTAGGCGCTGCCCCGCGAGATGTGCACCCGCTCGGCAAGGGCCCGTACCGAGATCCGGCTGTTGTCCGCCAGTTCCTTGAGGATCGCCCGGTCGACCTGGTCCACGGATGCGAAGCCCCGCCCCTGCGACGACATGTCGGGCGAATTCGATGACGGCATACAACTCCCTGTTACTGGTCGAATGGCGAGGTAGGTCCGAGGACGAGCGAGTACCTACAGGGGTATTCGGCGGATGCTTGCTCTCTTCCCTGCGGAGGGGGATCACAGGGCGCTTGTGCGCATGCTGCGCCACGGACCGGCCCGCCGGATGGGAGTCCGGGACGAAGTCGTCCGCCGCAGCTCGTAGCGCGCGACGAGTCCCCGCCCGCCTGGCGCGCCTAGGGTTGCGTCACCGGCCGACGCCGCTGATGACGTCTGGCGCTCGCCGGCGCTTCTGTGAATGACCGCCTCTCGGGCCCCTTGGGGGAGACGAACATGCCCTTGCTCGATGTCGACGACTGCGCCCTGGTGGTCATCGACGTGCAGACCAACTTTTATCCGCCGAAGCGGCTGGACGTGGACCGTCTCCTGCTCAACGAGGCGGTGCAGCGCATCGCCTGGATCGCCGCAGCCGCCGCAGAGCTCAAGGTGCCGGTCGTGGTGACCGAGGAGGAGCCCGACTGCAACGACCACACCGAGGACATCATCCGCGCCGCCCTTCCGGAAGATGCCCTCACCTTCCCGAAGAACGCTTTCTCCGTGTGGGACAACCCGGACATCGCTGCGAGGATTGAGGCCACCGAGCGCGGCACCATGGTTCTGACCGGGCTGGAGACCGACATCTGTGTCGCCCACTCCGCCCTCCGGCTCCACGAAGCGGGCAAACGCGTCGTGGTCGTGAACGACGCGACCTTCTCACCGCGCCACGCGCACCAGGCTGGACTGCGCCGCTTGGCCGAGGAGGGCATCGAAACCCTCTCCACCAAGGAACTCTTCTACGATTGGGTGCGCACCATCGAGCGCGCCAACGCGTTCCACCAGGCAACGCCGCACCTGGCCGTGCCCCCCGGCGTCAGGTTTTGACAGGTCCGTGACGGGGCTTCACCGAGGTCCGCTGCCTACTGGCCCCACAGGGCAACGGGACAGCGGACGCCTCCAGTGAGAGGCGGCCGACCCTTTGTTGGGTTGCCTTACCAGGGATACCCAGCAAGGGGATACCGATTCCCTCAGCTTCCGCTCCTGCCCTGCTCCTTCACCGGAGGCTTGGCAGGGGGCATTAGCCGCAGTTGGAGCATGAGAGCGAAGCGGAGGGACGGATCCTGCAGATCTATCTCGGCCACCTCGGCGACCCGCCGGATGCGGTAGCGAAAGGTGTTGGGGTGGACGAACACGCTCGCCGACGCGGCGATGACGTCACCGAAGGCGTCCAGCCACGCGCGCAGCGTCTCCACCAGGTGGGACTGATGTTTGGTGTCGTAGGCCACCAACCGGGCGACCGGGCTCAGCAGCTCGTCGCCGTGCGTGGCCGCCAGGTCCCGCAGCTCCAGCAAGAGCGCATCGATGTAGACATCGCCGATCGCGGCGACCCGCCTGCTGGTCGGGCTGTTCAATAGCACCCGCAGGGCCCGGTCCGCGCTGGCTCGCGAGGCAGCCAGCGCCAACGGCTCCGTTGCGACCGACCCGATCCCGATGACCGCCTGTGCGCGCTGCCCGGCACGCTCCATGAAGTTGGCCGCGATCTGCACGGCGCGCTCACGCCCGATCGTCACATCCGACTGCACCGGCACGATGGCATAGGCCACATCGCCCAGCAGCGCCAGCGCCGAACGAGGCTGCACCGCATTGAGATGGATACCGAGGGCACTCGTCAGCCGCTGCCGCTCCGCCGTGACGTGCGCGTGATCACCGTTCTGCCCCGCCAGTCCCATGGCCAAGACCACCGTGGGCTCATGGACGAGCCCCAGCCGGTCCAGGGCACCGGCCGCGCCCATCCCGCCCTCCAGGACGGTACTGACCAGGTCTGCGCGGAGGCGGTTCTGCGCATCGGCGCCTGCTCGGTGCCGCAGTAGGTGCAGCGCGACGAGCTTGGCCGCGTCCTGGAACGCCTGCTCGCGATCGGGCGTCAGCGGGTCGCCTATCGCCGCCCACACCGAGCCCAAGAATTCGTCGCCGGCACGCACCGCGATGGCCACTCGCGGTAGGGCGGTTTCCCCTTCCTCGATCGTGGCCGGAGCGATCAGCACGGGGCGATCACTGCGGTACAGCTCGCTGAAGACCCCTCGGCTCTCCAGAATGCGCAAGTACCCGTCCGGCACCTGACGCGCGAGAATCGTGGCGACACGCGACTGGTCCGCCTCGTCCTGGCGCCCCGAGAACGCCAGGATCCGGGAGCGGTGATCCTCGATCGTGATCGGCGCGTTCAACAGCGTCGCGACAGCGTTGGCCAGCGCGAACAGGTCCCCCGACGGCACCCCTCCCAAAGACTCCCCACCGGCATCGCCCACATCCCCCTCGGTGAGATGCGTCCGCAGCAGCGCCGTCAGCTGAGACCACGAAGCTCCCTGCGCCAAGGCGATCAGCGCCACGCCCGAGGCGGCCGACGCCTCGGCCAGGGACTCGTCCCGCTCGAGCGGCCCACGCACCACCAGTGCGGCCGCCCCGTGCTCGCCCAGCTGGTACAGAAGGCGGCCGGTGTCCCTCACTCCGTAGACAGCCACTCCCAGCACGATGCCGTGAGAGGGGTAGCTGACCTCGTCCCCGGGGTCATGGATAACGACACCGCCGACCTCATTGGTCAGCTCGGGGCTCCCGTATGCGAGATCGAGAAGACTGGGACCGAAATCTTCGAGGACACGGCTCAAGCTTGTGCGGGGGCTCATCGGCACGTCACGGATCACCATCTCAGGCTAGGAGACTGTCCTCCGCCCACGTTCGTTGCGATGAACAGATACAGATACAAAATCCGTCGGACTGTACCAACAGGAACCGCTGACCCTAGTCGTCCAACCGCCTCGCGCACCCAGCCCGAGACCGAATGTGTTCCGTTCATGGTGGTGGCATTGCGTGCCGGGCTTGGGTGTCGGGCAGTCAGTGAGGACGGTGCGGCGTCTCGCCTTACCTCAGGTTTGCTTGATCGTCACGTCGCCACCATTGCTCCGCGCCCTGACCTTGTGTGCCGAGCCGGCATCTGTCGTCACGTCGACCTTGCGGTCCCCGCCATTGGTCCGGGCCGTCACCGCGTACTTACCGGCAGGAAGCTCAAGGCGTACATCGCCGCCGCCGCTGAAAGCATCGATGTCAGCCGGGGCGTGGGCGAACCCAAGGCGCACCTCGCCGCCATTCGTCTTGGCAACTGTGCTGCCGGCCAAGGCTGTTCCGGTGATGTCGCCGCCTCCGCTCGCAATCCTGGAGGCCAAGCGGCTCGGGGCCTCAATGCGGTAGCTCACCGAACAAGTACCCGACCGGCAGTCACTGTCCCGAAGTGCCACCTTGCCGTCATGCGATGTGTGGGACGTCCTGGGCTTGTCGCCGGTATAGGTGATCTTCTCGGTCACCTTGATGCCGGATCGGTCCGAGGCGGTGACGTGGACGTCGCCGGCCGTCGTATCCACGCTCAGCTGCGAGGCAGGTCCTCCCACTTCGTATGAGGTGCTTGAGACCTTCTTGTTCTGGTCGCCCGCCGGGCGATTGGGGCGAGCGGGCCCATGCTCCGTGCAGCTTGTCAGCATGAGGACGCCGGTGGTGGCCACGGCAAGGGCGGTCAGGGCAGGGAGCTTCATAGTGGTCACATTTCGTTGTGGAACGTCTTCGCCGGTCAGTGGCGACCCGCAGGCGGGCCGCGGGCACGACTCGGGCAGGGGCAGGCCCCAGGGCCTGCCGGCAATCGCCGAGCGGGTGCTGTCTCCAACCAATGAGCACAGCCCCCGCCCGCCAGGAGGATTCGCGAACGAGGTATCTACGCGCGTCATCTTCCTCCGCCCTGTCACTATCCCCAACAGTCCGATCGTCTGGTTCGTCGGCTACCGCGAATGCTGGATGCCGCCTTGGGGCCTCCGCACGAAACCGAGAACGAGCGTCGAGGGCGCTCGGCGGTCGGGACTTCGTCTCCGGCTGCACCCACGCGTGCAGCCGGACGGTCTGGAGCAATACCGAGGCACCACGTGGCGGACAGCGCCGGGTGGCACACGTCGCCAATCACAGGTGTGGCAGCTGCTTGTCATAGTGGCGATGGCCTCGTGTTCACAGGCTCCTCGGTAGTCGGGTGGCTGCCCTTGCGTATGACGGGGTCTGCGCTCAGCGCTGCGTCGGCGAGTAGGTGGATGCGCCCGTACAGATGGAGCCGGCCTTCGGCCGTGGGATGTGACCGGCCGGCCATGGCGAGTACGGGCGTGGGGTCTTCGAGGTCGAGGTGTAGCTTCGGCAGACAGGGCTCGATCGAGGGTGCCAGCGTCATCGGGATGCCTGTGGCTGCCCCGCACCGGGCATGGCCCAGCATGGTCGGGTGGATCAGTCCGAGGCTCCGCACGGCATGCCGGGAACCTCGTTCCGGGGCTCCGGCCGCCGCGTATCGTCCTGCGCGTGAATGATGCGACGTGACCGACAGGACTGAGATCCCCGACAGCGTCCTCGCTGAGCTGACCAGCGTTTCGGTCTAGGCACTGTTTCTCGGATCATGTTCGGAGCCAGATTATGAGGGTCGCGACCGTGACGGTTCCGAGGTAGACGTAGGCGCGTTTCTCGTAGCGG
>NZ_JBIRGO010000039.1:0-33348 GCF_044328065.1 Streptomyces sp. NPDC017993
GGCGTTTCTGGCAGGGCTGAGCCACTCCGAGCCGAAGCTGGCGCTGAGCGCCACCGAAGCCCTCGGCCTGGCACCTCTGGCCGACCGCTGGCTCGACCACGGTGTTACCGAGCAGGAAGCCCGCTCCCTGCTCACCGCAGGGTTACCACCCGTAGTGCACTGCGCACGCGCCTTCCTCACCAACCGCCTCACGCGCAAACGGCCCCCACACCGCACCCGCCCACAGACCGCACAGGCAGCCGCGCCGTTGGCGGAGTGCCTCCAATGCAGGGACCCACTGCCCCGAGGCCGGCAAGCCACCACATGCACCCGCTGCACCGGCACAGCCACCACCCACGTCGCAGCCCCGACCACGGCAGTGACATCCACCCAAGTAGCAGCCCTGCGCAAGGCACTACGCGGCACACCGTCCGCCGCTCCATCCCCCACATGACCCGCCCGGAGCCCGGCCCATGTGGCATGTCAACGAAACGCTCCATGCGGGTCGGGAAGAGGGCGAAGGTATTGCCGCAGTGCGGTCATCGGCGCATTTGGGCCACGGCTGGACTCCAGATGATCAGGTTTGAGCGAACCAGCAAGCAGTCGAAACGGATGACGGAGCACGACCTAACGGCGGGGGCGCCCCGGAAGATCTGCCGCTGACCCGGCACCGGTACCGACCTGGGCCCAAGTCCGTAACACTCCAGGCGGCCATCACCCTGATCACGCGAGAGAACGGACGCATGACCAGTCTCATCGAGATGAGCGAACGCGAGTACTCGCCAACGTCGCCAAGCGGCCCGGGACGTTCGTCAGCCGTACCTCCTTTCACGCGCTGAACTCCTTCCTCACCGGATACGACCCGAGCTCGACTCGGGCTCGGGGCACCCGGACTGGCGGGGTGGCACGAGTGGCTGGTCGCTCGCTCGCCGCGGCGGTTGGGACGACCCCCTGCCTGCCGCCCGAGTACGAACCCCGCGCGATCGAGATGCTCATACACCCTCTCGAGGAGTTTCTCGCGAACCGCGAGGCCAGCGGCGGGGGCCGACCGTTACAGCATGTGCTTCCGCCCGCCGGTCACCAATGGCCCGTTTGTCGAGACCAAGGACCTCATCGCCGGCTGAATGGTGATCGATGTCGACAGCTACGAGCGCGCTGTCGAGCTGGTCGGGGAGCTGTCGGCCGCCTCGGAGGGGGCGGGAAGCCGATCCACGAGTGGATCGAGCTGCGCCCGTTCCTGACCGCGCTGCCCTTCATCACCGAGGGACCTCTCAAGTGAACGAGGGCCCGCTTCGGAGCCGCACGCCAGGCGCGCTCGGGAACCTCGTCCGCCGCGGAGCAGGCTTCGCGGCGGACGAGGACACCGTGCAGGACGAGCTGGTCGAGGCGGTCTGCGTCTGGCCGGCCGACCCTCCGCGGGATGCGAAGGGCTGGCTGGTCACCGTGGCCTGGTGCCGGTTCCTCGACGCGACCGCGGCGGAGATTTCCCGCCGCCGGCGAAGGAAGCTCCGCCCCGCTCACGGCTATTTCTGTGTTCGTCGGACTAGGTAGAGCTGTGCCGACCTGGCACAGGCGGTGACTGCAATGGATCCGCGCACCGGGAAGGACTCCGCACCCATACGCGCTCGCCACTCTTGGTGACGGTCAGTCCCATGTCGGTGTCAGTGGGACGGTCCAGCTTGTCCCACTCCCGCCAGACCGCCTCCACGTCTCCCCATAGGCTGCGGTCCCCGAATTCGGTGACGGTACCCTCTGCATCCGCGATGGCCCCCGAGCCTTGACCGTCATGCACCCACACACGTAGGGCAGTGCCTTCCCGCCCCTCAGTGAGCGTGACCCCCGGGAGACGGGCGCCCGCGTACAGGGCGAACCCGGGCGTGATCATCTCCTGCGGAAGAACCTCCGCGCCCCGTGACCGCGGACGGGATGTGTCCGGGGTAGCGCCAGTTGCGCCACGGTGCGAGCGCATCGGCATGTATGTGGCTGTGCCCGCGAACGGGCCCGACGCGTCCATACCGTCCTCGGCGACGGTGAGACGGACGAGGGCCCCACACCAGAAGTCGCCCACCCTGGGCGTCACCAGTACGCCCCCTGGCCGTAGTTGCTCGATCAGTCGGTACGGAACGTGCCGGAGCGCGCAGGTGGCAATGATCCGGTCGTACGGTGCGCCCGCCGGCCAGCCATGCTCCCCGTCGGTGACGACCAACTGCGGTCGGTATCCGGCGGCCGACAGATTCCGTTCGGCCTGCGCTGTCAGCGACGCGTCGATCTCAACGCTGGTGACGTTCTGGTCGCCCAATCGAGCTGAGAGGAGTGCGGCGACGTAGCCGGTGGCGGTGCCGATCTCCAGAACTTGCTGCCCGTCGCATACATCGAGCAGCTGAAGCATCCTCGCCACCATGGAGGGCATGGAGTTGGAAGCGGTCGCGATGCCGGGCCCGCCCTCAGCGCCGTCGTCGACCTGCGTGACGACGGGCTCATCGGAGTACACCAGGGCGGCGCGCTCTGCGGCGGTCGTGGCTGAGCGGCACCGGTCACGGTCCTGCCGCCATACCTCCTCAGGCAAATATGCCTCACGGTGGGTGCGCTCCCACACCGCGCGCCAGCTTGGGGTCAACAGGCCGCGCTCGTCCAGAGACTGGACGAGCGCAGCGTGCCCCTGTCGGGGGTCGGTCATTGACTCAGGCCACCTTGGGGCGTTCGCCGTCGGGACTCGGGGTCGGCGGCGTCCACGGCTTGTCTTCCGGCTGACCGCCGTGCTTGCCGCTGTCCGACATCTGCAGAGTGCTCATGAGCTCCTCCATGTGGTCGAGATATCAGCTGGGCCTGCCATAGCAGGTATAGCGGATGGTGCTGCCGGCCACCGCCGTTGTGAGGTAAGCGGCGGCCAGGCGTTCCCGTTGCGCCTCGGGGTCGCTGCGCAGCGGGAGGTCTCGGAGGCTGAGTCTCGACGGTTCTCGGGGGAGCCGCACGCCGGCTCGGCGGGCGAGGATACGGGCGACCGACTCGGGCACGGGGCACGGGCTTACCGGTCCGGCCGCGCACAAGCCGCAGACAGTGACGATGATGCTAGGGCCCGTGGCGGCGTCGACGTGGACGTCGCGCAGGTCGAGGGTCGAGCCGCAGTCGCAGCGGTCGCCGTCAGCCATGCTCGCCTCCGGCGATGCCGACAGCGAGGACGAATGCCAGGGTGGCGAGGCACGTCAGGTAGGTCACGATGAGGCGGGTGCGGCGCTGCTCAGGCATGACGGACTCCGGTGAGGGCCATGCGGGCGCGCTGGTCGGACTCGTCGAAGGTAGTCGCCGAGTAGCCACCGGCCTGCGCGACGCGCTGCTGTATGGCGATGCGGTGCTGGACGTCGTGAGCGAGACGGCCCCAGTTGTGGACCAGACAGAGCACCTCGCGGCCGGGGGCTGCCGCACGCATAGCAGCCAGCAGCTCGCCGAGCTGCGGCCGGGCGCAGTCGACGGCAGCATCACCAAGGTCGAGCCAGCGCCCGGCGAGGACCCATCCCTTGTGGTCGGCGTAGGTGTGGCATCCGATGAGCCGCATGTCGAGATGGCGCTTAGATCGGGACGCGCACCGGTCGTAGACGAAAGCCAGCGGCGCCCGCTCTGCGCTCACCGGCACACCTCGCCAGTGTGCCGGGCCAACAGCCAGTGGCAGTCACGTGCGAGCAGCTGGACCTGCACATGCACACGAAGCGCGTGGTGGGCCTGTAAATGGCTCTGCTGCTGGATACAGTCGAGCCGCGCCCGTAGGCGGTGTGCCTCGGCGCTAGAGGGTGGCAGCTGCTCGGCTGCTTTGCGGACCTCCGGGAGAAGAAGCCCGATGTGCCCGCTCAGTACCTCCTCTACCTCAGCCATCGCCTTGGCGTCGAGGGGAGCTGCGCCCATGCCCAGCGCTCGGCGGATCGTCTCACTGATGGTTTCGGCGTCGATCGGAAGCAGTTGCTCGAGAGGTCCCACCTCGCCTGCGTGCGGCATGCGCTTGGTCTTCATTCCTGCGGCCCCATCCCGTCCGTCGTCGATCAGGTAGGGGCCTAGCTTGGAGTCCCGGCGTGCTCACAATGCTCACAGTCTTGTGAGCGGCGGCCAACGGCGCGCAGAGGGGCAGCTACATGCCGATCCAGGCCGCCATGTGACCGAGGGTGTCAGGTGTGCGGCGGCCGGGATGCACCAGGCCGCTGATGGTTTCTCGGGCAGCGGGGTGGTAGCGGGTCTGCTCCGGAGCGGCATGCCGCGCCTTGACCAGGCTGGCCAGCGCGGCCGCGTTCCGGCCCGTCTCCATCTCCGAACGGGCACGGTCGATCAGGTAGTGCGCCCGCCGGGACGTGGCGACGCCGGCGGGAAGGTGGATCTGCCGCGCTTGGACGAGTGCATCGTCGTAAAGCCGCATCTCGACAGCCGCCGACATTCGGTGCAGCAGCACATTGGTCGGCCCGAAGGAGAGCCAGTGCACATCGCTGGCATCGCCCGTACGCCCCGAACATTCGCCGGCCTGTTGCAAATGCGACTCGACGGCGCTGCAATCCCGGGCCCGGGCCGCAATCACGGAAGCCCCCAGGTGCAACTGGCCCCTGACAGCGATCAATTCGCGGGTCTCAGCCGGCCCGTTCAACAGCCCGTGACCGGCGCCGATAAGACGCTGTCCGATCGTGTATTCACCCTCACGGAAGTACACCAGTGCGCGCATGTACTGGCGGACGGCAGACAGACAGGGATCCGAGGCACGGTCCGCAGCCCAAGCCATGCGGTCGAGAGCCACACTCGAAAGATCGTAGTAGCCGAGCTTGATGGCGATGTCATGTGAGGTGCGGTACGTCGAGGCGAGGGCTTGCCACAACGTGGTCGTCGGCGTCGTCCAGGCCGCAGATGTCAGCTCCCGAACCAGTCCAGGGAGATCCGTCGCCGCACGCCGGAGACGAGTGGCCCGCACCGTCTGACAGAGTCGCTCGGCCGCAGCCACCAGCTCAACGGCGGGCCGGGGAACCACCTCCGGGTCGGCGCCGAGATCGTAGAGGTCCAGAGCCTCACGGATGGGCCGCACCAGTGCGGCAAGGCGGTCTTGCTGGAGTTCGGTCACATACGGCTGTCCTGTCAGGGCAGTGACGTCAATGCGGAGCAAATTGGCCACTGCGGCGATGAAGTCGGGCGTCGCTGACCGGGCCCCGCATTCAACCTGGTTGAGGAGGCTGTACGAGTACGGCAGCAGCGCGGCCAGTTCCCGTTGGGTGAGGTGCGCCAATCGCCGTTGCTCTTTGATGCGTGCGCCAGTGTGATCGTCGTCCAGTGAAGGCATACAGGTCTCCAGTCCTCGCAGCCACTTCGAACATACCCAGGAGTCGAATACGAGCGCAGCGCTTCCGCCCCGGCACCTCACGGCTCGGGCTGCTGCGTGTGGTGGGATGGCCCCATGTCGCGCCGTGTGTTGTATCTGTTCGGGTCCGCTGCTCCGCCCGTCCACGATTTTCCGGACGTGGTGCGCCGCGCTCAAGAGAGCGGGTTCGAGGTTTGTGTCGGGTTGACGCCGATGGCTGCACGCTGGCTCGCCGACGACACCGCCGCGTTGGAGGATCTGACGGGCCGGCCCGTACGGGCGGAGTACAAGTGGCCTGGCGAGGCGGATGCATGGCCGCCGGCTGACGTCATCTTGTTCGCCCCCGCCACGTTCAATTCGATCAATTCGTGGGCGCTTGGCCTCACGAACCATTTCGTCATCGGGGTGGTGGCCGAGGGCATCGGCAAAAGGATCCCGATGCTGGCCATGCCGTGTGTGAACGCGGCCTACGTCCAGCACCCGCAGTTCGACCTATCGATCGAGACTTTGCGGGGCGCAGGCGTCAGCGTGCTCTACGGACCGGGCGGGTTCGAACCGAACCAACCCGGGGAACGGCGTCGGGAGGGATATCCCTGGCACCTTGCCCTCAATGCCGCCAACGAGTTGGTAGCCGGGAAGCCGTAGCCCCTGCATGACGTGAAGCATCAGCGGCGATGACAACGCCGTTCATACCGAACGAGAAGAGGGGCACCGACTGAGGCGGGCCCGGCCGTTGTAGTGGGCCTTCGGCTCCCTCGAACCATCCGATGCCGAACTTCGGTCGATCGCCTCGCCGAGGATTTCGTTGGCACGTCCTCGAATTCGATGGTGGCACGGCCCTCCTTGTCGATTCGGAGTCTCCCGGAGCTGTGTCCCTCCTGTTCGTAGTCGAGCATCACCTCGCGGCATCCTGTGGGCTTGTTGGCCTCGTGTATGGGGAAGCCGGCCCGCACGGTCTACTGGCTTTCTCACGGGTCCGGTTCAGGCGAGTTGCGTGGAGGGCCTCGATGATGTCCGGCTGCGTGTGCAGCGCCGCTCGGCCCAGGTCCGCCCACATGCGCGGCCCGGCGATTTGGGTGATCAGCTCCAGCTGCCCACACGCGGGGAAGTCGTCGAGCAGCGGCCCTGGTACTGAGGGGTGTTGGGGGCCCGCGCGGCGTGCTCCCTGTTGTGTGTCCTATGGCTTCCCCTACCGTTCCCCCTACGCCCCTCTCCTCGGGGGGAGAAGCTAAAGCCGCAGGTCAGAGGACGTGGTAAGGGGGCTTGGGGTGCTTCGACAACCCTCCTTCCCCTTTTCTTGTCAGTGGTTGGTGTTAGTGATGTGGGGTGGGGCGTCGGGTTTCGGGCTGGTGCTCGTGGCCGCATGGCCGAGTGGGGATGCACCGGCTGTGGGCGGTGTGGTGGGAGGGGTGGGGCGTGGGCGGGACGAAGCGGCGGCCGTATGGGTCGACGGCGAAGACGCGGCAGATGGTGCTTGCGGCGTTGGGTGTGGTGAAGGTGGCGACGGCTGAGCAGATCCGGCAGCTGATGTGTCCGGGTACGGCCGGTGCGCAGACCGTCCGCAACGGATGTCTCGATCTGGGGCGTGACGGTCTGGTGGAGTCGCTCGGCTCGGCCAGCCGCACCAATGCCGCGGGCAATCTGGTCTCCGAGAAGCTGTGGAACCTGACGGGCCCCGGGCTGGAGGCGGCGGCTGCGGTGTTGGATCGGCCGGTGCGGGAGATGGGTGGCACTGCCCGTGGCGCCGCGCGTTCGGGTGCGAAGCACGCGGTGAAGGTCACCGACACCATTACCGCGTTCCTGCAGACCCCACCCGAGCCGACCCGCCCCGTGCCCCGCAAGAAGCGTCAGCCCGCCGCCACCCTCTCCGACACCGACGTGGGCAAGGACCCGGCCGCTGACCCTGTTGCCGTGGAGGAACGCCCGCGGGGCCTGGGAGAGATTGGCTCCTGGGCGACGGAGGTGGTGCTCCCGGTCTCTGGCACGCTCTCCACCCCGGGCAAGAACAGCCCCCGCGCCGATGCGGTCCTGACCGTGCCGGAGGCCGGGGTGCCGGTGATGTTCGTGGAGGTCGACAACGGCACCGAAAACCCGGTCGTCCTGTCTCGCAAGGCCGGTCGCTACCGCGAGTTCTTCCGCCGCACCGTAAAGCCGCCCACCCCCTCAGCGAACCCCCACGCGACGGGGAAGCCGGTCCCGATGTGGGAAACCTTGTACGGCCCGTTGGGGCGGGAGGGGTATCCGCCGTTGGCGATCGTGTTCACCAAGCAGGTCGGCGTGGCCGCGATGAGCAACCGGATCAACAGCGTCATGCGCCTGGCCGAGACGCACTGGGCGGGCCGGTACCGCGAGTTCGCCGCCAGCTATGGCTCGGACGAACGCGACGGGTACACCGATTACAGCGATGCTGTGCCGATCCTGGTCACCACCTTGGGCCGGCTGCGCGAGCACGGGCCTTTGGGCCGTGTCTGGTTCCGCTTCGGCCACCCGACCTGGCAGACCCTCCCCGACGCCCTCGACAACCCTGACGACGAGCGCGCCTTCAACCGCCGCGAACGTCGGCGCGATCAACTCCACAAGCAGCAGCGCGAGCTGGAGGAGCAGCAGCGCGAGCGCCAGCGCCAGGAACAGCGGGAGCGGTGGGCGGCGCAGGAGGCTGCCGCCGAAGCCGCCAGGGAGCCCGATCCGGTGTGCCAGAAGTGCCACGGGCCGCTGGAGAGCTCCCCCTTCGAGTACGACCCGCTTGAAGAGGACGCACCGCCGGCCGACGGAGTGCACTGCGCGGGCTGCCGTATCCAACTGGCCGAACCCACTGGCCGCATCGGGCGGGTGATCCGCCGCCTGGTGAACGGCGACGAGCGCTACCCCCGCCGATAGCGGCGAGGCCGAGCCGGATACCCAGATGCTTACCCCCGGCCTGTTCAGGGCGCGTCGATAAGCAGGTCGGGGGTCAGGTCGGCTCGGATGCGGAGCACTCGGGGTCGGTGGCGGTAGCGGCCGAACTCGGGGCGGAGTTGGTCGACCTGCAGCTCGACGACGATCTCGGGGTGCACCGGCAGGTAGAGGATCGGGTCGGCACCGGGCAGGCCGCCTACGGTTCCGGGCAGTTCGCGCATCGTGGTGCCGGCCGGGTTCAGGAGCGGAGCTGCCGCCCGGCGAAGTTCGCCACCCACAGGGAGGCTGACGCCCACGGGGTGCATCCGCCCCGCGCGGGGTCAGCCCAGGATGAAAGCCTGCGTTGCGGGGGTCGTGCCGGTTACGCCGATGACGGCTGCGTCGACGGTGTGGCGCTGGCGCCATTTCACCCACCCCGAACGGCCACGCCCACCCACATACCGCGAGCTGCGAGGCTTCGCCACGATGCCCTCCACCCCGCCGAGCGCCCCGACCCAGTCAGTCGCCACCTCCACGTCGCGAGTGGAGGGGACCGGCTGCAGCGTTGCCGGCCCGTCGTCGAGGGCTTGGAGGAGGTCTGCCCGACGCTGGTCGTAGGGGAGCCGTCGCAGGTCGGCGTCACCGACGGCGAGGATGTCGAAGAGAGCGACGTGGACGGAGAAGTCCGCACCGGGCCGTGGCCCGCGTCCGGCTCGGCTCTGGAGGCGCTCGAAGGCGACTTCCCCGGCATCCGTGACAGCGACGAGCTCGCCGTCGAGTACCACGTCCGGCAGGCCCCGTGCGGCGTGGGCGACGTCGGAGAACGCGTGGCTCAGGTCGGTGCCGTGCCGGCTCCATACCCGGCCCGAGCCGGTGTGGATCTGGCAGCGCCAGCCGTCCCATTTCGGCTCCAGCGCCCACCCCGGCCCCTCGGGAACCTCCTCCACCGGACGGGCCAGGGCGAGCTCGACGGGCAAATCGAAGGGCGGCACGGGGCAGTCCTCACCCGCTCGGCGAACCGCTTGAGGTGGAGGACACCGCTGTAGCGCGCATCGTCCCGCCGCCCTTCCTCCGGGGACTTCAGCGTATGACCGACGCCAGTGACCGGCATGCACGGCGCTGTCGCCGTATGAGTGAAAGCTGCGCGGCACGCCTGCCCCCTAATCAAGAATCGAACGAGTGAGCGTATTCTCCTGGTGTGGCTGACACCTTCGACTTCCCCCAAGATCTGCTGGACGCGCAGCTGGAGCTGCACCAGGTCCGAGCCGAGCTCGCTGCCCTCTATGAGTGGCTGCCTGGTCGGTCGAGCCGCTGCCGGGCTGGAGCCACACCCGGGAAAACGGCCGCTACTACCAGAGCGAGCGGCCCGATTCTCCCGGCTGGACGGAGGAGGAGAAGCAGCAGGTCGCTGCAGTGCGGGAGCGGCAAATGGAGCTGGTCACCTTCGTGCTCACCCACCCGTTCTGGGCCACCTGCGCGGACGTCGTCAAGGCGCGATCAGCTCTGAAGCACGCCCACGAGCCGGCGGACGACGGCGAAGAAACCAAGGTCTAGCGATGGAGGGGTACCGCGATCCGGAGATCGACGCCCGGCCGCGGGCCGAGGTCACCCTGCGCGACGGGCAGCGCCTGCAGGACGCTGTCGTGCACCGGCGTCGCGATCGCGTGGGGCCGTGGTGGTACGAGCTGGAGATCGAGATACCCGACTGCGACGAAGAGGGCCGCAACGGCGCTGCCCTCACCTCCCGCGTGATCGCCTTCAGCGCCCCCTACTCCCTTGTCCAGCCCCTCCCGGACGAGGACTACAGCAGTCTCGACCCGCCCCCTGCGCACGAGCGGCGGCGGTGGCGCATCTACGACGCACCCCGCACCAGCACAGCCGACTACTACATCCACCGCGACGACTGCGCCCAATGCCTGGGCGATCGCCTCCTGAGCGACACCGAAGCACTCCAAGAACTGGCCGACCCCAAGAACGCGGAGCCCTGCCCGGTCTGCCGCCCCGACACCGTCCTGCGCCATCTCAGCTGATGGTGCCGGTGGCTGCCGGGAGGACGGTCGACGGCGATGTGGAGGCGACCGAGTACCGAGTGAGGCGCGCGCCGCTCTGGTTCACTCCGGGCGCGCTGACCAGATGCGCCACCACCTCGCCGCAAGGAGCCTGGCCACATGACCGCCCGCATCGTCATCCACCCGCCCGCCGGCACCGGCGGCCGCCGCGTCCACATCGACGCCACCGACCTCGGCATCGCCCGCAGCGACATGGACGTCGTGGAGTTCCTACGCCGCGCCGGCCTCCCCGACGCCGAGCCGCTCCTCGATGACCCCCAGTGGGTGGAATGGCGCGGCGGCCAGCCCCACGACTACGGCGGGCCAAGCCTCAGCAGCGTTTGACCCGCCAAGCTTCGAATGAGGCGACCGCCGCCCGGCCGACGTCAGGTCAGGGAGCGGGCGCGGCGCCCCGGGCCCGGAGAACACCGAATGATGGCGCGAGCGGATGCGGCGAGGAGAGCGCGGTGAGCATCAAGTACGTCGCCCGGCTGCAGTTCACGTCGGACGGGGCAGCAGTTTGAGGGCGAGTGGACGGTGGCCGCCACCGCCCACAACCGCTACCGGGAATGGGTTGGGCGTTACGGCAGTAGCTGGGCCGTGGTGATACGGGAACAGGCGGAATTGCACCGGATGCATCACCCGCACTGACGTCGAGTCGCCGTATCCGCTGGTCGTGACACCGGGTCGTAGCGAGCAATGCCGGCCGCGTACCCGATGCGGACCGGCCAGGTGCGGGGCGCAGGCACGACGGCGAGCGCCGGACCCTGCTTCCACGCGCGGCCCGGGTGCCGGTCGGCGGGGACGGGGATCTCCAGTTCCTCGCGGAGCGCGGGGAGGAGGACGAAGCGCGCCTGCCGGTTGGTGAGTACGGCCCGTATCCCGAGGACTGCGGCAGCAGTTCGAGGCGTGATCTGTCGGTTCAAGACTGACGGGCAGTGGCGGAAGAAGCCACGGGAGTTTGGCCTACTGTCCACAATCGCTTCCGCCAGTGGCGGGACGCCGCGTTTTCGAAGCCCCGGCTGGAGGGCCTGATCGTCGAGGCCGCCAATCGGCACGAGGTGAGGTGGACCTGTCCCTGGTCAGGGTGGACTCCACCACTGCTCGGGCCCACAAGACACCGCCGGGATGCAACTCGATGACGATGTCCTGACCTCTCAGGAGAAGGCCGCCGCCGAAGAGGAGAAGGCTCGACAAAAGGGGGCACTTCGGTAGGGCAGAATAGACCGTACGCCGACTACGCCCCACGCGCGTGAAGATCAAAAGCACATCCGGCGCCGACACAGAGCCCGGCTGATGGCCGTCCTGGTCGGGCGCTCGAGGGGTGGGGGCCAGCGGCGCCGCCAACCCGTGGGGCCGGGAGGCTCGTCACACACGTCAAACAGGGCATCCGCCCGAGCCATCAGACACGCACACAGATGCGATAGATGCGACCCAACCGCGACACCATCGCGAACGCGTATCGCTGAACGCTGTGCTCGATGAGTCCCACGATCCGGGCTCCGCACCGCATCCTTCCCCGAGCAAATGATCGGGGGCCAGGCTCGCGGACGTCCCCGTGGACTGGGGAAATACCGAACGACTTCGAGCCTCGTGCGACACCCGGGGGTTAGACGACAAGCTCACCTTGTGCTCCGCGTCGGGGCGGTGTTCTCGATGGGTGCGGTGCCGTAGCGCCGTTGGCGTTGGGTGTAGGTGGTGATGGACTGCCATAGATCGCGGCGGTCGATGTCCGGCCAGTAGGTGGGGGTGAAGAGCAGTTCGGCGTAGGAGCTTTGCCAGGGCAGGAAGTTGGATGTGCGTTGTTCTCCGCCGGTGCGCCACAACAGGTCGACGTCGGGGAGGTCGGGGTGGGGCAGGTGGCGGGCGAGGGCGCGCTGGTTGATGCTTTCCGGGTTGATCTCGCCGGCGATGGCGGCCTGGGCGAGGCTTTGTGCGGCTTGGGTCAGCTCGCTGCGACCGCCGTAGTTGACGCACATCGTGAACGTGAGGCTGGTGCGGTGCCGGGTGGTCCGCTCGCGCCCCCGGAGCCCGTCGGCGAGGTCCTTGGGGAGTCCGTCGGGCACGCCTGCCCAGCAGAACCGCAGGTCGCGGTCGAACAACTCCTGGTCTGCGATGTTGTCGCGGACCACGTCCAGGATGGCTTCCACCTCGGTGGAGGAGCGTTTCCAGTTCTCTGTGGAGAAGGCGTACACGGTCAGGTACGGCAGGCCGATCTCCAGTGCGCCGTCTACGACGTCCCGCAGTGCGTCGGCTCCCGCCCGGTACCCTTCGGCGCGGGGCAGGGCCCGGTCGGCGGCCCAGCGGCCATTGCCGTCCATGATGACGGCCACGTGCCGGGGCAACGATGCGGGGTTGATGGCAGGTGGTTGCGCTCCGGACGGGTGCGGTGCCGGGGGCAGCGCTCGTCCGCGCGGGGCGGGCAGACGGCCGGAGAGGTCGGTTGCGGCAGGCTGTTCGCGCGGGGTGCGCGCCGTGGGTGCGGGGCGTGTGTAGGGGCTGAGTTTCCAGGCCACGGCGGCCGCCACGCGGGTGGGCAGCAGGATGCGCTGCCGGGCGGCTGAGGTGAGAGCGACCTTCCGCGACAGGAGGGCGGAGCCGGCGCGTTCGACGTTGCGCAGCTCTGCCAGGTACACGCTGGCGAACGCCCGGGTCATCAAGGCTGAGGTGACGGACCAGTGGACGATGGGCTCGGGCATGCGGAGCCATGCGTCCGCCCGTTCGGTCGTGGCCTGTACCAGGCGGGCGATGGCCGGGGTCCACTGGCGGGTGAGGAGGTCCTCGGCGCTCACGCCGCACGCGTCCAGGGCCTCCGCGGGAAATTTCACGTAGCCGCGCTCGAGGTCTTCGGCGATGTCCATCAGGTCGTCGGTCAGTTGGAGGCCGAGCACGCCGTTCACCAGTGCGGCTTCGTGTTCCGCGGACATGAACAGAGGCGCTCCGAGCCGTGCGCTGATGCTATCGACCGCGATGAGGATCGGGCCGTGGATCGCTCGCTGGTATTCGGCCCATTCCTGCCATGTCTGCGGGGTGGCTTTGACCGCGTCCCGCGTGATCCGTTCATGCATCAGCCGGAAGCTGTCGGCCGGCAGGCCGAGTCTCTGCATCAGGTGCACCAGCGCCCGGCGCACGGGGTCCGTGCTGTCGCCGCGCTCGATGTCTTCTTCCAGCATGTTGATCCAGGCCGATGCCTGTCCCACGCGCTCGTCCGCCGACGTCGCTGCGCTGTCCGTCAAGTCGTCGATCACCATCGAGGCTGCGAACATCGGAGACAAGCCGAGTCGCACTTCGGCGGGCAGCACTGCCAGGCAGTCGCTGTCGCCGGGGTAGCGCCGCCGGATCAGGCGCCAGCACTCCCGGTATGCCTTCCGCTGACGTGCATCTCCGAGGCTGGCCCTGGAGTAGACGGACGGAATCACGGGGGCCTCCACGGGGCAAGGAAAAGCGGGACGGTGGGGAGGGGCTGGTGGTTTCACTGGAACTTCAGTGTTCCGGTGGCGTGGAGGCTGTGCAGTCCACGCACGGCGCAGCCGCTGACGTCGCTGGTCGGTGTGGCGGTTCCCGTCATGCGGGTACCGTGCAGCGGGCCTTTTGTCACCGTTCCGCCGAGGAGAGCGTCGCCGGGGTTGTAGCTGGTGACGGAGCGTCGGGCGGGCTGAACGACGGAGGTTCCGGCCCGGTGGCCTTGGGCGTCGTACCAGGTGATCTTCGCGGAGCCGTCCGGGGCGGAGGCGCCACTGCAGCCGGCACGGGCGGTGCCTTCAAGGGTGAGGGTGGCGCTGCGCAGCTGTGGGTGGGGGCCGTTGGGGGTGGTGCATCCGGTCAGGCGCAGGGTTGCTGTGATGCGGGTGGTGCGCTGGCGCAGCGTGAGCGCGGGCGTGAAGGTGAGGGGGCGGCCCAGCGGGGTCGCGGCCCGGCAGGACAGGATGGTGGGGGGTTTGTTCGCCGCGATGGCGGTGGTTGCCTGGGCAGATCCGGCAGCCGGAGTGGTGAGCGAGGCCGCGGCGAGCAGAACGGCCGTCGCGGCCGTCCAGGTCCGCCAGGTGCGCGGTGTCGGCGCGGTGATGTTCATGAGGGGCGTTCCTCACTGTGTGACCAGGCGGTGCTGGTGAGCGGATCGGCAGTCTTGGTGGGCCCGGGGAGGTGGGGGGTGGTGGCAGGGACGGGCAGGGGTGGCCACAGGCGGGCGAGGGGGCTGGGCAGCCACCAGTTGCGGTGGCCGAGCAGACGCATGAGAGCGGGTACGACGAGAAGGCGGATGACGGTGGCGTCGAGGAGGACGGCGACGGCGACGAGGAAGCCGACCTGTCGGAGTTCTTGGCGGCCGGTGAGGAGGAGGCCGGAGAAGACGACGGACATGGTGGTGGCGGCGAGGGTGATGGGCTGAGCTGTGCTGGACAGGCCACGCACTACGGCCTCCTGGCAGGTGGCGCCGGCACGGTAGTGCTCGGTGATGCGGTGCACCAGGAAGACCTCGTAGTCCAGCGACAGGCCGAAGACGAGTGTGACGGCCATCAGAGGGACGAGGACGTTGATCGTGTGCCCGGTGAACCAGCTCAGCAGGCCGCAGGACGCCCCGGTGGCCATCAGGTTCATCGCGATCGCCTTCACCGGCAGTACAAGACTGCGGAAGACGACGAGCATGAGAAGGAAGGCGCCCGCCAGAACGAGAAGCACCACCGGTGCGAGGGCGGAGCGCAGCGCGCGCTGCAGGTCGGCCAGGGCTGCGGATTGCCCCGCGGCGAAGACCTTCTGCCCCTGGGGAAGGGTGTGCAGCCCGAGCCGGCGTTCGTCGTCCAGCAGCTTCCCGGCCGCAGGGCTGTCCACGTGGATGCGGTCCGCGACAGCGACGACGGTGAGGTCACGGCCGTTGTCCAGCGCCACGGCCGCGGTGATGCGCGGATCCTGGGCCAGAGCCTCGGTGAAGTCCGCCGTGTCGACCGGGCCCTGACCGGCGGCATGAGGCAGGGCCAGCAGCGTGACGTTCGCCAGACCGTCCCGCTCCGCCTGTGCCACGCCCACGCCCACATTGCTGCCGGTGAGTGAGGCACGGTCCACATCCAGGCCCAGGCGCATGCCGGCTATGGGCAGCGCGGCCAGCACAAGCAGAACTGCGGCACTGACCAGGTACGGCCACGGGCGGCGCATCAGGTGACGTGCCCACCGCTCCCAGAGCGCCCGTGCGTCGCGCGGCCGCCGGATCCGCCCGGCCGACAGCAGCCGGTCGAGTCGGGGCATGAGCAGCGGCAGCAGCGTCGTCGCCACCCCCGCGGTCACCACGGTGGCCAGGGCGGCTGTCACGGCGACCGTCCGCATAAGGTCCACCGGGACGCTCAGCAGGGCGGCACTGGTCACGGCCACCGCTCCAGCGCACCACAGCACCGCACGCCCGGCCGTCGCCGTGGTCCGTTCGGCAGCCGCCTGTGGGCCCAGGCCCTCTGCTCTGGCCTGGCGGTAGCGGATCAGCATCAAAAGCGAATAGTCCAGGCCCAGCGCGGCGCCCACGGTCGTGGCCACCACCAGCGACAGCGTGTCCACCGGCACCATCAGCCCCAGCCCGGCCACCATTCCCGCACTGACCAGAACACCGAGCCCGGCTGTGAACAGGACCAGCAGGGCCGCCCCCACCGACCCGAGACCGAAGACCAGCACCACCAAGGCCGCGGGCACCGTTACGGCCTCGACGACGCGCACATCCCTGAGGTCAGAGGCCACAAGCTCTTCCGCCAGTGGCGTCTGACCGGTCACCGCCACGGTGACACGGCCCTCGGAGGCTGAGGCCACGGCTTGGTGCACAGCCTCGCGCAGAACCGGAAGACAGCCGAGCCGTGCTGCGGCGTCGCCCTTCAAGGCCACCAGAAGGTAGGCGTGATGGGGATCCTGCCCACGCACCTGGGGCAGCGCGAGCACCTGGCCGGCCCCCCGCACTCCGGCGGCCGTCTGCGCCGCCGCCACCATGGCCTGGACATACGCCTCGTCCCCGCCGCGCAACCGGGGCGAGGTGAAGGCAAGAACAACCTGCTCGTCCCCCAGCTGCGGCATCCGGTCCGCGATGAGACGCGCAGCCCGCTGAGAGGCACCGTCCTTGGGTACGGGCAGCCCTGTGCTGCGCAGATCACTTACGCCGAGGGCCACGGCGAACACCGCGGCCACCGCCGCGAAGCCCCACACCACCATGCCTACGAGGCCGAAACCGCCGGACAGCCACGAGCCGCTCGTCCACTTTGCAGCCGCAGCAGCATGATCTTCCTGTCCGGCCACAGCCCATCAACGACGACTCCACAGTGGGAGTTACGCACAGCGCGCCCGGTAGGACATCGCTTGAGGCAGTCCCTGCCAGGGGCCCTCGCCGTGTAAGTCCCGTGTGCGCCGTAGGGACGGCGGTGAGTGGTTCGCGCGCCTGGAGCAAGAAACCACCGATCCGCCGGCAGCCCGCATGGCCCCGCCCGCTCGGATCGACAACCAGAGCCGCCACACCGCTTCGCCCCGGATCCTGCGAGACGTTGCGGGTTTCACTCCTGCGAGGGGCTGTGCGGTGTCGGCGGCGACGCCACAATGCTCAAATGCGGAAACGCGTACTTACCGTGACGGCCCTGGTCATCTCGTCCACGCTCCTGGCCATGGACGCCGCCTCCGCCGTATCCGCACCCCCTCCAGCGCGTCGGCGGTGGCACCCGCACCCCACTCCACCGTCTGGTGCTCGACGAGCTCCGTGCTCGACGTGAGCTGGACTGGTCCCGCTGCACGATCGACTCGGCGAACATGCGGGCCTTGAAAAGGGGGAGCTGACCAGTCCGAACCTGCCACCGGGGCAAGCTCGGGTCGAACGTGAACTTGATCACCGAGCCGACTGGTCTGCCCCTGTCTGTCGGTATCCCGGGCACAAACCTGCACGGCAGCCAGACCCTCCCCTCTCTCGTCCGTGGCATACCGCCCGTCCCGTCGCGATGTCTCTTGGAGCCAGCTTGTCTGTGACTGTTGCTCAACGACGCTTTGACCGGCTTCGCCGTATTCAGGGGCTGGATCCGGAGCGGGACTACGACGAGATCTGGCGACTGGTCGCCACGTACGAGTTCCCGTGGGATTACTGGCAGTCGGTATCCCTGGCCTTCTTCCGCACCATCGCGGCCCCATCCATCGGAGCCCTGCTGGAAGAGACCGGCGAGCTCGTCGGTCACACCCAAAAACGCGCGGACGACACCTTGCTGATCATGTACCAGATGGGCTGCCTGGGCCTGGAGAGCCCCGAAGGGCGGGCCTATCTGCGGCGCATGAACCAGATGCACCGGCGCTACGTCATCAGCAACGACGACAACCTGTACACCATCGCGCTGTTCATCGTCGCGCCGGTGCAGTGGATCAACCGGTTCGGCTGGCGCCGGCTGACCGTGGGCGAGGAGCGGGCACTGACCAACTACGGCAGGCGCCTGGCCCAGCTCATGGGCATCAAGGACATCCCGGCGACCTTCGCCGACTTCGACCAGTTCGCTCAGTCCTACGAGGACAGATGTTTCGCTGTCACCGGCAGCGGCCGGCGCCTGGCCGAAGAGGCCATGACGTTCACCGCGGAATTGCTCCCCAAGTTGCTGCGCGGCCCGCTTGAGCCGGTGTTGCGCCGCCTGGCGTCGGCAATCCTGGACGACGCCTTCCTGCATGCCGTCGGCCTGCCCCTTCCCCCTGAACGCGACCGGCGCCTGGTCACCTGGGTGCTGCGGACGCGCGGCCGCCTCCTGCGGGTGCTGCCGCCGCGCCCGGACAACCGTCCCCACCGCCCCGCCTTGGCCACCTACCCCGACGGCCACCATGTCTGCGAAATCGGACCCCGCTGGCTTACAGGGGGCAGGCCTGACGAGCAGAACAACGCCGTGCACGATTCCCCGTGACCATGGTTCGCCCTGACGGCGGGGGCGGTGGGGCCCGAGACAGCGAGTGTCCTCGCCGACCCCACACCGGAATCAGCGGCCACACCCCAGCCAGCCGCATCACCAACCTCTCCGGACAACACACCTAGGGCCTGTCCGAGGGGTCACTGCGGAAGGAGTTTCTGGTTCCCGCTGGCCCAGATGTGGCAGGATCAGTCACGGTCCGTCAGGGGTCAGCTACAGAGGGGATGGGTGCATGTCGGAGGAAAAAGCACCGTTCGAGATCATTGATGTAAGCGAGGGCAAGCCCGAAGAGGTGGGCACGCTGAGCCTGCGCTATGTGGACGGAACGCCCGTGCTCGTCATCAGTGGCGGGACAGTAATCCCTGCTGGCTTCACAGTCGTAGATGACTCCGGTAAGCCTGTTGCAGCGTGCGCAGTGGGGCCTATCCCGGAAGCAACTGAGGCCCCCGTGGCCGCAAGGCGGCATGCATACGATTACGGCACTATTCGCCTCAATACAGACCCCCTCTTCGAGGCACCCGGCGGCGCTGGCGAGGTGTCGGGCGGATAGCAAAAGGATTTAGGGCACGCGCCCGGTTACGCCTCCCGCCCCCGGTACGGGCCGATCAAAACCCGTGCCGGGGTGAAGCACTTGCCGGGGTCGGGACCGGGGGCCCGACCCATCGGACACGCCCTAAACCGTGTCTGATAGGTCGGTGACAAGCCGGGCCGTGCAGGATGGGGCGGGGAGATCTCACTGACCGCGAATGGGCCCGGCTGGAGCCGCACTTGCCCAGGAACGTCGGGCGGGGCGGACGTTGGAAGGATCACCGGCTGGTCATCAACGGAATCTTGTTCCGGCAGCGGACCGGCATCCCCTGGCGGGACCTTGCCAGCGCGGTTCGGCAGCTGGCAGACCTGTTACGACCGCCACCGGCGATGGTCAGCGGACGGCACATGGGAGAGGGTCTTGCGGGCTGTCCAGGCCAACGCCGACCAGCAAGGCCGTATCGACTGTCGATGGTGAGCGTGGACTCCACCGTGTGCCGCGCCCACCAGCACGCTGTTGGCGCCCGCAAGCGTCCTCCACTGGTGCCCGGCAGACGGGGCCGACCCGTTCGGCACCGCTCCGATGAAGCCCTTGGCCGCTCCCGCGGCGGGCTGAGCACAAAGATCCACCTCGCTGGTGAGGGCGGCGGGCTGCAGCCGCTTGCCCTGCTGGTCACGCCGGGCCAGCGGGGTGACGGCCCTCAGATGATCCCGGTCCTGGACCGAATCAGCGTGCCCCGTCCCGAAGGCGGCCACCCGCGCACCCGGCCCGACCACGTGAGCGGCGACAAAGCGTATAGCTCCCGCCGCAACCGCCGTTACCTGCGCCGACGGCAGATCAAGCACACCGTTCCTGAGCGCCGTGACCAGCGAGCGCACCGCCGACGGTGGCAGCAACGGCGGTAGACCCGCTGGTTTCGACCCGGCACGATACGCCCGCAGAAACGAAGTCGAGCGGCTGATCAACCGGTTAAAGATCTCCCGGGCTGTGGCCACTCGGTTCGACAAGAGGGCGTACGTCTTTCACGGCACCGTGACCGTCGCAGCCATTCGTCTCTGGCTCCGTACATGACCCCTCAGGTGGACCTAGTCACTGACCACGTTACCCATGTCTTTGAGGAGGGCCGAGGGGAGCCCGTTGACCTGCGACAGGATGGAGGTGCTGGCCTGTTGGAGGGTCTGTTGGCGTGCGGTGGGCCTGAGGGTTGCGGCCTTCTGGATCGTCTCTGCTGGGATGGCGTCGACGAGCAGGGGGATCTCCTGGGCGAGAGTGGCCGCAGCCTCTGTCTCTGTCATGCCGGCCTTCTCGGCCAGGAGGGTCAGGGTTGCTGGGGCGATCTGCGCGGCAATCTCATCACTGGTGATGGGCTTATTGGCGCCGTCTCCTGTCTACGACTCGAACTTGTCCGCCGTCTCCGGCGCTTCCGCCAGCGATACCAGCAACGCCCCCAGTGGCGGTGTGGCGTTCGGGTTCGCGCTCATCCTGACTCCTTCGAAAATGATCTACGCGACAGAGCGATACTACCGAGAGTAATCAATTGCGTATTGGCGGTAGTTCCAGTCAGCTGGGCCGAAACTCGAGCTTGCCCGGTGGCTCGTCGGCACGTGACCCACCGGGCACCCCCTAGTTCAGTCGGCCGAGGTCCACATTGAGCGCTCGTGCAGTCGCTGGTTATCGACCTGCTCGTTGGAATGGTTGACATGCCGGGTGGGCGCGGTGACTTCGTCAGTGCCCCACACGTAGTAGATGTGCTCATTCTTGTACGTGGGGCGATACAGCGTGACCGCCCACTGATCCGTAGTGGCATTCACGCGTTCGACCTTGCGGACAATGCCGTCGTAATACACGGTGCTGCTCTTTGAACGCTTGTGGAGGATCCTGATCTCTTTGTGGGGATCAACCCGGAGTCCGCTCACGGTGGTCGCCCCTCGGCTGTGTGGCACTGGTTCGCCAGTGTTCACGAGGTGACCGGACGTCAGGGGAGCGGAGAGGGGCACATCCGAGGCGCTTGCCGTGCCGACCAGCGTCAAGGTGGCTCCGGCGAAGACGAGGACTGCAGTGAGCTTGCGCTTCGTATGCTTCATGCACGTGTGAACGAGGTTGAGACCCGGAGGTTGCGCCCAGGACTGTGACGACATCGCCTCAAGCACCCAACCCTTCACCGAACGCCACAACCAGCTGGTTGGGTGGTGCTCTCAGCGCGGGGGGTGTAGTTAGCCTGGCGGAGTTGCACGCCCTGCCCCGGCAAGCGGCCTCGCCGGAGCTCGGTGCGTGCCCTTGTGGGCAGCAACGCCCGGGCGTCGGCGTACGCGGTGATCAGGATCGACACCCCGGGCTGCTGAGCATGTCGGGAGCAAGCCGGAGAGCGCATGGTGCCGGCGGTTGGCAGGGTGGATTCATGACCGGCCAGCCCGTCCTGCGCAGCGTGGTGCATCCACCGTCCGTTGATGGTGGTCGTGTCCGTGTGAATTGCTGCGATTCTCGGTTGTCGACGGTGTGGCCTTTACCGACGGCCCCCGGTTTGCACCGGTTCATTGGGCGCGTGGGCCGCCTGTCGTCAAACGAGCCATCGAATGACGACAGGCGCGCTTGAGTCGCGTCGTCAGCCGTTGGCCTGCTCTACGGCGGGCTTGATCGTATTGGCCTGGTCGACCATGCCTTGGGTGACGGTCCCGCCCGCACCGGCGGAGATCACGTCGTTGACGAGGCTGGAGACGGCGGAGGTGACGGAGCCGACGGTGTCGCCAAGGTGGCCGGGAAGGTTGCCTCCGCCAAGGCCAGACAGATCGGGCATGAGTGTCGTTCCTTTCGCTGTGGGGGTCCGTGCTACCTAGCCTGAAGCGGCACGGTCGGTCTCCTCTGCGCCTACCCCACAGGCTGCTGCGCTGGGCTGCCGCTCGCGATTGCCACCCGTACGGAGGGGCGTGTCTATCCCAGACACGCGACGGCGCACCCCCGGCGCGGGCCTCTGACCTTTCGTGCGCTTGGCCAGACGGCGGGACGGGATGATCGTTTCCCCGGTGAACGGCAGCGGCTGTCCGGGTGAGGGCCGGTCCCGGCCTGTTCCGTTGGGCAGGGCGACCGATACTCCATGGTCACCGCAGGGAACAGCCCTGCCAGAGGAGATCGGGAGATCGCTCGTGCCGGAGCCGGAGCAAGTTCGGTGACGTCCCTTATCGGCAGTATCAACTTTTCGGAGCTGGTGGTGACTGCGTGAGAGGTGTCGCGACCCGCTGATCTACCGGCGCAGTTCCTCGCGTGCCTGCAGGCCGTACTCCCACAGCTCCGAGCCTTCCGGGCCCGTGCACTGCCAGCCGTCCGCGACGAACTGGCGGAACATCCGCTGCAGGAGTTCCCAGCCGGTGTGCTAGCGACCATGATCGTTCTCAGTGCCAACGACTGCACCGATCATGCCCGAGGCCGTACCCATGATCCCCGAAAACCGCCCATCACCGATTGAAATGGTCAGTACCCAAGGTTGATGAGGTAGTCGGCGAGTTTCTCAACCTCGGTCGCGGACTCGCCGGGTTGAATCGGCGCTTCGTATGCGCCCACCACAATGGCCTGCGTGGTCTTTACAGCCGAGATGCCGTTGTTGCCCTGCTTGCCGTAGATGGAACGTCCGTCGGCGCGGAGTGTGAAGTACCTCTGGCCGCCCATGTAAAAGCCGTTCGCTCGGATCGCGTTGTTGTCAACGAAGCCAGCAGCGAGGGCGGCGCCCTCCTGCGGGGTAATGTGGAAGCCGGTTGATTGGGCCCAGGCGTTGCCATCGTGGCCAAGGATGGTGGCCTGGGTGATCCTTCCGGTTCCGATGAGGCTTGTGTCTACGTACGCTTGCCAGCTCATGTCGTTCTCCGTGTTCGAGGCGGGGGTGACCTGCGGCGCGGGTTCCCAAGGGCGATCATGGACCCCCTCAGGCAGGAGACGGCGGATTGTCTCCTCCTTCGCCTGTCTTGCCGCGCTCAGCGGCGTAGGGAGACTCGAACCTCTTCAGCTCGATGATGCGGTCCAGCGGGTCCGGTCCGTCGGCACCCTGAGAACGTGCGGCTGATGCAGCAGGGCGACACGCTCACGGCGCTCTACACCGATGAGGACGGCCGGGCCTGGCCAAGGCCGCTCACGCCGCCGTGTCCGCAGAAACGACCACGGCGCCCGCCCCGCACATCTACGGAACAGGCGCTGTCGTCGTTCCCTCAGGCCGCCCACTCCAGTCCGAGGGCGGCGAGCGCGGCGAGCTTGTCTGACGCTGCTTCGCCAGCCACCGGCCGACGTCCATCCCGTGCACCGTGACGCCCGGCTCGATGTAGACCAGGGCGCTCTGGCTCTCCTCGGACACCATCTCCCGCACGGCCGCGAAACGCCGCTGCCAGTCCGCCGACCAGTCAGGGTTCCAGTCCTCATCGATCGCCTCCAGCGCCTCCTCCCACTCCGGATGACCGTCCAGCGCACCAGGCCGGCGCAGGTTGGACAACCAGTTCCCCACCGGCCGGTCCAGCGCCGTCGCCGTACGAGGAGCGCACAGCGTCCAGTGCTCCTCGAAGTACCCCCGGGCCGCCGCCAGATTCTCCTGGAACCGCTCGTCCGCCACGCTCCAGACCATGCCCAGCTTCTCCAACCGCTGGGCGCGCTTGCCGGTCATCTGCCCGGCCCCGAAGGCCCTGCGCTGCTCAGCCACCCAGGACCCCAGCGGGAACGCGCCCTCCCGGTGCTCGTACGGAACACGGGCATGTGCCTCACGCTCGGTGAACGCCTTGAGCTTCGCCCATCCGCGCGCCCAGTCCTGCCGCTCGGTGTCGGTCACGTTGAAGCTGACCCAGTCCGCGACCATCGCCGGGTCACGCGGAGCGGCAAAGCGAAGCAGCAGACGAGTTTGGGTGCGCATGATGCGCCAACTGGTGCGCGGCTCGGTGACGACGTGGAGCAGGACGACGACCGGCCTGTTCACCAGTCCCGTTCCGGACCAGGCTCCGGTGAAGCGGACCTGATCGGCTGCCCAGTCACCCGCTCGCTGCCACGGGCGCAGCCGTCCGAGCAGATAGCCGGCCGCGAGCGCGACGATCGCGGTCACCACACCCCTCACGACCACCGCATCCCGACCTCGGATAGCTGTTGCATCCGTTCAGGGGCCAGCGTTGCGGCCCGGGATCGTTGGTTGCTGATCCATGCCCCCAGTCGGAACTGAAGCTCCCCTCCACCCTCGGAGAGCACGGTCTCGACGTGTTTGCGGGGGACGCGAAGGTGTCCTTCACGTTCGTAGAACTGCTTGGCGGCCTGGTAGTTCATGGCCCACTTATCGGCCTGTGTACGGCGCGGTTTCGGTTTCTCGTCCTCGCTGGCGGGCTCGATGCCGAGGACGTGTTCGCACATCCACTGCTGCACTGTGCTCAGGTTGTCCCAGCCGAGGCGGACGGATGTCACCCACCGCCCGAGGTCCTCGCCTTGGCGTACGAGCTCGCCGGCCGTGGTGGGCAGGCTTCCGCCGGCGTCCAGGTGCAGTCGGACCAGGTGGAAGGAGCGCTGCCACGTCACCGGCCATGCCGGGCACCACGAGGCGTCGATGTCCTCCAGCTGCTCACGCCGCGCCTGCGTCAATGCCCCCGCCGACGACTGAACGGGCAGGCCCTCGGCGCGTCGCTGCTCGATCTGCTCAGCCTTGCGGGCGGCAGCCCGCGCGTTCTTCAACCAGATGCCAACCGCCGCGCCCTGGAACGTGGCGTCGAGTGGGGCCAGGAGGTGCCCGTGTTCGGCGGCCCACCCGCGCGCGGCGGATAGACCCTCCTCCCACGCGACGTCGAAGTGGGACCAGATCATGCCGAGCTTCTCCAGCTGTTCGACGCGGTCGGCGTCCATGTCGCCGCGGGCGTAGAACCTCCTGGCGTCGGCAGTCCACTGCCCCAGCGGGAAGTTCGCCAGCGAGGCCGGCCAGCCTCCCGCCTCCGCCTCATCCCCGGCCGGGACGCGGAACGTGAACGGCACCCGCAGGTCCCCGCGCTCGCGGGCATAGATCACGGCAGCCTCTACGCCGCGCCGCCAGTGCTGGTGTTCGGGGTTGAGGACGCGCAGGTTGATGAATGCTGCCAGCTGCGTGGGGTCGCGGGGCGTGGAGAACTTCAGCAGCGCCTTGGCGGGCGCGCTCACGCCTGCGGAGCTTTCGCTGCTCCCACCGGAGCTCTTCCCGCTCTCGTCCTTGCTGACGGGTTTGTAGCGGCTCGGAGCCTGCTGTGACAAATCCGTTAGTGATCACTAGATAGGTGACGTGCTGACCTGGGGATCTAGTGATTGTTTCGGATTTTTTGCTGTGGTGTGGTGCATCTCTGAGCTGGGGTTTCCTCAGAAGCTTCGGAAGCTGCAGGGTCTCTGAAGTGCAAGTGCAGTGATCGTCTAGGAATGTAGTGATCGACGCGGGATTTTGCTATCGCTGCGTGGTTCGGGTGGATTGGTTGGTCCTGGTCAGGGGGCTGACTGGATCGTGCCTGTCAAGGCCGATTGCCCGGTGAGGACTGATCAGCAGCGGTGAGACCCCCAGGAAGGCGAATCCGTTCGAGGTGTCCGGCAACTCAGAGACCAACGTCCGCATCGCGCCCTGCAGTCTGGAGGCACTGAGCCGGATCGTGGCCCGGCGGGGTACCTCCCGGGACGAGACGGTTGTGTGTCGGTGCGCCGCCAGCTTCGGTATCCCGGGCGCCGCGGAAGATGAGGCCTGCGCCTGAGGACCGTGCTGCCTCGTTCATTCCTGCGGGAGAACCGGCCAGCCCTCTTCGTGAGGCGGTTGTGAGGAGGAGCCGTGGAGGTCGGCCAGCGCTGTTTGGACGGCCAAGAAGCGCACCCGCTCTTGTTCCAGCCGTACGCCGTGGCCGAAGTCGTCGTCTACGAGGCTTTGATAGAGGTCGGATTCCTCACCGGTCAGCGACTGCAATTGCTCCCGGGCGGGCTTGGACTCCTTTACCCACTGGCCCCGGTGAGCCATCAGCGTGGAGCGGTCCATCAGGATTGACTCCGTGTGGGGCAGGAGGCGGCGCAGCCGGTCGAGGATGGCGAACCCGTGGGTGTCCAGGTCGCCCCAGTACACCAGGCGCTTGTCCTGGAGCCAGCGTAGTTCGCTTAGCCGGGTGATTGCGTAGCCGCCGCCGAGGACCACCATGCTGCCAGGCACGGACGGGAAAGCGAGGTAGGTGGTCTCGTTCTCGACGATGAAGACGGTCGTGATGCCGGGCGGGGATTCGGTGAACTCATTGACGCGGACGGACAGTTCATTGAACCCGGCGACAGGGGTGTCGCCGAGGAGGCGGAATCTGGCGTAGGAGGGTTTGGCCAGGAAGCGGAAGCGAGCGGTGAAGCTGGTCCGCGGTGCATCGGTGTCGATCCGTTCGGCGGGCAGGCAGTGTTCCAGCAGGGTGGTCAGGACGGCGCGGTGACCTTCGATGAACTTGGTGTCGACGCCTGGTACATCGATCTGTCGCAGATAGAGCGACGGTCCCTGGTAGTCCAGGATCCAGCGGACGGTCTGGTGCAGGCGTTCCCAGTGGGCTTCGAGGTCCAGAACCTTCATGGGATGGGCGGTTATCCAGTCCGCGAGTTCAGGGGTGGCCACCTGGGTGGAGGCCAGCAGTGTCTGGAAGCGGCGGACGGTGCTGGTGACGCCGAGGAGGTCCCACAGCTGTTCGCGGTGGTCGATCCACGCTTGGTGAGGGAGGTTGTTGGTGCCGATGACGCGTCCTCCGACTTGCCGGTGCTCGATGCGCAGGAGCTGCTGCTCGGCGGCGCCCCATGATTGGACCCAGGTGCGGACGGCGTCGAAGTCGCGGGCCAGTTCGGAGGGCTTGGGGCCGCTCAGCGGGATGCAGAGCGGTTCGAAGGGGTGCTGCTCGGCGAGCGCGGTGAGGAAGTCGCCGCGCATCCAGCGTCTGCGCAGGCGGTCCGTGACGTCTACGGGTGTGGTCCATGCCCGGCGGGCGGTCGGAGCTGCCATGTCAGTGCCCCCGGCCGGTGCCGGCGCCCTGCAGCGCGGACAGGGTGTGGGCGAGGCGCTCCTGGCGGTACTGCGTGATGGTCAGGGTCCGCAGGCGCGAGTCGTGGCCGTCGGGGTTGTCGACGAAGCCAACGGCGGACACGTACGGCTCGATGACATGGATCTTCTGGAGCGGTGTGACGATGAGGAGTTGCAGGCCGAGCCGCTTGAAGAGGTCCAGGGCGAAGCGGGCGGAATCCTCGGAGCCGCGGCCGAAGGCTTCGTCGATGACGACGAACCGGAACGTCTTGGAGCGGGCCGAGCTCCAGTCGAGTTTGAACTGGTAGGCGAGAGAGGCGGCCAGGATGGTGTAGGCGAGCTTCTCCTTCTGCCCGCCGGACTTGCCGCCGGAGTCGGAGTAGACCTCGTACTCGGTGTCGTCCTCGCGCCGCCGTTCACTGGCGCTGAAGACGAACCAGTAGCGCACGTCCGTGACTCGGAGGGTCCACGCACGGTCGGCCTCAGCGTGCCCTTCGCGCCCCTTGAAGCGTTCGATGAGACGGCGGACCTGGTGGAACTTCCCCTCGGAATAGGTGTCCGAGTGGTCGTCGGCCAGGGCGTCGTCCGTGCAGGCACGCAGTTCGCTGATGAAGTCGCGGATCTCGACGTTGGGCGTCCGGTCGGTCTTCAGCGTGATGTAGCGGCCGGGGTTGTAGTCGATGCCGGCGAGAGAATCGTTGATGATAGCGACGCGTTCGCCGATCTGGTCGGCCTGGCTGGCCAACTGCGCGTGGAAGCCCGCGATGTCACGGATGACGTTCGTCTTCAGATAGCTCTTGAACTGCTCCTGGAAACGGGGCAGATCATCGGCGACCAAGCGCTGGTGCAGTTCGCGGTAGCCGCGGGCGGAGTTGACCGAGTCGTCCAGCTCGCCTGTCTCCACCGGGTAATCGCGGCGGAAGGCACCCATCTTGGAGGCGATCGCCTGGCCGATGCGGCTCTGCTGGCCACGGAAGCGGTCCTTCGCCGCGGTCAGCTCGCCGTGCACACGACCTTCCGCGGAAGTGCACTCGCTCACCGTCCGGCAGGCTAGCCGTGCCTGGGCCAGGCGCTGCTCGATCGCGGGAAAGTGTGCGTGGGCCGCTGTGCAGCCCGGCTCATCCAGCAGAGCCAGGGCGGCGTCACGCTCACGCGTCGCGACCTTGAGAGCCTCGCTCAGGCCGCCGATGGCAAGGTCTGCCTGCTCGCGGTTGTCTTCCGTCTGGGCGATCTCGTTCGCGAGCACTTCCAGGCGGCGGGTGATCTGGTCGAGGTCCTCGGACGACTCCTCAAGGCGCCGCTTTTCCTCGGCCAGCGCTGTGATGCTGCTGACGGCCGAGGTCCAGTCGATCTCGTGATAGTCGCGGGTGGCTGCGAGCCGGGCGAGGATCTGGCCGCGGGTGATGCTGGTGGTGTGGGCGCTTTCGAGGCCGTCTTTCCTCTTGTCGAGGTCCTTTTGTTCCTTTTGCGCGCGGCGAGCTTGGTCAAGGAGAGCGTCGATCTTCAGCTGGTTGGTCCAGCCCAGCACGTAGGAGCTGTGGTCGTCGATGCGGGTGGTGTCGTTCTTTTCGTGACGGCCCCGTGCCCCCTTGACCAGGCCCTGCGGGGTGATTGCCAGGTCGGCCCGCTTGAAGTCCGCCATCGTCTCGGCGCAGGTGTGCCCGGCGCGGCGGTCCAGCTCGCCGGCCAGCCAGTGGGCGAACGGGGACTCGGCTTTGACCTCCAGTTTGGAGGCCAGGACAGGGGCTTCGGTGTGCTGCGGGCGCCGCACGGGGATGGTTTCGGGGACGCGGAAGTAGACGAGCCGGGACCCGAGGTGGTGCGCGTTGATCCACTCGGACACGGGGGAGTACAGGTCGTGCGGGACCAGCAGCGAGAGTGCGAAACCCCGCAGCAGCCGTTCCGCGGCACCGGCCCATGCCTGCTCGTCGACCCGGACCTGGATCAGTTCGCCGGCGAACGGCAGCACGCTCTCCTCGATCCCGAGCTCATGGCACAGGCGGGCGCGCAGGTCCAGCTGCTTCTTGGGAACGTTGCTGCGCCGGGAACGGAGGCTGCCCAACTCGTCGCCCAGTTCCGTCGCCTGCCGGCCCAGGCGGTCGGCATCGACCGCGAGTGCGTTCAGGGCTTCCCGGGTCTCCTGCTGCACCGTGGTGGCGGCTTCCTGGGCAGCGGCGATCTCCTGGAGGCGTTCGATGAACTGTTCCGCGCTGCTGACAGGACTGAGCTCCACCTGGCCCAGCAGACCAGCGTGGTCCTTGGCCCTGCGTTGACGGTTATCCCGGGCGAGCGATTCCCGTTCGATCTCCCTTTCCAGTTCACCGAGGCGAGCGCCGCCCATTCCCGCGCGCTGCAGCTCCAGCCGACCCTGCTGCCCGTGAAGATCCTTAAGACGGTCCTTCGCGGCCCCCTGGTCGTTCTCGTGGCGGCTCAGATCACGCTCCAGCGTGAGACGGTCCGCCTCCAGCAGAGCGGACTTGCGCTGGGCGAAGAAGAACCGCAGGGCGCTCTGCTGCGCGACGGTCTCGTCGACGCTCCTGGCGAGGCCGTCGTGCTGGTCGCACTCCTGAAGCAGCGGCGTGAGGGCGTCGATCTGCGCGCGTGCGCGCTGCACCGACTCATACGTGGTGGTCAGGGCGTCGAAGTGCGCCACGATCGTCTCGGTCATCAAGGCCGCGTCGAAGGGCTCCAGCATATGGCTGCGGACGAAGTCGTCCAGGCTGCCGACGGACTTCATGGACACCGTCTGGTGGAAGAGCTCCAGGGCCTGCTCGGACTCGATGCCCATGCGGCGCCGGAAGTCCTTGCTGTAGGCGGTGAACGACGGGTGCACACGTACGCCGCTGCCGGTTAGCCGCTTCTTGAGTGACCTGACGTCGGTACCGAAGTCGGCGAAGTCGTCCGTGACGGACAGGGCCCGGTCCGCGGTGAGGAACAGGCGCTCCGGCTGGGTGGCGTTGCCGTCGGCCATCCAGAAGACCTGCGCGAGAGTGACCGTCGTGTCGTAGCCCCGATTGGTGAACACCCCCAGGACCACCGAGTAGTTGCCCGGCTGGCGCAGGGCGACCGGACGGGTGGTGCCGGTGGCCTCGTTGCGTTCGGACTTGTAGTGGCCCAGGACGTAGGAGCGCAGGTTGCGTTCGCGGCTCTCCGCGCCGGCGGCCCGGTTGTAGGCGATGCGGTTCGCGGGCATGAACAAGGTGGTGACCGCGTCGACCAGGGTGGACTTTCCCGAGCCGATGTCGCCGGTCAGCAGGGCGTTGGCGCCGCCGACTCCGAAGGACCACACGCGCTGGTGAAAAGTGCCCCAGTTGTACACCTCCAGCCGCTCCAGCCGGAACCCGGCCAGCTCAAGATCGGGGGAGGCGTCGGTGGCGAACGGGCTGGCCTGAGCGGGGATCACTGCTGTCCTTCCGGGGTGGTGGGGGCCGCGTACCGGGCCAGGTTCGTTTCGAAGTCGGCGAGCCACTGCCCGTCGACGTAGGCCTTGATGATCCGCTGCACCTCGTACAGCTGCTCTTGGTTCTTGGCGCGGCGCAGGAACTGCAGCTCCGCGGCCTTGGTGATGTACGTGTCGATCTGGTCGACCAGACGCGCCTCGTTGCTGCCGGCGGGCAGGAACATGCGGATCATTTCCACGATCTCGTCGCGGGTGACCATCAGCCGGGTCTCGCCTGACCCGGCGTCGAACTCTGCCAGCCGCTTGCGCAGCAGCACGATCAGCAGACTGACCGGATACGACAGGGACCGGCGGGGCATCAGGCGCGGCGCAGCCAAGCGCGGGTCGGCGTTCTCGTCCTCGGGTTGGGACCGCAGGAACGCGTAGCCCTCGGCCTCGTCGATCACCACGGTTAGGCCCATGACATCGACGTGGTCATGGATACGGGCCCGTAGCTGGAGCAGCGCTTCCCAGGCCCGCTCATGCTGGTCACGGAAAAGAGGCCCCTTGAGTAGCTGGTTGACCGGCAGGGAGAGGCTGCGGGCCTGCCGTGGGGCGGGCGGCACAGACGTGGTCATGACTGCTCCTCCTTGTCCGATGCCCAGGTGGCGCCGGAGAGGGTGCGGGCGAACGCCGCCACGGGGGCTTGGACGACGTGCTGGACGCCGTCCGCGCCCATCCAGGTGATCTCCTCGCGGCGACTGTCGTCGAAGACCACCGTGAAGCCGTCCCCGGACAGCGCGAGGTAGGCGACCAGTTCAGCAAGCCCCTGCTCAAGCGGGTGCCGGCGCACGAGGTCCGCAAGGGACACCTGCGTCTGCAGATCCAGCGCGCGCCGGACGGTCTCGACGAGCCGGGCCGGGTCCACATAGACCGCTTCGAACAACGCGTCGGCCGCGAACTCCTCATCCCCCACATGGATGTCGGTGCTGTCGATCGGCGTCCGGGTCACGGGCGTGTACAGCGGCCGCTCCATCGGCAGAGTGATGGCCGGCGCGGCGGCGTCGATCTCCATGACCAGGTCCACGCCGGGCGTATCACGGAGCGTGACCGCGTGGGCCTCGATGCCGCTCATCAGCTCCATGACCCGGCGGTCCTCGGACCAGGCCCGGTCGTCGAGGAACCGCCGCAGCTGCTCGGAGAGCTGGCGGACGGTCGCCTGGGTGCGCTCGGCGGCATCCAGCCAGTCCCGGGGGATGCGCCGCATGCGGGGGTCGGGTTCGCCGATGGCGTCCATGGCTTCGACGTCGGCCAGGAGCTTCTTGAACTCGTCCTGGCGGCGGTGGGAGAGCAGGAAGCCGTAGAACGCCTGGAAGCTCCTACCTTGGTCCGATTCGGCGATGCTCTCCCGGCTGGTGAGGATCTCGTCCAGGAGCTCGCCCTTGCTGCCGTCCCATACGGCGATCTTCCGGCGCAGTTCGCGGTCCAGATCGCGGAAATTGGCCTCGACCTCACGGAAGTCGGCGAGCAGGTCGTGTGCGGTGGAGGTCAGCTGCTGGTAGCGGTCCCGCAGACCGGAACTGTCGAGTACGTCCACGTCGCCGGCCTCGGCCCGAGCGATCTCTTCGTCGATTTCCACACGTCGACGCTTCAGTTCCTCAAGCCGAGCCTCGGGATTGGTCTCGGCCCCGAACGTCATCTGCCTCAGCAGGTCGAAGATGGTGTTGAGACGCGACTCGGTACCGATGAAGGACCGGGCCTGAAGCGACCGGATCCAGGCGATGGCCTTCTCCACCGCGGGGGTCGCGTCATAGTGCGGCTCGTCCGAGCGGACCGGATAGTACTTGCGCAACCAGCCCGACTGCGGTTCCGACCAGTCGTCCAGATACGCTTTCGCGGACTTCGGAAACACGCCTTGGCCTAGACGCTCATTGAGCGCGAACAGTTCGTCATCCAGACGGTCGGCCAGCTCCACTCCGGCGATCGAACGAACGCCCTGCTCGACGAAGACCTTGTTGAAGAAGCTCAGCATCAGCGCCGCATTGTCCGCCCGTAGCAGCTTCCAGGCCGCATTGTGCCTACGCAGCGCGACCAGTTCGTCGTAGTCCAAGCTGACCACCCCAGATTCCCACCCACGCGTGCGGGAAGTGCTCCCGTGCAGCGGCGCCCCTTCCTCTGTCACCCGTCACCGCACATTGATGCCGACACATACGCAATGGCTTCGATATCCACGACTGCACCGTAAAGCCCACCACTGACAACGGCGTTGCGTCGTGAGCCGGTGGCCTCTCCGCGCCAACCCGTGCGGTGCTTGCCCGCCGCAGATAGCCCGGCGCCGTCGGCGGCGGGTGGTGCAGGGCCCAGCGGACGCATCGGCCCGCCCCGGCCTGCTGTCGGCATCCGCCGAGCCGGCACGGGACGGTTCAACCGAGTTGGGCTGTTGCGGCGTTGATTTCTTTCAGGGTGATGTTCTCGCTGCCGCTGCGGATCGCGATGATGGCGGCGGTGGAGATGACGTAGGTGAGGGCCTTGAAGTAGCCGCCGGTGCGCCGGTGCAGTTCGACGGCGTGCTTGCTCAGGGCGTGCTCCTCTAGCCGGTACAGGCTCAGGTCTTCCTCGAAGCCCATCAGTACTTCCCGGAAGGTCTTCTGGTCCTCGGTATCCAGGGGCAGGGGGTGCAGCCAGGTCACCGGCAACAGGGCGCTGGGGGAGGGCGAGACGGGCACCGCCGGACGGCCCGCCCGTTCGAGCCGTACCCGGTTCTCCTCACTGACCCGGGTCAGGTCCCGGGCCAGGACGCGGGCTTGGTGCAGGAGGTGGCTGGCGCCGGTGCCGCAGAAGACGGTTGATGGTGAGAGGTTCGAGGTCTCCAATCGTCCCGGTCAGCGGGGCACGTACGACTTCACCTGGCTGACAGGACCTAACCCCGGATACGGCTTCGCTTCTGCGGTGCAGCCGCCCAGAGTGCTGAGTGTTCCGGAATTGGAAGCGTCAGTCCGGGACTTCCTGGAGCAGGTTGATCCGACTACCGGGTATATCGAATAGAGCCCAGCCCCTCTTGGCCGGCTACGCCTCGCGCGAAGCACGGGTTCTGACGGCCCGAACGTGCCGGCCTCGAAGCCGAGGCAACTGGGGTGCGCAGAACCCCAGGCAGACCGTGAGCCGGCACCGAGCGGAGTTGACTGGGTGCCACCTAGCGCAAGCCGACGCGGTGGCGAGACGCGAGGGGGGCCTTCGCTCCCGCCTATCGAGTGGCGGATGCGATGAGGGTGTGCAGGGGTTCGGTGAGTTCGGGGTGGTCGCCGCGGGAGGCGGATTGGAGGAGGTCGGCTGCGACGACGAGGAG
>NZ_JBIRGO010000040.1:0-31560 GCF_044328065.1 Streptomyces sp. NPDC017993
CACCCGCTACGACAAACGAGCCCACCACTACAAAGCCCTGGTCACCCTCGCCTGCCTCCGACTGTGGCTCCCATGACTTTGCGGACACGCCCTAGAACGTGTACTGCGGATTCACCTTCATGCAGGCCTTCTTGTCCTCGCCGTTGAGTGCGTCCGCGCTCTCCGGGGCCTTGTCCGCGGCCTTGTCGTCGCCCTGCTGCTTCGGGTACTCCGTACCGGTGCGCCAGTCGTTGCCGACCACGAGGCGCACCTCGGAGACCGAACGGGACTCCTTGACCGCGCTGTCGGGCAGGCCCAGCGCCTTGGCCAGCGCCAGGGCATCGCCCCGCCCGGCCTTGTCCGGGTAGCTGACGGTGGTGTCGGCCTGGGTGCTCAGGGCCGAGTCGGTGTCCGCCGCGGTGTAGCCGAGGCCGGTCAACTGCTGCTGGATCACGCTCGCCCGGCCGGCGACCGGGCCCGAGACGCTGCTGTTGGTGCCGTTCTGCACGATGACCTTCAGCTCGCTCTTGGGCGTCGACGCCTTGGGTGCGGGCGTGGGCTTCTTCTTCGCGTCCTTGCCGTCCAGCGCGGTGTCGTTGCGCAGCAGGGCGAAGGTCTGTTCAGCCTCGCCCGGCTTGGGGACGACGTAGCTCTCGCCCGGGCCGTACTGCCAGGGCATGGTGACCATCGTGATGCGCTTGGTCGGCACCCGCTGGAGGTCGCCGCCCAGGTCGTAGAGCTTCTTGACGCTGCCGAGGCCGTCGTCGACGGTCAGTGCGGCAGTGGCTGCCTCCGCCAGATCACGCAGCTGGCCGGGGTTGGTGAGCTTGGTGCCGGCCTTCAACTGCCGGACCATGGAGTTCATGTACATGTGCTGGGCCTTGGCCCGGCCGATGTCGGTGTTGTCCTCGAAGCCGTAGCGGGTGCGCAGCCACTGCAGGGCCTGGACGCCCTTGACGGAGTGGGTGCCCGCGGTCAGCCGCAGCCCGCTGCCGTGCCCCTTGCTGTCGTGCGAGTAGATGTTCTTGTCGACGCAGACCGGGACTCCGCCGATGGCGTCCGCCATCTCCACCACGCCGGAGAAGTCGACCATCATGAAGTGGTCGATGTAGATGCCGGTCAGCTCCTGCCAGGTGGCGAGGGTGCAGCCCGGACCGCCGTGCTGGAGCGACTGGTTGATGGCGGCGGTGGTCTGCGGATAGACCTTCCCGCCGCGCGGGTCGGTGCACCGGGGTATCGGCACCCGGGTGTCCCGCGGGATGGAGATCACCGACATGTTGCTGCGGTCGGCGGAGACGTGCAGCAGCATCTGGACATCGGCCAGCGGCTTGCGGTCCGCGTCCTGACGGGCGCCGCCGAGCTTGATGTTCTCCTTGTTGTCCCGGCCGTCCGACCCGAGCAGCAGGATGTTGAGCGGGCTCTGCCCGAACGCGTTGGGATCGGGCTTCTTCAGTCCGCCCGCCGACAAGTCCCTGCGGTCCTTGCGGAGTTTGGAGTTGAGGTGCTCGTAGTAGAGGTAGCCGGCGCCCGCTCCGGCCACCAGCAGCAGGGCGAGGCTGATGGCCGTCCAGCGCAGCACCTTGCGGCCCTTGCGCCGACGCGGCCGCCCCCCTTTGCGGTGGCTGCTGCCGCCGTCGTCGTCGGGCGGCACGCTGCCGCTGCCCGGGGGCGGCGTCCAGCCGGGCGCATCCGGTGGCAGTCCGCTCTCGTACGGGCCGTCGCCCGCCGGATCCTGCGCGTCCGGCCGCCGCCGGCGTGTTCTGTCACCACGCACACTGCTCTGCCGCATTGGGCCCTCTCCCCGTTGTCAGTCATGTGGTGCACTCGGCGCCTCGGCGGCAGCCGGATCACGCTCTGTTCACTTGGCGCAGATGTTCTTGTCATCCGCGTTGACGTTCTGCACCCCGTCCGGGGTTTCGGTCGGTGCCTCGACCGGCGTGCCAGGCGCGGTGAAGTCCTTGCCGAGCACCAGCTTCATCGGGTCCCGTGAACCGGCGTCCTGCGACGACTTCTTGAGCGCGCTCTTGGGCAGTCCCATCCAATCGGCCAGGGTGGCGGCCTGGTCGGCCTGGTTCGGGGCGTATTCGAGACGGGTCGCGTCCAGCTTCTCCGGGGCGTTGCCGGCGTTGGTGGAGAGCTTGGCGGCCTTGGTGTTCTGCAGCCAGTCCACGGTCTCCTGCGCCGCGCCGAGCGGCCCGCCGCCGTTGGTGACGTCGACGCGTACGGCCTCCGGCGGGGCCTTCTTGGCCGGCCCGGAGGCCTTCTTGCCGCCCTTGCCCTTGCCCTTGGACAGGGTGTGGTCCGCGCGCACCATCTGGAACAGCGGATCGGCCTTGGGCTTGTCCAGTACGACGGTGGCCGGGTCATCGGGGTTGTCCAGCACCGGCACCGTGGCAAAGGTGATCTTGTCGATGTCGACCTTCTTGAGGTCGGTACCGAGGTCGAGCAGCTTCTTCGCGCTGCCGATACCGGTGTCGACGGTGAGCGCCTTGGTCGCCGCCTGGCTGATGTCCAGCAGCTTGCTCGGGCTGCTGAAGGCGCTGGACTTCATCTTGCGGATCATCGAGCTGAGGAACTGCTGCTGGAGCTCGATCCGGCTGAGGTCGCTGCCGAAGCCGACGGTGTGCCGGGTGCGCACGAACGCCAGCGCCTGCTCGCCCTTGACGATGTGCTTGCCGGCCTTCAACTTCAGGTGCGACTTGGGGTCGTTGATGTCCTTGGCCGCGCACACCTCGACGCCGTCGACCGCTTCGGACAGCTCCTTGACCGCGTTGAAGTCGGCCATCATGAAGTGATTGACCTTCAGGCCGGTCAGCTTCTCGACGGTGCGCCAGGTGCAGCCCGGGTCGCGGCCCGCCTGGCCGAGGCTCGTGTTGAAGCGCACCCCCTGCTCTCCGGGGATGGTCTTCTTCGAGCCGTCCGGCTGCGATGTCGGGCAGTTCGGGATGTCGGTGATCATGTCGCGCGGGATGCTCAGGGCGGTCGCGTTCGTACGGTCCTTGGAGACGTGCATCAGGATCGTGGTGTCCGCGTGCCCGACGCTGCCGGCATCGCCGTAGCCCTGGTTGCCCTTACCCGAGCGGGCATCGGTGCCGATGATCAGGATGTTGACCGGCCCGTCGGACACCGCGTCGTTCTCGACGCCGACATCGACCTTCGAGATGTTGCCGTCCAGCTGCTGGTAGATGAAGTACGCGCCACCGCAGCCGGCGACGAGGACGAACCCCACCACACCGGCCGTCCAGTACAGCGCCTTCTTCTTCACCGACTTCTTCGGCTTGGCCTTGCGCCGGCCCGCACGGCCGGCCTCGGCCGCCGTCGGGGCCCGGCCTCGGCCGGTACGCCGCTCCGCCCGGCCGCCGGACGGACGCTCGTCGGCGTCCTCCGCGGCACGCCCGCCCCGGCGCCCGCGCTGGGTCGGCAGGGGGCGTGTGTCGGTGTCCCCGCCCTCGGCTCCCGCGTTGCGCGCGGCGCGTCTGGATCCGGGCGTCTTTCGGGCGGAGGGCCGCTCCGCCGCTTGACCGGCAGGGTCAAGCCGCAGCTCGTAGTTGCCGGTGTTCGGATCGAACACCCACTGATCTGCGGGATCGACATTGTCGCCCGCCCGCCCACGGCCTTGCGCGTCCACGGTGCCTTGAGTCCTCCGTCGGTGCCACGCGGCGCCATCCCCTCAAGGCGCTCGGTCGGTCGATTGTGCATTACGTGCCTGGCCGGTCCCGCTGGTCGAGCGAACCGGATCGCTCACACTATCGGCCCAGTTCAGCGCCTAGCGACGCCCGTGACAAATTCCACTTCCCTACAACTGGGCATTCCGCCCAATCCATTCGAGTCGTTGAGCGTACCTTTGCATCATCTTTATTCGCAGATCCCGCGTTCTGCGGTGGTTCCCGGAAAGGTCGGGTCCGAACTGCTGGACGGCGAAGGCGATCCGTCCGGTTTGTCGTCCGCGGCGGTGGCGTTCGAAGGGGCCGGTGACGCGGTCGAGCCCTGCGGCGACGGGCCGTTCCCCGTACGGGCCGCGTCCGCGTCCTCGGCGGGCTCCACCTCCACCGGCAGGTCCTTGCGCAGCTGGCCGAAGAGCCGCTTGGCGTCCGGCTGCACCAGCTCGTCGCGGTTGGCGTCGAAGCGGTACTCCTGGCGTGGCACGGTCAGGAACTGGACCCGCTCTGTGGGAATGCTGCGCATGCTGCGGACCAATTCGTAGAGGCCGGTGAGCGAAGCCAGATCTTCGTCGGTGGTCAGCGAACTCGTCGCGGCATCCAAGAGCGGATAGAGACGGGTCGGATTGAGCAGCACACCATTACTCTGCACTTTCTTCACGAGAGCGCCAAGAAACTGCTGCTGTCGTTCCATACGCTGGGTGTCGCTCCCGTTGCCCATGCTCTTGCGTGCCCGGACATACCCGAGCGCGGCCTCACCGCGCAGCGTCTGGCGTCCGGCGGGCAGCACCAGGTGCGCCGCGGGGTCGTTGACGGGCCGCGGCAGGCAGACGTCGACGCCGTGCACCGCGTCCACCATCTTCTTGAAGCCCACGAAGTCGATGATCATGTGGTGGGTGATGCGAATACCGGTCATCTTCTCGACCGTGCGGATCGTGCAGGCGGCGCCGGCGAACTGGAACGCCCAGTTGAACTGCACCGTCTGGGAGTCGACCTGCTTGCCGTCGGAGCGCTTGCAGCGGGGCACCTGCACCATCAGGTCACGCGGGATGCTGACCGCCGTGGCGCTCTGCCGGTCCGCCGCCAGATGCAGCAGGATCGCGGTGTCCGAGCGCTGGGTGCCGCTGTCCTCGCCATACTTCCCGTTGCCGTCGCCGCGGTTGTCGGAGCCGATCAGCAGGACGTTCTCGACATCCGGAGGGCCCGCCTCCGGGCGCTCGGCCTCGTACTTCTCCAGCTCGTTGCGGGTCGCGCTGTCGGTACGGATATTGCCGTTGAGCTTGGTGTAGAGCGCCCATCCGGTGCCGGCCGCGACCAGCACGAGGGCGGCCACCCCGAAAGCCGCCCAGCGCATCAGGCGCTTGCGGCGGCGCGGAGTGCGCTGCGGGCCGGGCCCGCCGGAGGCCGACCGCCGTCCGAGGGGCCACGCGGGCCAGCCCCGGTTCGTGGGGCGCTCCGCCCAGCGCGCGGCGTTCTTCCCGGCCGGCCGGCCGGCTCCGGACTCCCCGCCCGGCGCGTGCGGAGCCGCCCCGGCCCCCGCCGCCGGCCGCTGCCCCGATGCAGGCTGAGGCGGCGTCGGTGACGCGCCCTCCTCGGGGCCCTCGCGGTCGGAAGGGGTATCCGGGCTCTCGGTCACGTGTGCGTCCATCCCTCACGGAGTCGGCGGCGCGCCCGCACGCGGGGCCCGGTCGCTCAGAAGACGGACGAACCCCGTGCATGGTTGTACGTACGCAAGATCATGGACCGAAATGGGCGAACCGGCCCTTTTCTGCGGGATTCGGGTCCGCCGGACGGGGGAGTCACGGCCTCAGGAGTGGGGTGACGTCACCGTGAAGGTGGTCTTCTCGCTGGTCTCGCGGGCGGCGGTCCCCTCCGCGCCCAGCTGTTCGAGGTGGCGGCACAGCACCACGGAACCACCGGTCGCCAGCGGCGCGTACAGCCCGTGGGACAGGCCCTGCCAGCTGTCGTACCCCAGGCCCGACAGCACGCGGGGTGCCTGTGGCATCCCGCCGGCCGCCGCGTCGGCCACCGCACGTTCGGTGATCGCCGCGCCGGTCAGTTCCTCGCCGCCGACGACCAGCGCCGGGGCACCCGGATCGACCGGCGTGAACGGGACGAACCGGTCGCCCTGGGAGGGCACCTCCACGGCGTAGTCCGCGAAACCCTCGGGTGTCTGCGGGAAACGGCCGCCCAGCGGGCGCAGCGCCAGCGCCACCCGCTCCCCGGAACAGCCGCGGGCCGCGTCCAGATGGTCGGGCCCGCTGACGACGAGGTCGGCCGAGGACGGGGCGCCGCCCACCTCCGCGACCACACCCACCGACGAGCAGGCCAGCAGCCAGACGGCGGTCTGCCAGTGCGCGGGCAACAGCAGCGCGAGCCGGTCACCGGGTTCGGCGGCGAGGTCGCCCTGGAGGTAGTTGGCGGTCTTCGCCACCCAATTGGCGAAGGTGGCGACGGACAGTTCCACGCGCTCACCGGTGGCGTCGTCGTAGAAGGTCACGAGCGGGCGGGCCGGGTCCGCGGCGAGCGCGGAACGCAGCAGGTCGGCGGGGGTGCGATCGGTGGCGTTCATCGTGGCCAGATTACGCGCGGCGCCGATTGACGCTCCGTCGGGCACAGCGGGGCACGCCACCGGTTCGGCCGATGCCCCGTCAGATCACCGATGGCGCGTTCCGCCCGGCCGCCCCACGATTTGGCCATGCGTGCCTTCTTCGTGACTTCGCTCGGCGCCGCGTGCACGGTCGCCCTCGCCCTTCCCCTCGCGGCGCCCGCGGGAGCGACCGCCGCCCGGCCCGCCCCCCACTCCGCCCCGTCCTCGCCACCCGACCGGACGGTGCCCGGCACCACCCGGTCCCTGCCGGTGGAACGCCTGGGCGCGGCCGCCGACCGCGCCGCGTCCGCGGCCGGGCTCCGGGGGGTGTCCGCACGCAAGGTGCAGCCCTTCTCCCTGCTGGGCGTCGTCTGGGACGACGGCCGCGCCGAACTCAAGGGCCAGGTGCAGGTCCGCACCCGCACCACCGGCACCGACGTCTGGTCCGGCTGGCAGGAGGTCCAGGCCCACAACGACGACGGCCCCGACCTGGATGCCGCCGAGCGCCGCGGCGGCCGCGCCCGGGGCAGCACCGCCCCCCTGTGGGTCGGCGACTCCGACGCCGTCCAGCTGCGCATCACCCCCGAGACCGTCGACCGGGCACCGGCCACCCTCCCGGGCGGGCTGCGCCTGGAACTCGTCGATCCGGGCGACGAGCCCGAGACGGCACGCGGCGTGCAGGCCGGCCCGCCCGCCCCGCTCGCCCCCGCCACCCCGGAGGCCGCCGCGAGTTCCGCGGCCAACGGCCGGCTCGCGCCGCTCGGCGCCACCGAGATCCCGGCCCTGGACAAGGCCGCCTCCCAGAACGACGTGACCGCCGTGGACGACCGGCCGGCCGGCGCCCATCCGTACGTCGGGCCGCGCCCGCGGATGGTCACCCGGGCCGGCTGGGGAGCCGACGAGAGCCTCCGCGAGAAGGCATTCGCCTACACCTCGACCGTGCGCGCCGCCTTCGTCCACCACAGCGCGTCCGGCAACAACTACACCTGTGCCCAGGCGCCTTCGGTGCTGCGCGCCATCTACCGCTACCACGTCAAGACCAGCGGCTGGCGGGACATGGGCTACAACTTCCTCGTCGACAAGTGCGGAACCGTCTACGAGGGCCGCGCCGGCGGCGTCGCCAAGCCGGTCATGGGCGCCCACACCCTCGGCTTCAACCACGACAGCATGGGCATCGCCGTGCTCGGCACCTTCACCAGCATCGAGCCGCCGAAGCCCGCCGTGGACGCGATCGCCTCCCTGACGGCCTGGAAGCTGGGTCTCTACGGGGTCGACCCTCAGGACATCGCCCGGCTGAAGTCCGCCGGCGGCAACCGCTTCAAGAAGGGCGCAGAGGCCAAACTGCACGTGATTTCCGGCCACCGGGACGGCTACAACACCCAGTGCCCCGGGGCCCGCCTCTACGACAAGCTCGGCACCACCCGGACCGCCGCGGCCAAGCTGCAGGGTCGCTGAGGCGGCTTCCGGCCGGTTACCGTCCGGTTGGCCCATCGGTGAACCTACCCGGCACGCGTTGCGTCCTACCGACAATGAAGCCGCCCACACGGCGGAGCACCACCGGAAAGCGTCTGCCTACACTGGTCGGCCGATCGCCGACCCCAGCAGGAAGCAGAGAAGACAAAGGTGACTGAAGCGATCCTTCTGGTCGGCGGCAAGGGCACGAGATTGCGCCCGCTGACGGTGCACACGCCCAAGCCCATGGTGCCGGCGGCCGGTGTGCCGTTCCTCACCCACCAGCTGGCCCGTGCACGGGCCGCGGGCGTCGAGCACATCGTCCTCGCCACCTCCTACCTCGCGGAGGTCTTCGAGCCGTACTTCGGCGACGGCTCGTCCCTGGGCCTGCACCTGGAGTACGTCACCGAGGAGGAGCCGCTGGGCACCGGCGGCGCCATCCGCAACGTCGCCTCGCGGCTGCGCTCCGCGCCCGGCGACCCGGTGCTCATCTTCAACGGCGACATCCTCACCGGCCTGGACATCGAGGCCCTCGTCGACACCCACCGCACCACCGGCGCCGACGTCTCCCTGCATCTGACCCGGGTCGAGGACCCGCGCGCCTTCGGCCTGGTGCCCACCGACGACACCGGCCGGGTCACCGCCTTCCTGGAGAAGCCGCAGACCCCCGAGGAGATCGTCACCGACCAGATCAACGCCGGCGCGTACGTCTTCAACCGCTCCGTCATCGACAGCATCCCGGCCGACCGGCCGGTCTCCGTCGAGCGCGAGACCTTCCCCGGACTGCTGGCCGACGGCGCCCACCTCCAGGGCATGGTCGACTCCACCTACTGGCTCGACCTCGGCACCCCGCAGGCCTTCGTGCGCGGCTCGGCCGACCTCGTCCTGGGACGCGCCCCGTCCCCGGCCGTCCCGGGCCGCTGCGGCGACCGGCTGGTCCTGGAGACCGCCGAGGTCGCCCCGGACGCCAAGCTGACCGGCGGCACGGTCGTCTGCGCCCGCACCACCGTCGGCGCCGGCACCCGCATCGAGGGCAGCGCCGTCCTCGAAGGCGCGGTGATCGAACCGGGCGCCCGCATCCAGGACTCGCTGATCGGCGCCGGCGCGCACATCGGGGCCCGCACGGTCCTGGACGGCGCGGTCATCGGCGACGGCGCGCGGATCGGCGCCGACAACGAGCTGCGCGGCGGAATCCGTGTCTGGTGCGGCGCCGACATCCCGGCCGGCTCGGTGCGCTTCTCCTCCGACCAGTAGCGGCGGCTCGGCGGGCCCCGACCCGCGACACCTCCGCCCGGTGACCGCGGTCTTCCCCCGCCACCACCGGGAGATCCCTCCGGCGTGTTCGCCCGATCGCCTAACCTGGCAAGATGCCCGCCCGCACCTGGGTCCCGCCCGGCCCCTACGACCTGCACCGCACCCTGTGCGTGTTGCGGCGCGGTCCGGGCGACCCCGCCTTCGCGGTGCGCGGCGACGAACTGTGGCGCGCCTGCCGCACCCCTCAGGGCCCCGGCACCCTGCGCGTCGTCGCCCGTCCGGCCGCCGGCACCGTGGAGGCGGAGGCGTGGGGGCCGGGCGCCGACTGGCTGCTGGAGCGGCTGCCGGTCCTGCTCGGGGAAGCCGACGACCCGGAGGAGCTGACCGCCAGGCACCGCATCGTGCACGAGGCGCGCCGCCGCCACCCCGGCGTCCGGCTCGCCAGTACGGGTCTGGTCCTGGAGTCGCTGATCCCCTCGATCCTGGAGCAGAAGGTCACCAGCGACGAGGCCTACCGCGCGTGGCGGCTGCTGCTGCAACGGCACGGCGAGCCCGCCCCGGGGCCGTGGGAGCGGATGCGGGTGATGCCCGATCCGCGCGGCTGGGCGCTGATCCCCTCCTGGGAGTGGCACCGCGCCGGGGTCGACGCCAAGCGCTCGTCGGCGATCCTGCGTGCGGTACGCGTCGCCCGCCGGATGGAGGAGGCCGCGCGGATGGACCTCGCGGATGCCACCCGGCGCCTGATGGCTCTCCCGGGCATCGGCCCGTGGACGGCCGCCGAGACCCTGCAGCGGGCCCTCGGCGCACCGGACGCGATCACGGTCGGCGATCTGCACCTGCCGAAGATCATCGGCTATGCGCTGACCGGCCGCCGCGGCACCACCGACGAGGAGATGCTCGAACTGCTCGCGCCCTACGAGGGACAGCGGCACCGCGCGGCACGGCTGATCCTGCTGTCCGGCCGCACCCCGCCGCGCCGCGCCCCGCGCTTCCCGGTCGGCGACATCGCCCGGCTGTGACGCCACCGGCCGCGCCGCACCCCGGGACCGCGGGGCGCGGCACCGGAGTGCGGGGTCAGCGCACCAGGAGGTAGTCCGCGCCGTCCCGGGCGGGCCGCTCCCGCGGCGGCGCGGCCGGGCGGCCCACGGCCACCGCGCCCATCGGCTCCCAGTGCGCGGGCAGGTCAAGGACCTCCCGTACGACGTCCCGGCAGAACATCGTGGAGGACACCCACGCCGAGCCCAGCTGCTCACCGGCCAGGGCGACCAGGAAGTTCTGGATACCGGCGCCGTGGGCGACGACGAACATCTCCCGCTCGGCGGCGTTGCGCCGCGCGTCGGGGTAGGTGTGCGAGCCGTCCATCACCATGCAGGGCACCACCAGGCAGGGCGCGTTGCGCAGCACATCGCCGCGCCGTACCCGCTTGGCGATCGACTCCTCGCTGAAGCCGTCCGCCCGCAGATCCGCGATCCATGCCTCCCGCATCGCGTCCAGCAGCCGCAGCCGGCTCTCCGCGGACTCCAGCAGGACGAACCGCCAGGGAGCGGTGTGGTGCGGGGCCGGGGCGGTCACGGCGGCGGCCACCGCGCGGCGCACCGCGCCACCGTCCACCGGCTCGTCCCGGAACTCCCGGATGGTCCGCCGCAGCGTCACCGCCTCCCGCACGGCCTCGGAGGTGCCGAGCCGGAACATGTCCTCCTCCGCGTCGCGGACCAGCGCGTGCGCACCGTCCGCCGCGTCCGCCTCCTCGACCACCCGAGGCAGACCGCGCAGCACCGCGACCGGCAGTCCGCCCGCCTTGCCCTTCACCAGGTCGCCCGCGGCGGCCAGCTCGTCGGCGGTGGCCACCACCGTCGCGCTGAGCGGATTGCCGTACGCGTCCACGCCGCCGCGCAGGTCGTCCAGCACCCGCACCCCGGCCGCCCCGATGGCGACATCGGTGAGCCCGCTGCGCCACGGCCTGCCGAACGTGTCGCTGACGATGACGCCCACCTCGACGCCGAGCGCCTCGCGGATCCCCGCCCGGAGGGCGCGGGCCGAGGCGTCCGGGTCCTCCGGCAGCAACAGGACCGTCCCGGCAGGAGTGTTGGAGGCGTCGACACCGGCCGCGGCCATCACCAGGCCCTGCCGGTTCTGCACGATCCGCAGCGCACCGCGGCGCGCCACGACGCGAACCGTCTCCTGGTCCACCGCAGCCTCGCGGTCGGTGGCCTCCACCACCCGGCCCTCCGCCTTGCTGACGATCTTCGAGGTCACCAACAGCACGTCGCCGTCGGCGAGTCCGGGCAGCCCCTCGCCGGTCGCCGCCGCGGAGATCAGCTTGACGAGGTCGTCGCCCGGCCGCACCTCGGGAATGCCGGGCAGCGCCCAGACCCGGTACGCGGGGACCTCGCCGGTCATGCGCGGACCTCCTCGGCCAGCGCCAGCGCCTCGCGCACCATCGCGGCCGTGGCCTCGTCGTCCGTCATCATCAGCGGGATGGCCCGGCAGCGGATGCCGGCCGCCTCGACCTCGTCCACGGCACCCGCGTCCACGGAGTCGACCAGCCAGCCGTCCAGCAGGCCGGAGCCGTAGTGCCGGGCCACCGCCGCGGCGGTGGCCTCGACGCCGACGGCGGCCAGCACCTTGTCGGCCATGCCGCGCACCGGGGCGTCCCCGACGATCGGCGAGAGGCCGACCACCGGCACACCGGCGTCCGCGATCGCCTCGCGGATGCCGGGCACCGCCAGGATCGTGCCGATGCTCACCACGGGGTTGGACGGCGGGAAGAGCACCACGTCGGCCTCGGCGATGGCGTCCAGCACCCCGGGGGCGGGCTTGGCCTGGTCGGCACCGACCGGCACCACGGCGTGCGCGGGCACCGAGGCGCGCAGCCGCACCCAGTACTCCTGGAAATGGATCGCCTTGCGCTCGCCGTCCTCCTCGACCGCGACATGCGTCTCGATCCGGTCGTCGGACATCGGCAGCAACCGCACGCCGGGCTTCCAGCGGGCGCACAGCGCCTCGGTGACGGCGCTGAGCGGGTAGCCGGCGCCCAGCATCTGGGTCCGCACGATATGGGTGGCGAAGTCCCGGTCCCCGAGCCCGAACCACTCGGGGCCCACGCCGTAGGCGGCCAACTCCTCCTTCAACCGGAAGGTTTCGTCGGCGCGGCCCCAGCCCTGCTCCTCGTTGATGCCACCGCCGAGCGTGTACATCACGGTGTCGAGGTCGGGACACACCTTCAGCCCGAACAGATGGATGTCGTCACCGGTGTTGCCGATCACGGTGATGTCCGCGTCCGGAGCCGCTGCCTTCAGTCCCCGCAGAAAGCGGGCGCCGCCGATACCGCCGGCCAGAACCACAATGCGCATGACGACAGTGTGTCAGTCGGCGGCCTGTCCATGAGCGGCGGTGGACAGGCTGCCGGCGGCCGTCAGGGAGCGGCGGACTCCCGCGCCGACGACGCGCACCGGGCGCTCGCGCTGTGCCCCGCGGCGGTGTCCGAGGCGGGGAGCATCGGCATCTCGGTCAGGCCGGGGAAGTAGATGTGCAGGCTGACGGCGGGGGCCAGGGCGTCGTTGACGACCTCGTGGACGTAGCCCGGGGCGAAGACCCGCTGGGCGCCGGCCCGCAGCGTGTGGTGCCCGGAGCCGGCGTGCTCGGTCAACTCGCCCTCCAGGACGGTCAGCACACCGGAGGACGGCCCGTGGTCGTGCCGGCCGCTGCCCTGCCCCGGCACCCAGCTCAGCAGCCAGACCTCGTAGCCCGGTCCGGTGCGCAGCCGGTGGTACCAGCGGGTGGTGGTGTCGTAGCGGACGAGTGGGGCCCAGGAGGCGCGGTCGGCGGCGATGGAGCGGGCCAGCCCCACGAAGCCGGCGACGGTGGCCGGGTGGGCCGGAACGGGCGGCAGCAGGTGGGGGATGGCGAGCGGGTCGCCGGCGATCTGGACGTCGCTGTTCATGTGCTTCGGGTTCCTCGGCGGAAGTGCTGGGGGCGGTGGCGCTGGGGCCGCCTCCCAGCGGTAGCTGGGGGAGGGTGCGGCACGGCGCGGGGCTTCCCTGTGGGGGGCACTGCGCGATGGCGCGGAGCAGGGGCGCTGCTGGGGTGGTGCGAGCGAAGAAAGCTGGAGCTCAGTGGCTTCGACAGCTGGAACAGCGACAGCGAGCCTGCGCAGCGCAGAGCGACCCGTAAGCACGGGTCAGGCGGGGCGCGGGGGTCACTGGCATGGGGTCAAGGAGACCGGGTCCGCGTCGCGATGTCAACTGGATGTCGGGTTTGCCGCACATCTTTCACCTCATCCGGTTACGCCGCCCGGCGAAAGGTTTGTGCAGTTGCCGACCAGGAGAAGTCGCCCATCAACCGCGCCTTCAAACGCCGTTGCCGTAGCGATCTCGTGATGTGTTTGTGATCATTCCCGCTTCGGTGCGCGCGATGCAACGGGAGTGGCACCCCGGAGCGTCTCGGTTATGAGAGCGCGTGCCGGGCACCCGGTCGCGGAGGCATCTCCGGATGTGTCTGCAGTGTGTCCTGGTTTTTGGTGATTTGAACACTTTCCGCATACGCTTGGTTCCGCAGAGTGAATAAGAGGCCCAATAGCAGATCTCGGCTTGACTGGCCCGGATCAGCACACTTGTAATTTCACTCGTGTCGTTCAGCCGTTATCGATCACGGCGAGATCACGGGGACGCCAAGCCAACGGGGACGCAAAAGACAGACGAGGGGCGCACATGACCGAGCTGTTCCAGGAATTGCTGGTCGAGGAGGCGGACGAGGAGCTCGGCTGGCAGGAGCGCGCGTTGTGCGCCCAGACCGACCCCGAGTCCTTCTTTCCGGAGAAGGGTGGCTCCACCCGCGAGGCCAAGAAGGTCTGCCTTGCCTGCGAGGTTCGTTCCGAGTGTCTGGAGTACGCCCTCGCCAACGACGAGCGCTTCGGGATCTGGGGCGGTCTGTCCGAACGCGAGCGGCGGCGACTGAAGAAGGCCGCTGTCTGAACGTGACACGGCAGCCCGGAAAACTCACGGCGCGCGGCCCCGCCGCCGCACCACCCCAACTCCCCATATCCCCCTATAGCGAACACTCCGCCTCCAGCGTCCTGAGCGCCGGAGGCGGACTGCTGTGACGGAGCCGGTCGGCGCGCCGGTGCGAACCATTAGTGTGGGGCCCCGTCCGAGACGCGCCGACGCCCCCCGCCGGGCGCGCGTGTGCCCAGGCGAGTAAGTCCGATGTCCGTCGCAGTGTCTTCCGGGGGCGGTGGCCGCGAGCGACTTCGCCGCGGGTCCCGAACTCCCGGGTCCGGAGGGCCCGTACCTCGATGTCCGTGCACAGCCAGTCGGCGGCCCAGCCCGCCCCATATGCAGCCGCCACGCCAGAGTTCCCGCGGCACGTCGTCACCGCCGTGATCGTCTCCCATGACGGCGCCCGCTGGCTGCCCGACGCGCTCGCCGGCCTGCTCGGCCAGGAACGCCCGGTGCAGAACGCCGTCGGCGCCGACACCGGCAGCGCGGACGAGTCCGCCCGGCTGCTCGCCGACGCCATCGGCGACGAGCGGGTGCTGCATCTCGCCCGCCGCTCCGGCTTCGGCACCGCCGTCGACGAGGCCGTCCGCACCGCCGGCGTCCTGACCCCCGACGACCTGCCCTACCTGCGGCGGCCCAGCGGCTGGGACCCGGTCAGCCGCACCTGGCGCGACGACGCCTACGACATGCCGGAACTGCCGCACGGCGAACCGGTGCAGTGGCTGTGGCTGCTGCACGACGACTGCGCCCCCGCGCCGGACGCCCTCGCCGAGCTGCTGCGGGTCGCCGACGCCAGCCCCTCGACGGTCATCGTCGGCGCGAAGCTGCGCAGCTGGTACGACCGCCGTCAGTTGCTGGAAGCGGGCGTCACCATCGCCCGCAGCGGACGCCGTTGGACCGGCCTGGACCGCCGTGAGCAGGACCAGGGCCAACATGACCAGGTACGTCCTGTGCTGTCCGTCTCCACCGCCGGCATGCTCATCCGCCGCGACGTCTACGAGGAGTTGGGCGGCTTCGACCGCCGGCTGCCCCTGATGCGCGACGACGTCGACCTGTGCTGGCGCGCCCACGCCGCGGGCCACCAGGTGCTCATCGCGCCGGACGCGATCGTGCGGCACGCCGAGGCATCCGCCCGCGAACGCCGCCCCATCGACTGTGTCGGCCGCTCGGTCGCCAACCCGCACCGCGTCGACAAGGCCGGCGCCGTCTACACCCTGCTCGCCAACACCCGGGGCGCGCTTCTCCCGTACGTCCTGCTGCGGCTGCTGCTCGGCACCATCCTGCGCGTCGTCGCCTACCTCGTCGGCAAGGTCCCCGGCCAGGCGCTCGACGAACTGGCCGGGCTCTTCGCCGTCCTGCTGCGCCCGGGCAAGATCCTCGCCGCCCGGCGCAGACGAGGCCGGCCCGCCGTGGAAGCGGCCGACCTGCGGCCCCTCTTCCCGCCGCCCGGCGCGACCGTACGCGCCACCGTCGAGCAGGTCGCCGGCAACCTCGGCGGACGGGCCGCGCCCGATGTGGCGTCGGCCGGCCGGCACGGCGCCGTGGAGTCGGGACCGGGCGGCGACGACGCCGACTTCCTGGAGGTCGAGCAGTTCGCCCGGCTCAAGCGGATCGCCCGCCGGCCCGCCCCGGTGCTCTTCCTGCTCCTGCTGCTGGTCTCGGTGATCGCCTGCCGCGGACTGCTCGGCTCCGGCGCGCTGACCGGCGGCGCCCTGCTGCCCGCCCCCGCGCAGGTGTCCGACCTGTGGTCGGCGTACTTCGACAGCTGGCACGCGGTCGGCGTCGGCGACACCGCCTCAGCGCCGCCCTACCTGGCGGTCCTCGCCGTGGTGGCGACCTTCTTCTTCGGCAGCACCGGCTTCGCCCTCACCCTGCTGCTGGTCTGCTCCGTCCCGCTGGCCGGACTCACCGCCTACTTCGCCTCCCGCCCCCTGGTCGCCTCCCGGCTGCTGCGGGCCTGGGGGAGCATCGCGTACGCCTTCCTGCCCGCCGCCGCGGGCGCGCTGGCCGGCGGCCGCCTGGGCACCGCGGTGCTCGCCATCCTGCTGCCGCTGATGGCGCGCGCCGCCGTCGCCGCGAGCGGGCTGCGCCTGGCACCCGGCACCCGCCCCAGCTGGCGCGCCACGTGGGCATACGCCCTGCTGGTCACCTTCACCATGGCCTTCACGCCGGTCGTCTGGCCGATCGCGGTGGTCCTCGGGATCGGTCTGCTGGTGCTGCGCTACCGCGACGGCCGCCGTGAACTGATGCTCGGCTACGCCCTGCGCTTCCTGGCCGTGGCCCTCGCGCCGCTCCTCGTCCTCGCCCCCTGGTCGCTGTCGCTGCTCACGCAGCCCTCGCGCTTCTTCCAGGAGGCCGGACTCGACTACGGCGCCGGCTCCGCCTCCGTCCTGGACCTGATCGCGCTCAGCCCGGGCGGACCGAAGGCCGCCGGCAGCGTGCTGCTGATCGGCGTCGTGCTGGCCGCGCTCGCGGCGACCCTGCGCGACGCACGGCCGACGGCGATCCGTACGGCCTGGGCGGTCGCGGTGGCCGCTCTGCTGTTCGCCGCGCTGGGCAACGGCTCCGGCTGGACCGGGCCCGCCATGCTCGTCTACGGCCTGGCGCTGCTGTGCGCCGCCGCGGTCGGCGCCGAGGGCATCCGCACCCGCATGGCCACCCTCGGATTCGGCTGGAAGCAGCCGGTCGCCGTGCTGATCGCGCTGGCCTCCGTCCTGGCCCCGCTCTACGCCGCGGTCAGCTGGATGATCACCGGTGCGGCCGGCCCCCTGGAGCGGCGGGACCCGGTGCAGGTCCCGGCGTTCGTCGCCGAGGAGTCCGGGAGCGCCGACCGGGCCCGCACCCTGGTCCTCGACGGCAAGCCCGGGCACGTCGACTACACCCTCGTCCGCGGTTCGGGCGCCCGGCTCGGCGACGCCGACCTGGCCGCCGAGGCGGGCGAGAACGCGCGGCTCGGCGGCATCGTCGCCAACCTCGTGGCCGGCTCCGGCGCGGACCAGACCAACCAGCTCGGCGGCTACGCCGTGCGCTACATCCTGGTCCGGGACGGCGCGCCGCGCGAGATGGGCCGGGTGCTGGACGCGACGCCGGGCATGACCCGGCTCAGCCAGGACGACGGCAGCGCCCTGTGGCGGGTGGACCGGCGGGTCTCGCGGGTCTCGATCGTCGCGGGCGCCGCCCAGGACGGCACCCGCGCGGGCGAGGAGGCCGCGCCGATCGCGGTACCGGCCGGCCCCGTGGAGGCGCACACCGACGTACCGGACGGCGCCGACGGCCGGGTCCTGCGGATCGCGGACGCGGCCGACGAGGGCTGGCAGGCCACCCTCGACGGCACCCCGCTCAAGCCGGTGACGCTGGACGGCTGGGCGCAGGGATTCGCGCTGCCCGCGGGCGGCGGCCGGCTCGACCTCACCCACGAGAACCCGATCGGCCACACCGTCTGGCTGGCCGTGCAGGGGCTGCTCGCCGTGGTCCTGGTGGTGCTCGCGCTGCCGGGCCGTCGCCGCGAGATCGACGACGACCTGCCCGAGGACACCGGTGCGGCGGCCGCGCAGGCCGCGGCCGGAGCCAGCGGCGACGGCCGTCGGGCCCGCAGGCTGCGCGCCGCGGCCCAGGCCGCGGGCGCCCCCGAGGCCGGCATTCCGGCGGCCCGTACCGGCGAGGAGCCGGTCCCCGCCATGAACGGCCCCGCCGACCCCGCCGACCCGATGGCCGGGGCGATTCCGGGCCAGGGCGCGCCGCAGCAGCCGGGCGACCCGTACGCGGCGGTGCCCCAGCAGCAGTCCTACGAGGACTGGCAGGCCGTCCAGCAGGGACAGCCGGAGGCGCAGCCGCCGTATCCCGCGGCCGATCCCTACCAGGCCGGGCAGTACGGCCGGCCGCCCTACCCGGAGGGCGCCCCGTACCAGGCCGACCCGTATCCGGCGGACCCCTACCAGGCGGGCCACTACGACCCGTACGACTACGGGCAGCAGCAGCCGGTCCACGACGGCGAGCAGCCGCCCCCGCCCCCGCCGCCCTACGACCCGGGCGGGCAGCCCCAGCAGCCCTACGACGACGGCACGACCTACCTCGGCTCCTACCCGGAGCCGCGCCGTGACGGGAGCGACCAGCAGTGAAGCGCACCATGATGTCCCTGATCGGCGCGACGGTCGCGCTCGCCGCCGTCACCGGTGTCGCCGCCGTGGCCGCGCCGGACAGCGGCGGTCAGGCCGCGCCCGGCAGCGGCTCCCGCAAGCCTGTCCAGCGCTCATCGCTGCTGTGCCCGGCCCCGACCTCCTCGGAGGTCGGCGAGACGACGTACACCGCCTTCGCACCCAAGGGAGCCGCGGCCGGCGCGGACGCGAAGAAGGGCACCGCCCAGCTGCTGCCGGCCGGCACGGTCGAGGAGAGCGGCGACACCGGCGGAAACAAGAAGGGCGGCAAGGACAGCAAGGGCGGCAAGGGCAGCGGGGACGCTGGCAGCGAGGCGGACGCCGCGCGCCTGCGGACCGTGCCGCCGCGCGACAAGAAGCCCGTCGTACCGCTCCAGGAGGCCGGTAAGCCGGTCACCACGAAGACCGACAGTGCCGACGCCCCCGCGCTGGTGGGCACCGCCGACGGCACCCTCGCGCCCGGCTGGACCGTGCAGCAGACCACGTCCGTCGCGGCCGGCTCCGGCCGTGGCCTCCTCGGTCTGAGCTGCGCCGCGCCGGACACGACGTTCTGGTTCCCGGGCGTGAGCACCCACCGGGACCGCCAGGACTACGTCCATCTGACCAACCCCGACTCCACCCAGGCGGTCGTCGACCTCGAACTGCACGGCAAGGACGGCCCGTTGGAGACCCCGGGCGGCGAGGACATCACGGTGCCGCCGCACACCACCGTCCCGGTGCTGCTGTCGACCCTGACGGGCTCACCGACCACCAACGCCGCACTGCACGTCGTCGCCCGGGAGGGCCGGGTGGGCGCCTCCGTACAGGCCGGTGACGCCAAGCTGGGCAGCGACTGGCTGCCGGCCGCCGCCGACCCGGCGCCCGAGGCCGTGCTGCCCGGCATCCCGGCCGACGCGACCTCCGTGCGGCTGATCGCCGTCGCGCCGGGGGAGGCCGACGCCGACCTGAAGGTGCAGCTGGACACCCCGACCGGTCCGATCGTCCCGGCCGGGCTGGAGACGCTGCACCTCAAGGCCGGGATGACCACGGCGGTCGATCTCAAGGACCTCACCAAGGGCGAGGCCGGTTCGCTGGTGCTGACGCCCGCGGACGGCGCGTCCAAGGCGCCGATCGCGGTCGCGGTGCGGGTCACCCGGGGCAAGGGCGCCAAGCAGGAGATGGCCTTCATCTCCTCGACGCGGCCGGTCGACAAGCGGGCGACGGCCGCCGACAACCGCGCCAAGGGCAGCACCCTCTCCCTGGTGGCGCCCGACAAGGGCAAGGACGCGAAGGTCAAGGTCACGGCCTCGGCGGGCAGCGGCGGCGGCACGCCGGTCAGCAAGACGTACACGGTCAAGGGCGGCACGACGCTCGCTGTCGCACCGCCCCGCCCGCAGGGCCTGAAGGGCTCCTACGCGCTGACCGTGGAGCCCCAGCCGGGCAGCGGGCCGGTCCACGCCGCGCGCACGCTGGCGCAGCCGCAGGGCGGCATCCCGGCCTTCACCGTCCAGCCGATGCCGGACGACCGGGGCTCGGTGGTCGTCCCGACGGCCGGCCAGGATCTGTCCCTGCTGACGGACTGAGCGTCCGCCGGGGCACCCGCGTGCCCCGCCACGGCGGTGGCTCCCGGTGGGCGCGCGGTACGGCCTCAGTCCTGGCCGTACCGCGGGTCCACCGACTCCGGAGCAAGGCCGAGGAGTTCGGCGACCTGTTCGACGACGACTTCGTGCACCAGGAGCGCGCGCTCGTCGCGGTTCTTGGTGCGGATCTCCACCGGCCTGCGGTAGATCACGATCCGGTCGCGGTGCGGGCCGGCGGCCGGCACCGCCCGGCCCAGCGGCACCGCCTCCTCGTCCGCGCCCGCGTCGGGCCCCTCGTCGGGGCCGAAGCCGGGCACGTCCAGCACCAGGAAGTCGACGTCCGAGAGCTGTGGCCAGCGTCGCTCCAGCCGGTCCCGGGAGTCGTAGACAAGATCGATGAAGGCGTCGGCGCGGCTCACCGACAGGGGCACCTGCGGAGGCGCGATCGGTCCGCGCATGCCGCGGCCGTGGCGGTCGCGGCGGCGCTGGCGCGGCTCCGTCGGGCGGGGCGGTACGGGCGTGTCCATCAGCATCGAGCGTAGCCGTCGCGGGACCGCGGGCACCGACGTGCGCGACAACGCGCGCCATGTCGCCGTGTGACCGGTCCGGTCGCTGTTGTGTTTGTTTGCATCCCCGCATGAGATCGCAGATCACCCGCGGAATGACATGAATTGCATCGAATGGCGACGGGATTCCTCGTCCCGGACCGCCCGTCGGCGCCCACCCGGCACGGGTCCGGCCGAGCGGGTGCAGGTCAGACGCATCGGACGAAGCGGGACGACACGGTTGGGTGAGCCGGTGGAGAGTCGTCGCGGCCCGCTCAAGAGTGCGGTACCGTCCAACGTCGTGAGCCCTGTACGTCGCTGTTCGCGCACCGCGTGCGGCCGCCCCGCCGTCGCAACGCTGACGTACGTCTACGCGGATTCGACCGCCGTGCTCGGCCCGCTCGCCACGTACGCCGAACCGCACTGCTACGACCTGTGCGCCGAGCACTCCGAGCGGCTGACCGCCCCCCGCGGCTGGGAAGTCGTCCGCCTCGCCCTCGACTCGGGACCGGCCCGCCCCAGCGGCGACGATCTCGAAGCGCTCGCCAACGCCGTCCGCGAGGCGGCCAGGCCGCAGGAGCGCGCCGCCGGCGGAAACGGCGCGCCACGGACGACGGGCCCCGGCGGGCGGAACTCCCAGCCCATGGAGGTGGCCCGACGCGGCCATCTGCGGGTGCTGCGCTCACCCGACTCCTGATCCCCCGGCGCCACCCCACGGCCCGGGTGGCCGGCGACACCTCGCAAGCGGTTGCTGACAGAGCATTGACGCCGACTTGTCGCGGACACGACCATTCCTCCACTCCCGCATGATCCGCTCGCGGTCGCGGCCCGCCACCGGGCGCCCTTCGTGACCGGGAGCGGCAAGGGGAGCCACCCATGCCGGGAGGTCTCGTGTTCGTCCAACAGCTGGAGCCCATCGCCGACTCGCTCGCCCTGTCCGCCCTCGTCGCCGCAACTCCGCTGGTCACCGTGCTCGTCCTGCTCGGCGCCGTACGGCTGCGCGCCCACTACGCCGGTCTGACCGGTCTCGCCGTCGCCTTCGCCGTGGCCTGCTGGGGATACGGCATGCCGGCCGGCCAGGCCCTCTCCGGCGCCGCCCAAGGGGCGGTTTTCGGGCTCTTCCCCATCCTGTGGATCGTCGTCAACGCCCTGTGGGTGTACCGGATGACGGTCCGCACCCACCATTTCGACGTGCTGCGCCGCTCCTTCTCCCGGCTCTCCGCCGACCCGCGCATCCAGGCCCTGGTGATCGCCTTCTGCTTCGGCGCGCTGCTCGAAGCGCTCGCCGGCTTCGGGGCGCCGGTCGCCATCAGCGCGGTGATGCTGGTCGCGCTGGGCTTCGACCCGGTCAAGGCCGCGGTCGTCGCGCTGGTGGCCAACACCGCGCCGGTCGCCTTCGGCGCCATGGGCACCCCCGTCGTCACCCTCGCCCAGGTCACCGGCCTGCCGCTGGACGCGGTCGCGTCCCTGGTGGGCCGCCAGACACCGCTGCTGGCCCTCGTCGTGCCGCTGCTGCTGGTCTTCCTGGTCGACGGGCGGCGCGGCCTGCGCGAGACCTGGGCGCCCGCCCTCGCCTGCGGGTGCGCCTTCGCCGTCGTCCAGTTCGCGGCCGCCAACTACGTCTCGGCGCAACTCGCCGACATCGGGGCGGCACTGGCCGGGGCCGCCGCGCTGGTCGCGGTGCCCAGCGCCCGCCGGCCGGCCGCCGAGCCGGTACGGGCCTCTGTCCTCACCGGCGTCCGCAGCGACGATCTGGACGCGGAGGACGAGCGCCGCGAGATCGTCCGCGCCTACGCCCCCTACGCGCTGATCGTCGCCGTCTTCTCGCTCGCCCAGGTCCCCCCGGTCAAGGCGCTCCTGGCGCGGGCGACCCGGACCTTCGACTGGCCGCTGCTGAACGTCGCGGGCCCCGACGGCACACCCGTGGGTGGCAACGTCTTCTCGCTCCCGCTGCTGGCCACCGGCGGCACCCTGGTGCTGCTGGCCGGCCTGCTCACCGCCGTCGTCCTCGGCGTACGGGCGGGTGCCGCCGTCCGGGAATGGGTCGCCACGGTCCGGGAGTTGCGGCACGCCATCCTCACCGTCACCTCGGTGCTGGCACTCGCGTACGTCATGAACCTCTCCGGACAGGCCGCCACCATCGGCCACTTCGTCGCCGCGGCCGGCGCCGGACTGGCCTTCCTCTCGCCCGTCCTCGGCTGGTTCGGCGTCGCCGTCACCGGCTCCGACACCTCCGCCAACGCGCTCTTCGGCGCTCTCCAGGTCACCGCCGCCCAGCAGTCCGGGCTCGCGCCGGAACTCCTCGCCGCCGCCAACAGCTCCGGGGGAGTGCTCGGCAAGATGATCTCGCCGCAGAACCTGACGATCGCCTGCGCGGCGGTGGGCCTCGCGGGACGCGAAGGAGATCTGCTGCGCAAGGTGCTGCCGTGGAGCCTGGGCCTGCTGCTGGTGATGTGCCTGATCGTGGTCGGGCAGAGCACCGCCGTCCTGGGCTGGATGCTCCCGTAGACCGGCCCGACGTGGGGCGCGCCCGGGGGACCGGGTGCGCCCCGGCCGCCCACCGCGTGCGACGGCGCACACCGGCCGGATTCACGGCTCTCGCACAGGCCGTGCGGGTAGGTTTGGGGCTCCGTAGAGACCTCAGGAGGGCTGGCTGTGGCTGATCTGTCGCGGATCGTGAAGGCTTACGACGTGCGCGGTGTGGTCCCCGATCAGTGGGACGAGACGCTGTCGGAGCTGTTCGGTGCGGCGTTTGCGGAGGTCACCGGCGCCGACGCGATCGTGACCGGGCACGACATGCGCCCCTCGTCACCCGGCCTTTCCGGCGCCTTCGCCCGCGGCGCCGCGGCCCGCGGGGTGGATGTCACCGAGATCGGCCTGTGCTCGACCGACGAGCTGTACTTCGCCAGCGGCGCCCTGGGACTGCCGGGCGCGATGTTCACCGCCTCGCACAATCCGGCCCAATACAACGGCATCAAAATGTGCCGGGCGGGCGCCGCGCCGGTCGGCCAGGACACCGGTCTCGCCGATATCCGCGCGCTGGTCGAGCGGTGGTCGCGGGACGGCGCCCCGGAGCCGGCCGCGAAGGCCGGCACGATCGTGCAGCGGGACGTGCTGGCCGACTACGCCGCCCACCTGCGGTCGCTGGTGGACCTGTCGGGCATCCGCCCGCTGAAGGTCGTGGTGGACGCAGGCAACGGCATGGGCGGCCACACCGTCCCCACCGTCTTCGAGGGCCTGCCGCTCGAACTGGACGCCCTGTTCTTCGAGTTGGACGGCTCCTTCCCCAACCACGAGGCCAACCCGCTGGACCCGAAGAACATCGTGGACCTCCAGGCGCGGGTGCGCGAGGTGGGCGCCGACCTCGGCCTGGCCTTCGACGGGGACGCCGACCGCTGCTTCGTGGTGGACGAGAAGGGCGACCCGGTCTCGCCCTCCGCGATCACCGCCCTGGTCGCCGCCCGCGAACTCGCCAAGCACCCCGGCGGCACGGTCATCCACAACCTGATCACCTCCTGGTCGGTGCCCGAGGTTGTCAAGGAGCAGGGCGGCGAGGCCGTCCGCACCCGGGTGGGGCACTCCTTCATCAAGGAGGAGATGGCCAAGACCGGCGCGATCTTCGGCGGCGAGCACTCCGCGCACTACTACTTCCGGGACTTCTGGAACGCCGACACCGGCATGCTCGCCGCCCTGCACGTCCTGGCGGCCCTCGGCGGCCAGCAGGGCACGCTCTCGGCACTGGTCGCGCAGTACGACCGGTACGCCGCCTCCGGCGAGATCAACAGCACCGTCGACGACCAGACCGGCCGGCTCGCCGCGATCAAGGCCGGCTACGAAGGGCGCGAGGGAGTGACCCTCGACGAGCTGGACGGGCTGACGGTCACCGCCGCCGACTGGTGGTTCAACCTGCGCGCCTCCAACACCGAGCCGCTGCTGCGGCTGAACGTCGAGGCCCGGGACGCCGCCACCGTCGCCCGCGTCCGGGACGAGGTGCTGGCGATCGTCCGCGCCTGAGCGTGAGGGCAGGCATCGGGCAGCAGGCAGCACACGGCGGGCGGGGCACCGGGGCGGAACGTACCGCTCCGGCCCCGCCCGCCGCGCCACCGCAGCCCCGCGCCACGCCGCCCCGCCCCCACCGGTCACCGGGAAACCACCGCCGAGCAGGCCCCGGCCCCCGGTCCGGCGGTAGGCTGGCTGAGCCGCAACCACCCCGAAGGAGCAGCCCGCCATGCCGGTCGAAGCCAGCCTGATCGAGATCCTCGCCTGCCCGGCGTGCCATGCCCCGCTGAAGGACCGGACCGAGGCCGACCCCAGCGAGCTGACCTGCACTTCCGCCGACTGCGGCCTCGCCTACCCCGTCCGGGACGGCATCCCCGTGCTGCTCGTCGACGAGGCCCGCCGCCCCGCCTGACCGGGCGCCGCCGGGCCCGCCCCGGCACCGCCCGGCGTTCCCCCGCCCGTACCGGCGATCGGAGGCCGCGCACACCATGCTCGACGAGCCACTCCTCGACACCCCGGAGGCGCTGGCCGCCGCCGACCGCTACGGACTGCTCCGCGGGGTCGCCGAATCCGGCGCCCGGGTCCGTACCGCCGCCCGCAGCGCCGCCGAAGCCGGCATCCCGGAACTGACACCCGACGGACGGCCCCGCGCCCTCCTCGTCGCAGGACCCGGCCCGGCCGCTTCCTGCGTCGCCGACCTCCTCGAGGCGCTCGGCGGCGGCAGCTGCCCGGTCACCCTCATCCGGCCCACCGGCGTCGCCCCGCGGCCCGGCGCCCTGCGCTGGGCCCTGCCCGGCTGGACCGGACCGCTCGACCTGCTGCTGCTCGCCGGACCCGACGGCTCCGACCCGGGCCTGGCCGAACTGGTCGAGCAGGCCTACCGCCGCGGCTGCGCCGTCGTCGCCGTCACCCCGGCCGGCGGCCCGCTCGCCGACGCCGTCATCCAAGCCCGTGGCCTCGCCGTGCCGCTGGCGACCACGCCGTACGACGCCGAGTTCGACGTCGAGGGCGCGCCGCCGGCCGCCCCGGGCACCCTGTGGTCGGTGCTCATCCCGCTGCTCGCGCTCGCCGACCGGATCGGGCTGCTCACCGCGCCGCCCGACGAGCTGAGCAAGCTCGCCGACCGCCTCGACCAGCTCGCCGAACGCTGCGGCCCGGCCATCGCGACGTACACCAACCCCGCCAAGACGCTGGCCGCCGAACTCGCCGACGCCCTGCCGCTCATCTGGACGGAAGGCGCCGTCGCCGGCGCCGTCGGCCGGCACTTCGCCACCGTGCTCACCGGGCTGGCCGGCCGCCCCGCGATGGCCGCCGACCTGCCCGAAGCGCTCAGCACCCACCGCCCGCTGCTGGCGGGCGCCCTCGCCGCGGGCGCCGACCCGGAAGACTTCTTCCGCGACCGCGTGGAGCAGCCCGCGGCCCTGCACGCCAGGATCCTGCTGCTGCGCGAGCGGGAGCCGGGGCCGCTGTCCGCCACACGCGCCGCCGTGGAACTCGCCGACCAGTGCGACACCGCCGTCAGCGCCCTCCAACCGGAAGGCGGCGACGACCTGGAGACCGCCGCGGAGCTGCTGGCCATCACGGATTTCGCCGCCGTTTACCTCGCGCTCGCCGACACCGAGTGATCATAAAGAGGCCGGCGCCCGGCACGGCTCGGGCACGGTGCCGCACCCGCCGTGCCCGCGGCGCCCCGCCCCGGGCACACCACGCGCGGGTCCGCGGGACCACCCGATAGAACACGTACGACACCAGGAAGCAGCAGCCCCATGGACCGCCTCGCCAACACCGTGCGCCCCTATGCCTGGGGCTCGACCACCGCCATCCCCGAACTCCTCGGCGTCGAGCCGACCGGCGAACCGCAGGCCGAGATGTGGATGGGCGCCCACCCCGGCGCGCCGTCCCGCATCGACCGCGGTGCGGGCCCCGTCCCGCTGGCCGAGGTGATCGACGCCGACCCCGAGGCCGAGCTGGGCGCCGACGCGGTCCGCGCCTTCGGCCCCCGGCTGCCCTTCCTCCTCAAGCTCCTCGCGGCAGGCTCGCCGCTCTCCCTGCAGGTCCACCCCGACCTCGCCCAGGCCAAGGAGGGCTTCGCCGACGAGCAGCGGCGCGGCGTCCCGATCGACGCTGGGCACCGCAACTACAAGGACGCCAACCACAAGCCCGAGCTGATCTGCGCGCTGACCCCCTTCGAGGGCCTCTGCGGCTTCCGCCACCCCGCGCAGGCCGCCGACCTGCTGGAGGGCCTGGGCGTCGACACTCTCAAGCCGTACGTCGACATCCTGCGTGCCAGCCCCGAGGAGAGCGCCCTGCGCGAGGTCCTCACCGCCCTGCTGACCGCCGAACACGACGCGATGGCCGAGACCGTCGAGCGGGCCGCCGCCGCGGCCGAGCGGCTGGGCGCCGAGGACGGCCCGCACGCCGCCGACTACGCCGCATACGCCGCCACCGCCCACCACTACCCGGGCGACCCCGGCGTGATCGCCGCCATGCTCCTCAACCACGTCCGGCTGCAGCCGGGGGAGGCGCTCTTCCTCGGCGCCGGCCTCCCGCACGCCTACCTCAGCGGCCTCGGCGTCGAGCTGATGGCCAACTCCGACAACGTGCTGCGCTGCGGCCTCACCCCCAAGCACGTCGACGTCCCCGAACTCCTGCGGGTGGTCCGCTTCGAGGCGGGCGACGCGGGCGTACTGCGCCCCGAGGCGGTCAACGGCGAGGAAATCTACGACACCCCCATCGACGAGTTCCGGCTCTCCCGCTTCGTCGTCGCCCCCGGCGCCGCGCCCCACCCGCTGGACGCCCGTACGCCGCAGATCCTGCTGTGCACGCAGGGCACGATCCGGCTGGTGACCCGCGTGGGCTCGGCCGTCGGCAACGGCGCCTCCGGCGAGCTTGCCCTCGCGCCCGGCGAGTCCGCGTTCGTCCGGGCCGGCGAGCACGTCTCGCTCTCGGGCGAGGGCACGCTCTTCCGCGCCACCGTCGTCGCCTAGGGCGTGTCCCCACGGCCCGCCCCGGGACCGGCGGGATTTCCGCGCCGGGCGGTGCGCGGGCCAGGGCCCGAAGGTGGCCTAGTGGCGGCGGCCCGGGGCAGGGCTGCAACAATGACCGCCGCACAGCATTAAAGGGGCGGTAAAGCGTGAGCCCCGTCTACGGAAGGGACATGCGGCACTCATGAGCGCATCAGGCGGGACAAAGGCGATCGTTGCGGCGCTGGCCGCCAACCTGGCCATCGCCGTAGCGAAGTTCGTGGCCTTCGCCTTCAGCGGCTCGTCCTCGATGCTGGCCGAAGGCGTGCACTCCGTCGCGGACTCCGGCAACCAGGGCCTCCTGCTGCTCGGCGGCAAGAAGGCCAAGCGCGCGGCGACCGCGGAGCACCCCTTCGGCTACGGCCGCGAGCGGTACATCTACGGCTTCCTGGTCTCCATCGTCCTGTTCACCATCGGCGGCGTCTTCGCGCTCTACGAGGGCTACGAGAAGATCCACGACCCGCACGAGCTGGACAACTGGTTCTGGCCGGTCGGCGTCCTGGTCTTCGCGATCATCGCCGAGAGCTTCTCCTTCCGTACAGCCATCAAGGAGTCCAACGAGCTGCGCGGCAAGCAGACCTGGGCGCAGTTCGTCCGCCGCGCCAAGGCCCCCGAGCTGCCGGTCGTGCTGCTGGAGGACTTCGGCGCGCTGGTCGGCCTGGTACTCGCCCTGGGCGGCGTCGGACTGACCCTCGCCACCGGTGACGGCATCTGGGACGGCATCGGCACCATGTGCATCGGTGTGCTGCTCGTGCTGATCGCCCTGGTCCTCGCCGCGGAGACCAAGTCGCTGCTGCTGGGCGAGGCCGCGGGCCCCGAGCAGGTCGCCCAGATCCGTGCCGCCGTCGTCGACGGCGAGGTCGTCACCCGCGTCATCCACATGCGCACCCTGCACCTCGGCCCCGAGGAGCTGCTGGTCGCCGCCAAGATCGCGGTGCAGCACGACGGTACGGCCACCCAGATCGCCGACGCGATCAACGCCGCCGAGGCCCGTATCCGCGAGGCCGTGCCGATCGCCCGCGTCATCTACCTGGAGCCGGACATCTACCGCGAGGAAGCGGCCGCCGAGGGCGCCGACCCGGAGAAGACCCCCGGAGGGCACTGAGCCGCCCGCTTCATCCCCCGGACACAATCCGCACGAAGGGCCCCCGCACCGATCCGGTGCGGGGGCCCTTCGTCTGCGCGGCCGCCGCCTCCCTCGCGGGAGCCGGCGGCGGCCGGTCACCCGATCTCGCCGAGCACGCCCAGGATCGCGGCCGTGTCCGGCGCACTCTGCAGCCGGGCCCGGAAGTCCGCGTCCATCAGCTTCCGCGACAGCAGCGCCAGGATCCGCAGATGCTCGTCGCCGGCGGCCGCCGCCGGCACCGAGATCATGAAGACGAGCTTTGCCCGCGTGCCGTCGAGGGAGTCCCAGTCGATACCCGCGGCGGACCGCGCGAAGCCGACGACCGGCGCGGTCACCGCGTCCGTCTTGGCGTGCGGGATGGCGATCTCCTCGCCGAGTCCGGTGGTGCCCTGCGCCTCGCGGGCCAGCGCCACCCGGGCCAGCTCCTCGACGTCCGCGACCTTGCCGGTACCGGCCGCCAGCTCGGCCATCTCCCGGATGGCCGCCTCCTTCTCGTCGGAGACGAGCTGCGTCTTCACGGTCCGCTCGGTGAGATAACCGGAGAGCACTTCGGGGGCTGTCGCCTCGGCGGTGGCGGTGGCGGTGGCGGTGGCGGTGGCGGCGTCACCGGAGTCGGTGGTGGCGGCGGGGGTGTCCCCCTCCGCTGCCGCGCCCTCCGCGGCGGTGGCGGTGGCCGTCACCGTAGCCGTACGGGTCGCGGCCCCGGCCGGTGCGGACGAGTCAGCCGCGCTCCCCGTAGCACCCGCACCCGCTGCGCTTGCCGCGCCACCCGCTCCGACCCCGGCAAGCACCGGCTCAGCCAGCGGCGACGTCGCCGCCGTACCGGACTTCCTGCGCTCCGAGAGGTCCACCAGCGTCACCGTGGCGAGGGCCGTGACCACCGATCCGACGACGACGGCCAGGAAGAACGTCGGCCAGCCGCCCACCGCGCCCAGCACGGCCACGATCGGGCCGCCGTGCGGCACCGCGTCCGTCACCCCGGCCATGCCCGCGAGGGCACCGGCCACCGCACCACCGAGCATGTTCGCCGGGATGACCTGGGCAGGTCGCGCCGCGGCGAACGGGATCGCGCCCTCGGAGATCCCGAAGACCCCCATGAACAGCGCCGCCATACCCGTCTCGCGCTCCTGCTCCGAGTACAGCCGCCGGCGCAGCAGCGTTGCCAGACCCTGGCCGAGCGGCATCACCGGGATCGCGGCGGCACACATGCCCATCACCGTCTGGTTGCCGGAGGCGATCAGCCCGGCACCGAAGAGGAACGCGGTCTTGTTGACCGGGCCGCCCATGTCGAACGCGATCATCAGGCCGAGGATCGCGCCGAGCAGGATCGCGCTGGACCCGGTCATCCCGCCGAGCAGGTCCGTCAGGTGCGTGAACACCCAGGAGATCGGCTTGCCGATGACATAGATGAAGAACAGGCCGAGCACCGTCGTCGCCACGATCGGGATCACGATGATCGGCATGATCGGCTGGACGAACTTCGGAACCTTGGCCTTCTTGATCCACAGCACCAGATAGCCGGCCAGGAAACCCGTGACGATGGCGCCGATGAAGCCCGCGCCCGCCTTGGAGTCGTACAGCGAGCCGGTGTTGGCGATCCAGCCGCCGATCATGCCGGGCACCAGCGCCGGCCGGTCCCCGATCGCGTACGCGATATAGCCGGACAGGATCGGCACCATGAGCTGGAAGCCGATGGTGCCGATGTCGTTGACGTGCTTCCAGAACGTCCCGTCCGGGATGACCAGCCCACCCTCGGGGTTGGTGTGGCCACCCAGCGCCAGGGATATCGCGATCAGCAGACCGCCGACCACGACGAACGGGATCATGTAGCTGACCCCGTTCATCAACGCCTTGTAGGCGACGCTGCGCTCCTTGCCGCCGCCGGCGGGCGTCCCCACGCCGCCCGCGTCGGCCGCGCCTCCGCCGCTGCCCTGGACCGGCGCGCTCTGCACCCGCTCGATCAGCTGCTCGGGGTGGTGGATGCCTTCGGCCACCCCGACCGCCAGAACCTTCTTGCCGGCGAAGCGCGTGCGGTCGACGTCCTTGTCCGCGGCGATGATGATCCCGTCCGCGTGCTTGACATCGTTGTCAGACAGTAGGTTCTCAGCCCCGATCGACCCTTGGGTCTCCACTTTGATCTCGTGGCCGAGGGCGGCGGCGGCCCGGGTGAGCTTCTCCGCGGCCATGTAGGTGTGGGCGATGCCGGTCGGGCAGGCGGTCACGGCGAGCAGCTTCAGCCCCTGCCCGCTCTTCCCCGCGCCCTCGGGGGCATCAGCTGGACTCGTGGTCACGTGGATCTCCTAACGAACGTACGCGCGAGGTCGTGCAGGTGCCCTCGCGCTCCAGGCATCCTGCAACACGTCGGAGCCGGAGCAAAGTGTCCAAGGCCACCTCCGTCGGAGCGCCGGAACACCCCAGCGCACAGCCGTGGCCCCGCCCCGCACCCCTCTCCCGCGCACACAACCAGCCGATGCGGGCTGGGGTCGCTGGGCCGATCGGTGTAGATTCGTGACCAGTGCCAGACGTCGCTGCTGATGGCGGTCGGGCGGCCCGCACCGCGGACCGGCCGAGGGAGAGAGGGCCTGGACGGACTGCGCTGCGGCCAGGGGAGAGGTGCGTCCGCTTCCGCGTACGCTGCTGCCCGCGCCGCAGACTGCCCAGCCCGGAAAATTCACCTCGACCCTCGAGGAGCAGCCCGTATGACGACAGCAGCCAACGGCCAGGACTTCAAGGTCGCCGATCTCTCCCTCGCGGCTTTCGGCCGTAAGGAGATCACTCTCGCCGAGCATGAGATGCCCGGTCTGATGTCGATCCGTAAGGAGTACGCCGCGGCGCAGCCGCTGGCCGGCGCCCGGGTCACCGGTTCGCTGCACATGACCGTGCAGACCGCCGTTTTGATCGAGACCCTGGTAGCCCTGGGCGCCGAGGTCCGTTGGGCGTCCTGCAACATTTTCTCCACTCAGGACCATGCCGCGGCGGCGATCGCGGTGGGTCCCGAGGGCACGCCGGAGGCGCCGCGGGGTGTGCCGGTGTTCGCCTGGAAGGGCGAGAGCCTGGAGGAGTACTGGTGGTGCACCGAGCAGGCCCTGACGTGGCCGAACTCGCCCACCGGCGGCCCGAACATGATTCTCGACGACGGTGGCGACGCCACCCTGCTGGTGCACAAGGGTGTCGAGTACGAGAAGGCCGGCAAGGTCCCGGCGGTCGAGACCGCCGAGAGCGA
>NZ_JBIRGO010000041.1:0-29809 GCF_044328065.1 Streptomyces sp. NPDC017993
TTTTTGTTTTTTTGTGTTTTTTTTTCTTTACCGCTCGTTTGGGGGGGGGGGGGGGGGGGTTTTGGGGGGGGGGGGGGGGGGGGGGGGGGGGGGCGGGGCCCCCCCCCCCCCCCGCCCACCCGTGAACTCACCACGTAAGGTCGCGTAGAGATGTCCGCCTTCAGACGCCGCAAAGGCACCCTCCCCCGCCTCGCCCCCGAACTCGACGACGTCGACCTCGGCCGGGTCCGGCAGCGCGTGGAGAAGTGCTGGTCCCGTGGACAGCTCGACATCGCGGTCGTCGCCTCGGTCGAGCAGGTGATCGACGAGGCCGGAACGGACTGGGACCGCAAGGCGCACCGCCTGGAAGTGCTCGCCGGGGCCGCCGGACGGGCGCTGCCGGGCATCTGGCAGCGGAACAACCCACGAAACCAGAACGCCCTTCTGCTGCGCGCCTGGTCCGATCTCCTTTTCGCCCGGCAGCAGGGCTCGACGGACGACCTTCGCGGCATCCGCGAGACCTGCCGCACCGCGGCGGACCTGCTCCCCGCCGACCCCACACCCTGGGTGCTGACCCTGGCCACGCTGCGGATCGAGCGACGGCCCTACGCGGACCTCGCGGGGGTCTGGCAGGAGATCAAGGCCCGCGACCCCTGGAACAGGGAAGCCCACCTCCAGGCCCTGCGCTACCTCTCGCCGGACGAATGCGGCTCCACCTCCCAGGTCCTCGACCTGCTCGACGGGATGCGCTCCGTCATGCCGGCCGACGCCCCCACAGCGGGCCTGGAGCTGATCTCGCTCGTCCTCGGCTACCAGCGCACCGTGTCCGCCGGAGGTGTGGCCGCCCTCGGCGCCGGTGACCACTGGCGGCGGCCGCAGGCGGCCAAGGCCATCGACCAGGCGGCACAGGACTGGCCGCGCCCCGGCTTCCTCCACCACGCGGCTTCCCGCGCCGACCTCAACACCCTGGCGTACGCCCTGGTGAAGGCGTCCCGCACCGCCGAGGCCGCCGCGGTCCTCAGCGCCACCAACGGCATAGCCACCCCCTGGCCCTGGAACGCCGAAGGCGACCCCCTGACGACGTACTCCCACTGGCACACCCGATTGGTGAGCGGGGCGCGCTAGCCGCCGACCGACGGTGGGGGCGTACGGGGAGGGAGCGCGACGGGAGGCCCCGACGGATCGGGGGCCCTGCGACTGCCTACTGCGGCAGGAGGGCCCGGACGGTCTTGCCGCCGTTTCGCCGCGGCGCGACGCTGACGCTGCGCGCCAGGTGCTGCACCATCTGCCAGCCGAAGCCTCCGGTGTCGCCGGTCAGGTCCGGCTGACGCATACGGGGCCGGCGCGCGCTCGGGTCGACCACGGCGATCTCGATGCCGTGCGGCCGGGCGACCAGACGGAGCGAGCAGACACCTCCGGCGTGACGTACCGCGTTGGTGACCAGTTCCGAGACCACCAGAACGACGGTTTCCGCCGTGTCCGGCTCCACGGCCGGGGCCATGGAGTCGAGGAAAACGCGGGCAGCCTGACGCGCTCGTGCCGGAGTTGCCGGCCGTCCCTGGAAAAGAGTGGTGGCCGCCGGGACGATGGCGGTGGTGCTGCTCAGTGTGCGGTTCATCAGGCTCACCCCGGTCCGATGTTGTGCGTGGTGACTGCCTACGGAGACCGCGTGCCCCTGAGAGTGGGCCGCTAACATCCGCGACCGGCTGATGAGACGACCGCACCGCATCGGCGCACTAGTTTCCGCGGTTCCGCGGTTCCGCGGTTCCGCGGTTTCCGCGATCGCGGCATGCGGCGCCCGGGTGTCCGTCGGTGAGCGGGTGCGTCGTCGCTGATCGGCGCCTGTTCGATAGCGCTGCGATTCCCGGTATTCGCGTATCCGGGTGTCCGGTATCTGTGCGGCGGCCGTCCTCAGGAGCCGGTGCCGGAGCCCGTGGGCTGGTTCCGGTCGGCGGCGGGGCGGCGCAGTTCTTCGTTGAGCCGCTGGGCTTCCTGGAGCTGGTCCTCAAGGATGATGATGCGGCAGGCGGCGTCGATCGGGGTGCCCTGGTCGACGAGTTCCCGGGCGCGGGCCGCGATGCGCAGCTGATAGCGGGAGTAGCGGCGGTGGCCGCCTTCGGAGCGCAGCGGCACGATGAGGCGCGCTTCACCGAGCGCCCGCAGGAACGCGGGCGTGGTGCCGATCATTTCCGCGGCGCGGCCCATCGTGTACGCGGGGAAGTCCTCGTCATCGAACTTGTCGGCGGTGTTCGGTGGGGTCTCTGAAGTCATTTGCACCTCGTTGTGGGCGTGATGGGGCTGATCGGGCTGAAGGGGCTTGTGGAGCGGTGGGTCCGGTCCGGCGGGTGAGGGGGCTCCTCGGTGTGGACACCGACGACGCATCGAGGGGCCCTGGTACCTAACGGCACCAGGGCCCCGAGGGGTTCAACACCATCTACCGGCGCCCTGCGCCGGCCTTCTGTTTCCGCATGCGCGTCCGAGCGGACGGGGATGCGGGGATCGCGGTTGCTTGACCGGGGACCACCTGCCAATCCGGGGTCTGCGGTACCCGAGCGAACTGGATCCTCGCTCGGGCGATCCTGATGGCGTCTGCTCCTCTCCTGTCTCGTGCTGCCTCTTCCGGCTCTTCCGGAACTTCGATCGGAGATCCTGCGCGGCGGCTCTGCAGCCGCCCGACCCGACAACCAGCCGAGGGACCCTCCTTCACTTCCTGGCCCCACGCCTCCGCTGTCGTGCCGTGTTGCGCGGCAGGTCGTCTCTGCCGCCTCTGACTGACTTCGATGGCTACGGGAGAAACACTAGCCACGAGGGCGGTGAATGTCTATCCCCGTCGCCATAGATTTCCCTCTGTTGCAGGAACAGACCCGTGGTGGGCGGCGTGTCGCCGGTGGGCGGGCGGTGTGGGGGTGCCGGTCGCGCTGCGCGGGTGCAGCGGTGGGCGACGTGACGGATGGACCCCGGCCGCCCCTGCCCTTTACCGGCCTTCGCCGGCGTCCCCGAGTCGCCGGTCCATGCTCTTCCGGGTCCGCGTCGGAGCGGCGACACCGACGGCGGAGGCATATCTAATGCCGCAACTACAGAAATAGCCGTGGCGGCGGCGTGGGTTTTTCCCCCGACCCGGAGATATTCCCGAGAATCTGCCGTGTGGGCCTGCTGGTTGCGTGCTACTGTCGATTTCAGTTGCAGTTGTGGTTCCCAAAGACTTCAAGTGCCCTCGATGGACTCCGCGTCGATCGAGAGCACTTTTGTATTTCCGGTTTCCGGACGGGGCAATCATCGCGGCGACGCGGGGCACGCACGGCGTGGGCCCCGGGCACTGCCCCTAAGGAGATATGACATGGCTACTGGCACCGTGAAGTGGTTCAACGCGGAAAAGGGCTTCGGCTTCATCGAGCAGGAGGGCGGCGGCGCCGACGTCTTCGCCCACTACTCGAACATCGCCGCCCAGGGCTTCCGCGAGCTGCAGGAAGGCCAGAAGGTGACCTTCGACGTCACCCAGGGCCAGAAGGGCCCCCAGGCCGAGAACATCGTTCCCGCCTGACGCTGACGCGTACGAAGCTGGGGCCCGCACCTTGGGTGCGGGCCCCAGCTCGTTTCTTTTCGGGTAACTCCCGGTGCGGCCGCGACGGCCGCAGGCGATGTGGGCAGCCTGTCAGGCGCTCGAACCGCCATGCTGCGGCAGGACACAAGTCCGCCCAGCTCGGATCCGGCATCCACAATGCCGCCCTTCGTGGTCGATCCCGATCCCCTTGGACGCGGCGGGTTCATTTATTCGCCCCGCTTCGTTTTCTTTTTACTTCGGTCCGTCCTTGCGATTCTTTTGTGCGCGGCTTGGCGCTGCCGGGAATTCCTCGACGTACCGCTTCGAGGAAGGTTCCGCATGAACCGCACAGCCCGTAACGACCGCTACTCCCGTACCCGCTCCGGCGGCGGTGCCGGCCGCAACGGCCGCGTCGAGGGACAGTCCCCGCGCCGCTCCGGCGGGCCGAGCCGCTCCGGTGGCCAGGGACGCTCCGGCGGCCAGGGACGTCGTCCCGCGCTCCAGGGCGAGTTCGCGCTGCCCGTCACCGTCACCCCGCCGCTGCCCGCGGCCGAGTCGTTCGCCGACCTGGACATGCCGGCGCCCCTTCTGGCGGCGCTCACCAGCGAAGGCATGACCGTGCCGTTCCCGATCCAGGCGGCGACGCTGCCCAACTCCCTCGCCGGCCGCGACGTGCTGGGCCGCGGCCGCACCGGATCGGGCAAGACCCTCGCCTTCGGACTGGCCCTGCTGGCCCGCACCGCCGGTCAGCGCGCCGAGCCGCGTCAGCCGCTCGCGCTGGTCCTGGTGCCCACCCGCGAGCTGGCCCAGCAGGTCACCGACGCCCTCACCCCCTACGCGCGGTCCCTGCATCTGCGGATGGCCACGGTCGTGGGCGGCATGTCCATCGGCCGTCAGGCCGGCGCGCTGCGCGGCGGCGTCGAGGTCGTCGTGGCCACTCCGGGCCGGCTCAAGGACCTCATCGAGCGCCGTGACTGCAGCCTGGACGAGGTGAGGATCACCGTGCTGGACGAGGCCGACCAGATGGCCGACATGGGCTTCATGCCGCAGGTCACCGAGCTGCTCAACCAGGTCCGCGCCGGCGGCCAGCGGATGCTGTTCTCCGCGACCCTCGACCGCAACGTCGACCTGCTGGTCCGCCGCTACCTCGAGGACCCGGTGGTGCACTCTGTCGACCCCTCGGCCGGTGCGGTCACGACGATGGAGCACCACGTCCTGCACGTGCACGGCGCGGACAAGCACGCCACCACGGTCGAGATCGCGGCCCGTGACGGCCGGGTGATCATGTTCCTGGACACCAAGCACGCCGTGGACCGCCTCACCAAGGACCTGCTCGCCAGCGGTGTCCGGGCGTCCGCGCTGCACGGCGGCAAGTCCCAGCCGCAGCGCAACCGCACCCTGACGCAGTTCAAGTCCGGGCATGTGACGGTGCTGGTGGCCACCAACGTCGCCGCCCGCGGCATCCACGTCGACAACCTCGACCTCGTCGTCAACGTCGACCCGCCCACCGACCACAAGGACTACCTGCACCGCGGCGGCCGCACCGCCCGCGCCGGCGAGTCCGGCAGCGTCGTCACCCTCGTCCTGCCCAACCAGCGCCGCGAGATGACCCGCCTGATGTCGGACGCCGGCATCACCCCGCAGACCACCCAGGTCCGCTCGGGCGAGGCCGAACTCAGCCGCATCACCGGTGCCCAGGCCCCTTCCGGCGTCCCCGTCACCATCACCGCACCGGTCACCGAGCGCCCCAAGCGCACCGGTTCCTCGTCGCGCGGCCGGCGCAGCCGTCCCGCCCAGGCCCGCCGCGCCGGCGGTGCGAACCGGCAGGAGAACGGGACCCAGCGCGGGCAGTCCTCCCTCGGCAGGGCCGCGTAACTCCGCAGACGGCCCGTCCGCCGTGCCGGCCCGCGCGGGCCGGCACTCCTTCCGGCTCTCTCCCCCTGTTGAGGAACTATGCGCTGCGTCATCGCCCGCTTCCCCTTCGATCTGGTCAAGAGTGAGGTGCAGGCAGCGATGAAGGGCATCAAGCCCGAGCCCGTCACGGGCGAGTGCGTGATCATCGGCCGCCGTACGTACCCCGTCAAGCAGGTGGGCGAGGTGATCACGCGGCAGGACCGCCGCGACTTCACCGCCGGCGAGGTGACCAGGGCCCTGACCCGTCTCGGCTTCACCTGCCGCGCCACCCCGGCCCCGGCCGCGGAAGCGGCCACGGCGACCACGTCCGGCCTCGGGTCCACGTCCCTGCCCCCGCTCGGGCAGGGCTCGGGGTTCCTCGGGACCTTCGAGGACGGCGCCGTCTTCGAGGAAGGCTCGCGCGCCTTCTGAGATCGGCGCCGGTGCGCTGACCACGGGCGAAGAACGAAGAGGGCCCCGATCGGACATCGATCGGGGCCCGCCGCGTAGCCGGGCAGCAGCGCGCCGCTGCTCGCTGAAAGCGCTATATAGGGGTGGTTGCCCGGCACGGGGGCGCCTGCCCGGCGAAAGCGTGATGAAGGGGTGACGTCCCTCTTCGAAGAGGGACATCAGACGCCTGACGTGTCTGCTACCTCATCTCTCGGCCACCCCAGCAGCGGTGACCTTTGCCACGTGCATGCCCATGTCACGGCAGGACCCGGATGCGCATGCCGACCCGGCGGCATCGAGCCTGCCGAGCCATTTCCCAGGACAGCCGCCGACCAGGTCGATGGACAGCAGGTGGGCCGCCGGACGGGCCTACGACGGCCGTGGAGGGCCATCCACAGGCCGTGCACTCTCTGTTACCTGCCTCTGCCCCGCGATCTTGTCCGGTGTTGCAGCTTCCGGAACAACCCCGAGCGGCAGGCGCCCCGAAGGTCGCAGCGCGGAGACCGGGATCCGACATCGGATACTCGCTCCACTGTCCACCTGACCTGCGCAAACACGGCGGGAGTGAACCGCTGGGCGCCGGAAAGGGGCCCTCCTGGCCGATACGGACGAGGAATGGCCGCTTCTCGCCTGCGGTGCGTACCCCAGTTCGACCATGAGTACACTCGCCCACCATGTGTGAGGCCAGCCGGATCATGAAACGGCAGAAAATACGCGTTCATCAGCCATGCGCCGACGCTTCGGGTCGGCGCGGGAAGGTCCTGCGCAGCTCCGCCGTCGCGGTCGGATGTGCCCCCCACCGGGAGTTCACCGCTGACCACCGGCAGGCATCCTCCACCACCGCCACGTCCCTCGGCACATCCACCATCGCCTCCGCCCGAAGACGCCATCGGTCGGCCGACGCCGAGGACACCGCGGTGGTGACGTGAGGCGCCGCGCGAACAGGGGACGGCACGCGCAGTCCCGGGATCCTCGTGGGCATTGGCTGCTGTTGATCCTGGTACTCCCCGTGATGTTCGGAGCACTGCTCTTCGAGGGCTGGACCACCCACGAGGTCGACGCCGCGAAGACGCGGAAGGACTGCACCACCCCGGTACCCAAGGCCGTCGAGAAGGGCGGCCCGGTGGTGAACATCGACAAGGGCCGGGTGCAGACCGCCAAGATGCCGGCCCGGACGGTGGCGCTGACCTACGACGGCGGCCCGAACCCGGTATGGACGCCGCGCCTGCTGGACCTGCTGCGAAAGCATCACGCCCACGCCACCTTCTTCCTCTACGGCGCCGAAGCGGCCAAACACCCGGACCTGGTACGCCGGATTCAGGCCGAGGGCCACGAGATCGGGTCGAACACCTACACCGGTGCCGCCATGGGTTCCGCGTCGGCCGTCCGCTCCCAGCTGGAGCTGTCGCTCACACAGAAGGCGCTGGCGGGCTCCGCGGGCGTCCACACCGGGCTGCTCCGGATGCCGCAGACCACCACGTCGGACACCATGTGCGGCGCCGAGTGGCGGGCCGCGCGGGACGCCACGGCGGAGGGCTACACCCTGGTCGCCGCCGATCAGTGGTTCCGCAAGCCGGCGCTGGGAGCGGTCAGGCAGTTCAGCCAGAACGACACCGCGTACGCGGACACGGCAAGGCTGCTCAAGAACCCGGGTGTCGAGAAGTTCACGACCGTCACGTCCGGCATCGGACTGCCCTCGACCGAGAAGCCGGTCTCCACCTTCGAGCGGTGGGAGGGCAAGGCCCTGATCTGGATCAAGGCCCTCGGGAACGCCTTCGTGCGCGGCATGACCTGGGTGCTGGGGATCGCCGGCGCGCTGGGAGTGTTGCGGCTGGTGCTGCTGGTCTTCTTCGCCCGTGCCCACGTCCGCCGTCTGACGCGGTTCCGCCCCCGCGCACCCTGGCTGCGGGAGGTCGTCGACCCGGTGACCGTCCTCGTACCGGCCTACAACGAGGCGGCCGGTATCGAGTCGACGGTCCGCTCGCTCCTCGCGTCCACGCACCCGCAGTTGCAGGTCATCGTGATCGACGACGGGTCGACGGACCAGACGGCGGACATCGCCACCTGGATCGACGATCCCCGGGTCGTGGTCATCCGGCAGTCCAACGCGGGCAAGGCCGCAGCACTCAACACCGGTCTGGCCCACGCCAGGCACGACGTCGTGGTGATGGTCGACGCCGACACCGTCTTCGAGTCGGACGCCATCTACCGGCTCGTCCAGCCGCTCTCCCACCCGGCGGTGGGTGCGGTCAGCGGCAACACCAAGGTCGGCAACCGGCGCCGCCTCCTGGGCAAGTGGCAGCACCTGGAATACGTCTTCGGCTTCAATCTCGACCGCCGGATGTTCGAGGTGCTGGAGTGCATGCCGACGGTTCCTGGAGCCATCGGCGCCTTCCGCCGGGACGCGGTGATGGGCGTCGGCGGCGTCAGCGAGGACACCCTCGCCGAGGACACCGACCTCACGATGGCCCTGTGGCAGGCGGGCTGGCGGGTGGTCTACGAGGAGACCGCCGTCGCCTGGACCGAGGTTCCGACCTCGCTCAGCCAGCTGTGGCGGCAGCGGTACCGGTGGTGCTACGGCACGCTCCAGGCGATGTGGAAGCACCGGCACGCCGCCGTCGAGGTCGGGCCGGCCGGCCGCTTCGGCCGCCGTGGCCTGAGCTACCTCGCGCTCTTCCAGGTCGCCCTGCCGCTGCTCGCGCCGATCGTCGACATGTTCGCCCTGTACGGGGCGCTCTTCCGCGGTCCGCTGCTGTCGGCCGGGGTGTGGATCGGCTTCCTCGCCCTCCAACTGGCCTGCGCCGGTTACGCGTTGCGGCTCGACGGTGAGCGGCTACGGGCGCTGTGGGCGATGCCGTTCCAGCTCTTCGTCTACCGGCAGCTGATGTATCTGGTGGTCATCCAGTCCGTGGTGGCCTTCCTGCTCGGCACCCGCCTGAAGTGGCACCGCATGCACCGCTCCGGCACCGCGGCACAGGAGATCGGGCAACCGCTCGCGTACGAGAGCCTGTCCTCGTCCTCGCGATGACGGACGACGGCGGGGCGCCCACCCGGCTGGGTGGGCGCCCCGCCGTCTCGCGGGCACCCTGACAGCGTTCGGCCCCGGCCTCATCGGCGCCGGCCTCATCGGTCCCTCACGGAACGGAACGGGCCGGCCGGTCATATGTGAAGGTTGCCCGGATCTCTCGGGTGTACGGCAGGCGTCGCCAAGGTGAACTGGATCACCGCTATGCCCCCGCACCCCCTCTCACCAGGCATTTCTCACGTGCAGAATTCTGGACTGTTTGGTGAAGAGCACGTGGGCGGGCAGACTGCCGCCCATGACTGATTGGCTGGAGGGGCCGCCCAACCAAGGCTGGCGAGGCGACGGGGAGGCTGCGCCCGTCGGCACCGGACAGGTGTGGAGCCAGGCCGCCTACCCGTCCCACACGGGCCCGCCACAGTCCCCCCACAGCCCTCCGCCCGGCTACGCGCACAGCATCGACGCGTACGCCCCGGGCACCCCGAACCTTCCGGACCGGCTCGACGGTCACCGGGGCGGCGTCGCGACCGCCGCCCGCCCGGTGCGAGGACCGGGCGGCGGCCCTGGCGCCGGCGGCCGCACCCCGAGGCGGCGGGCCGCCCCCGCACGCCCCAGCCGGCGCCGCCGGCTCACACGGGGCGCGATCCTCCTTGCCGGCGTGCTCCTCGTCACCTCCGGCGGCACGTACGTCTGGGCCGACACCGAACTCAACCGCGACGTGGACCTCACGAAGATCGCGGGCCACCCGGCGCCGGGCGCCGGAACCAACTACCTGATCGTGGGCTCCGACAGCCGTGCGGGCCTCTCCGAAAAGGCCAAGAAGGACCTGCACGCCGGCGGCTCGGCCGACGCCGGCCGCCGCACCGACTCGATGATCCTGCTGCACACCGGCGCCCACGGCACCACGATGATGAGCCTGCCCCGCGACTCCTGGGTGACCGTCCCGCCGTACATCCGCCCCGAGACCGGCAAGCACTACGCCGCGTCGAAGAACAAGCTCAACGCGGCGTTCTCGCTCGGCGGCCCCGACCTCCTCGTGCGGACCATCGAGCACAACACGGGCCTGCGCATCAACCACTACGCGGAGATCGGCTTCGCGGGCTTCGTGGGCCTCGTCGACGCGGTCGGCGGCGTGCAGATGTGCCTCGACAAGGCCGTCAAGGACGAGAAGTCGGGTGCGGACCTCAAGAAGGGCTGCCATGTCCTCGACGGCCGCACGGCCCTCGCGTTCGTCCGCCAGCGCCACCAGGAGGCCGAGGGCGACCTGGGCCGCAGCCAGAACCAGCAGAAGTTCCTGGCCGCCCTCGCCGACAAGGCCGCCACCCCCGGCACCCTGCTCGACCCGTCCAAGGTCTACCCCACGATGAGCGCGGGCCTTGACACGCTCATCGTGGACAAGGACATGGGCCTGCCGAGCCTCACCGCGCTCTTCAAAGCGATGAAGAACGTCACGTCCGGCAACGGCAAGCGCCTCAACGTCCCGGTCTCCGACACCTCCTTCGCCACCCCCAAGGGCAGCGCCGTGAAGTGGGACCTTCCCCAGGCGAAGCGAACCTTCACCGAACTGCGCGACGACCGGCCGGTAACGCTCCCCGAAAAGCCCTGACCGGGCCCGCCCCTGACGGGCAGTCCGGGTCGGCTGACCGCGACCGCCTCGCGTGCGGAGCGCCGTTCCGGAATCCGAGACGGAGATCGAGCCGGACGGCAGAGCGGACTGGCTAGCATCTGGGCGTAGAGGAGGAGCCATGGCACTGGGCCGCAAGGGAGCACGACGCATCGTCGTCGACGGCACGACCTACCGCTGGCGGCTGCGACGCAGGCCCACTTACAGCCAGGCCCTGTGTTGGTCACCGTGCACGTTCGCCGTGGAACACGCGGACCACCCGGGCACGACTCTCGTGGTCACCACCAACCGACCGCACGCCGGCAACTGGTTCGAGCGGCCGGCTGACCCGGTACTGCCCTCCGACGTCTCCCACGCCATCGAATCGGCCCTCCGACAGGGCTGGCGCCCCGAACTCCAGGGCTCCCCGTTCCACCTCGACCGGTCCGCCGGCTTCGCGCCTTCACCCTGAACCGATGCGGTCGTTGCTCGGGGTCCCTGACGTACCCAGTCGGATTGCAGAACCGTGCCCCGCCGCTGATGAACGCGACGGGGCGTGCGCGATGCTCGGACTGCGCGTTGAACTATGCGAGGTTCAGGTCGATGACCTGGTAAAAGGCGTTGCCGGTGTCGGCGACTTCCCACACCGACAAGAGCACGTGGTACCCGTTGCGGTCATCGGGCAGCGTGACGCTGTGGACGGTCGGGCTCTCCGGGATGAGGTCGTTGGCGTCCCAGTACGGCTGGCCGCTGTTCTGGAACGTGGCGATCGGCTCAGGGGAGAACTGTTGCCGCGTCAGGCGCGCCCCCGGGTCCCAGCCGCTCCTGGTGAGGAAGTAGTTCCACCGCCGGGTCTTGTGCGCGGCGTGGTAGTTCCAGGCGATTTCCAGCGCCTGGCCGGCGCGCACCTGGTGCTTGTGCCAGTCCTGGTGTGAGTCGGGTTCGTCGAGCTTGGCAGCGAACTCTTGGCCCGCGCTGGCGATCCGGCCATCCTGGGGCGGCTCGGCGTTCACGGTGTCGTCCGGGGCGAAGGGGTCCGTGAGGCCGGCTTCCGTCCGGGGGAAGAACTTGCCCGCCTCCAGACCGGCCGCCTGCCAGTCCGCGAGGTGGAGTTGAGCCCTGGACTCCGGGCTGGTCACCGATCCGTGTCGCGCTTCCAGTGCCACAGCGATCTCCTTAGCGACGCGCAGGCCGACACGGCGTCACCCTGCGTACGCATGGTATCCGCGTGGTTACTGAGTGTGCTTGCACTGTCCGGGTACACGCCTGCCGCTGCCCGGGGTGAACTGGGGGCGCCGAAGGGGGCCTTTGGGGCCGAAGAGAAGACCGCAAACCTCGAAGGGCCCCACCGCAAGCGGTGGGGCCCTTCGAATCGTGCCCGGTGAGGCACTGGCGGAGGATACGAGATTCGAACTCGTGAGGGGTTGCCCCCAACACGCTTTCCAAGCGTGCGCCCTAGGCCACTAGGCGAATCCTCCGCCGCAAACAATACAAGACGTTGGGGAGTGCTCGCGAACATGATCCGGAGCCGGGGTCCGGGAGGGGGTCGGGGGCGAGGTTCGGGTGGGGCCGGGGTCGTTTCCCGGCCGGGGGATCCGCTACTGTGGTGCGCAGCCCCTCACGTGGCGCTATCTGACTGAACTCCCCCAGGGCCGGAAGGCAGCAAGGGTAGGTCGGCTCTGGCGGGTGCGTGGGGGGCGCTTGCGTTTGCGGGGGCGGGTCGGTTGTCGGTGCGGGCCGATATCGTCGTATGCGTGTCGTCCCTTGCGCTGTACCGCCGCTACCGACCCGAGACCTTCGCCGAGGTCATCGGGCAAGAGCACGTAACCGATCCGCTGCAGCAGGCGCTGCGGAACAACCGCGTCAACCACGCGTATCTGTTCAGCGGGCCGCGTGGCTGCGGCAAGACGACCAGTGCGCGGATCCTGGCGCGCTGCCTCAACTGTGAGCAAGGTCCCACTCCCACGCCGTGCGGAACCTGCCAGTCCTGCGTGGACCTCGCGCGCAACGGCCGCGGTTCGATCGACGTGATCGAGATCGACGCGGCGTCGCACGGTGGCGTGGACGACGCCCGTGAGCTGCGCGAGAAGGCGTTCTTCGGCCCGGCGAGCAGCCGCTACAAGATCTACATCATCGACGAGGCCCACATGGTCACCTCGGCGGGCTTCAACGCCCTGCTGAAGGTCGTCGAGGAGCCGCCGGAGCACCTGAAGTTCATCTTCGCCACCACCGAGCCCGAGAAGGTCATCGGGACGATCCGGTCGCGTACGCACCACTATCCGTTCCGGCTGGTGCCGCCCGGGACCCTGCGGGAGTACCTCGCCGAGGTGTGCGGGCGTGAGTCGGCCTCCGTCGAGGACGGGGTGCTGCCCCTCGTGGTGCGCGCGGGCGCCGGGTCGGTGCGTGACTCGATGTCCGTCATGGACCAGCTCCTCGCCGGTGCGGGCGAAGACGGTGTGACATACGCCATGGCGACGGCGCTCCTGGGCTATACGGACGGCTCGCTGCTGGATTCGATCGTGGAGGCGTTCGCCTCGGGGGACGGGGCGGCGGCCTTCGAGGTCGTGGACCGGGTCATCGAGGGCGGCAACGATCCGCGGCGCTTCGTCGCGGACCTTCTGGAGCGGCTGCGGGATCTGGTGATCCTGGCGGCCGTGCCGGACGCCGGGGAGAAGGGGCTGATCGACGCCCCGGCCGATGTCGTGGAGCGGATGACCGCGCAGGCTTCCGTCTTCGGTGCGGCGGAGTTGAGCCGGGCCGCCGATCTGGTCAACACCGGCCTGACGGAAATGCGCGGGGCGACCTCGCCGCGGTTGCAGCTGGAGTTGATCTGCGCGCGGGTGCTGCTGCCGGCGGCGTACGACGACGAGCGGTCGGTGCAGGCGCGGCTGGACCGTCTGGAGCGGGGCGCGGGCGCGGCTGCCCTGGGCGGCGGCGCCATGGGCGGAGCGCCCGGCGGGGGTGGAGCCGGAGCGCCGGTGGTTTCTTCCGGTGGCGGGCCCGCGGCCGGCTACGTACCCGGTCCGGAGGCTCATCCGGCGGCACCGCCCGCCGGGCCGTCCGGTCCGGCGGCGGCGCGCGCCGCGGTACGCGGAGCTGCCGGCGGAGGGCCCGGAACGACCGGCCCGTCCGGTCCTGGGGCGCCGGGTGCGTCTGAGGGGACGCCGCCGGGGGCGGGTGTGGAGCATCAGCGGGCCGACGGCGGCGCCGGTGCCCCGGGGCCGCAGGCAGGGCAGCACGATGGTCCGCAGGACGGTCCGCAATATGGTTCTCCGGTCGGTCCGCAGGGCGGGCAGGAAGCCGGCCCGCAAGGTGGTGAGCGCGGGGGTGCGCCCGCGCGGCCCGGTGCGTGGCCGGGGAGCGGGGGGAGCAGCTCCGTACCCGGCGGTGCGGACGGTCCTGGCGGTGCGGCCGGTGACAGTGGTCCCGGTGGTCCTGGCGGTCCCGGTGGGGCGAACGGTTCCGCTGGTGGCGAGGAAGCGTCGACTCGGCCGGGAGCGTGGCCGGGGAGCGCCGGAGCCGGTAGCGGCAGTGCCGGTGGCGGGGCGCGACAGCCCGGAGGCTGGCCTTCGGCAGTGGCCCCGGGACAGGGCGGCCAGGGACCGCAGGGAGGCGCGCCCGCCGGGCCGCCCGCCGCGGGTGGGCCCTCGCAGCCCTCGCAGCCCGGACCCGCGCAGCAGCCGTCGCAGGGTGGGCCCCCGTGCGGGGGCGGGCAGGGTGCCGCCCAGGTGCGGCAGATGTGGCCGGACATCCTCGACGCGGTGAAGGGCCGCCGACGTTTCACGTGGATCCTCCTGAGCCAGAACGCCCAGGTCTCCGGTTTCGACGGCACGACCCTCCAGATCGGCTTTCCCAACGCCGGGGCGCGTGACAGCTTCGCCAACGGCGGGAGCGAGGACGTGCTCAAGGAGGTGCTGGCCGAGAAGTTCCAGGTGCAGTGGCGGGTCGAGGCGATCGTCGACCCCTCGGGCGGTACGAACCCGCCGGCCGGCGGCGCTCCGCGGAGCGGTGGCGGTGGTTTCGGCGGAGGATCGGGCGGTGGCTACGGCGGTGGCGCTCCCGCCGCGCCCCAGCAGCCGGCGCCTCAGCAGCCCCCGCAGCACAATCCCCCGGCGCCCGAGGCGTCCACCGGGCAGTACGGGCAGGCCGGTGGCTCCGGTGGCGGAGGCCAGGGCGCCCGGATGGCCAGGGAGGCAGTCTCCACGCCGGCTTCCGGGGGCGGCGGTCAGCATGCTCCCGCGTCGGAGCCGTCGTACGCCCCGGAGCCCCCGCCGATGTCCATCGAGTACGACATGCCGGCCGAGGACGACCCCGATCTCGTCGACTCCGCGCTCAGCGGCCACGACCTGATCATGCGCGAGCTGGGCGCGACAGTGGTGGAAGAGTTCAACAACAACGAGTGAGCGAGCGGGGCAGCCGGCAGTGATCGGAGCGATCCGCGGGCGGAGGGCGGGTTCGGCGCCCCCGGAGTGAGCGGGCCGACGGACCAACCGGCCATGACGAGTGGGCGGCCGCCCCTTGTCGGCCAGCTCCTCCGGCCAGCTCCTCCAGCCAGTCCCTTCGGCCGGCCCCCAGCCCGTCCCGGCCCGTCCCCAGCCCGTCCCGTCCCCAGCCGGTCCCCGGGCTCATCCCCGGCCGGTCTCCGGCCTGCCTGGGTCACTCTTCGGTGTCCGCGCCCGGTACGCCCGGATTGCCGTGGATCGGCGGTGCCGCTGGGGCCTCAGGCGGATCAGGCGCACATCCGTGCTCCTCCGTACGGCGTAGGGCGCGCCGCCCGTGAAACACGTAGGCTCGGGCTACCGCATCAAATAGTTGTCGTATGGCAGGAGTCACGTCGTGATCCCCGGTGGTCAGCCCAATATGCAGCAGCTGCTTCAGCAGGCCCAGAAGATGCAGCAGGATCTCGCGGCCGCCCAGCAGGAGCTCGCGGAGACGCCCGTCGAGGGCTCCGCGGGTGGCGGTCTGGTGAAGGCGACGGTGACCGGCTCCGGTGAGTTGCAGGGCCTGGTCATCGACCCCAAGGCGGTCGACCCGGAGGCCGGCTCGGCGGAGGAGAACGCCGAGACCATCGCCGACCTCGTACTCGCCGCGGTCCGCGACGCGAACGCGAGCGCGCAGCAGCTGCAACAGCAGAAGCTCGGCCCGCTCGCCCAGGGTCTGGGTGGCGGTAGTGGAATCCCCGGTCTCCCCTTCTGAGGAGTAGCCAACTAGCGTACGCAGTACGGCAGAAGAGAGAGAAGACGCTCCGTGTATGAAGGCGTGGTTCAGGACCTGATCGACGAGCTGGGCAGGCTGCCCGGCGTCGGTCCCAAGAGCGCGCAGCGGATCGCCTTCCACATTCTTCAGGCCGAGCCGACCGATGTCCGCCGGCTTGCCAACGCGTTGATGGAGGTCAAGGCGAAGGTCCGGTTCTGCAGCGTGTGCGGCAACGTCGCGCAGGAGGAGCAGTGCCGGGTCTGCCTGGACCCACGGCGGGATCCGACGGTCATCTGTGTCGTGGAAGAGCCCAAGGACGTCGTGGCGATCGAGCGGACACGTGAGTTCCGCGGTCGCTATCACGTACTCGGTGGGGCGATCAGCCCGATCGAGGGCGTGGGCCCCGACGACCTGCGGATAAGGGAACTGCTGGCCAGGCTCGCGGACGGCACCGTCACCGAGCTGATCCTGGCCACCGACCCGAATCTGGAGGGGGAGGCCACGGCCACGTATCTGGCCCGCATGATCAAACCCATGGGGCTGAGAGTGACGCGACTGGCCAGCGGACTGCCGGTCGGAGGCGACCTGGAGTATGCGGACGAGGTCACGCTCGGGCGGGCCTTCGAAGGGAGGAGACTTCTCGATGTCTGATGCCACGCTGCACAACGCGACGCAGAACCCGGATGATTTCGCCGTATCGATCTCCGACTCGATCGAGAGCTTCATCGTCGCGGTGACGGAGGTCGCCAAGGGCGACGAGCCGGACAGCGCGGTGCCGTTCCTGTTGCTGGAGATCTCCCAGCTGCTGCTCACGGGCGGCCGGCTGGGTGCCCACGAGGACATCGTTCCCGACGAGCGGTACGAGCCGGACAGCGGTCCGGAGCCGGACGTCGACGATCTGCGGGAGCGGTTCGCGACGCTGCTCGACCCCGTGGACGTGTACTCCGAGGTCTTCGACCCCTACGTGCCGCGGAGCGAGCCGGTGCCCTGCCGGGTCTCCGACGATCTCGCCGACATCGTCACCGACCTCCGGCACGGTCTGGCGCACTATCGCGCGGGCCGGGTCAGCGAGGCCCTCTGGTGGTGGCAGTTCTCCTACCTCTCCAACTGGGGCCCGACCGCCTCGGCCGCCCTGCGCGCGCTGCAGTCGCTGGTCGCCCACGTACGCCTCGACCAGCCGCTGGACGAGCTGGACGGGCTGGACACGGACAGTGACGACGCCGGCGAGGATCGGCTCGCGGAGGAGGCCGGCAAGGTCATGGCGGCGGAGATCGCGGGACCGCTGGGGCTGCGACGGGTGTGAGTCGCCCGGCGGTCGGGACGATCGTCAGGCAGTCGGCATAGGGGCGGGCGCCTCGGGCACGCGCTGCACGGAAGGGCCGATGAGTCCGGTGGGTCCGGTGTTCCGCCGGCGCGAGCCGGGCGTTCAGGTGGCCCGATGGCTCGACTGCGGCGTGTCGCGTGGCGTGTGACCTGCGTTACGGGCGTATGTGAGCTGGGTTACGTTTCCGTGTGTTCCTGCCCGGAGCGGGCATGTGCTCGCCGGGCAGGCGCAACGGTGCGCCGCGCGAATCCCGCCCCTGGGGCATGGCGATCATCGCGCCCGGTGGCTGAGAAATCAGCGATCGAGCGATGAGTTTCGTGTCTCAGGATGTGGTATTCGCGGGGCGGGTTCCGCTTGCTCGGTAGACTGAGCCGACCGCAGTACCCCCATTTCCGGGGGTCCGGGAGGAAACTCCCGATGAGACAGTTGCGAGGAGCGCACGTGGGCCTTGTCGTGCAGAAGTACGGCGGCTCATCCGTTGCGGATGCCGAGGGCATCAAGCGCGTTGCCAAGCGAGTCGTCGAAGCCAAGAAGAACGGCAACCAGGTTGTCGTGGTGGTTTCGGCGATGGGCGACACGACGGACGAGCTGATCGATCTCGCTCAGGAAGTGTCCCCGATTCCGTCGGGGCGCGAGTTCGACATGCTGCTGACCGCCGGAGAGCGGATCTCCATGGCCCTGCTGGCGATGGCGATCAAAAACCTCGGCCATGAGGCGCAGTCCTTCACCGGTAGCCAGGCCGGCGTCATCACCGATTCCGTGCACAACAAGGCACGGATCATCGATGTCACGCCGGGCCGCATCAAGACCTCGGTCGACGAGGGCAATATCGCCATCGTCGCCGGCTTCCAGGGTGTGTCCCAGGACAAGAAGGACATCACGACGCTCGGGCGAGGCGGGTCGGACACGACCGCCGTCGCGCTGGCGGCCGCCCTGAACGCCGATGTCTGTGAGATCTACACCGATGTGGACGGTGTCTTCACCGCTGACCCGCGGGTCGTGAAGAAGGCCCAGAAGATCGACTGGATCTCCTTCGAGGACATGCTGGAGCTGGCCAGTTCCGGCTCCAAGGTGCTGCTGCACCGTTGCGTCGAGTACGCACGTCGATACAACATCCCGATCCACGTCCGCTCCTCTTTCTCGGGGCTCAAGGGCACGTGGGTCAGCAACGAACCGCAAGGGGACCAGCCGATGGAGCAGGCGATCATCTCGGGCGTCGCACACGACACCTCCGAGGCGAAGGTCACGGTCGTCGGAGTTCCGGACAAGCCGGGCGAGGCCGCGCGCATCTTCCGTGCCATCGCGGACTCCGAGGTCAACATCGACATGGTCGTCCAGAACGTGTCGGCCGCGTCCACGGGCCTGACCGACATCTCGTTCACCCTCCCGAAGGCGGAGGGCCGCAAGGCCGTCGCCGCTCTGGAGAAGACCCGTGCGGCGGTCGGTTTCGACTCGCTGCGCTACGACGACCAGATCGCCAAGATCTCCCTGGTCGGCGCCGGAATGAAGACCAACCCGGGTGTCACGGCGACGTTCTTCGAGGCGCTGTCCAACGCGGGTGTGAACATCGAGCTCATCTCGACCTCCGAGATCCGCATCTCGGTCGTCACCCGCGCCGATGACGTCAACGAGGCCGTGCAGGCCGTCCACACCGCCTTCGGTCTCGACAGCGAGACCGATGAGGCAGTGGTCTATGGCGGCACCGGGCGATGATTCCGGCCGAGGCGGGCCGTCCGTCCCACGCCGTCATCGCGGGGGCGGACGCCCGTACGGCCCGTAAGCCGCATCTCGCCGTCGTCGGCGCCACCGGCGCCGTCGGCTCGGTCCTGCTCGGCATCCTGTCCGAGCGGGCCGACATCTGGGGCGAGATCCGGCTGATCGCCTCTCCTCGCTCGGCCGGCCGCAAGCTGACCGTGCGGGGCGAGGAGACCGAGGTCATCGCGCTCGCCGAGGATGCCTTCGACGGCATCGACGTCGCGATGTTCGATGTCCCGGACGAGGTCTCCGCGCAATGGGCGCCGGTCGCGGTGTCCAAGGGCGCGGTGGTGGTGGACAACTCGGGCACGTTCCGGATGGATCCGGACGTGCCCCTCGTCGTGCCCGAGGTCAACGCGCACGCCGCGCGGCTGCGCCCGCGCGGGATCATCGCCAACCCGAACTGCACGACCCTCTCGATGATCGTCGCGCTCGGCGCGCTGCACGCCGAGTACGGGCTGAGCGGGCTGGTCGTCTCCTCCTACCAAGCCGTTTCGGGCGCGGGCAAGGCGGGCGTGGACACGCTGCGGGCGCAGCTCTCCGCGGTGTCCGGCACGGATCTGGGCACCAAGCCGGGCGATGTGCGACGGGCCGTCGGTGACACGCTGGGGCCGTTCCCGGACCCGATAGCGCTCAATGTCGTGCCGTGGGCCGGCTCGCTCCAGGAGGACGGCTGGTCCTCCGAGGAGCTCAAGGTCCGTAACGAGTCCCGCAAGATCCTGGGGCTGCCGGACCTGCCGGTCAGCGTCACCTGTGTACGGGTGCCGGTCATCACCACCCACTCGCTCGCCGTGCACGCGCGGTTCGAGAACGAGGTCACGGTCTCCGGCGCGCACGAGATTCTCGCCGCCGCGCCCGGCGTGGTGCTCAGCGACGACCCGGCCGAGGGCGAGTACCCCACTCCTTCCGATGTCGTCGGTACGGACCCGACCTGGGTCGGGCGGGTCCGGCGCTCGCTGGACGACGCGCGGGCGCTGGAACTGTTCGTGTGCGGGGACAACCTGCGCAAGGGCGCGGCGCTGAACACGGCGCAGATCGGCGAGTTGGTGGCCGGGGAGCTGCGCGGATAGCGCTTCCGCAGGCGACTTGGCGGAATTGCCCGTCGCGGGCCGCACCGCGTAGGAGATACTTTGTGCACCGTGTGAAGATCCTGTGAGCAGATTGGTGGTCCAGAACGCTTGATCTGGGCTGACGATCTGTTCGACCATTCGCTCCCCGCCGTACTGCAACCGGCAGTTGGCCGGGGGGCGTCTTTGTGGCCGCCCCTCCATGGGTGGCCCGGTGCGTCCGCGGGCCCGTGCGGGGCCCTCGGCGACGGGGTGAATGCGTCGGGATAAATGGTGCATTGAGGAAGAGCTGGTACGCATGAGGGCATTTGATGCATCGTCAAAGACGGCGTCTTGCGCGTACAACCCTTGTGGGGGGAAGCGTGTCCAACAGGCGTGGCAGAGGTACTCGGTTTCACCATCGCCCCAGGGGGGACAGCAGGCGCAACAGTGCGCCCGCCGCGCTCCCGTGTGTCCGGGGGCATGCCAGTGATCGCCCCCTGGCCCACCGCGAGCCCCGCGCAGCTTCCTTCTCAGCGTGGGGACACTGACGACGCGATGGCAGCGGGCACAACAGTCGACCATCTCACCGAGACCTACCGCGCGCACTACCGTTCCCTCCTCGGTCTCGCCGCGCTGCTCCTGGATGACACCGCCTCGTGCGAGGACGTCGTCCAGGAAGCGTTCATCCGCGTGCACTCCGCCCGCGGACGGGTGCGTGAACCGGAGAAGACCCTCGCCTACCTCCGGCAGACGGTCGTCAACCTCTCGCGCTCCGCGCTGCGCCGCCGCATCCTCGGGCTGAAGCTGCTTTCCAAGCCGATGCCCGACATGGCGAGCGCCGAGGAAGGCGCGTACGACCTGCTGGAGCGGGACCAACTGATCAAGGCGATGCGCGGGTTGCAGCGCAGACAGCGCGAAGTGCTGGTGCTGCGCTACTTCGCCGATATGACCGAGGCGCAGGTCGCCGAGACGCTGGGCATATCGCTCGGCTCGGTCAAGGCGTACGGGTCGCGTGGCATCGCGGCGCTCCGCGTCGCGATGGAGGCTCCAGCATGAGTGGCAAGACGTTCGGCCCGTACGACCCGCACGATCCGTTCCGGCGGAGTGATTCGTTCGATCCGCGAGGGAGCCGGGGGCTTCACGCGGTACGAGGAACCGGCGGGGCCCCCGAGGCCCAGCAGGCCCGGGAAGCTCGTGAGGCACGTGGTGTGAGGAAGAGGCTGGGACCGGGCGGCGTGAGCGGTCCAGGAGGTGCGCGGGCGACGGGCTCGCGCAATGCGCCGGGTGAGGCGCGTGGGCTCTACCTGGCGCGAGGGGCGCACGCCGGCCAGGGTGGCACGTCGGGCCCGGAGGGCGGGCGGCAGGCCGCCGGGGCGGGCGAGGACATCGCTGTCGGAGAGATGGCGGCGGGGGGCGGGGGCAGCGCGGACGGTGGCGCCGGGGCCGGTGACGCCGGTGCGGCAAGTGGTGTCGCGCGGCGCGGTGTTGGCAGCGGCCGGGGTGGTGACCTCGGTGACGTCGGCCACGGTGATGCCGACCACGGTGACGTCCACAGCAGGGACGTCGACGGTCGTGACCTTGGCAGTCGTGACAGCGACCGCAGTGACAGCGAGCGCAGTGACGGGGGCCGTGACGCCGGGCCGGCCGCCGTGGTCGGTGCGGGTGCCGACGGTGGGGCCCGGGACCACGCGGGCGCAGGTCACGGAGGCTTCGGCGGCGGGAGTGGCACCGGTCCGCAGACCGGCGGCGGTCTCGACGGCGAGGACGAACTGAGGCAACTGCTGCAGGCCCGGGTCGGCGAACTGCAGCCTGCGCCGGATGCCCTGGAACAGCTGCGGCGTGCGGTGCCGGCCCGCCGTCAGCGTCGTCGGCACGTCGTCGTGGGCGCTGCCGCCGCGCTCCTGCTCGGCGGCACCGCGATTCCCGCCATGATCCATGTCGCCAATTTCCAGGACGGTTCCGAGGACCGCCCCGCCAACGCCGCGAGCAGCCGGCAAACCCAGGGCAACACCGGCGGCGCGCACGGCGAGGGCACCGAGCAGGCCGGCGCGCAGCCGGCCGGCAAGGACGGCAGGTCGGCCGGCGAGGGCAAGCAGGGGGACAAGGGCAAGGCGGCGGAGGGGGACGGCGCGGGCCAGGGCGGCGGCGCCGGCGCTCCCGCTCCGGACGAGACGATGGACGTCACGTCGCCGGTCTGCGGCCGCGATCAGCTCGGCCAGGGCACCGGCTCGGCCGGCCCGGCCGACTCCGAGGGCCGTGTCTACGGCGCGTTCCGGGTGGTCAACACCTCCGGCACCGCCTGCTCGGTCGAGGGCGGCGGCACCGTGGGGCTGATCGCGCAGGGCTCCACCAAACCCGACGACATCCATGTGGTCGACCACACCTCGGGCGACGCTGCGACCGGCCTGCCCGACCCGGCCACCACCCCTGACCAGCTGGTTCTCAAGCCGGGCGAGGCCTACGAGGTCAAATTCGCCTGGATCCCCGAGGGCGACGGCGGCCCGACGGGATGCGTCAATCCGGGCCCGTCGCCGACGCCCGACCCCTCCGACGCTCCGGGGGGCTCGCCGGAGTCCTCGACATCGGCATCGGGTGACGGCGGCCAGGCGGGCGGTGACGACGGAAACGGTGACGGTGGGAGCGCGCCCGCCGCCGTGGTGCTCAGTCATACGCCGGAGGCCGGTGAGCCCGCGGCGGCCGACACCAAGATCCCTGAAGCGTGCGCCGGGACGGTCTACCGCACCGAGGCGCTGGCGGCGGAGTAGCGATCGGGCAGCCCTGGTCATCGGGCAGCCCTGGCCATCGGGGCAACCCTCGTCATCGAGCCGCCCTGGTCCTCACGGACGGGGCCGTTCCGTGGAGGGGGCGGTGCGGCCCCTCCGTTGGGGCCCCGTACCGTGGTGGTGTGTACCGGTTCCTGCTGACCCCGCGGTGGTGGGGGATCAACGTCTTCGCCGTACTGGCGATTCCCTTCTGCATCTTCATGGGCAGCTGGCAGCTGAGCCGCTTCGAGGGCCGGGTCGACACCCACCACCAGCAGGAGGACCGCTCCGCCGACGCCAAGGCAGCGGCCGCACGTCCCCTGGACGACCTCCTGCCGGTGGACAAGGTCACCTCCGGCCGGCAGGCCAGTGCCCGCGGTCGCTACGACACCGGCCACCAACTGCTCGTCCCGGACCGCACCTTGGAGGACAAGCAGGGCCGGAAGCAGGGCTTCTACGTCCTGACCATGCTGCGCACCGACAGCGGCAAGGCCCTCCCGGTCGTACGGGGCTGGCTGTCCGGCGACGCGAACACCGAGGCCGATACGTCCAAGGTGCCCGCGCCCCCGAAGGGCGAGGTCACGGTAACCGGGGCGCTCCAGGCATCCGAGCACCAGGGCACCGACGGTGTGCGGGCCGACGGCGGCCTGCCGCGCGGGCAGCTCGGCATGATCAGCGCGGCGTCGCTGGTCAATATCGTGCCGTACGAGGTCTACGACGGGTGGATCACGCTCACGGACGCCCAGGCCCCGCTGCGCGCCGTCCCGCCGGTGGCCGCGGAGGGCAGCGGGCTGGACCTGAAGGCCTTCCAGAACCTCGGCTACACCGGCGAGTGGTTCGTCTTCGCGGGCTTCGTCGTCTTCATGTGGTTCCGGCTCTTCCGCCGTGAGGCCGAGACCGCCAAGGACGCGGCGCTGGGCATCCTGCCGGAGGAGGACGCGGGTGCGGAGCAGAAGCCCGCCCCCGCCCCCGCCACCCCCTCCGGGTCCTAGAACCGGCCCGCTAGCGCGTCACCCCGCCCCACCCCTCACTGCCCACCGCAGGTTCCCCTTCACTTCCCCTTCTCGCCCACGTACCGCCGAGCGAAGTCGAGCTCCAGGCGCACCTGCTTGATGCGTTCCTCCACGACGAGCGAGCCGTGCCCGGCGTCGTAGCGGTAGACCTCGTGCGGGTGGCCACGCTGCTCCAGCCGCTGGACGTAGTTCTCCACCTGCTGAATGGGGCAGCGCGGATCGTTGACGCCGGCGGAGATGTAGACCGGGGCCCGCACCGCGTCCACATACGTCAGCGGTGAAGACGCCTCGAAGCGCTCCGGGACCTCCTCCGGCGTGCCGCCCAGCAGCGTCCGGTCCATCGCCTTGAGGGCTTCCATCTCGTCGTTGTAGGCCGTGACGTAGTCCGCGACCGGTACCGCCGCCAGGCCCACCGCCCAGGCGTCCGGCTGCATACCGAGCCCCAGCAGCGTCAGATAGCCGCCCCACGATCCGCCCGCGAGCACCAGCCGCTCCGGATCCGCCAGCCCGGACTCCACCGCCCATTCGCGGACCGCGGCGATGTCCTCCAGCTCGATCAGCCCGACGCGGTGCTTCAGCGCATCCGTCCAGGCGCGGCCGTAACCGGTCGAGCCGCGGTAGTTGACGCGGACGACCGCGAAGCCGTGGTCGACCCAGGCCGCCGGCGACGAGGCGAACGCGTCGCTGTCGTGCCAGGTCGGGCCGCCGTGGATGTCGAACACCGTCGGGAACGGCCCGGCGCCCTCGGGCTTCTGCACCAGCGCGTGGATACGGCCGCCGGGGCCCTCCACCCAGGTGTCGGTCACCGGAACCGACCCGGGGGCCTTCATACCGGGCGGATCCAGCACGACCTTGCCGCTCGTCGAGCGCACCTCGGGGGGCTGCGCCGCCGAGGACCACAGGAACTCCACCGTGCCGTCCGGGCGGGCGGTGGCACCGGACACGGTGCCCGCGGGGGTCTCGACCCGGGTCAGCGCCCGGCCCTCGGCAGCGGCCGCACCGGCGCCGCGGCCCGGCGCACCCAGCTCGTAGCGCCACAGCTCGCTGCGGGCGTGGTACTCGTGCTCCACCAGCAGTGCCGACCCGTCGGGATACCAGTCGGCGCCCACATCGCCGGGCAGGTCGATCTCCAGGGGCGTCTCCACGCCCGTCACCGGATCCCAGATCATCGGCTCCCAGCGGCCCCGTCGCTGGTGCCCCACCAGCAGCCGGGCGTCGCCGTCCACCGGCGCGAAGCCCATCACGGACAGGCCCAGCTCCTCGGTCCCGCCGTTGGTGTCGTCCAGCTCCGCGACCGTCGAGCCGTCCGCCCGCACCACGCGGATCGCGGAGTGCATCGCGTCGCCGTGCTCGGTGTGCTCGATCGCGATCAGTGAGCCGTCGTGCGAGAGATCGCCGACGCCCGCGGACTCGCGGTGGCGGTAGATCTCCACGGGCGGCTGCCCGGGCCGTACGACATGGACCGTCGAGCCCTCGTCGTCCGTGGACCGTCCGACGACCGTGCTGCCGTCCCGGCCGATCGCCAGTCCCGCCGAATAGGCGGCGGCCAGCCCCGGAGCGGCCGGCTCGTCCGCGCCGCCCGCGAACGGCTGCCGCATCCAGACGCCGAACTCGTCGCCGTCGGTGTCGGAGAACCACCAGATCCACTCGCCGTCAGGGGAGAGGGTGCCGTCCGTGGTGCCGTTCGGACGGTCCGTGGCCTGCCGCTGCCCACCCGTCGCACGGTCCCAGGCGTAGAGCTCGAAGGTGCCGGTGGCGTTCGAGACGAACAAGGAACGGTCCGCGGCGTCCTCGGCCCAGTCCGGCAACCCGATCCGCGGTGCGCGGAACCTCTTCTCCCAATCCGGCATGGACTCGGTGGAAGCGGCCGTATCGGCGGCCGGCTGGGCGGAGGAAGTGGGGTCGGGGCGGTGGTGCGGATCGTTTGCCTGGTCAGGGCCTTGGGTCTCGTCAGTCATGAGCCCATTCTGCGCCGTGCCCCGCAATTTGCGTTGGCGAGGCCATCAGGCTGTGGATAACTTCGCCGCATGCGAAGACTCGACGGCCCCGACGACTGGCGTGAGACCAACCGCGCGAGGTGGGACGAGCGGGTGGCCATCCACACCGCGAGCGATTATTACGACCGGGCAGCGTTCCGCCGGGTCCGGGATGTGATCCGCGACTTCGAGATCGCGGAGGTCGGCGACGTCACCGGCCGCACCCTCCTCCACCTCCAGTGCCACTTCGGGCAGGACACGCTGTCCTGGGCGCACCGCGGCGCCGCCCAAGTCGTGGGCCTGGACTTCTCCGAACCGGCCATCGAGGCCGCGCGGGAGCTGGCCGCCGAACTCGGCTACGGCCCGGACCGCGCGTCCTTCGTCGCCGCGGACGTCTACGACGCCGCCGAAGCGGCCCCCGACTCCTCCTACGACATCGTCTACACCGGCATAGGGGCCCTGAACTGGCTCCCGGATCTGGTCCGCTGGGCGGAGACCGCCGCTTCCCTCGTCGCTCCGGGGGGCTTCCTCTACCTCGCCGAGTTCCATCCGCTGAGCGATGCCCTGGACGACCGGACGGCCTCGCGCATCACGTACGACTACTTCAACCGGGACGCCTGGGTGGACGAAACCCCCGGCACCTACACGGACTTCGAGGCGCCGACCGTCAACAACCGCAGCGTCGAATGGCAGCACCCGCTCGGCGATGTCGTCTCGGCCCTGGCAGGCGCCGGCCTGCACATCGAGTTCCTGCACGAACACGACATGACGATGTTCCAGCGCTTCGCCGCGCTGCGCCGTGGCGACGACGGCTACTACCGCCTCCCCGCCGACCGCCCACGCATCCCGCTGATGTACTCCCTGAAGGCGACGCGGCTGCGCTGCCGGCCGACGCGCCGCGTTCCGGGGCCGGCGCAGGCGGACAGCGGCCCGGAGCCGCGCCCGTTCGTCCGGGGGCCGCCGTCCACGACGCTTCCCGGTGCGGCTACTCTTCCGACCGTTCCGGCCGGATGGGCCGACCGGTGTCCGCCTGGCGGGTGCCGCTTCTCAACTGCCGGGTGGAGGCTCACGCGGCACGGAATCACGGGGGTTCCTATGCGGATGCGCAGACGTCTGGCCAGTGCCGCGGGCATGAGTGCGTTGCTGCTGTTGGCGGTGGGATGTGCGGGCTCGACCCAGGAGAAGGCGTCGCCGGGCGCGTCCGCTGCCGCGGCCGCCGCCAAGCCGCTGCCGATGAAGGCCGCTCCTCACCCGGCGACCTGGACGGGGACCGACCACAAGGTCCATCCCCTGCGGATCACGCCCACGCGGCTGGCCCGCGGCGCGGAGTCCGACCTTGTGCACATCAAGCTGGACGACGATCTGAAGGGGATGGTGCCGTACTACCTCACCTTCTCCTACACGAACACCGACAAGAGCCCGGTGAGCGGGGTGGACCCGGCGAGGAACTTCTCGATCAACGGGGCGGACGGCCGGCCGGCCGAGCAGATCTCGCTCTTCCAGAGCAACCCGCTGGCCACCGGCTCGGGGCTGCCTGCCGCGTGCCGCGAGGGCGGCGCGGAGAAGCTGGCCGCCGGTGCGACCACGTCCGTCTGCCAGATCTTCATGCTGGGCAAGGGCCAACAGCCGGCGACCGTCTCGTACAAGGACTCGGGGGGCGAGACGCTTCTGTGGCAGGTCGGCGGCGGTAAGGGCGGGGCCACCGGGATTCTGCCCGCGGGCAAGTCCGCGGACTCCGTCACGCAGGACAGCGACAAGCGTCCCGTGTCCCTGTACGTGACGCCCAAGGGCGTGCGCGCGGGGTCGATCGCCGACCTGAGCCGGTTCGACCTGGATGCCGACGAGAAGAAGCTCATCCCGTACTACGTCACGATGCAGTACCGGAACACCGGCAAGCACGACCTGCTCCCGAGCATGAACAACGGCGTGGTGCTGAGGACCGCCGCCGGCCAGGAGTCGCGGAAGATGGTGCTGATCGACATCGGCGGCCCCGGGGTGAGCCAGTGCCCCGAGTCGACGCCCGACAAGATGGTCAAGCCCGGCGCGACCGTGACCGAGTGCTCCATCCACATGCTGGCCAAGGGCGAGCCCCCGGTGGCCGTCGTCTTCCAGGGCCAGAGTGCGGGCGCGCAGCCCGTCACCTGGCGCGTGGAGACCGACGGCGACAAGTAGCACGGCGGACCGCCCGGTAGCGCCCGCGGCCCGGGTCCCTGAGGGGGCCCGGGCCGCTTGCCTTGCCGGGACGAGTGGCCCGGTCCCCCGAGGGACATGCGCCGACGGCCGTAATCTGGAGGAGTGGGCAGTGACGTGGTCACGATGTTCCTCTGCGGCGATGTGATGCTCGGCCGCGGCGTCGACCAGATCCTCCCGTACCCCGGCGACCCGGCCCTGCGGGAGGGCTACATCCGGGACGCCCGGGCGTATGTCGAGCTGGTGGAGGCGGCGAACGGGGTCATTCCCCGTCCGGCGGACTTCTCCTGGCCGTGGGGAGACGCGCTACGGGTGCTCGACGCCGCCGCGCCGGAGGCCCGTGTGGTCAACCTGGAGACCAGCGTCACGCGGAACGACGACTTCGCCTCCGGCAAAGAAGTTCACTACCGCATGAACCCCGCGAACGTCCCCTGCCTGGCGGCCGCCCGCCCCGACGTCTGCTCCCTTGCCAACAACCACGTCCTCGACTTCGGCCCCCGCGGCCTGGAGGAAACGCTCGACACCCTGGCGGGTGCGGGGCTGCGGACGGCAGGGGCGGGTGCGGACGCGGAGGCGGCACGACGTCCGGCGATCGTCCCCGTCGAGGGAGGCCGCCGGGTCCTGGTGTTCTCGTTCGGGATGCCGTCCAGCGGCGTCCCGCGCGCGTGGGCCGCGACGGGGGACCGGGGAGGGATCGACGTCGTCGCCGAGCCGTCGCAGAGCGCCGCGGCCGGGGTGGTCGGCCGGGTACGGCAGGTGAAGCGACCGGGCGATGTCGTGGTGGCTTCCGTCCACTGGGGTTCCAACTGGGGCTATCACGTCTCCCGTGACCAGGTCGGCTTCGCACATGCCTTGATCGACGGCGGCGTGGACGTCGTCCACGGGCACTCCTCGCATCACCCGCGCCCCCTGGAGATCTACCGGGGAAAACTGGTGCTTCACGGGTGCGGCGACTTCATCGACGACTACGAGGGCATCACCGGCTACGAGCAGTACCGGGACGACTTGCGGCCGCTGTATCTGGTCTCGGTGGAGCCCGCCACGGGCCGGCTCCACGAGGTCCGGATCGTCCCGCTGCAGGCTCGGCGGATGCGGCTGCGGCACGCCTCGGACGATGACTGCGCATGGCTGGGGACGGTTCTCGACCGCATCAGCGGCGAATTCCACGCGCACGTCGACAGGGAGAGCGGCGGCACGCTCACCGTGCGGGAAGGGGCGGGGGACGCGTAGCCGTAGCGGCATCGCCCTTCCGCGGCGCGCGCCCGGCCCGTTCGACGCGGGGGCGGTCCGACCGGGGAGCCAAAGCCGCCGGTTGAGGTCCGCCGGGCTGCCCTTCGGCATGGATTATCACTGCTTGCTGATCGGCCTCGGTGCCTCATCCCCAGCCCGCCCGCACTCTTGCGACCGGGGTGTTCCGGCTGTGGAAAGAGGACGTCCCGGCCGACGTCGTGAGCGAGGATTCGTGGCGTGCGCCGGGCCATTCGTGCAGGCACGGCGCGGCCCACAGTGGAAGCCAGTAATATCCCGCTTCATCCGCGTCACCTTGGTTCTGCCGGCTCATGCCGAATCGCCTTCCCGCCGTGTCCCTCGCCTGGTGTGTTCCCCGACCCACCCGACGTCTCCCGCTTGGAGCCCGCCACGTGTCGTCCGACGCATCCGCTCTGCACCGCGCCGCGCAGCGTGCAGCCCCGCTGTTGCTCCCGGCGCTCTTCGTCACGCAGTCCTTCGCGGCGCTGCTTCCGCAGCTCCCGTTGCTGGTCTGCGCGGCGTTGGCGGGCCTGGCGGTCGATCTCTACCGGCAGGAACAGGTGGACGGGGTCACCGTGCCCCGCGACAAGATCGCGGTGGAGGTGACGACGCGGCAGCTGCTGCGGGACATGCTGACGCTGGTCGGCCTCCTCCGGGCCGGCATCCTCGATCTCCTGCCCGGCCAGGCCCTGATACTGATCGCGTTCCTTCTCTTCTACGGGACGCATTTCGTGTGTCAGGCGGTGGCGGTGCTGGTGCGCAGGACGCGGAGTCTGCCGTTCGTGACGCGGAACATCGATGCGTCGGC
>NZ_JBIRGO010000042.1:0-27874 GCF_044328065.1 Streptomyces sp. NPDC017993
GGCGTGAGTCACGCGTCCCTGCCACCCCATAGGGGTGTCCGGACGGAGGAGGCCCCGTCACCGCCAGTGGCGCCCTACCTCCAAGCCCAGTCCTTAGGACCGGGTCAAGTTGACGAGCCTGTGCGCGAGGGTGTGGTCACGGGAGTTTGGTGGCGTTCTCCGTCGTCCGCATGACGATGTGCGACCCGTTCCCGCCGGCGCGTACTCCTTCGAGCTCACCCTGCCCGGTGAGATCCTTGCCCGGGCCGCCGGGGTGAGCGCCGTCGGTGTCGTTCCCTCGCACCGACGCCAGGGCGTGCTCAGGACGATGATGCGGCGTCAGCTCACCGAGCTGCGGGCCCGAGGAGAATTCCTCTCCGTACTGCTGGCCTCCGAGGCCCCGATCTACCGCAGGTTCGGTTACGGACCGGCAACCTACGCGCAGCGGCTGACGGTGCCGCGCCACCAGGCTGCCTTCGCCCTCCCCCGGGGCGCGCGGAACGGCCGACGCCCTAGCGACCGGCGCGGACACCGGCTCGGTCGAGCTGCTGCGTTGCGCCAAGTGCGGCGAGATCCTGGAAGAGGTCTACGACCGGTACCGCCGCGCACAACCCGGCGCGCTGTCCCGGCCGTACCGCTGGTGGGCCCTGCGTGCGGGGCAGCCCCCGGTCGCTCCCGCGCCGCGCTACGTCGCCATCCACGGACGCCGACGGCGTCCCGGACGGGTACGCCAGCTATTCGCTCGGCGAGCCCAACACCCTGACGGTCGACGAGACCATCGCCACCGAAGACGCTGCCCACGCGGCCCTGGCCCGCTTTCTGCTCGGACACGACCTGGTCACTCAGGTCGTGTCCAAGCACTTCCCGCCCGAGCACCCGCTGCGCTGGCAGCTTGCGGACTTTCGCGCCGGCCAGGTGAGCGACGACATCGACTGGCTCTGGGTGCGACTGCTGGACGTTCCTGGCGCACTCACCGCGCGCGCCTGGATCAGCGACGGGGAGAACGTCCTCGACGTCGACGACCCGTTCCTTGGCGAGCACGGCCGCTACCTCTTGACCGTCCGGGACAGCAAGGCCGTCTGCGTCCCGACGGATCGGGAGCCTGACCTGTCCCTGGACGTGAGCAACCTGGGCTCAGTCTACCTCGGCGGCACCGCCCCGATCACGCTCGTGCGTGCCGGACACATCCGGGCACATCGCCCAGGCGCGGCCGCCCTCGCCGCCTGCGGCTCCCCCCTGCAACCGCTACCTGCTCCGACACGGCCGCCGCCACTGGTCCTCGACCCGCTGCGGCGACCGCGCCCGCGCCGCCCGCGCCTACGCCCGACGCACCCAGCCCAAATCAGAGTGAACGGCCTGCCTACAGCGTGTTGCAGAAGGCTGTGATCGAGCAGGTCAATGTCAGGTTTGACGGTCTTCGTCAGACAGCCAGGGCAAGGTTGTGCATGTGCGCGACGGCCTGGACCGCGTGGTGGAGGCCGTTCCCCTGTTGCCGGCAGTGGCCAAACGACGCCGAATACCGCAGCTTTCGAATACGGTCGGTAGCCATCCCCGGTCACCTGGCACCGGGCATGCTCGACGACATGCCTGGCCCCGGGCCGGCCCTCGACCGCGCGTGGAACCCCAGGCAGCCACGACAGAGTGACTTCCTCGAGGAGGACGAACTGCCCGCCCCCAGAAGACGTCTAATCAGCCCGCGAAGATCCATCAAGAGCACCTTGGCAAGCCGGACCTGGTCGTCATCGACATCACCGCGGCCGATGAAGTGACTGCCGCTCAGGCCACATCCGCGCTTGGAGAGCTGTTGCGCTCCAGCGGTCCCTCCGCTTCCTGGCACACCCCTGGCCAGGCCGTGTCACCGTCCCTGCCTACGCCGATCTGCGACACACCCTCACTGAAGGCACCTTCGCGTGGAGACCGATCGACTCGCCAGGTGACCGGTTAAGAGCTCGCGCCCCAGGGTCTCCGGGGGCGGCTCGCATCACGCTCTTAGGCGCGTAGAGGTGGCATTGATCGAGGAGGCCCGGCGGCTCCAGTGCTCGCCTGTCGCGGTGGCGAACCTGGCGAGGCTTGGTGGGCAGCGGGTCGGCCCGATGTCCAGGTGCTCCCCTTCGCCTCCGGCCTCTTCGTAGAGCTTGACCATGTAGGGGCTGTGATTCACCAGCGATTGCGCGCCGTGGTCGAAGCCGTACACCGAAAGGTCCACCACTACCTACAACGAGACCAGCACTCGCCGGTCGGCGCTGCTGGTCTCGTTGTAGGTAGTGCCCTCGTAGAGGGCGTAGAAGCCCGGCGGGCAGACGGTCGTGTCACTGCCCTCGATCACCTTCACCGGCATAGGACGCCTCCGCGCACCGGGGCTTTGCGGTCAGTCAGCGGGGTGCGCTGGATCCTTGAGCGTCCAGGTGCTGCCTGCGCAGCCTTGCGGGAGCGGCGGGAAGCGGTGGCCCTTCACGTCCGTGCTCCAGTGGTGGGCCTGGCCGCAGTCGCACTCGTAGATGCCGCTGTCAGGCACCACCTCGCCGGGCCGGAAAGTGTCTGCTTCGCTCATAGCTCCTGTCTACGCCGGGCCCGCGGGCCGCGCGACTCAGCGCGTCGACGCCTTCTCCGGGGCCGGGCAGACGCAAGCCCGGCTGGACGGGGGTTCCAGCCGGGCTTGGGCTTTGGGGGCGTCCGCGCGTCGACGCGCGCCGGCCGGTCAGTGGTGGCCGTGGGCGGAGCTTGAGGCGCCGCCGAACAGCCGGGCCACGGCCCGGAACGGCAGCGTGACGACGGTGGCGATGGCCCCGCCGATGGACCGAAGAACATCTGCGATTGCGCTCAACACGGTGACCTCCCTCTCCTCCAGCGCAGGGCGCTGGATCTGGCTTGCCGCTGCACGGCCGATCATCGAGCGGGTGCCCGCGGGCCGGCCGAGGAAACGTTCGCCCAGCTCACGCCGCCGAACGTTCTTCCACGGAGTCAAGGATCTTGGCCTGCGGCGTCCCGACCAGAGCCGGGGCGCTCTCGCTCGACGACCAGACCTTGGTCTGCAGCAGTACGAAAAACCTCACTGCCGCATCAGTGGTCTCGAAATCGAGATCGAACACGACGTACTGCGGATCGCCGACCGCACGCTGGACGCGGTATCCGCAGACCCCTGACTGCTGGCGGAACTCGGAAAACCGGTCAAACCAGGCCTTCCAAAGATCGAAGTCCGTGACCGAGTGTTCAACACGGAGCGTGGTCATGCTGCCTCCCCAGACAGACGACGTTGCCTGCCTTCCACTCCACGCCGAAAAGTGTCCACACGCCACCGGACGCCCAGCCCGCGGGCCCTCATGCCTCGGCGAGGAGGCCTTCACGCAGGGTGGCCAAAGCGCGGGCCAGGAGGCGGGAGACGTGCATCTGGGACACACCCAGTTCCTTGCCAATCTCGGCCTGCGTCATCTCCGCACCGAAGCGGAGCTCAATGAGGGTGCGTTCACGCTCGTCGAACTGAGCCAGGAGCGGCTTGAGGGCCTGAAGGTCCTCGGCCAAGGCGAGCGCGGGGTCCTCGTTGCCGATCAGGTCGGCGACGAGTCCGGTCTGCTGCTTCTTGCCGCCGCCGGATTCGATGGGCCGGTCAATGGAGTCGGAGTCGTAGCCGTTACAGGCCACCAGCCCCTCGACGACCTCCTCCTCCGGCAATTCCAGGAATTCGGCGAGGTCGGCGACGGAGGGCTCGGCGATGCCCTGCCCTTCCAGCTGTTCGCGGGCGCGCGCGAGGTCGACGCGCAGCTCCTGCAGTCGGCGCGGGACGTGCACGGACCAGGTGGTGTCGCGGAAGAACCGCTTGATCTCCCCGGTGATGTAGGGGACGGCGAAGGTGGTGAACTCGTTCTCCAGCGATACGTCGAAGCGGTCGATGGCCTTGATCAAACCGATCGTGCCGACCTGCACGACGTCTTCCATCTCCTGCCCGCGGCTGCGGAAGCGGCGCGCGACATAGCGCACCAGCGACAGGTTCATCTCGATCAGCGTGTTGCGCGCGTACTGATACTCCGCCGTGCCTTCCTCCAGGACCGACAGCCGCTCGAAGAACAGCTTCGACAGGCGACGAGCATCCAGCGGAGCGATGTGCCGGCCATCCTCCACCAGCGGCAGAGAGGTCTCGGCCGACTCAGGTGCGGCGTTCGGGAGGGTCGCCGCTGTCTGCTCCTGTGCTACTGCCGTCGCCATGGCTGCTCCTCGCTCTCGCGTTGCTGCTGCCTTGTCACGGCGCGCCTAACCCGGTACCTCCACGTAAAACCTGTACGCCCGCGCGAAAACCCTGCCCATCTCAGGACCCGCACACCTCTCAAGCGCAGCTGCGGAGCCGATCTCCCCCGGAACTAGGCATCCGATGCAATCCGCCCAGTTCGGGTTACTCGCGGCTTACGTCGGGAAACCGTCACCTGGCGCGCCGAAGTCGGTGCATAGAGAGGAAAGGGGCGAATCCTCATGGGTCACGGCGGGGATGTCATCGCGGAGCTGACCACCGACCACCGCGAGGTGGATGAGCTGTTCGAGCAGCTGGACAATGCCATGCCAGGCAGTGAGCGCCGCAAGCAGCTGGTGGATTCGCTGACGATCGAGCTGGTGCGGCACTCGGTGGCCGAGGAGCAGTACCTCTACCCCGCGGTGCGCGAGCACCTGGACGGCGGCGACGCCATGGCCGACCGGGAGGTCGCCGACCACGCCCGCGTCGAAAACCTCCTCAAGGAGCTGGAGGGCCGCGACGCCGGCGACGCGGATTTCGATCGGCTCGTGCGCGAACTGCGCACCGAGATCACTTCTCATGTCACGGACGAGGAGATCAACCTCTTCCCGCAACTGCGCGAGGGCGTCCACGGCTATCTCCTGGAGAGCCTGGGGGAGAAGATCCGTGAGGCGAAGAAGACCGCCCCGACGCGTCCTCACCCCAGCGCCCCGAGCTCCCCGGGCGTCAGCAAGCTTCTGGCTCCCGGCCTGGGCCTGGCCGATCGCGCACGTGACTACGTCACCGGGCGCGGCAAGTAAGGACACCCCTCCCGGAAGGCGAAAGTGATATGAGCGTTGCCCGCGACATCATGACTCCCGGCGCCGAGTGCATCAGCACTGATGCCAGCGTCTCGGATGCGGCCCGAAAGCTCACTGCCCTCGGAGTGGGTGCGCTGCCGATCTGCGGCAGGGACGACAAGCTCAAGGGCGTCCTGACCGACCGGGACATCACCGTCAAGGTCTTGGGCGAGGGCCGTGACCCGCACCAGACCACGGCCGGCGAGCTCGCCCAGGGCGAAGCGGTCACGATCGGCGCCGACGACAGCGCGGACGAGATCTTCGCGACCATGGCCCGCCACAAGGTCCGCCGCCTGCCCGTCATCGACGGTCACCGCCTGGTCGGCATGGTCGCCCTCGCCGACGTCGCCCGCGCGCTGCCCGACCCTCAGGTCGGAGACCTCCTCGAAGCTCTTTCCGTCGACTGAAGTCAAGCGACGCAGAGGGCGGGTACCTGCGGGCGAGCCCGGGTCTCAGTGCGCGAGCAGGGAGTCGTCCTCGACGCGCGCTCCGGGAGGTCGGTGGAGTGCGGCGATCAGGGCTGTGTCGACGTCACGGGTGCCGGTGGAGGTGCACAGGGTGTAGGCGACATCGTCCATGCGCTGGCGCACCAGCTCACTGGCTTCCTGGGCGTGCAGCAGCCGGAGAGTCTCGTACTGCTCAACGAGGTTCTGCAGAACCGCAGGGTGGGCCATCAACACAGTCGGCTCCTTACGCCATGAACGTCCCATCACGGCAGCGGATCCCCGCCATTTGATGGCCTATGCGCAGGTGCGACACCGCAGGTATGTACGGGCGGCTTCGCGGCCGGGACGGGACGGGCGCCTGAACACACGTCCCCACCGGCAGAGCGGATTTACCTGGCTGGCTCGCTCATGTCGCGCACCGCAGCGGTGGGGCGTGTAGTGGGAGTGGCCGTATTCCGGCCCCAGCGGTTGCCTGGCCGGGCGTCAGGCAACCCGGTAGCAACAGCACTCATCAAGGAGCTGGCAATGCCCGCAGGGTCGAACAAGAAGCGAGAGCGGCAGTACGAGCACATCAAGGAAGGCGCCAAGGAACGAGGCACCTCCGAGAGGCGGGCAGAGGAGATCGCCGCGCGCACCGTCAACAAGGAGCGTGCCCGCTCGGGCGAAGCCAAGCAGGCGAGCAAGACTTCCACCCGCGACCCCAAATCCGCCCCGCAGCGCGGAGGCGAACGCTCGCACAAGGGGCCGCAGGGCCCCACCAAGGACCAGCTGTACGAAGAGGCCAAAAAGAAGAACCTCGGCGGCCGCTCGCAAATGAACAAGGAAGAGCTGCGCAAGGCCCTCGGGCGCTGATCCGGGCGCCGGAGCAGCAGCTGGCAGAAGATATCTCTTCCTCCCTCGGAGGGAGAGATGTCAGCGTTGAAATCAGGCATGCTCACATGCCCTGACCTGCACGAAAAGGGCCCGACTCGAATCGGCGTCCCCACCCTCGGTCCCACTGGGCGTGGGCCCCGCCCCTCAGCGCTGCGCCTCCCAGTTTCAAGCTCCGCACGCTGTGCTGTGCAGGCGCGCTCAGCTGTGTGCTGATCACACAGCGCCTCCATCCAGCCGGCGCCCGGGGCCGGGGCCAGAGCCAGACGGGACGCACTGCATCGCAGGCGCTCTCGGTAGACGTGGGTCGGTGCTTCTTAGCTGTCGCCTCCCTTGCCGCCGGGCGACCGCGGCCGCAATCCGGATGGGCGCAGAGTCCCCGTGATGGGCTGCGGCGCACCCATCCTGCTGGGTGCGCCGCAGCCCTGCGCGCCCATGACCAGGTTGCACAGCGGCCGTAGCGGCGTCACTGGCGGGGACGAGGCGGCCGGGTCCTGACGAGTGACGGAGCGGCGTTGGGGCCAGGGCCCATCGAGTGGGCCTCCTGGCCCAAGGTAGACCTCCGAGGCCAGGGCGGTGGGCTCGTCCGGTCAACAAGCTGAACCCGCGCATGGCCCGTACCGGCTGCGGACGAGGACGTCAGCGCAAGCCGCGAGCAAGACCATGTGGAGGGCGAGGCGCCCAAGCCCTCCATGAGAAGGAGCGTTCCTCAGCCGCCGACGTGGATGCCGGGGCGGCGGTCGGGGTCGGGTTCGTGGCTGCGGATGATTTCGCGGGTCACCGGAGCGGTGTCTCCGCGGCCAAGCAGGAAGTAGCGGAACATGTGCATCAGGGGGCTTCCTTCTGCCCAGGCGAAGTAGCAGTGCGGCTTTACCCCGGTGGTGTTCCGAAGAGCGAGCAGGATCGCCGCGATGGCGTTCGGAGCGGCGGGGGCTTCCGCGCGCAGGATCCGGTAGCCGTCGACCTCGACGCCGCGCAGGGTGAGCGTTTCGCTGAAGTCGGAGGGGTCGACGACGTCGATTTCCAGGAACAGGACGTCGGCGGGACCGGGTACCGGGTTGGTGCCGCGCTGCTCGCGCTCCTTGTCGCTGTACTCCGCCAGGTCGCCGGCCTGGCGTCGGTTGGCGATGATGTTGATGGAGTTGTCGTGGGCGAGGGTGTCGGTGATGAACTGTCGGGCGGCGGGGTCGAAGACGATGCGGTCGGCGCGCAGTTCGGTGGTGCGCGAGACCCGGGAGATCAGGGAAACGGCGATGATGCCGACGATGAAGACGCCTGAGATGGCGATGCCGTCGGGCTTGTCGACGATGTTGGCGACCAGGGCGTAGAGCAGTACCGCGGTGAGCGCGGCGAAGCCTGCGGTGGTGGCCCGCTGGCGGTGGCGCAGGGCCGAGACGGTGACGGCGAATGCGCCGGAGACCATCATGGCCAGGATGCCGGTGGCGTAGGCGCCGGCCTGGGCGTCGACGTCGGCGTCGAAGGCGATGGTGATGGCGATGCACAGGGCGGTGTAGACGAGGACGACCGGGCGAACCGCGCGGCCCCATTCCGGGGCCATGCCGTAGTCGGGCAGGTACCGCGGGACGATGTTGACCAGCCCCGCCATCGCGGATGCGCCCGCGAACCACAGGATCAGAATGGTGCTGATGTCGTAGACGGTGCCGAAGGCTTCGCCGACGTGTTCGTGGGCCAGGAAGGCCAGGGCGCGGCCGTTGGCTGCGCCGCCTGCCTCGAAGTCCTTGTGAGGGATGAGGACGGTGGTGACGAAGCTCGCGGAGAGCAGGTAGACGCTCATGACGAGGGCGGCGGTGGTCAGCAGCCTGCGGGTGTTGCGGATGCGCGAGCGCAGCCTCTCCTCGTCGTTCGCCCCCTTGGCGGCGACGAGCGGCATCATGCTCACCCCCGTCTCGAAGCCCGACAGGCCCAGGACCAGCAGCGGGAAGGCCAGCAACGCCGGCCCCATCAGATCGCCGAAACCGCCACCTCCCTCGGCCAGGGCGTCCGTCCATGCCGACCACGCCCCGGGCGTGGTGAAGACGTGCACCAAACCGATGGCGATGACCACCGCGTTAAGGATCAGGAAGATCGCGACGAGTGGGATGGCGACACTGACCGCTTCGCTGAACCCGAGGAGAAACACCCCTCCGAGCACAACCAGCAACGCGACGGTGAGGGCGACCTCGTGGCCGTGCAGGGCCTGGGGAAAGAAGGGGTTCTCCACCACGTGCACGGAAGCATCCGCCGTGGACAGGGTGATCGTGATGATCCAGGACGTGGCGACGAAGCCGAGGAGAATCAGTACGAACAGCTTGCCCCACCAAAACGGCAGCAGGTCCTCGAGCATTGCCACGGACCCGGCTCCTCGGGGGCTCTCCTTGGTCACCCGCCGGTACATCGGCAGCATGCCGAACAGGGTCAGCGCCACGATCAGCAGTGTCGCCAGCGGGGAGACCGCTCCGGCGGCGAGGGCGGCGATGGCCGGTACGTAGGCCAGGCTGGAGAAGTAGTCGACGCCGGTCAGGCACATCACTTTCCACCAGGGATGCGATTCCGTGTGCCCCTCACCGGCCGCCGGTCCGATCGGCTGCACCTGGTGACGCAGCAACCACCGCGCCAGGCCACCGGTTGGCGGCTTCCGCAACGCCGGACTGTCCGCCACTTCCGGCACGGACAGTTCGTTCGCGTCTTCCATGTCTCCCATCAACCTTTCCTCGCTCCAGCACACAGGGCCCTGCTGTCACCGCATCCGCGGCACCACAAACGCTCACCGAGTATGCGACCCAGGCAGCCCCCCTAGAGCCGAGGGGTCGGTGTACGACAGTCTCAAGCGCGCCAACCCCGATGCCGGCTGAAAAACCTGCCCACCCGGGGGCGTAGTGCGCCAGGGCGAGGAATTCGGACGATGGATACGGGCTCAGCGGCTCGGCTGGAACAAGCTCCCACCGTGCAATAGATGTGCGGAGGGCGAGGTGAGCTGCCACCCGCCAAGGCCCGCCCTAGACGAAGCCGACGACCATCCCTTACGGCCGGGTACCGGACCGCTCCCGCGAGAATCGGTACTGAGGAATCAGCGGCCCTGCTCTTCCGCGAGCTCGGACAGCGGGCGCGGTGCTGAAGCTCATCGGCCACGCCACCAACCGCGACGTCTGCCACCTACGTCTGGGACAACAACGGCGACACCGCCAGCGCCCGCCTCGTCCGTACCGAGGCGCAGGTCGCCGCGGTGAAGGAAGCAGAGGTCAAACTCGAACTCGCCTTCCACCACGCCAACCGCGCCAACCGTGAGCAGCTCACCGCCGGCCTTGCTCGCCTGAGCGAGCTGTCCGAGGGTGGCAACCACGCCCACTACGCAGGGATCGCCCGCTTCATGTCCGGACTCCCGCCGACCCCGGAGGCAACAGCCCAGTGGGGCGAAACGCCGCGGACGATGTCCGCAGCCGCTGGCACCGCCTGGCCCAGCACCACCTGAGCTACCGCGGGCCCGCACAGGCGGACGAGACCGCGCCGGGCGCGGACACCGCACACAGTCGGCCCCGGTGTCCTAGCTCAGACATACGGGCCGTGGCCACCAGAGACACATTGCCTGGTGCGGCGCTAAACCGCGGTGAAGCCGCCGTCAGCGGCAACCACGGCTCCTGTGATGAAGCTGGAGCGTGGTGAAGCCAGGAAGCACAGAACCTCGGCGATCTCTTCGGGCTGCGCGACTCGCCCCAGGGGCTGCGCCTCGGCGAAGGACGCCAGGTATGAGCGGCTGTCGGGGCGGATCGTGTCGAGGAAATCGGTCTCGATGACGCCTGCGGCAACGAGATTGGCGCGGATGCCCAGTGGCCCGCCCTCGACGGCGAACACCTTGGTCAGTTGTGCCAGAGCGCCCTTCGACGCACTGTAGGCGACGCCTTCAGGCAGGGCGACGGTGCTGGCATAGGACCCGGTACTGACGATGGCACCGCCGCCGAGGCTCTTCATGACCCGGAATGCTTCGCGGGCACAGAAGAACGAGCCGCGGGCGTTGACCGCCATCACAGCGTCCCAGTCCTCGGCAGTGGTTTCGGTAATGGGCTTGTTCAAGGTGCGTCCGGCGTTGTTCACCAGGATGTCCAGTCCTCCGAAGGTACCCAAGGCCGATTGCACCGCGCGGGCGGCGGTCTCTTCTCGCGTGATGTCGCCGCGCATCGCGAGTACGCCGGGAAACTCTTCCGGCAGAGTCGTGATGTCAGGACGTAGATCGACGGCGACGACGCGGGCGCCGCGGGCGTGGAGAAGCGCCACAGTCTCCTTGCCCACGCCGCGCGCGGCCCCGGTGACGAGGGCGATCTTCCCGGCGAACTCTGTGGATTCGGATGCTTCGGCGGACGCGGTTGCAGGTGTCATGGTGTGGTCCCTGGAGAAGGCGAGTGTGAGGGCAGGCGCCGGTGCGGGCTGCCTGAAGCTGTGCAGTGCGTGAACGGGTCAGGGGGCCAAGCCGTTGACGCGCTCACGGGGTGCGGCGTTCGAGGCAGGCCGTCGTGGTCGTCGCGCGGCTGGGCTGTTCAGTGCGCGGTGAGGCCGCCGTCGACCACCAGCTCCGAGCCGGTGACGAACGAGGAGTCGTCGCAGGCGAGGAAGAGGATCGCGGGTGCGACCTCGTCGGCGTGGCCGGCCCGGCGCATGGGGGTACGTTGGATGTCCGGCTGCTGGTCACCCTGGTCGTCCAGGAGGTCCTGGATCATCGGCGTGGCGATCACCCCAGGATGCACCGAGTTGACCCGTACTCCCTGCCGCGCGTACTCGACCGCGGCGGTCTTGCTCAACAGGCGTACGGCCCCCTTGGATGCTTGGTAGGCCGCAGCCGCGCCGCTTCCCACCAGGCCGAGTACGGACGAGGTATTGATCACCGACGCGTTGCCGCTTGCGCGCAGGAGCGGCATCGCCGCCTTCATACCGAGCCAGGTGCCTTTCTGGTTCACGTCAATGACGCGATCCCACGCCTCCTCCCGCGTGCCCTCGATACCAGGCCAGTCCAGGATGCCGGCGAGGTTCACGAGCACGTCCAGCGTTCCGAACCGGTCGCGCACGAGGGTGATCACGTCGTCCCACTCCCGCGCGGAGGAGACATCGAGGCGGGCAGCAACGACCTCCCCGCCGCGTGCCTCGATCCGCTGGGACAGCTCCCGCAGGGGGCCTTCGGCGACATCGGTGATCACCAGCCGGGCGCCTTCGCTGGCGAAGAGCTCGGCGGTCGCTGTGCCGAGGCCGCCAGTCGCGCCTGTGATCAGCGCGACCTTGCCGTCAAGTCGTTGTCCTGTCATGGATGTGGTCCTTGATTCTCGTTGATGTTGACTGACTGTTGTGTCGGGACTTCCTGGTCCGCCGACGGCGGAGTCGCACCCCCGGTACCAGGGCGGTCACGGGCCCGGCCTTCTCTACGACTGCTTCTGCTCCCGGTAGAGCACGAGGTGCTCGTGATAGAGCACTCCGTCCCGGATGTCGCCCGTGGCGGTAAAACCGGTGTCGTCGACGTAGTCCAGGTGGCTTTCGGCCACCGTGTACCGGCCGGAGTACGCGCTGGCCCGCTCCCCGCGGGCTTCGTCGTACCGGCCGTCCGGCAGCAGCTCCTGCCGGATGTGACCAACCGCGGTCACCCACACCCCGACCACGTCGACCTGGTCGCCCTCAACGGTCCCGGCCGTGGCGGACTCCTCCCTCGCACGATGTGACCCTTCCCGCTCCACCGAGTCTGGGCAGGCCACCGGCCATCAACCAGGACGTGTGCTGCCTGGGCATGGCACACCCAGGCAGCACACCGAGCCCTCACGGCCGTGTACGGCACCGCATTCCTTCGTGCCGTACGCTCCCCGGCCCGGGCGCTGAGCTCGTGCGTGCAAGGGCCTGCCGTGCTGTACTGGCGAGGTGGAGCGGAAGCACGCACTGGCATCGGTCACCCACCGGAGGCAACCCGGCGGCGCGACTTCGGACAGTGTGAGTGACCGGCGGGCCGAGCAGGCGCGCACCCGGGTCCGGCTCATGATCGAGATCACGGCGCGGGTAGGGGCGTACCGGAAAGGGCTGGTCGAGGCCGTTCGCCGCCTCAGCCCGGAGGAAGCGGCGATCCTCTCGGATTTGGAGCGCCACGGACTGCAGGTGCCCCAGTTGCACGACGTGCTGTGCGGCGGCCATGTACTGGTTGATGAACCGCAGCTGTACGAGAACTGGCGGTTCGCCAAGGTGAGTCACGAGCGCCTTTCCAGCCACCACCGTGACATCGACAAGGCTCTCTATCCCGACATCGGGATGCGCGGGGACGTGGTGCGGGAGAAGCTGCACGGACGCACCGCCCAGGGCACCTGGGTGCAGTTGGAGAAGACACCGGCCGCTTTCGGCGGGCGGAAGCTGCCCAGTGTGAGCGACCTCCGCCACCTCATGGACTACGTGGTCTACCGGATCACACGCAGCAATGTCGGGCCCTGGGGGCTGTCCCGGATGACCGAACGGCGGCCGCTGTACCTGGCGCCGTTCCTTGCCATGCCGACGTCCCTGACACCTGCGGTCGCGCGGGTGCTGACCCAGGCACTGCGCCGGATCGAGGAGGCCGACGACGTCACTGCCGTGTCTACGGACCTGGCGGCTCGGTTCCCGCCCCCGGACCGGGAGGACCTGGCCGGCGAGCTGGGACAGTCGTTGTCCGGCAGGGCGGGTCGTGGGCTGTTCGGCAATTCCGAGGTGTGGGTGACCGAGACCCTCTCACGCAGCGCCGCCGCGGTACTCCGTGAGAGTCGCGTGCCGCCTGCGGTGGAACTGTTACAGCCGGGAGGACCGTCATGAGCGACGACGATCAGCGCGATGTTCCCCCTGCGGCGCCGTCGGACGCGGGTGCGGCGTTCGCCCCTTCGGGACTGGTTTCGGCCGTGGTGAACCTGGTGAACACAGGACCGGTGCTGCTCGGTGCATACACCATCGCGGAGCTCACCGCCGTGGACGCGATCGTGGACTTCCTGGAAGCCAGGCCTTCGGACGAGGTGATCGCCGAGGCCGTGCGCTCGCTGGCGGCCCGACAACTGCTGCTGGCGGGTGACACGGGCGAGCAGGTTCAGGTGCAGGGAGACCTGGGCATCGCCGTGGCGTTCCAGCAAAGGGCCCGCAAGGTGCTCGATGCCCGCACGACCGGGTCGGGTCCGGGTGAGCCGTGGCGGATCCTGTTGCTCCCCCAACCCGAGCGGATCTGTCTCATGGTCCGCATCGACGCGCTCGGCGTCCACCAGATGGGGTTGCACAAGCTCGACGAAGCCTTGAAGACGCTCACCGAGTGGCTGCCGCGAGGCCCGTCGGCGGACCCCGGAGAGGCAGTGGACACCGAGGCCGTGCTCGCCGCCGCGGAACGCTCCGCGCTGATCACCGTCACCGAATACACGGCGCAGGGATCCGCCGAGACCGCGGGCAGCAGCAGGGATCTGGTGCTGGCCCGCAGTGGCGGACGGCTGCACGTCCTTGCCCGGGATCCCGGCGACCGGGGGAAGCTGGTGCCGGACCCTGAGTCGCGCAAGGACAACGTCAGCGAACGGCTCGTCGGTCTGCTGACGTAGACGACTGCCCGCAGCACTCCAGCAGCACCCACCCAACACTCACGACCCGCCACCAAGGCCAACCGACAGGGTCCCCGCTCCAACCCGACTTCCCTCCCCCGGGCGCCGCCAGCTGCTTCGTCATGCCCGGAGGCAATCGCCGTTGTCGCCTCCGAGAGCCGCCCCGCCCCACCCGGTCTTGAGCTCCTCGTCCCCCAGCGCCGCGGTTCGACCACGTCGTCCTCGGCTCCCTCGCCCCCTGACCTGCACCCGGACTGTTCCGAACCTTCGTCCGATCACGTGCAACAGGGCGGTGGCCCGGAGATGCCTCCTCCGGGCCACCGCCCTGCCAACTCTGCGAAAAGGGACAAGGCCCTGGCAGGCTGCCCCTAGCACTATCTGGAGTCCGTGTCTTTGGCGCTCTCCGCGGCCCGATACAGGTCGCGCTCGGCCCACTCGGAGTGGCCGTTGCCGACCTTCCGCTCCCTGTCCACGACACGGACCGCACTCTCCTTCGCAGCGCCTATCCGCTGCTCGGTCTTCGCGGTCATCTTGTCTGTGGCGGTCATGGTGACACTCCTCTTCGCGTCGGTGTGTTTCCCTGACGCAAGATCCCCTGCCTTTCGCCTTGCGGCGCACACAGGGCCGGTGGCAACAGATCCCGTCTTCGCCTGAACGGCCTACGCCGCCGGTCACCGTGCCCACGGGCCGGCAGTGAGGCACCATTGCCGACCGCCTCCGCGGGCGCGCGACGCGGGCGCGGTGCAGCAGATCACCCCTTCCGGACAAGACGAAAAGCCTGGGTGCGTGTAGGGGGTGTTGCGTGTGGGCGCGGGCTGATGGCGCTGTTCGAGAGTCCAAGGTCAGGCTTATCGAGTTCGAGGACACACTTCAGTTCGGAGTGCCACACGCCGTTCGCCACAAATCCCCCTGTCTGGCTTTCAGTTGGGCTTTCACGGTAGAACGCACCACTGACAATTCCCCCCTGACCTGCACATTCATGCCAGGCCATCGTCGTCGGCTTGGAGTACCAGAAGCTCAGGAAGGCACTGATTCCGGCACGAGTTACCGACCGAGGTGATGGAGCCGGGGCCCAACCGGCCGACGAAGTTGGCGCCGTACGACGCAATGGTCCGCGCCGGCGGCGCCAACCGGGAGGCGTACAACGGCTGCGGGCGGGATCACTGCCCGGACCCCGCGTCGCCTCAGTTGGCGGCGGATCGCGCGGGACGGGTACGCCTTGTCGGCCAAGACCACATGCGGGGTCGTTCTTGGCCGGCCGACCGACCGGGGCACCCGTATGCGGGCCATGACCTGGGCGAATGAGGGTGCGTCCCCGGACTTACCGGGCGTGATGACGAAGGCCGGGTTTGACGGCGCCTGGGGCTTCAGAGCTCGATCGACGGCCATCAACCCACGTTGGGTAATTGGTGCCCCACGGAGTCGTTGAGATGCGCGCTGGCGGCTTCGACGAACGCTTTCGCCCTGTCCTTGAGGCTGAGGTACAGCTCGTCGAACATGTCATACGCGCGAGACATGAAGGGGTCCTCGGCGTGCTGGAGTTCCAGCACGGCGCCGTAGAGCTGATTCGAAACACGTTCAATCGCGTGGGCCAGATCAGCGAGGTGCGCCGGCCCTTCGAGGCGGACGGCTGCGGCAGCGAAGGCAAGGGCTTCGTTGTCCTGGGTGCTGAGAGTGTCGTTCCAGTGGCGTTGCATCCTGGGCTCGATGATGCCGAAGTACACCCGCACCATGTGACTCTCGTACTTGGCGGCCTGGGCAACGAGGGCGGCGTATGCCTCGCGCTGGTGTTGCCGGCGGACGGCGTCCACGGGACCACGATGGGCTGCCCGCGCTTGTGCGCGGCCTGCGGCATAGGCAGCCGCGACAGCCAGGACAGCCGTGGGCGTGGTGATGAGCGCGGCTATGACGGCAGAGTCCATGACAGGTGATCCTGCCGCAAAGGGCCGTAGCCTCGTCGCGTTCTGGCCCGTTCCTTCAGCGGTGGCCCCTACTGCTGTTGGTACGGCCAGACGCCTACCGCCGTTCGCCGCCGCACCCGGCTCCCACCCGTCCGGGGCACAGTCCGTCGAGGCCTCTCGGAGCCCGCGGGGTTCCTTCCTGCTCGGTTCGACGCACCCAGCCGGCGAGGAGCATGGGCCCGTCGGGACTGGGAGTACGCCATCCCGAAGAAGCAGTCGACCGACCCTGCTCTAACCTACCGCTGGCCCTCGCGCAGGGTTACGTAGCCGGGCGGCTGCGGCCAGAATCGGGGTGCTCACGACGGTGGCTGCGGCGCCGAGTGCGGTGTCGGTGGCCAGGATCCACCGGACGGTCTTCATGGCCAGGGTGAGGACATCGCTGCCGCGCTGGCGCATGCCGGCCTCGAAATGGTCCACGGCGTCGGTGAGGGTGGTGGTGCCATCGGCGGCGGCGCTGACGTGCGTGAGCAGGCTGGCGGCGTCGCGGATGGCCGCGCCCGCTCCCATTCCGGCGGTGGGCGGTGTGGCGTGGACAGCGTCGCCCAGCGCGGTGATGCGACCCGCAGGCCAGGGCGCGAGATCCTCCGCGCGGGTGGAGGCGGTGTTGAAGCGGAATCCGGCCACGCTGTGCGGGTCGGCTTGGGCGATGACCTCGAGTGTGTGCTCGGCCCAGCCCCGCTCGCGGAATCGGCCGAGCAGCGCGTCCTGCAGTTCGCCGCCACGCAGGTCGCGCAGGGAATCGATGCTGGTGGATTTGGGGAACATAGCGCCCCAGATGTAGGTGGGTCCGGTGGTGACCGACATCCGCAACTCGGGAGCGTCGAGCGCGGTGTTGCCGACCGGGTCGAGGAAGCCGACGTAGAGCGCTCCTCCGCGCGGGCCGATCGCGAGCCCCGATCGTGGCCTAAGTCGCTGTTGCTCGCCGGGGCTGAGGTCTCGCCGGAGGGTGCGGCCGGAGAACCCGATGATGCCCGCCGGTCTGTTGGTCGGGCCTGCCGCCAGGTGGCGGGCGACTACCGAGTGGGTGCCGTCCGCGCCCACCACCAGATCCGCTGAGACCGGCGCCCCGTCGGTGAACCGCACTTGGGGCGCGCCGTGGTCATCGTGGCCGACGCCGGACACGTTGCATCCCAAGTGCAGGCCATCTCCGACGGCTTCGGCCAGCAGCATCCGCAGGGTGATCCGATCGACGTCGATACTTGCACTGTCGCTGAGGTCCGGCCCGTGGCCCAGCAGCCGGCCGCGGCGATCCCAGAACGCGTCGCGCTCGCGCAGTCGCAACGCCGACCCCGATGCCAGGAGCCGCTGCATGATCTTCGGTTCCACCAGATCCTTTAGCGCCGACTGCGCCCGCTCATCCAGGGTGATGTGGTAGCCGCCCGTCTCCGCCACATCGGTGTCTCGGTCGAATACCGCCACCTCAAACCCCCGGCGACGCAGCCCCGCCCCCAATGCAAGCCCGCCGATCCCGCCACCCACCACGACTACCCGCATACCGACACCGTCCTTTTCGCCGCTGCTCACTGAACAGAACCCACCCTGACACCGGTAGTGGACACCGAGTGGCCACTACCGGTGTCAGAGTGGGACGATGGCGAACACCTCACACCGGGCGTTGCGGCTGTTGTCTCTGCTCGGATCAGGACGGCAGTGGTCGCTGCGCGAGCTCGCCACCCGGCTCGGGACCAGCGACCGCACTGTCCGCCGCGACATCGAAACCTTGCGCGCGCTCGACTACCCGATCGCTACCATCCACGGCCCCGATGGCGGCTACCGACTCGGGGCCGGGCGAACCCTGCCGCCGCTGCTGTTCGACCACGACCAGGCCCTCGCGGTCGCGGTGGCCCTGCAGACCGCGCCAAGCACGATGTTCGGCCTCGGGGACGACGCGGCGCGGGCACTGGCGGCTCTGCACCAGGTCATGCCGCCTGCGCTGCGGGCATCCATGGAATCCCTGCGCCTGACCAGGCTGCAGAACTATTGGGAGTTCCCCGCGCCCCCCATAGACCCGGCCGCCCTCACCGCCGTCGGAACTGCGGTACGCCACCGCCGCCTCCTCGTCACCGAGACACTGCGTCCCGACGGCACACGCCCGGAACCCAGTGACCCCGACTACCTGCCCGCCCACCGCATCGAGCCACACCACCTGGTCGTCTGGGCCGCCCGGTGGTATCTGGTCGCCTACGACCTCACCGACAATGAATGGCGAGTGCGCCGCGTCGATCGACTGCACCCCCGCCCCACCACGCAGCGCTTCGCCGCCCGCGCGCTTCCCCACCCCGACCTCGCCCACTTCGTGATGGGCACCCACGACCGCGGCGACACTCCCGCCGCCTGGCCATGCACCGGCACCGCCCGGCTCAACCTGCCCGCTCACATCGTGGCCCGCTGGGCACCAGGCGGCTCCGTCGTGGAATACCTCGACGCCGAGTATTGCCGGCTCACTCTCGGCGCCTGGTCCTGGGCCGGCATCGCCGGCATCCTCGCCACCTTCGACACCGAACTCACCGACCTCCACCCATCGGAACTCGTCCACGCATTCCGCCGTCTCACACGCCGATGGGCCACTATTGCCGACATCTAAAACCGCGGTCCTTCTCATAAATGAGTAGTTCGGAGAGATCACGACCCTCGGCGAACCGTGTCCGGTTTGCCCCCGATCTTCGTTCTCATCACCTCCCGCAACAAGCGGTTCGCACACGGCCCCTCACGATAGGTTCTGCGACATGCCAGGACCCGCCGAACCAGCCGCCATCGTCGAACAGTTCGACTGCACCACCTGTGAAGTGCCCGCCGGAAGCACCTGCTGCACCCGCGGCGGCAAGCGCCCCGAAGTTCCCAAAAGGCACCAACCTCTCCGCGCACGGCCCCGAGCAGCTGGCCGCAGTCGCCACTGAACTCAAGAGCCGCCCACGCAAAACGCTCGACTGGGAAATCCCAGCCGAGCGCCTGCATCGACTGCTCACGGCCTGATCAACCGACCAGGTGTTGCAACGACCCCTGGAATCCGTCACCGCCTGGTGGGCTTCTTCGGCTGTGCGGATACTGCTGCCCTCGTCGCACAGCGCTCCGGGCGGAACTACACCTCGACCCGAGGCATGAGCACCGTGAAGTCGAGTACTAGTCCAAGCCGAAGTGCGTGTGGGGCCGGTCAGTTCCATGTCGCCATCTGGGCCCCACGCGGACGTGCAGCCGGCCGCCAGGAGCGTCCACGGCGTGCCCTTCGAAACTGGCGGCGGCAAAAGCAGCAGACCGGCCTTGTGGCCGACCTGACCGGGACCGTCTGGTTGGTCCCCATCCGGCCGGGCAGTCTGATGACGTCTCAGCGCGTCGGGCGGCTGCGGCGGCCGGAGCGCCGCAGGTGCAGGCCCAGGTATACGAGGGCCGCAGCGAACACCACGATGCCGATGATGAGCAGGTAGAGCAGCCCTTTCACGACGACGCCGATGATGCCCAGCACGATCGCCGCGATGACGAGGACCAGGAAGAGCGTCATAACTTAAGGCACCTCCTTGTGGAGCCGGTCAGCGGCGGGCAAGCTGCCGCTCGCCCTTCGCGCCGGGCTCGTAGGGCAAGCCGTAGTGGGCAAAGACCGCGGCCTCGTCCTCGGCGGGCAGGACGTCGTCCGTGCCCATCGCCGGGCCCTTCTTCACCAGCGACCGGTCGTAGTCGACCTTGACGTAGCCGGGCCCGACGATGGCGCCGGCCAGCGGGACGAAGACCAGGTGACGGCGGGTGGGCAGCCCAACCTGGACGGTGGCCATGGCCGGCTCATCGGTACTGGTGTCCACGTAGATCGCTTCCAGCATGCCGATCCTGTGGCCGCCCGGATCGACCACGTCGTGGGTACGCCACTCACGGATATCCGCGATCTGGATCATCCCCGGTGTCCCTTCGTGCGGCGGTATGTCCGAACCGTGCACTTCTCAGCCTGCCCTACCAAACCCGCCGGAACCAGCCTGGACATCCCCCGCACCATTCCGGGCGGTCCGTCATGTGGCTGCCAGGAGGATGGCCGTGTAGTGCGCGGTGAAGGCGGCGATGGTGAGGGCGTGGAAGACCTCGTGGAAGCCGAACCAGCGCGGTGAGGGATCGGGGCGCTGGAGGCCGTAGACGACGGCGCCCGCGGTGTAGAGCAGACCGCCGGAGATGACGAGTACGACGACCGCGATGCCGCCGGTCCGCGCGAAGTCGGGCAGGTAGAAGACGGCCACCCAGCCCAGGGCGATGTAGCACGGGGTGTACAGCCACCGGGGAGCCCCGATCCACAGCACGCGGAAGGCGATGCCGGCCAGGGCGCCCGCCCACACCGCCGACAACAGCACCAGCTGCCGGCCCGCGGGCAGCAGCAGCATCGCCAAAGGCGTGTACGTACCGGCGATGATCAAGAAGATGTTCGCGTGGTCCAACCGCCGCAGAACCGCCTCACCTCGCGGACCCCACGTCCCGCGGTGGTAGACCCCACTCGTGCCGAACAGCAGCAACGCCGACACCGCGAACACCGAACATGCCGCCACTGCCGCAGCCGAGCGCGAAAGGGCGATCAGGACGATGCCGCCGACCAGCGAGAGCGGGATCATGCCGGCGTGCAGCCAGCCCCGCATCCTCGGCTTCAGCGCAGCCGCCACGCCCTCCACGCCGCCCTCCAGACTGGCGGCTGCCTGCCCGGCAGCCTGGAGGGCGGTTGCACCGGCACGCGAGTCGACCCCGGGGGTACGCAGGGCGTCGGGCGTGGTGCCGGGACGGGGCTGGGACTCCCGTCCATCTGCTGGCGGCTGAGCGTCTTCGGCAATCATGCCCGCATACTATGAAATCGGCGGAAGAGTGCGGCACACGCGCTTCCCGCGGACTACGCGTCAGACGCCTGCCGTGTGCTGGGATGCGGTGCGGCGGTGTTCGGCGTTGATGCGCTGGGCTTCTTTGAGCTGGTCTTCAAGGATGACGATGCGGCAGGCCGCGTCGATGGGGGTGCCCTGGTCGACGAGTTCCCGGGCGCGTGCGGCGATGCGCAGCTGGTAGCGGGAGTAGCGGCGGTGGCCGCCATCGGAGCGCAGCGGGGTGATGAGGCGGGCTTCGCCGATGGCGCGGAGGAAGCTTTGGGTGGTGCCGAGCATGTCGGCGGCCCGGCCCACGGTGTAGGCGGGGTAGTCGTCGTCGTCGAGACGGCCGTAGGAGTCGTCTGTTGCTGTCATTGCACCTCTCTGTGGAACGCATGGAGGGGCCCGGGTGCCGTATGGCACCCGGGCCCCGAAGGAACTGCTACACCATCTGCCGGCCCTCGTACTGCGCCGGCCTTCTGTGTCCGCAAGCCCACCCGGGAGAGGGCGGGAAATGCGGGGATCGCGGTTGCTTGACCGGAGACCACCTCACTATCGATGTCCTGCGGTACCCGGGCTCAAGACTTCCGCCCGGGCGATCCTGATGGCGCCTGGCTCCTCCGCTCTTCCCTCTGGGATCAATCACTTACCTACTGCGGGTACCGCTCTCCTGCGTACAGCTGATGATGCGTACTGCTCTGCGGCCTGTGACAGCGCCACTCTTCGGCAGCCAGCCCCGTCGCCCATCCTGCCTGTGCTCTGGCTTAGAACCCCACTGCCGAACCTCCCGGTGCGCGCGCCCGCAGCCGACGCCTTCACCGAGGTGCTGCTCCCTGACTTCACTGCTGGTACTGCGAACTGCACCTGCCGGTACTGCACTTGCGTCAACTGCGGTCCTGCTCACGGCGACCCCTGTCACTGCGGGCCACCCGGTGCGGCCGTCAGTCCCGTCGCCGTCCTGCAACAACCCTGGCTTCGAAACTCCACCACCGCACCGTCCTACGAACTGCAACTGCGGCACTGCTGCCCGGCAGTTCATCTCTGCCAGGCCCTGCGGCCTCTCTGGCTACGAGAGAAACCATAACCACACCACCACCCAATGTCTACTCCAACCGACATAGATTTCCGCGTGTCCGGCGGTGAGGTAATCGACTCGAACAGAGACGGGGCAGGCCGGGGGCCTCTTCGCGGAAATTGACGGCTCGGGCCGGGTCCCCACTGGGAAGGCACGGGGCAACGACGCCTTCGGCCACCTTCGAGGGCGCCTCGCACTCGACGCAGGACGCCGTCGGCGGGCTCAGGGATCCGAAAGGCCGCGCTGCCATCCAGGACGTCGACGGTCAGGTGGCGTGGCGACTTCGCCCCCGACTGGTTCTCCGGTTCAGGCGTTGAGTTTGTCGCGGGGCTGAGCAGGTTGGCTGCGCAGGTTTTCGTTGAGTCGTCGGGCTTCTTCGAGCTGGTCTTCGAGGATGACGATGCGGCAGGCCGCGTCGATGGGGGTGCCCTGGTCGACGAGTTCGCGGACGCGGGCGGCGATGCGCAGTTGGTAGCGGGAGTAGCGGCGGTGGCCGCCTTCGGAGCGCAGCGGGGTGATGAGGCGGGCTTCGCCGATGGCGCGTAGGAAGGCGGGGGTGGTGCCGATCATTTCGGCGGCGCGGCCCATGGTGTAGGCGGGGAAGTCGTCGTCGTCGAGACGGTCGAGAGGGTCTGCGGTCATGTGCACCTCGCTCTGGGGTCCGGGGTACGCAGCAATGGGCCCTGGTGCTGAACACGCACCAGGGCCCGAGGATTGAACACCATCGCCGGCTACTGCTCGGCCGGCCTTCTGTTTCCGCGTCGTCCCCCGGGGGGTGGGGACATGTGCGGGGATCGCGGATGCGTGACCGTGGACCACCTTCCCTTTCGGGGCCTGCGGTACCCGAGCGGACTCAACTCTTCGCCCGGGCGATCCTGATGGCGTCTACCTCCCTCTTCCTTCCCTCCTGCTCCTGCCAGTTTTCATTCCTGCGCGCGGCCCCTGGCGAGCCGCCCGGCCCGGCAGTCAGTGGCGGGACCCACTCGCGTACCGTCCGGCCCCGCCACTCCACTGCCGCGCCCTCTTCTGACACGGTTGCGCGGCAGTTCGACCCCTGCCGCGCCTCTTCGATCTCTTGGCTACGAGGAAGACACTAACCCCCACGAGCCCACATGCCTACTCCCGTCATGACAGATTTTCTGCGGGGATGAGTGTCGAGCTTTGCCTGCCAGGCAACCAAGAAAACCGCATCAGCGCGCACCTGCAAGGTGTGACGGTCGTTGAATCGGGCATGCGGAGCGTCACGGCAAATCAGCGCAACAGAGCACAGGTGGGGTGTACGGGCATGAACAGCACGGCGAGCACCGTCACTTCGGGGCCCCCAGTGGCGACAGTGCTACGGGGCGAGAGCGCGGACAGCATCCACCGAGCCCGCGAGGCCACACGCGCATTCACCGGCGGCCTCATCCCGGCGCCTGACCCCGCTGTGGCGGACACCCTCGTCCTGGTGGTTTCCGAACTCGCCACCAACGCCCTGCGTCACGGCGGTGGGCACTACACCCTGGAACTCTCCGCCAGCCCCGACACACTCGCCGCCGCGGTCAGCGACCCGAGTCCAGCCACCCCGCGCGAGCGCACGCCCGACCTCAACGATGGAAACGGCGGATTCGGCTGGCACATGGTCCGCCACCTCACCAGCCACCTGACCATCACACCCGGCCCGGGAGCCGGCAAAACTATCCACGCCCAACTCCCCCGACTGCGCCCCAGTCCAACCTCATGAGCTTGAGGTGGACTCGACACGGGCGTCGCCCATGGGCAAAACCTCGGGAACCTGCCACGCGAGTTGCTGCTCGGCGCCCGTGCCCGCGGCCTGCCAACTCCTCAGGTGTTCGCCGGCGGTTCCGGGAACCCGCGCGCTACCACTCCAGCCCGGTTAGGTGGCCTCGCCCCGTCGGTCACTCGCGCGTGACTCAGATCGACGATGCAGAAGATGTTGCCGTATCGCCCAGGTGCCCGTGGCCCAGAACGAGGACATGCCTGGGTCGCCATCATCGAGGTGCCCACCATGGTCTGCGGCGTGTACGGCATGAACTTCGACCACATGCCCGAACTCCACTGGACATTCGGCTACCCCGTGGTGCTCGCCGGCATCGTCCTCACCTGCACCATGATCTACCGCGCCTTCCGCCGCAACGGATGGCTGTGACCCCGGCAGACCATGCGCACTGTTCCCGTCCAGGGGCTCCGCCTCGGGCAGCCCCGGTCGGGCCGTCACAGGGCCGCCGGTTGAAGTGCCCCTCAATGGTGAGCGGTGTCAGAGTTTACCCGCCCGCAACCGTCAGCGGCGATCACCTGCTCGGAGCAGTTCGCCGGCTTCGGGCTCGCGTTATTCCCTGGGCCCGCCCGGATATCCAGCGACCCAGAGCGGCCGCGCCCGTGACCGTCAGTCGCAGGCAGTGAGCTCCTCGATGCGGGTAGCGAAGTCCGCTTCCGGCAACGGCAGGTCCACGTCCTCGACAAACCCCAAGGCATCGGGAACATAGGCGATCACGGCAGTGGCAGCGGCTGAGACGTGCGGGTCTTCCTCCTCTCGCAGCACCTCCAGGATCCGCAGGGCCGCCACCAGATCTCTTCGGTCAACGAATTCCGGTGTCGCGGGCATGTGGACCTCCAGGCCGGCCTGGTCGAACCACAGCTGTGCCTGCTCCTCCTCCCCCAGTGCCATGTGGTGCAGGTAGAGGCAGCATGCCGCGCCGGTGTCGCCGGCGCCGGCGGCGAACTGCCACCAGAACTGGGCACTGTCGTTGCGCTGGGCCAGATGCAGCACACACCCCAGGACCCGCGCCCCGTCCGGCTCCAGGATCTGCCTTGTCAAGAAGGTGCTGAGCTTGTGCAGCTCGCGCGCCACCACCGTCTCGCACAGCGTGCGCAGGTGACGGTGATGGATGCGACGCGGCAGGCTCGCCCGGTCCGCCGCCCTGCCGGCGGCGGCGCGGGCGGGCTCCATCTGGTCGTCGAAGTGCAGCGCGCCGTTCCACATGCGCTCGGTGATGCGCGCGGTCAGGCGTGCCTCGGCGTCGTCGATGCGTGTGTAGGTCTGGCGCGGCAGGCGGGCCTTGGCGAGTGCGCGGTCGATGGCCTCGCTCATCGCAGCTCCTCCCCTTCCACGGAATTGTTCAGGATCTGCAGCAGGCGGCGGCGTGCGTAGCGGGTGGTGGAGCGGACGCCTGCTTCGGTGACGCCGAGGATGTCGGCGGTCTCGCGGACGGTGTAGCCCAGGCAGTAGCGCAGCACCACCGTGTCGTGCTGGCGTTCCGGCAGGGCCCGGATGGCGGCGTAGATGTGCAGGCCCTGTTCGAGCTCGCCGATCTTGTCGACCGCATCGCGCAGGGCCGCGGTCTCGAAGGCGGCCGTGTCGATCAGCGCCGGCCGTCGGCCGCGGGCGCGGGCGTAGTCGATGGTCCGGTGCTTGACGACCACCCACGCATAGGCATTCGGATTCTCATGCTGCAGGACGTCCGCCCAGCCGAGGTAGAGCTCCTCGAAGGTCTGGTCCACGGCCTCCTCCGCGTCCGCGCGGCTAGCGAGGTACAGCTCCGCCCAGTGGATGTACGGGCCACGGTAGAGCTGGTGGAACGCCCGGAAGTCAGCGGGCAGCTCAGTCATCGGGAAGGTCGCGGTACGCCGGAGCCTGGTCACCGCCCACCCCCCGCGCCGGTACGCCGGCCGCAAAGCTCGGACATGCCCATCGCTACGCCCGCCGCGGCAAGACGGCGCAGGACCGCCAGAGCGTCATGACCGAAGACGCGCATGGCCACAGCGGCCGCCAGCAGGTCTCCTACGAGATGAAGCGTCACGGAGTCGGGAATCCCCTCCGGTGGTGGGTGAGGCGCGCGATACCCCTGCGCCCCGAGAGTGCCTTGTGCATCCTCTGCACCTAAAGCGATCCCCGACCCCCGTTCGTGCATCGGCTGAGCGGAAAATCCTAAGTGGATCTGATCGATCATCAACTACGCGTGACACAGGGGGCTCGCTCCACGGATGGCGAGGTGCTTCATAGGCGAACGGCGGTCAATTCAACCTGAGACGGTGGCTGCCGTGGACGCTCCTTCGAGCCGATCGTGGCGTTCGCAGAGAGCACGCACCAGCCGGGCCCGTTCTTGGACGCAGTGCGCTGCGCCCTTCGACGGCACGGAGAGTCGGCGTTCCGCCCCTCCCAGGACCACCTCGGCGAGTGCCCGCCGGCCGCTGTCCTTCGGCAGCCGGGCGAGGTATCGCCGGAGGTCCTGGCTGGCGTCGCCCTCACTTTCTGCTTGAGGGCGACGCTTAGCTGGCTTCAGGTGACCAGAACCCGGCGCCCGCGCGTGTGACCGGCCTGGCTGTCGATGTGCGCCGCCGCGGCATCGGCGAGCGTGTACGACTTCTCGACTGGGATGTGGAGCTTCCCCCGCGAGATGAGGCCGACGGCCTCGGCGAGCGCTTCCGGCACGCTCCCGGCCACGCCGGAGAACCGGACGCCCAGCTGCGGCGCACCGAGGTCGGCGATGGAGACGACCTTGCTCGGATCCCCGGTCAGCTCGACGAGTTCGCGGATCACGCCCGAGCCGGCCAGGTCGAGGGCCGCGTCGACCTGGCCCAGGTGCCGCACCCGTTCGACCCAGCCCTCGCTGTAGGGCGTGGCGAGGGCGCCCAGGCCGCGCAGGTAGTCCTGGTTCGCAGCCCCGCCCGTGCCGATCACCGTGATGCCGCGCTCGCGGGCGATCTGCAGCACCGCCGACCCGACGCCGCCGGACGCGCCGCTGACCAGCAGCGTCTGCCCGGGCCGCACGCCGACCTCGCGGATGATGCGCAGCGCGGTCTCCACCACCGACGGGTACCCGGCCGCCTCCTCGAAGGCCAGTCCCTCGGGCATCCGGGCCCAGGCGGACAGCACGGCGAATTCGGCGTACGTGTCGGCGCCTTCGCCGAACACGCGGTCGCCGACCTCGACCCCCTCGACGCCCTCGCCGACCTCATCCACCACCCCGGCGGCGTCCAGTCCGACCCCGGCGGGCAGCTCGACCGGGTGGGCTCCCAGGACCTGGCCCTCCCGGATCCTCCAGTCGACGGGGTTGACACCCGCCGCCCGTACGGCGATGCGTATCCGACCGGGGCTCGCGTGGGGCTCCTCGGCTTCCACCAGTTGCAGGACCTCGGGACCGCCGAACTCGGCGAAACTGATTTTCCTCATGCGGCCGAAGATAGCCCTAACCGTTAGGATTTCACAACGGATGGGAATTCATACCTGGTAGCGTCAGGGCATGACCGAGCCGTCCGGACGCCGCGAACGCAAGAAGGCCGCGACCCGTCAGAAGATCGCTGACACCGCGCTGCGGCTCTTCCTGGAGCGCGGGTACGACGCCGTGGGCATCCGTGACGTGGCGGCCGAGGCCGACGTGGCCGTCACCACCGTCTTCGCCCACTTCGCCTCAAAGGAGGCCCTGGTATTCGAGCGCGACCAGGACTTCGAGCAGCGCCTCACGAGGGCGGTAACCGACCGGCCTCCGCACGAGCCGCTCATCCCGGCGCTGCACCGCGAGGTCCAGGCCCTGGTACGGCACTGCACGGCGGAGGGCAGCGCCCCCGTCCGACGCATGATCGAGGGATCACCCGCCCTGCGGGAATACGAGGAGTCGATGAGCCTGCGTCACGCGCAGGCGCTGGCAGCGGCGCTGGCCGCCGATCCCCACCTGTCCCGGAGTGCGACGGCCTGCCGGGCGACCGCGCGGTTCGCCATCGACGCCTACGCGCTGGCCTGCCGGGCGGACGATCCCGGGGCCACGGTGGACGAGGTCTTCCGGATGATCAAGGCGGCCTGGGAAGCCACCGCGCCCTGAGCCGGGTACGCCGGCGCGCTGCGGCGGCCCCCGAGCCGGGCAAGCCCAGGCTCCGCGTCCCGGGCGATCCGACGAGCCCAACGGTGCAGAGTCGGCAGCGGGGCGCCCTGCAACTCGGGCTCGGAGTCTTCTTCGCCATCAGAAACCCGTCCGCGCATGAAGCCGGCGAGTGGACAGAGCAAGAGGATCGCCAACACGATCGTGACCGAGGCTGAACGCACCTCGTCCGGGATCTCCCTGGAGGAACTCAGGGGAATCCGGCAGAGGGTACGGCTCCGCAAGCCCCAACG
>NZ_JBIRGO010000043.1:0-25609 GCF_044328065.1 Streptomyces sp. NPDC017993
GCACCGGTTCGGGTGCGCAGGTGGGGGAGTCGGTGAAGGCGGTGAGTTCGGCGCGGTAGGCGATGCCGTCGCGCTCGGCGCCGTCGTGGATGCCGTACAGGGTGGGCTTGCGCACTCCGGGGAAGGTGGCGGCTGCGTCGCTGGTGCCCTCCCACAGCTTCCCCTTCGCGTACTCGACCGGCGCGGAGATCAACCGCAGCCAGCAAGCTCCATGGTCAGGATGGTGTGCCTTCTGCCCGAGGGTGTGCCCCTGGTAGCCCCACCGCCGCGCTCCCTCGACAGTGAGGCCGAGCGCTGCGCTCGCCTCCTGCTGCGCGGCGAGAGCACGGTGTTCGTCAGCTTCGGTGGTGGGGGGCGAGTACATCGCACACCTTCCGCAGGGCCCGGGGCGGGATAGCCGCCTGGTCGAGGGCAGGGCGAGTGGCCTCCAAGCACGTCCGGAGCCGACGGCCCTCCCACTGGCTGATAGGTCTCATGCTTCAGGCTTCGTGAAGTGGTCTGCTCTTTGCTGTAGTTCGGCAGCTTTTGCCGTTCCGTGGAAGCGGCGTAGGCGTACCTGCATGTCGTTGAGGGCGGTCTGCACTTTCACGGAGCGGATGCCTTCGGCGCAGGTGAGGAAGTCGCTCCAGGTGGCGAGGGCTCCGTCTGTGTCGCCTTGTCGCAGGCGTACGCCCGCGAGGTCGGCGAGGACGATGGCGCGGGTGCGGCGGCGGTCGAGGCCGTGGATCTCCAGGGCGAGGCGGAGGTTTTCTTCGGCCGAGTTCAGGTCTCCGAGCCGGGTGAGGATCATGCCTGATTCGTGGGCCCATCGGCCGGGGGAGTAGTGGGCGGCCCATGAGTGCCCGGGCGCGGCTGCGGACTGACCGATGGCGGATTCCGAGAGGGCCAGGTGCCGGGTTGCGGTGGTGCGGTCGTTGTCCTGGGCGGCGGCGTTGGCCAGGGTGGCTTCGTAGTAGGCGACGGCACGGGGGTTGTCGAGGTTCTTGCCGTAGTGGACGCAGGCTTCGCCGAGCTGGACGGCTTCGGCGCGGTAGCCGAGGTCGATGCATTGCACGGCGAGGCCGCGTAACGCGGTCGCGGACAGTTCCGGGTCGCCGGCCTCGGCTGCCAGGCGGAAGGCGTGCGCGTAGTAGCGCTGGGCGAGGCCTTGATGCTTGGTGTCGTCGCCCTCGTCCTGCGCCATCCATCCGGCCAGGTGCACGAGCTGGGAGGTGGCGGCGAACAGTTCGCGGCCAGTGGTCTCGGTGAACTTTCCGTCCAGCCACGGGGCCACGTCTTCGGTCAGGTAGCGGACCGCGAGATGCCGTGCGTGGCCGCCGCCCAGCTCGGAGGCGGAGTCCCCCAGGGCCTTGACCATCTGCTGCACGGCCGCGACCTCGCCCTTACCGACGCGGACGGCACTTGCTGCGGACACTTTGGTGCGGCGGGTGATGCTCTCAAGGTCCGGCAGCGCGAGGGCGGCGAGGGCGTAACCGCTGGTTGCGGTCAGGAAGTTCCGTCGGTGCACGTCGCTCCTTCCCAACTGGACTACTGACGCCACGGTATCGGTGGCGGCCCGGTTTGAATCGGCAGTTCTCACCTTCAGCGAGGCCTGTAAGTCCAGGTCGAGGACATGTGCGACGTAGGGGAGCCAGAATTCGGGCCTTCGTTTACCGATCAACCAGCGCCGGGCCGACTGGCGGTCCAGAGCATCGGGGCCCCTGCCGGCCGCGATGCCGACTTCACGGGCAAGCCGGGTAGGGCCCCAGCCGCGTTCGGCGCAAGCCTGCCGGATGAGCTCGTCAATGCCGTCGATTGCTCTCACCCCCACAGCGGTTCGCTGGCCTACACGGGCCCACGCGGGCCTACATTCTGGCCCCTTATCCCTCGCTGTGCCCGGATGTTGACTGAACGTCACCCGCACAGGAGGAGCTGACCTGGGCGGTCCTCATCTGCGCGACCGGAAGGAACGCTCGTGATCTCTCACGCGACCCCCGTCAAACGCGATATCGCCTACACCCACAACACCGAGGAAACGACCGTCGCGATCCGGGTCCACCATTGCGACGGCACCACCGAAGACAGCGTGCTGGTCCTGAACCCCGACCAGACGGCGGTGCTGTCCATTCAGGTCGAGCAAGCCATCAGCAAGCGCGAGACCGCCCGGCAACAGCGCTAACGGTCAACCAACGCCCTGTCGCCTGACTCACTCGGGACAGCTCTGACCCGGATGTGAGGGCTTGGCCGCCGAGGCCTGCTCGCCGGCCCGTCGTTGCGCCCCCATGACGCGGCCGACGACGACACCACGGCTGAGCCACCGGCATGCGCGCTGGACACAGATCCGGGCGCCCAATGAGCACCGCGGCCGGCGAGCCGCATCACCTCGCCGACGCGACCGCTGGAGCACCATCAATCAAGAGGGAGAGACCCTGTGGTCATCAACCAGCACGACGCCTTATCCCATTTCGCCGGAACATGCGTTGCGGTCACCGGCGGCGGAGGCCTGATCGGCAGCCGCATCGCCGTTCAACTGCGAGCTGCCGGCGCCCGCGTGATCGTGGTGGGCCGACTCGACGCCTACCCGAACGAGGTCTACTCACAGCTGTTCGGCATCGACACCCGCCACCCGGACACCGTCGTCGGCGATGTCGGCGACCGCGCACTCATGCGACATGTGGTCGGCCAGTGCGACTACGTCATCCACGCCGCTGCCATGGCGGACGTGGCCGCCTGCACCCGCAACCCGCTCGCCGCACTGGAAACCAACGTGACGGGCACGCAGATCCTGCTGGACGAAGTAGCTCGCGCCGGCCGGACCAAGCGTCTGGTCTTCACGTCCTCGGCCAGCGTCTACGGAAACGGCCGCCCCCTGGAGGGCAGCGGCTTGAGTCAGTTCCGCGAAGACGATGCCCCCGACCCGCTGTCCGTCTACGGGAACACGAAACTCTGGGGCGAGCATCAAGTGAAGATCGCCATGGAAGCCGCCGGCGTCCCCTACTGCGTGGTCCGGTTCTTCTCCGTCTATGGCGAGCCGCAGACGGTCAAGGAGGGTTCCCACTCGTGGGTGGTCGCCTGGCTGGCGATGCGCGCCAGTCTCGGTCTGCCGCTGGAGCTCAACGGCGGTGGCCGCCAGGTTCGCGACTTCGTGCACGTCGACGACATCGCAGCCGGCACCATCCGAGCGCTCATCGCCCCTGGCGCGGCCGGACAGGTGCTGAACATCGGCACCGGCCGACCGACCACGATCCGCGAGATCGCCAAGCGCGTCCTGATGCACTACCCAGAGGCGGGACTTGTCGAGCGGCCCCTGCCGGTCGGCGACCCGATGGGCGGCTACGCCAGCACCTGTCGCATGCGGCAGGCTCTTGGCTGGGAGCCGGCAGTGGCCGTAGAGGAAGGCGTGGACCGCTACGTGAAGTGGATCAACGAACGCCCCGAGGCCACCCCTCAGTGGATGCGGCGCCTCGCGGCAGCCTCAAAGCCCTGCACGGGGTGAGGAGGGGCTAGATGATGGGCGGGCGGCCCAGCCGGGTCATGTGCCACACCGTGGCCCATCGCATCGGTCGGCGTCGCCCGCACGGCGTTTTCGCTCCCTCCGCGAATCCGCCCGCCCATGCCTTCAAGCCTGCCAGCGACCGACTGCGCACCAAGGTCAGGGCGGCCCACACGCCCAGGTAGAGGGGGACCAGGAGGGCGGGCAGGTGGCGTTTGGCCAGCCACACGCGGTTGCGGGCCACCATGCGGTGATAGACCGCGTGCCGCGTCGGCAGGGTCCGCGGATGTTGCAGGACGAGAGCGGGCTCGTAGAGGACCTTCCACCCGGCGTCCAGAGCCCGCCACGCAAGGTCGGTTTCCTCGTGCGCGTAGAAGAACTCATCTGGCCAGCCGCCGACTTCTTCCAGCATCGGCATCGACAGCGCGTGTCCGCCACCGAGGAAGGTGGTGACCAGCCCCCTCCGCATCGGATCGCCGGCCCGCAGGCGCGGGACATGCCGCCGCTGGGTGAAGCCGGTCTCATCCGCGATGCGGAAGCTCACAATCCCCAGCTTCGGATCCGCCCGGTACAGCTCCTGGATCTGCCCGATCACATCCGGGCTGATCAACAGCCCGTCATCGTCCAGATCCACCACGACAGCGACGTCACCGAACTCCTGGAGCGCTCGGAGGGCAACGTTCCGGCCGCCCGAGACACCCAGGTTCTCTGCAAGCTCCACGCCCGTCACCCCCTCGGGCAGCATCGGAAGAGGCGATCCATTGCCCACCACCACGACACGGGCAGCAGGCGCGTCCTGCTTGGCTACCGAGTCGAGCAGGGCCCGCAGCTCGTTCGGCCGATTGCCCATGGTCAAAATGGCGACGCCTAAGCGGGGGTGACGCACGGGTGAACACTCCGTTCCTCGCAATTGGTGCCGCGATGCTAGCCGTTCGACCGTCCATTGCCGCGGAGGACGAGCGCCACACCCGCGAGACCGTGACCGGCCGGCCTTCGTCACCGGCCGGTCACCAAGCCACGGCGCTCCCACGAGTGCGAAGCCTGCGAACAGCCACATCAGCCGTACCGCTCAGCACCCTGCCCATCGGATGCGGTCCTGACGTCCTCGACGCCCGCGCCGTCGGACGGGCGATCTATCAGGGACACCACGCCGCACTCGCCCGACTGCTCACACCGCCATGACGGACCCACACTGGCCGACATGTGTACGGGCTGGGCGACCGTCCGGAGAGGCCGCAAGGACGCCGCACTGTGCGTGGCGGGGGTGAGCCGGCCTGGCACGCCGCGCGCTGAGCTGCCTCCGCTATACCGATCCCGGCATGCACGGAAGCTCACGGCGCTGACGCTCCACGAACCGCTGCCACTGTCGGGCTTGCTCCCTTGAGGGGGACCACGCCTGGATGCTCGCCCGGTCCAGGGCAGTGAACTCCTCCAGTGCCGTCGTCAGTTGCTGGCTGTCAGCGGAGCCGTTGCGGGAGACGGTGCGCACCTGCTGCGCAAGGTCGTGCAGACGGTGCGCGGCACGGTAGTAGGCGATCTGGACCTCGGTCAGGCGGCGTACGGCATACCCGCCGCACTTGCTGCACGGGGCAAAGCCTTCGCAGCCCAGCAGTTCCTCGATGGTCACCAGGTCGTCGTGTCGGCCGACGCCGCGCTCCTGCCGCCGGTGGGGACAGCCGGGGGAGTGGGCCAGGCCCTCATACTGGCCGGCCGCGTCCGAGGTGTAGGCCTGCACCTGGGCCAGCACCCCCAGCGGCAGCCCCGACCCACGCCGCCGGCCGGTCTCGGTGCCGGCTTCGAAGGGCTGAAGGTCCAGCTGTTCCATGGCAAGCAGACCGTTCCAGACCGCGGCTGCGAAGGGGGCGCTCGGAACCCCTCGGTCGTCGTACCCGGCGGCCTCCAGATCGCGCAGGTCGGCCACGCCGCGCGCCAGGGCCAGCGACCGCAGCGCGTGGTCGACATCCCGGCGCCCCGCGCAGCCGGACCAGCAGCCTTTCGCCCTCCGCCGCGCCCAGACTGCGGCCGAACGCCTCATGGTGCGGGTCGTAGGTATGCCCGGGCCAGGTCTCCTCATCCTCGGGCACCTCCCGGCCGGGGGCGGACTGCCAGGTTCCGAAAAGAGCGGCAGGCAGATCACTGGCACCGGCGATGATGACTCCCTGCCACCCCGAAGGGGCCCGCCACGTAGGGGACCGAGGATTGTTCCACTGAGGTGGGTTCGGTGTTGCTTTACCCGTGGGGCCGTTGGTGGGACCGAGAGTGGGAATGCCAATTCGCTTCGAACCGTGCTTCCTGCAGGTCAGACCCTGCGGGCAGGCCAGACATCAACGCCGACATCTCTTCCTCCGCGGGAGGAAGAGATGTTTTTCCCTCGGGCAGACGAGGGCGGTGCGTCTGGACGCGAGAAGGCGCCCAGCCCCATGACTCGGGTTGGACGCCTGTGTCCTTCGCGGTGTGCTCTTCGGTTCCGGCTGCTACCGCTTGGCCTTGGGTGTTGCCAGGCGAAGGCCGTTCCAGTCCTTGCCTGCACTGGTAGCCCCGACCTGCTGAAGGCCAGCCGTCACGGCGGCCTCCTGGATGTCGGAGGGGTCGACGTATCCGTCGCGTCCGGTCTTCGGCGTGAACAGCCAGATCAGGGCCCCCTCTTCGATCAGGGTTGTGGCGTTGACCAGCGCGTCGGCAAGATCGCCGTCGTCGTCGCGGAACCACACGATCACGGCATCAACGACATCGTCGTACTCCTCATTGACCAAGTCGGTGCCAGTCAGTTCTTCGATGGCCTCGCGAAGCTCCTGCTCTGCGTCATCGTCATAACCGAGCTCCTGGACGACCTGACCCGGCTGGAACCCCAGCCGCGCCGCCGGGTTGGTTCGCTCTTCCGCGTGATCCGTCGTTGCGCTCATAACTGCTCCTCAGGTTGGGGACGCGGCCCTGACTTCTCCGATTAGGTACGTACCGTAAGGGTTCGGGTGCTATTGGTGATGTTCATACTCCGCGTCGGTGTCCTCACAGCCGGCAGCGAGTTCGCGCAGAGTGTCGCGCTCGCGTTGATCGGCGGTCAGGGACCAGCGCAGTTTGGTGCCGACCCAATCGGCCAGGTACGTACACCGTGCGTCGGGGGCCGACGGCATCCATTCGGCGGGGTCCTGGTCGGCCTTGGAGCGGTTGCTGCGGGCGGTGACGGCGACCAGGGAACGCTCGGCGCCCAGGTCGTTGGCGAAGGCCCGGCGACGCTCAGCAGTCCACTGGGAGGCCCCCGAATCCCAGCTCTCGGCCAGCGGGACCATGTGGTCGATGTCGAGATCAGAGGGGTCTTGCACCTCGGTGTTGTCGTAGTACGAGAACCAAGTGCCACCGGTCAGCTTGCAGCCGGCCCCGACGCTGGGCTGGGTGATGGCTTCGGCAAGGAGGACTTCCGCGCGGGTGTTGCAGCTGTCCCTGTCTTCGTCGATCCAGTGCCTGAACTTCTTACGGTCGTAGCCTTCGCGGGATTCCGAGGCCAGCGGGAGGATTTCGATGGCGTCGTGGAGGCTGAGCTCTTCGGCGGCGTGCGCGGGTGTGGTGACGGCTGCGGTGAGGGGCAGTAGGGCGAGGGCCGCGGCCACGAGGGTGCGGACAGTCGTCTTGATCATGAGATGTTGATAGCGCCCTCACGTGAGCCTTCGGGAGGGTTGTGCGGGGCTCTCACCCGGCAGAGCCGTAAGTCGTACCGCAGCCGCAAACAGCCTTTGGACAACCGGCCCGGGCACCGCGGCGTGTCAGTCGGCTTCCGGTGCGAAGGGGCCTTTGGGCAGGGGTGTTCCCGACGGGGGTAGGGTGAATTGATTCCTGCAGGTCAGATGGGGTGCGAATCAACTCTGCGGTGAGTGAAATTACTGGCGTCGGCCTGCCCCGCTCGCCAAGCAACGCAGGCCGACGGCCAGTCAGCTGATGCAACGCCCAGATCTGCTGGCGCTCACGGAGCCAATACCCGGCGAGTCCGCTGGCTCCGCAGGTCCGTCAGGAATGATCAGAACACCGCACCTCACGGGGAGGACCAGTGCACAAAGCAGCCTTACGCCGTAGAGAAAAGCCGCGCCAAGAAGATGCAACTGGGGGAAGTTCCATGCGTGACAAGGTTCGCACGAACAACCGGGGTCGAGCGCTGCGTCGTACAGCTGCCGCCGCGTCTCTGGCCCTGATCGGCGCGGCTCTGCCTGTGGCCCTCGCGACGCCGGCCTCGGCGTCCCAGTATGACTGCAGGAATTACCTGGACGGGAAGGGCTACACGGTAGGCCCGGGAGTGAAGAAGGCATGCAACGCCGCAGCGTCTATCCCAGGCGGGCCGGGCGACTCCGCATGTTATTGGGGCCTGTTGGACCTCAACGTCAAAAGTACGCACGCACGCACGGCCTGCGGCCGGGCGTATCCATAGATGACGTGACGCCGACGCACTCCGGCCTCGGCCAGGGGCGGACGGCGGTGAACTCCGCGGAGCGCGATGCTCCGGCCCGAGCAGGACGACAACCTGACAAGACGGTTCGAATCCCGCCACCCTGACCACAGGTAAGAGAGCCACCTACTGGATGCAGTAGGTGGCTCTCCTGCATTGCACTGAGCGGTTTGTTGTCCGCGGACAACAAACCTGGCACCAGCCGATCGCCCTGTTCCGGCGGTCCCGGAGGCATGAACCTGTCCGGGCCTCATCAGCTACCTCACGACGAAGCACCACGAACGGAACAACCACCAACCCGTTACACGCCGCTTAGGGCGAGCAGATCTCGTCCACCCGTTCCTGTTCTTCCCTGACTCTTTCCTGGGCCTTCCGCAAGCGCTTCTTGGCGTCGTCGACCTCTTCCTCCTGGGCGGCGATCGCCTTGGGGTCCGGAGGCTGTGCGGCCCGCAACTGGGCAAGCTTGTGCTGCTCTTCGTCCAATTCCGTCGCGCAGCGTTTCAGGTGGTGCTTCGCCTTCTCAAGGGCCTCTTTGGCCTGCTTGCAAGGGTCGATGGCAGGCATGCTTCCTCCCTCTCCGGATGGTGAGCCTCAGCCTCACAGGCAGGCCGTCACGGCGCGCGTCGAGAAGACCCACTCGGCCGTCAGCCGCTCCGGTGGGCCTTACGGCGGTGCGGGAGGTCCGCTTGGCGGAGCCCGGTGGCGGTGCGCCCGGGGGAGACGGACGGTGTTCGGGACACTCATGGGCGGTCCAACGCCCCACACTTCACGTGGTCACGCTCGAGCTCTCCAGCTGTGAGACTGTGCGGTATGTCAGCTCATCTACGGTTCTTCTTCGAGTACGGAGTTGACACCCCGTTGTGGCCAGGCCCATCAGGCAGTCCCGATCTCGAGAGTCGCTACGGGTACCCGTGCGATCTGGAGAAGCTGCCCATTACACCGGTCACCCGGGGCGACCTCGCGCGACTGGCCGGCTGGTACCAGTCCTCGCTCAACGAAGAGTATCCACCGGGCCCGTCCCCCTGGAGCGCTGACGAGCAGGAATTGTTCAGGCGCCAGGCTGACGCCGTCCTGGAGACGCTCCGCCTCGAGCTGGGCGAGGACTGGACGGTCGAGGACCGGAGACCTTAACGTCCCGCGCGAAGTAGGCGATCTCCCGCACGGCCTGAGCCGGGTGCCTGCCATTCTCTCCTTGCCCTCCTCAGCTGCCTGGTCATGCTTGCGGGCTGGTTCTCCAGGCGCAGCCCCAGGGTTCGTTGGCGTAACGAGGTGGGCCGTCTCAAGACGCACGGCCGAGTCGCGCACCGGATATGAGCGGGACAAGTTCCGCCTGTGGATCGACGCCGATCACGACGGCTGCGACACGCGGCGGGAGGTTCTCCTCGTGGAGGCGGTGAAGAAGCCGCGGCAGGGGGAGGACTGCAAGCTCACCGGCGGCAGGTGGCACTCCTACTACGACGCCAAGACCGTCACCGACGCGGGCAAGCTCGACATCGGCCACGTCGTAGCTCTCGCCGAGGCCTGGGACTCCGGCGCCTCGAAGGGTGTCGGCCGCGAGGGCGGAGCCGCCCGTCACCAGGGGAGCTGGTGAGGTCAGGCCGGGTAGGGCGGCTTATCCGGCACCAACTGGACCACTTCGAAGCCATTGCCGTCCGGGTCCTCGCCGAAAGCCAATAGGCCGACGTCGGGCACCGGCAGCGGGGAAGTCCCCATCTTGCCACCGTGTGCAAGGACGGCCCCATACGTCTCCTGAGCATCGTCGACGACCATGCGGAGACAGCACTGGTCGACGCCGTTGGTCAGCTTTTCCGAGAGTTCCACCATGCTGCCGTCGATTCCGGGGCCCTGGTCGCCGGTGCTGATCGCCCAGCGACTCCCGTTGGGGACGAAGGTCCACCCGAAGACGGACTCGTAGAAGGTGCGCAGGCGCGCGAAGTCGTTGGTGAAGATCTCGAATTGGGCCATGGTATTCCCTTCGGCGGACACGTCGGAGGCAGGTGTGTTTGATCTTGACCGCTGGCGCGCGTGACCGGGTACGGCGTTGTCTGTGGTGGGCTGCGGCGCACCCCGTCCTGGTCAGTGCGCCGCAGCCCTGCGCGCCCATGACCGGGCTGCACGGCGAACGTAGCGACGTCGCTGCCCTGGGACGAGGCGGCAGGGTCCAACCGGGTGCCGGGCGGTATGGCTCTGGGCCGTCCCGGGCCTCGCAGACCCCGTGTCTCCGAGGCCCGGTTGCGTTTCGCGGCCGGTTGCGGACCTTGCGCGGGGTGGGGGAGAGGAGCGGCGCAATACCGATGCTGCTGGTACAGCGGGATGCTCCAAAGTGCGCAATGCCCGCTCCCTGCTCCGCTGACGCACCGGCTCCGTGCCGAGGGCTGCGACATCAGGGACGAGGACGTGCCCCGCCTCTCCCATTCAGGGAGCGGCACATCAGCATCCTGGGCCGCTACCTGTTCAACATCACCGCCAGCGGCCCGGGCCTGTCCTGCGCCCCTTCCGCAACCCTTGTGCCGCCGAAGTTCGTCCAGTCGGAAATGTGCCGCTCCCAGTGCCTCCCAGCCTTGGCCAGCAGGACGCGGTTGCCCAGGGTGCCATCGTTTGACGACAGGCAGCCCGCACGTTCAATGAACTCGTGCAGTGTGTTCGTCGGGGTTGGTGAGTGGGGACCGGGTGGCGCCGAAGCGGCGGTCGCGGCGGGTGTAGGTGTCGATGGCCTGCCACAGATGGGTGCGGTCGGTGTCCGGCCACAGGGCGTCGAGGAAGACGAGTTCGGCGTAGGTCGACTGCCAGGGCATGAAGTTCGACGTCCGTTGTTCGCCGCCGGTGCGGATGAGCAGGTCCACGTCCGGCAGGTCGGGCTGGTGGAGGTGGCCGGCGAGGTGGCGGGGGGTGATGTCGTCGGGCTGGATGGTCCCGGCGGCGACCTGGCGGGCGAGTGCACGTGCGGCTTGGGTGATTTCGCTGTGCCCGCCGTAGTTGATGCACATGTTCACGGTCAGGCCGGTGCGGTGGCGTGTGAGGTGCTCGGTCTGGCGCAGTGCGTGCACCAGGCCCGGTGGCAGGCCCTCGGGGAGGCCGGACCAGCGCAGCCGGACGTCACGTCGCCAGACTTCCTCGGTTTCCATGACGAGACCGTCCTGGGCCAGGCGCAGGATCGCCTGGATCTCGGCGGCGGGGCGCGCCCAGTTCTCCGAGGACAGGGAGTACAGGCTCAGGTGGGGCAGGCCGATTTCGAGGGCGCCGTAGATGACCTCCCGCACGGCGAGCTGGCCGGCTTCGTGGCCGGCGGTACGCGGCTGGCCGCGGTGGGTGGCCCATCGTCCGTTGCCGTCCATGATGATCGCCACGTGCTGAGGGATCAGATGGGCGGGCAGTTGAGGCGGCTGGGCGCCGCTGGAATGAGGCTTCGGAGGCAGCAGAGGGGGCGTGCTCAATGCGCCGTGGTCGCCTTCGGCGGGCCGCGGCAGGTGGATGGGGGAAGGAACGGTGGCAGTGGTCTGAGTGTGGCGGCGCCAGGCGCTGGCCGTACGGAGCCGTCCACGGGCCAGCGTGAGGTGGAAGCGGACCGGGTTGGCCCGGGAGCGGCCTTGTAGAAGTGCATGGGGCCTGCGGTCGATGCGGTCCAGTTCGAGCAGGTGCAGATCGATGACGGTCCGCAGGGCGACAGCCATGGGCGGGTGCTGGGAGCCGCCAGTCGCGGCCTGTGCCAGCCACTGGCGGGCGTGTGAGGTCATCGCGTGGACCATCTCGGCATACCGGCCGGCAGCCCGGCCGCGGGCGAGGTCCTCGGTGCGGACGTCGTACTCGTCGAGTACAGCAGTCGGCAGCTTGACGAAGCCCTCCGCGGCGTCTTCTCGCAGGTCGCGCAGCACGTCGATGAGGTTGAGTGCGTCGGTCCATCCGCGCAGGGCCTGGGCGTCGTCGGGTGTAAAGGCCAACCCGGGGGCGGTGAGCAGGGTCATCAGGCGCCGGACGCCGAAGGGGAAGGTGAGGGTGTGCCAGTAGGTGTACCAGTCGTCCCAGGTGGTGATGGTGCTCTGCCCCTTGGCGTCTTGGCGGTAGAGGGCGTTGAGCGCCGTAACTCCGCCACTGGGGAGGTCCCAGGTCCATACGACGTGTACGAAGGCCGCACGCAAGGGGTCTTCGCTGTGGCCTGCCCGCAGATCGCTCTCCAGCAGTTCGCTGAACCCGCTGACGCGTGCGACCCGTTCCTGCCGGCCAAGGCGCTGGGTGTCGGAGATGTCATCGAGGTAGCGGCCGTATCCGTACATGGCCCAGAACAGCGGTCGCAGGCGGGCGGGCAGGAGCTTGGTGAGAGCTGCTTCCACGGGACCCGACCGGCGCATCAAGCGGCGGCAGATCTCGTAGCCGGTGATGACCGTGGTGTCGCGGATACGGGCTTGGCGGTAGATGTACGCGCGGACCGGGTGCAGCAGATGCAGGGCGACCAGGCGGGCGCAGGGCTTGGTCGCGCGCGGGCCCAGGAGCCTTTGTGTGAGCGTGCGCCGGCTGGTGCGGACGGTGAAAGCAGCCAGGCCGGCGGCGGTCAGCCCGGCCGACCAGCACAGGCCGAGCAACAGGTGCCGCCAGGGAGTCTGGGTGAGGTCGACCGCGGACACGGCGGACTGCATCGCCCCGTAGGCGGGCAGCCACTTCAGCAGCGGACTGTCCGCGGAAGGGTTGGCGACGGGATTCTGCAGCGTCAGATCGATGAAGCTGACCATGATGACGGCGAACATCCCCGCCAGCTCGCTGCGTAGCACCGCCGCCAGAAGGATCCCGACACCCCCATACGTCAGGGCCCCCACCATGAACGCCGCAGTCATGACATCCAACCGTGCAGGTTGGTAGAAGGAGCACACCCAGGCCGTGGCATAGCCGGCGGTCAGCGCCGCGGTGAGCAGCAACACGACGCTGCGGGCCAGCAGCAGGCAGATGCGCGGGTAGCCGGCGAGCACCATGCGGTGGTCGAATTCCGCAGAGCGGCTGGCGGCAAGGAACATCATGAAGCCGACGATCAGCGCGAGGGAGTGCAGTCCACCGGACAGCTGGCTGACCGTGTTGGCGCCCAGTACCACGGGCTGATCGGCCGCGCGAAGGAAGAACCGGACCGGGTCGTCGGGCAGGACCTGGTAGGCGAGCGCCAGCCACAACGGAACGAAGAAGAGCACCAGGACCAGCGCGAGCCGGTTGCGGGCCTGCTCCAGCGCAGCGTGACGCACTGCCGTCCCCAGACACCGCCTCCACCACCTCATGCGGCGCCCCCGGTGGCACCGCGGCGGCCGGCGGTCAGGACGCGGTCCAGCAGCCGGTGCAGCCGGCCAGGGTTCTGGTGGGTCGTTGACACATTCACTCCACGAATTCGGTGGTCGGCCGGCCCTGGCCCCGGAGGCCCGCACTGGCGGAATGGCGGGGCCGTGAGAGCGGCGCTCGTCATGCGGTTCGGTTGTGCACGGTCTGGATCAGGTCGCGCAGTGCGGTCGCCGCCGTGGCGGGCAGGTGGGCTTGATTCAGGCGATCCAGGGCCTGGCGGTGGCGTTCTTGGATGAGGTCCTCCACCGCTTGGCGGGCACCGCACCCCTCCAGCACCGCGTGGATGCGATCTGCCGCGCGGGCGTCCAGGTCCGCAGCGCCCATCGTGCGGCGAAGCAGCTCCTGACCGGCCGGATCAGCCCGGCGCAAGGCGCAGGCGAGTAGCGCAGTGTGTTTGCCTTCGCGGAGGTCGTCCAGGGTGGGCTTGCCCGTACGACGGGGGTCGCCGAAGGTGCCCAGCAGGTCATCGCGAAGCTGGAACGCCTCACCCAAAGGCAGGGCAACGCCGTTGAGTACCTGGTGCAGCGACTCGTCGCCACCGGCCAGCGCGGCGCCGATCTGCAGCGGGCGCTCCACCGTGTACTTGGCCGTCTTGTACTGGGCGATGCGCAAGGCTGTGCTCAGGCAGTCCGTGGGGCGGCCTGTGGTCACCAGGTCCAGGTACTGGCCGGTGACGATCTCGCTGCGCATGCGATGGATCACCGGCACCACGGCCTTGATCTGCTCAGGGGGCATGGGTGTGCTGGTGAGGAGTTCGTCGGACCACACCAGGACCAGGTCGCCAGCGAGGATGGCCGCGTTGACGCCCAGCCGTTCAGCCTCGGGGTAGCGTGAGTGGTGCGCCGCCAGCGTCCGGTGCATGGACGGCCGGCCCCGGCGATGGTCGCTGCCGTCCATGACGTCGTCGTGGATGAGCGCGAACGCGTGGAAGATCTCCAGGCAGGCAGCCACCCGCAGGACCGATGCCGGCGGTATGGGGCCTGTGCCTCCGGCCGCGTACCAGCCCAGCACGCACATCAAGGGCCGGATGCGCTTCCCGGGCGCGGTAATGAAGTCACCCACCGCATCAAGCAGCGCTTCCAGAGCGGGCTCCCCGGCACGGGCGCTGCGGACTTTGTCGGCCACGAACACGGTCAGCACCTCCTCGATGCTGCGAACGATCCGGTCCAAGTCCAGCCGCGCCGCGCTGGTGCCGACGGAGCGGGCAGGCTGCAGCAGCGCGGGTTCTGAACTGGTGGAGCCGTCGCGCACTGCCGTGCCTGGAGACTGCCGCCGGCTCATGCGGCCCCTTCCGCGGCACCGCTGTGGTCGGCGGTCAGGACGCCGTCCTGGAGCCGGTGCAGTACGTCAAGGCGCTCGCGGTCGTAGGCCAGGTGGGAGACGACCACGACCGCGCGGCCCCGCTCCCGCAGTCCCTGGGCGATGTCCCAGAATCGCAGATAGGTCTCCCAATCGAAGCCCTGATACGGCTCGTCGAGGAGCAGCACCTGCGGGTCGTGCATCAGCCCCAGGGCCAGATTCAGCTTCTGCCGCGTCCCACCGCTGAGCACGTGTATGCGACTGCGGGGGCTCTCGTTGAAGCCCAGCTCCTCTAGGAGTTCCCACACCCGCGCACAGCTGTTGAGCCGGTAGGCGGCCTGGAAGGACCGCACATGTTCAGCAACCGTCAACGCCGGGTGCAGCACCGTGTTCTGCGGGCAGTACCCGATCCGCCCCCGGCACTGGACCGTCCCGCTGTCGGCTGCGGCCTGACCCGCCAAAATGCGCAGCAGCGTGCTCTTACCGGCGCCGTTCGCGCCGACGATGCCAAGCAGACAGCCCTGCGGCACGTCCAGACTTACTCCGCGTAGTACCGGGCGCCGGCCATAAGCCTTACGGACGTCATGGAGACGCAGAAGGGCGCCTGCGGGCACCCAGCTTGAATCGTTCACATCATAAGCAACGACTGGCCTGCGAGATGGTCGCGTGGTCAACGGCCGCTACGTCTGGGACCCGGTGGCGAAGCGAGTGTCTCGGGCGAGGGACCGGCGCGCGGCGTGGAGCAGGACGACTACCGGCCTGGCGCCCGATACTGCCCCGGGCCATGTCGCGGTGAAGCGGACCTGGTCGGCGCCCAGTCGCCCGCACGCCGCCAGGGGCGTAGCCCCCGAGCAGATAGCCGGGCGCGAGCTCGACTGCCACGGCGGCTACGTCGTCCTTCATGTCCAGCGCATTCCGATGGCGGAGAGTTGCTCAACGCGCTCCGGTGTCAGCGACGACGCCCGGGATCGTTGGTTCCCGACCCATGCACCGAGCTTGAGCTGTATCTCCCGCTGCTCCTGGCCGCCGTCCTCACCGTGGGCCGCGCCCAGGGTGATCGTTTCGATGTGTTTGCGGGGGACGTGTAGGTGTCCTTCGCGCTCGTAGTACTGCTGGGCCGCGGTGAGGTGCATCGCCCACTTGTCGGCTTGGCTGGTGCGGGGTTTGGGTTTCTCGTCCTCAGTGGCGGGTTGGATGCCTAGGACGTGTTCGCACATCCACTGCTGCACCGTGCTCAGGCTTTCCCACCCGAGCCGGGCCGACATCACCCACCGCCCGAGATCCTCGCCCTGGCGCACGAGTTCGCCCGCTGTGGTGGGCAGTATCCCGCCCTCGTCCAGGTGCAGCCGGGGCAGGTGGAAAGCTCGCTGCCACGTCACCGGCCATGCCGGGCACCACGAGGCGTCGATCTCCTCCAGCTGCTCACGCCGCGCCTCCGTCAACGCCCCCGACGACGACTCCACTGGCAGCCCTTCGGCACGTCGCTGCTCGATCTCCTGCGCCTTCCGAGCTGCGGCCCGCGCGTTCTTCAACCAGATCCCCACTGATGGTCTGCGGGGGAATGTCAGTTAGGCATCGTCATTTCGGTGTCGGTGGCGCAAGCACGGTGACCTGGCGGTTGGCGCTGACCGCGTGGTGCTCATCTGGTACTGACGTGATTGACGAATGGGCATGTCGGTCTTGCGCAGACTGCTATAGCGGGTGCTGGGTTTGTGGTGGTCAGAGGCGTCCAGGGCTTCCAGCGGCAAACGAGTACCTCCCGAACGAACCGGCTTCTCCATGCTGCTCGACACTGCCCGCTCCCGCGGCTGGATCCAGATGGACGCCCATGACTTCTGAAGATCGTCTGCGACTACCGAAACGTCGTCCACCTGCGCCAACAACAAGAACGAGGCGTCACGCCGGACCGCGGACCCCGTCGGCATGTGTTGGTGCCCGGTCCTCGCCGTCCTCAACTACCTCGAGACCGGTCATAGCGGTTCGTGGGCGTTGTGTGCACCGCTCTGCGTCGAGCGAGGGCAGGTGAATGTGGAGTCTGCCATGGCCAATTCAGGGATTGCTGGCCTCTTGCTTGCGGCGTCGGCGCAGTTCGCGTTGGGCCTGGGCGCGGGCGCATTCGCGGGAGCAGTACTTGACGCCGGTGGTGCGGTGTTGGCGGTATGCGGCGCGGCCGCGTTGGCGGACGAAGGGGCGGCCGCACCTCTCGTTGGCGCAGTGGTGGATGGCGGCGCCTTCGACGAGGTGGTTGTACAGCTGCAGGAACGCCACGGAGTAGACGGTGGGGTAGCGGTCGGAGAGATCGCCGATGCCGATGCTGAAGCGGCCCAGGGCCCGGTTCAGCACCTCCTCCAGCGATGTGAGTTCGGCGTCGATGAGGATCTCCTGCAGCTCCTCGAGCGACTGCGGCCAGGGCGGCTCGCGGTGCTGGGTCTGTGATCGAAGGTCGGCCAGCGTCTCCTCGGTGACGTGCGGTCGGACGAGTTCCTCGAGCCCACCCTCCTGTTGGCAGGCCAGCCATGTCGTGATCGCGTCCTGCGCGGTCCGCACGTAGATGGCCACCAGGTCGCGGTGCACACCGAACGGATGGGGCTGCTGATCGCTGCCGGCTTCGGGGATGTCCTGCAGTTTTTCGTACACGTCCTCGGAGTCAAAGGACAGATCGTCCCGGTCGGCGCCGAAGAGTGGGCCGTAGGCCGCCATCATGCGTGCTGCGCCCTCAAGGTCGTCGGCTGGCAGTTCCATCAGCTCGCGCAGGTAGAAGTCCTCGGGCAGTTCTACGGATGTGCGGTCATCGAAGGGAGCGGGAGTCCACAGGATCCAGTCACCCTCCACGCGCACGTTCTTGATGCGTCGCGTCAGGGGTGGGATCGGGATGGTGGACCCAGGCCATAGCGTGGGACGAAAACGTGGGTCAACGTACTCCGGCATGGCGGCATCATAGCCGCTACGGTGGTAGTACAAAACAGTGGAGCTTCGTACTACGCGAAGTTGCGGTCGACAGGGAGGCGCAGGAGTGACCGACTGGCTGGCACGAAAGACCATCGGAGACCAGCACGAACGCACCGTGAAACAGGCACTTGAGGCACGCGGTTGGACCGTCCACCTTTGCGGACAGGGCACCTACCCGGCACCGATTCAGCAAGCCCTGGGCCATACATGCTCGGCACTGCGCTACTTTCCTGACCTCATCGCAGCCCGCGGCAGCGAGCTGGTCACCATCGACGCCAAAGCGCGCATGCCCAGCACCTCGTCCCAGAACTACGCCATCTCCCACAAGTGCGCCCTGGCAGGCCTGCAGTTCATGGGCACCCATGCGCCCGTACCGCTGTACTACGTCCTGGGGGACCTCCGAGTTTTGACGCCCGCGGAAGTCCTTTACAACGCCTTCCACACGCTCCGGCCAACGAGTGGTGCCTACCATCTGGTCAGTAGCCGTCGTGCGCTTCCCTTCGACGACGTCTTCGGGACCAGCACCGCTTATGAGCGTGCCGCCTGAACCTCGACCGGCATTGCCCGCAACCGCAGCTGCCGAATCGGAGCGCCCAGCAGCAGCGGCCGATGGCCAACGAACGAAACGCCGCTCCAACCCGGGACTTGGGGACACCCCACGGCGGCCAGATCTGAAGGAGCTCACCCTCCTGTCGTGCGATCAGGAGCAGGATGGTGCCGAGGCGTTCGCCAGGAGAGGGGTCCCTGTGGAAGTGGGGGAGCGGTGGGCGCACCGGGTGGCGCCGCACCACGGACCGGTCGCGGAAGTCGAGGTCCTGAAGATGGGCACGCAACGCCCGCTGCGTGTCAAAGTCCGCTTCATCGCGGAGGAAGCGGAAGGCAGGCAGGAGTGGGTGCCGCCGGCCCGGCTGCGTGTGGCCTGGCAGGACAAAGATGCCTCCGCTCGCCGCCTCCGGCTACGTCATGCAGCCGACTGTCGCCCACGCAGCCGCCGACGCTCTCGTCCTGGCCGCCGATGTGGTGCAAAGCAGCCTTTCGCGCGTGAAGTGGACCATGGACGACATCGGCCTGACGTCAGAGATCCACGGCCTCAACCATCTCTCCTACGCAGGCGGCAGCGACCAGCCACCCCAGCGCAGTGACGCCTGCCCGTGCGGCAGCGGCCGCAAGTACAAGCGATGTGTGCACCGGTGGGGGCAACCAAGCACTCCACCCCCACCGGCCGCTGCGCCCTGAGAAGCCAGGCCGTAGCGCTCGTCTCGCTCCTGGTCCGTGGAGGGACTGGCCATAGGTTCACGAAGTGCCCCACTCGAGCAGCGCCTTGAAAACAGAGTCGCTGTCCAGCTCGTGGCCTCGGTCCAGACTCTTGAGGAGAGCCGTGGAACTCGTCATGCGGTCCGGGTAGTACAGCTCGGGTGCCAGACATGCGGGGCAGTCGCTCAGGAGACAGAACGGCGAGAGTGAGAGGGGTTCGTCGTTTGGGGGGATGAGGTAGAGCCGGTCGTCTGCCAGAGGGTGTGCCGTGTCGAAGGAGACCGTTGCGAAGTCGGGGTGGTCTCCCATCAGGGCCAGGCCTGATACGCGGAACTTCCCGGCAGCAGGCACCCATTGGAGCCGGTCCGTGTGAACCCAGCGGGTGTGGGCGAGGAATGCGCATCCCGACAGGCTGCTGAGCATCAGCGGTTCGATGCGCCCAAGGCTCTTCTCCAGCTCGGCCCGTGTCCGGGGGCCTGCGCCGTGCCGGATCTTGTTGCGGAGCTCGACCAGTTGGTCGAGATCGGCGACCAGGCCTTTCCCGCCCTTCTTACGGGCTGTTGCCTCGACGAGGCCGGCCGCGGGATCCCCGTGCTGGCGTGCATCTTCGGCCACGGCCCTGACCACGCCCACCCAGTGGCCGAGGGAGACACCGCCCCGCTGAACGGACTGGCTCCACTGGGCGATGGCCGGCAGATCCTGACGGCCGCGGTCGGCGGCCAGGGCAAGAGCCATGATGCCCAGAGACAGGATCAAGGACTCGGCGCACTGGATGGCCGCCTCGTGCTTTTCCGCCTGGGACAGGGAGTGCCGGAACTTGCGGACCGCGCGCGCTACGGCGTAGGGGTACGAATCCTGGAACAGCCTGTAGGGCTCGTTGTGCTGGCGCAGGTTCTGCGCGGTCAAGGAGCTGATTGCGGCGGCGTCATCCAGCAGCCCGCGCCGGGCCGAACCGGTTCCGCTTTCGAAAATCCGCATCCGTCTCCGGTGGAGGTCGTCCTGGATGTGTGTGGCTTCCCGTTCTCCTTCGTCGAGCATGGCGAGGGCGGCGCGGATTTCCGACAGGCTGCCGTCACACCGGGGGATCCAGATGTCGGCCATCTCGCGGGCCTTGATGCGCGGGATGACTCCGTACTTCGGCAGCTGCTGCTCAGCCAGAGCGCTGGAAAGGTAGGCGATCATGTACTCGTGGGGCAGAAGCTCCTCGGTGAGCCGGATGACGATCAGGCCCTGGCCGGGCTGTACGCCGTCGTATTGGCTCGGCACACACGTCCAGTGACGGGTACCGGCGAGATCCCGTCCAATGATGTCGCCATGCCGCAACCGGCGGCGGGGTTCGCGCTGGTCTGCGCGCAGGGGCAGGTCTGCCACGTCCGGCAGCGTGCTGGTCAGCAGGGTGGGTGTCAGAACCCGCCGTTGCCCGTCCGTATCCGTCGCATCCGGTTCTTCGTCCAGATCAGCTTTGCGCACGGACCCGGGAAAGATTTCAGCGAAGTCCCCCAGACGGATGCCTTCCTGCGCGGCCCGCTGCATCTCATGGATCTGACGAAATCGCCCCAGCGACAGGTTGTAGTCCTCCGCGGCGATGTCCGCGCTGGTCACGCAAAAGCTCTGCTCGGACCGGGCACGCCGCCGCTCGCTGCTGCGCCGCAGCCGCCAACGCCGCATGAGATCCGGGAGGTTGTTGCGCGTGTGATCGACAGCATCCAGAACACTGTCGGGAGCCAGCCCGAGCTTGTCCTGCGCCAGTAGTGGCTCACGCCGGTCGTCCAGGCTGAAGCCGTCCGCCGTGAGGTCGTAGAACCACACGCTGTCGGCCTGTCCGGCGTCCTTGGTGAAGAACAGGATCACCGTCGAGACCCCCGCATACGGCTTGAAGGTGCCGCCAGGCAGCTGCACCACAGCCTCCAGCCCGTGCACGTCCACCAGCAGGCGCCGAAGTTCGATGTGTGCAGAAGTCGAGCTGAACAGCAGACCGGCGGGGACGATCACGGCCGCGCGTCCCTTCGGCTTCAACAGCTCCAGAATCACGGCGAGATGAAGAAGCTCGGCCTTCTTCGTACGCACCATTGCGAGCAACTCGTGTGCGACGGCCTCGTAGTCGACGCTGCCCGCGAACGGGGGATGGGCCAGGACGACTGAGTAGCGCTCACGCTCCGCCCCGGCGCCCTCCGCCAGATTGTCCCGGTAGCGCAGATGAGTACCCTCGTAGCCCTGAAGAGCCAGCCGCATGCTGCTCAACCGCAGCATGGTCATGTCGAAGTCAAACCCCTGGATCCTGCCGCTCACCTCCGTCGCGCTCTGCTGCGCGGTGTCGGGGCGGGACCGGTGGACGAACTGAGCAGCGGCAGCGAGGAGACCGCCCGTGCCGCAGGTTGGATCGCACACCTCGTCGTCAGCTCCGGGCTCCGCCATCGCTGCCATCAGAGCCGCCAGATGAGGAGGCGTACGGAAGGCACCATAGGGACCGGCCGTGGCGACTCGGGCGAGTAGTTCTTCATACAGAGCGCTCGCGATGGCATCCCCAGCCGAGAGCGCCTCTTCCAGCAGGCCCACAACCCTGGCGAGGAGACTGGGAGTCGGGATCGTGAAACGAGCATTTGTGACGAGCTGCGAATAGCCCAGCCCGACGAAAGCGTGCCTACGCAGCCAGGGAAACACCTCGTCGGTCATCGACGTATACATGCGTTGAGGCGTCAGGCGGATGAGATGGCACCAGCGCAGATGCTGCTCGTCCTGAGTGAAGACGGGCTCCCTCTCCAGTGCTTCCTGCGGAACCGCCTCCTGGTCCCAGCGTTCCTGAATGCCGTCCAGCTCACGGATATACAGGAGGTGGGATAGCTGCTCCACGATCTCCAGCGGACTGGAGATTCCCGCTGCCCAGAAGGCGTCGAAGAGCCGGGTGGTGGTACGCATGAGACCGTCGTTCATCACGTACCGGAGACTATCCGTGCCGTCCACAGCCCGGTGATGCATCCCGGCAAACCCGCGGACGCCTGCGCCACGAACGCTCCGCCAGAGGGTGTGCTGACCATGCGGGTCTCGCCTTGTCCGCAACGGCGCCGGAACACGAGCGTGCCGGAACTCTCGTGCCTTCACCAGAGGCGTTGCTGCCCAAGCGGTTGGGCCTGCCCCGTGGGCAGGCGCTCGGCGGCGACAGCGTCACCAGCGGGCGATTGCCGTCCCTATGACGGCTCTTCCTTCAGCGGCCAGCCGAGAGTGGCCAGTCCTGCCGGACCGCCGATGTGCACGTACTGCGTGCGGCCGTGGGTGTGGACGATGTTGGTGACCGGCGCCGCGGTGAGCAGAGAATGCATGAGACGCCCGGGCAGAGGCTCCCACAGCCGCATGCCGGTGCCGTTCCCGGCTGCCAGCAGACAGGTTCCGGGGACATGGGGGAGCGGGGTCATGACGGCGGTGTACGGGGTGTCCATCCGGCTGATCGGGCTTCATTCTCGAGGGTCCCAGATCACGATCTCGTGGGCCGTGGCGATAGCCACCGCGACACGGCCATCAGGTAGAGGGATGAGTTATCGACTTCATCCACGTCGGGTCCTTGAGGGACGAGGTGAGACTCATAGGCGCATCCTGACGTACTCGTCCGGCAGTGCAGCGTTGTCTGGCTCCAGTACCGGGCGGTAGCCGAGACTTCGCGCCATCCCTGCTGTACCGGCCGCGGAGGCATTGTCAGACCCTGCCTCTACAGTGCCCCGCCTCCTGGACAGGGACGGTGTCCCGACCACGCATCCAGCCAGACAAGACAGCGGCCTAACCTGCACCAATGGTGTCGCGGACGCTAATAAGAGGCGGGAGTTCCAGTCAGCGGTTGGCAGCGGGGGCGGACGGCCGACGACCGCGAGCTACGCGCGTTGCATCCCGAGCAGCGCTCGGGAACGAATGACCGAAAGGATCATGTCCCGCATGAGCCCGCTCTAGGTTCGAGACGTGCTCGACATGCCACTGCATCAGGGCGCCGACCGACAAGCCACGACACGCATGCCTCGCCGGAGTCAAGGCCGATACCAACGGCCTTGGCCCTTCATGCGGCGTCGACTGCCTGCTCACCGGCTATGACAGGTTGCCCGGCCGCCACTGCGTGTGCCGCTGAGATGACGAGCTCACCGCTGGGAGCCGGGCGATGCGGCTCCCAGGGTGTTGAGGACAGACAGAGGAGAGGACATTCATGCACGCCATAGAGTCATCGCTGACGCCCGGTACTACAGGTGTGACAGGGGGCGGTTGGTGCGGCCCGCTACCCCGCCTGGGCGGCGGTGCTGTGGTGAGGCGAGTGTGGAGGCGGGCCACGGTGTACGGGGCCGCCGCTACGAACCGGCAGGCGTATGACGGCACCCCAGGTGCGGGACTTTCACGAGCGCGAATAAGTCCCGTTGCTTGGCCGGTCAGTTGGCGCCGTGGGCTCGCTGGCCTTCTTGGCCGTACGGAGAATGCCGCGCACTGTCATCGAGACGTCCGCCGACACGCGAGGGGGGCGGGGGCATGAGGTGTTCGCGTTACAGCAAGTCGACTCGCGCTCAGTGCCAACGAGATGCTGCGGAATGGCCGCGTTTCGACGACCTGCCTGCGCCGGTCGTGGCATGTGCCAGTCATCTCAGCCCGTTGGAGTGGGACGCCTGCCAGGAAGCCCGCATACAGTCGGCCCGCTTAGCAGCGGAGCGTCGAAGGCAGGAAGCCGCAGAACGAGACGTCCTCGGGATCCCGCCGCCTGCTGTCGATGGGAGGCCGCCGGACCGTCCATGCATCGAGAAGTGCATGTCTAAGCAGAAGGCTCTGGGCGAGGACAGGGACGGAGCGTTGACCGAGTGTGCCCATTGTGACGGCTTCGTTTGCCTGAATTGTGGCGTAGAGCGAGTTCACGACGTGCTCGGCTGGTGCGATGCCTGCGAAGGGCCCCAGCCGGATGAAGCCAGCTATGAGCCGGTGACGCCCCAGGGGGATGAGACGTATGACGGGCCCTTTCCCCAAGGGCGGCTCACCTCAGTCGTGGCCAGGATCGTTGCCGCAACGGGACGCTCCTACAGTAGTGTCAACTGGGCTATTAACCAGCAGTCTGGTGTGAGGAGCCGGGTAGGTGCCGGAGAGCACGTGATCCGACGAGCCACTTGGGTCGCCGAGTACTGGCTGCAGCAACTGGACACGAGCTCCGCTACCCCTTTGAAGCAAAGCAGGCCCGTTGGCGCGGATTCCTGGGCCACGAACGACTGGGTGGTCTGGGAGATCACTGTCTACGATCCCGAATACAGGATCAGCGAGCCGTACAACACGGCAGGCGTCGGGTTTTTGCTGGCCAAGGAGAGCCGGGAAGTGATGGTCGGTTTCGCTGACGTGCTGGGATGCGTCTACGAGGGTTGCAAGGACGACGGAACCGTCGGTAGTGACGATGACCCATGCTATTCGTGGTGGTTTCGAGTGCCGCAGGCCGAGCACGCTCAGCGCAATGCTCAGAGATGGCCAGTTGTGGTGGAGGAGCTACGACGGAAGTTGGACCGCATGTTCGCCGATCAACACCACTGGGGTGTCTTGGTCGATGGGCGCCGCACCCGTGCCCTGGTGACGGGGGAGCAGATGGCGCCTCTGCTGTGAACGCGCTTCACTCGCCCGCCAGCCGCCAGCCGCCAGCCGCCAGCCGCCAGCCGCCAGCCGCCAGCCGCTGAGCTGCAACGGAATCTGGTCCGTCGACGACCTCACGGCGTGTCCACCGTCCTGGTGGACACGCCGGCTACGGGTCCACTGGTTCCATTCGATCATGAGTCTGAAGCTTGCTTGCGCGTTGGAGCGCCCAAGATCCAGGAGAGACTTAGACCGGGAGGAGGACCCCGCGGCAGTGGGGTTCCTCCCAAGTCTTCCAGGGCCTGGGTTGTGGCGCGCCTGCTGGAGGCCGCTTCCTGAGATCCGACCGGCGGTCGTGCGCTCGCTGTACCCTCCCAGCGCACCAGAGGTCCCTGGATACCCGCGAAGCACCCACCTGGCATCCTGATCCGCCGCACAGGTCGGCCGTAGCCGCGGCGCTATCGAATGCCGTTTGCTGAGAGTCGGGGTCACGGGCCCCGTCGCGGATGAAGTACGCCTCAATCACCGGTAGCTCCGTACCCGATGCTGCCTCATCGGACACTCCCGGGCCTGTTCCAAGGCATGGCCTCCTGCGACCAGCCTCCAAGCGCCTCATAAAATCGAGTACGATCCGATATCAGAGTCCGCATGTAAGAGGTGGTGAAGGTGCTGTTGACGACTGGTCAGGCTGCTGAGGAGCTTGGTTGCGCTGTGACCACTTTCCGGCGTCTGGTGCATGCGGGGCTGCTCCCGGGGCTTTCCCGCCGCGGGGTACGTGTCATGGTTCCGCTGGAAGTCGTCCAGGCCCTCCGCGCGCGTCAGCCCGCGCCCCTGGACGGCCTGGACGCCGACGAGATCGCTGTCTTGCGTGTCGACACAGCTCAGCCTGCGACGGAACCGGACCGCAGCTGGATCGGTTTCGCCGCCGCTCTGGCGCCCGAGGATCTGCTCAAGGCGCTGCGCGGTTGGTGGCGCTGCGACGCCGCCAGCGTGGCGGCCGGGGGAGTGCTTCCTGTCACCCTCTCCGGCTACGTGGTAGCCGTCCTGACCAACATCGCCACATGGGAAAAGAACGAACACGGCAGGCACGCCTTCCCCCAGGCCCAGCTCGCCGGCTACATCACCGACCTGGCTCGGCCCACCGTGGAAGTGACGGCCTCCGCGCGAACCGACCGCGCCCTTGCCGAACGCCTGCTGGGCACACGTCTGCCCTCCGACTCGGGTGGCGCGGTCGCCTACGTCACCACTAACGCCACGACCGGCTGACCCGGCAGCCGGAAAGGGGACTGTGATGGACAGTAAGACCTTCACCGCTGCTCTCG
>NZ_JBIRGO010000044.1:0-24965 GCF_044328065.1 Streptomyces sp. NPDC017993
CATCGCGGCGGACGATCACCTGCGGGTGGATCACCAGGTGGATGCCGCGGCCCTGCCGGGAGAGCTCGTTGGTGACCGAGTCGACCAGGAAGGGCATGTCGTCGGTGACGACCTCGACGACGGAGTGGCTGCAGGTCCAGCCGTTCTCCTCGACGGTCGGGGTGTGCACCCGGACGTTGGCGGTGCCCTGCGGGCGGTTCTCCGCGAGGCGGTAGTGGGAGAGCGCGGCACCGTAGATGTCGACCGGATCGCGGTCGGTGAGGTCCTCAGGGGCGGTGTGCAGGTAGTAGCGCTGGAGGTAACCCGTCAGGGTCTCCGGGGCGAGACCCCGTCCCGGGGACGATCCCCCGTTCGGGCTGCTTTCAACGACCCGGGCCGCCTTGGCGAGCAGCTCGGTCTTGGCTTCGTCCAGCTTGGTCTGCATGTCCTCTGGCTCCTGTCGCGCGCCGTTGCGTGACGTCGTGGAAGAACTCCGTGGAAGCTGCACTACGCCGCCGCGACGCGGGGTGTCCGGTCGCTGTCGACGCTATGCCGCGATGAGAGAAGGCCGTGCCGTAATCGACTATTTTTGACAAAGTCGACATGTGCTCCGTGCCGCAAGGACCAGCGATCGCCCGGCCACCGTGGTGTCCCGGGCGCACGGCAGGGGCCTCGATGCCCCCGCGGGTTATCGCGCTGATCACGCTGCAAGGCTATCGCCCTCGGCCCGGGTGCCGTCATGGGCCGGGGGTGTACAAAACTCCTGGCCGAACTTGGCCCCTCTGGACAACGCGACGACGGGGTCATCTGTGCGTCGGCCGCTTCCGGGCCGCGTCCCCGGCTGCCGCAGCGGCTAGAAGGTCGTACCGCGCGCCACGTCGACGGCCTCGGCGAGGGTGTCGACCACGGGCACCCCCGCGGTCTCCAGACTGCGACGGCTGTGCGACCCGCCGGTGTACAGCACGGCGTACGCACCGGCGTCCCGCGCCGCCACCGCGTCGTCCACCGCATCACCGATCACGACCGTCCGCCCCGGATCCACACTCTCCAGCGCCGCGAGATGCCGCACCATGTGCGCGCTCTTGCTGCCTCCCGAAGGCCCGGTCCGGCCGTCCACCCGCAGGAAGAACGGCTCGATGCCCAGGCCCCGCACCAGCGGTATCAGGTCGTCGTGGCCGTGCATGCTGAGAATCGACTGGCTGCGACCGGCCGTACGCCACCCCTCCAGCAGACGGTCCACGCCCTCGGCCAGCCCGCACCCCACGCGGTGCTCGGAGTAGTGCCGGTGGAACGCCTCGTCCATCACCAGCCACTCGGCGTCCGTCGGCATCCGGCCCATCAGCCGCTCGTAGAACCGCGGCACGGGCACGCAGTACAGCTCGCGGTACCGCTCCAGCGTGATCGGCTCAAGGCCTACTTCCGCGAAGGCCGAGTTGGTCGCCCCGATGACGGCGTCGATGTCATGGAACAGCGTGCCGTTCCAGTCCCAGACGATATGCGTCGCGTGCTTCCTCATACGGCCCCCAAAGACGTCCCCATGCAGAAAAAATACCTGCCCCCACTGACAACGCCCAGAACCCGACCGGGCCACCCGGGCCTCGCGGGGTCACGGCCTGGGGCCATGGGCCGGGCATTGCGACGGGTCCGGGGCGGGGTCAGGCGCCCGGGAATGGCCGAATCCCGGGGCTCTCAACCGATCAGGTGAGGGATTTCCTGCACGCCGAACCACATCAGGTCGTGATCCTCCGCGCCGTCCACCGTGAACTGCGCATCGTCGTCGCCCTGGTCCGCCGCACCCAGCGCCGCTGCGGCCGCCGCGACATCCGCCTCCGCCTCCTCGGCGTCCACGTGGACGGCAGCGGCCTTCGCCAGCGGCACCGGCCCGGCCAGCCGCACCTCACCGAGCGACGACTGGTCGAGGCCCCGATCGGGGTCCGCCACCGCCGCGCCGTCCGGCACGTCCAGCGCCACCACGACCCGTCGCCGTGCGATCTGCGGGTTTCCGGCGAGGCGGCGGAGCGAGGCCTGGGCGGCCCGGTTCAAGGCCGCGTACTCCAGCTCCTCGATGTCGTCCGAGACGTACCACTCACGCAGCGCCGGCGTGACGGCATACGCGTCCAGGGAGCCGGGACCCAGCTCGCCGCTCCTGTGCGCCTCTGCGAGACCGGGAAGGGTCAGGGGAACATAGACGCGCATGGCAGTCGCTCTCGCTCAATTCGCTCGACTCTGGAGAATGCCCCGCCAGCATACGGGCGTGAGTCCCCCATCGTGGCGCCCCGGCGACCCCGGAGGCGCCCACCCCCGGAGCCGACACCGAGCCCGTTTCGCGGCGTGATCCCAAGGCCGCGCCACGGAAGGGTGAACTCTGCGACCACCGCGCTCGCACCCCGCCTCGCCTTGCCGGCGTCCCGGCCCCGCCGATAGAGATCTCCCACCGAAGCTACCGCCCGGTAATCAACCGGGCCCGGCACCACGGGGGATCACCATGACCAGCACGACCACACCGGCACCCGCCACCGCGGAGCGCACCGCCCCGGCACCAGCCACCACACCGACCGGCGCCTCCGGCGCCACAGGACCCACGTCCCACCCGGAAACCGCCCCGCCCGCAGCCGCACCTCACCCCCGCAACGCCCCCGACGATGCCCCCAACGACGACGCAGCGCCCCAGGCCGTCCCCCACCCCCGAAAGTCCCCCGAGCCCCGGACGGCACGGCCTACGGCCCCGGGGTCGGGCTCGGGGCCGGGGTCGGGCTCGGGGCCGGGAACAAGCGCCGACACCGGCGCCGGCGCCCACACCCGCACCCGCACCACGACGGGCGGAAGCATGACCGCCACGACGGGCGCGGGCGCCGGCACGGGCACAGGGGCGGGCGCAGGGGCGGGCGCAGGCACAGAGGCGGGCAACGGACCGACACCGGGCAGCCAGCCGTCTCCCGCCACCGCCCCCAGCCAAGACAGCACAGACAGCACAGACAGTCCCCGGAGCATCCACGCCCCGGACGAGCACCCTCAAGCCGAATCCGCCACTAACCCCACTGCCCCCGACAACCCCAGCAACCCCAACGACACGAGCTCTCCCACCTCAACCTCCACCTCCGGTCCCGGCCCACGCCGAGCCGCCGCGACCCGTCGTCCGACGGCTGGCTCAGGCCCCGGCCGGCAGCCCGGCGCCGGCCACACGCGCACACGCCCCGGCTCCCCCTCGCCCACCACCCGCTCGACGCCGGGCCGCCCACTCCCGGGCACCGCTCCCGAAGACCGGCCCGCCCCGCACCGTCCCACCCCAGGAACCCCGGCGCCCGGCCGCCCCGCTCCGACCCCAGCCACCACCGGGCACCCCGTCACCCCGCCCGGAGAACGGCCTGCCGCAAACCGCCCGCCCCTGGCGCCCCCGGCGCCCCGCTGCCCCGCTCCGGGGCAGCCCAGCCCCCTCCTCAGCCCACCTGCGGGTGGGGCGCCCCCGAGCCGTCCTGCCCCCGTCACCCCGCCCCTCGGTCGGTCGACGTCCCGTGCAGCCGCCGCGAGCCGTCGCCCCGCGTCCGGCCCCCTAGGCCCCACCGGCGCCCCTCTGCCGTCCCTCGGCGCACAACGCCGAGCCCATGAGCACCGGCCGCACCACTGGTTCGCCCACCAACTGCTGCTCACCCTCAGCGGACAGCGCCCGGTTCACTCCCTCCTGGGACACGCATTACCGGCCGCGTACGACCGGCTGGCCGAGCTGGCCCCCCAAGCGCCGCTGCGGCCCGTCCTCGGCCCCGGCCGACGCGCCCCCGCGCCCACACTCCGCGACTGCGGCCTGTGCCGGCCCCGCCGCGGCGTCATCGAGGCGTTCGCGCGGATCGCCGCCGGTGAACGCCTGCGGGCCCTCGCCTTCCGACTGGAGCTCGGCGCCGACGCACGCTGGCGCTGCGCCGCCCTCGACCTCGGCCCGCAGCCCTGGAGCCCCTTGGCGCGCACGACGATCTGAGCCGGCGCCCGCCCGCCCCCAGGTCGACCAGGGACCATGGGCCGTCGGCAAGGGCACGGGTACGGCACCTCTGCCCCAGGCAGACGCCCGACCACCCGGCCCGCGGCCCGCGGCCCACGACCCACGACCCACGGCCCACGGCCCACAGCCCACAGCCCACAGCCCCTGCAAACACCACCGCAGCAGCACACGGCCGAACCAACCAGTCCCAAGGCCCCCGTTGGGCAGCCCACCCCCAGGCCGCCCGAGTCCGCCCCCATCCGCCGCGTCCCCCGGACGCCAAAGCGCCCCGACCGATCACCGGCCGGGGCGCCCTGTCCGTCAGGTGGCCCGGACACACCGTGCCCGGGCCACCTCACTTCTCACGCTCACTGCTCATCACTCTTCACCGCGCGCCGCGCACAGCGCACCGGCTCACTTCTTGCGGCGACGGCCGCCGCTCTTCTGGGCCTTGCGGCGCTCCGCGCGAGTGAGGCCGTCGGACGCCGAGCGGGCCGGGGAGTCGTCCTCGTCGCTCGCGAAGTCGCCCTCGATGACACCGCCCTCGCCGTCGACCGTGGGCGCGGAGAAGTGCAGCCGGTCCGGACGCTGCGGCGCCTCCAGGCCCTTGGCGTGGATCTCGGGGCGGCCCGCGCCTGCCGGCACCGCCTCCACCGCTTCCTTGCCCAGCGAGGTCTTCGCCGCGGCTTCCTCCACCGGGACCTCCTCGACCTGCTGCTCGACCTGGACCTCCAGGTTGAACAGGTAGCCGACGGACTCCTCCTTGATGCCCTCCATCATCGCGGTGAACATGTCGTAGCCCTCGCGCTGGTACTCGACCAGCGGGTCCTTCTGGGCCATCGCCCGCAGGCCGATGCCCTCCTGGAGGTAGTCCATCTCGTAGAGGTGCTCACGCCACTTGCGGTCCAGGACCGACAGCACGACGCGGCGCTCCAGCTCCCGCATGATGTCCGAGCCGAGCTGCTCCTCACGGGCGGCGTACTGCTCGTGGACGTCGTCCTTGGCGGCGTCGGCGATGAAGTCGGCGGTGATGCCCGCGCGGTCGCCGGCCTCGTCCTCCAGCTCCTCGATGGTCACCTTGACCGGGTAGAGCTGCTTGAACGCGCCCCACAGCCGGTCCAGGTCCCACTCCTCGGCGAAGCCCTCGACCGTCTCCGCCTGGATGTAGGCGTCGATGGTGTCGTCCATGAAGTGCTTGATCTGGTCCTGCAGGTCCTCGCCCTCGAGGACGCGGCGCCGCTCGCCGTAGATGACCTCACGCTGGCGGTTGAGCACCTCGTCGTACTTCAGGACGTTCTTACGCGTCTCGAAGTTCTGCTGCTCGACCTGCGACTGGGCGGACGCGATCGCCCGCGTCACCATCTTGTTCTCGATCGGGACGTCGTCGGGAACGTTGGCCATGGCCATGACCCGCTCGACCATCTGGGCCTTGAACAGCCGCATCAGGTCGTCGCCAAGGGAGAGGTAGAACCGCGACTCGCCGGGGTCGCCCTGACGGCCGGAACGACCGCGCAGCTGGTTGTCGATACGGCGCGACTCATGCCGCTCGGTACCCAGGACGTAGAGCCCGCCGAGGTCCTTGACCTCCTCGAACTCCGCCTTGACCGCGGCCTCGGCGCGCTCCAGGGCGGCGGGCAGCGCGGCCGCCCACTCCTCGACGTGCTCGACCGGGTCCAGGCCGCGCTGGCGCAGCTCCGCCTCGGCGAGGTCGTCGGGGTTGCCGCCGAGCTTGATGTCCGTACCGCGGCCGGCCATGTTCGTGGCGACCGTCACGGCGCCCTTGCGGCCGGCCTGGGCGATGATCGGCGCCTCACGGTCGTGCTGCTTGGCGTTGAGCACCTCATGGGCCACGCCGCGCTTGTTGAGCTGCTGCGAGAGGTACTCGGACTTCTCGACCGAGGTGGTGCCGACCAGGATCGGCTGGCCCTTCTGGTGCTTCTCGACGATGTCCTCGACCACCGCGTCGAACTTCGCGGGCTCGGTGCGGTAGATCAGGTCGGCCTGGTCCACGCGGACCATCGGGCGGTTCGTCGGGATCGGGACGACGCCCAGCTTGTAGATCTGGTGGAACTCGGCGGCCTCGGTCATGGCCGTACCGGTCATGCCGGAGAGCTTGTCGTAGAGACGGAAGAAGTTCTGCAGGGTGATCGTGGCGAGGGTCTGGTTCTCGTCCTTGATCTCCACCCCTTCCTTCGCCTCGATCGCCTGGTGCATGCCCTCGTTGTAGCGGCGGCCGGCGAGGATACGGCCGGTGTGCTCGTCGACGATCATGACTTCGCCGTCGATGACGACGTAGTCCTTGTCGTTCTTGAACAGCTCCTTGGCCTTGATCGCGTTGTTGAGGTAACCGACGAGCGGGGTGTTCACCGACTCGTAGAGGTTGTCGATGCCCAGCCAGTCCTCGACCTTGCTGACACCGGACTCGTGGATGCCGACGGTGCGCTTCTTCTCGTCGACGTCGTAGTCGCCGGTCTCCTCGATGCCGCGCTGCGGGTTGGCGGCCTCGCCCCGCTTCAGGCGGCGCACCAACTTGGCGAAATCGCCGTACCACTTGGTGGCCGAGTCCGCCGGACCGGAGATGATCAACGGCGTACGGGCCTCGTCGACGAGAATCGAGTCGACCTCGTCGACCACGGCGAAGTTGTGGCCCCGCTGGACGAGTTCGTCCTGCGACCAGGCCATGTTGTCGCGCAGATAGTCGAAGCCGAATTCGTTGTTCGTGCCGTAGGTGATGTCGCAGTTGTACTGCTCGCGGCGCTGGGCGGGCGTCATATCAGCGAGAATGCAACCGACCGACAGGCCCAGGAACTTGTGGATCCGGCCCATCATCTCGGAGTCCCGCTCGGCCAGGTAGTCGTTCACCGTGATCAGGTGTACGCCCTTGCCGGACAGTGCGTTGAGATACGTCGGGAGGGTACCGACGAGGGTCTTGCCCTCACCGGTCTTCATCTCGGCGACGTATCCCAGGTGAAGGGCCGCGCCACCCATCAGCTGGACGTCGTAGGGACGCTGGCCGAGCACCCGCCGGGAGGCCTCACGGACCGTGGCGAACGCCTCGGGCAGCAGGTCGTCCAGGGACTCGCCGTCCGCGTACCGCTCCTTGTATTCATCGGTGAGCGCCCGCAGCTCGGCGTCGGAGAGGGCTGCGAAGTCCTCTTCGATGGAGTTGACCTGGCCCGCGATGCGGTGCAGTTTGCGCAGGATCTTTCCTTCGCCTGCACGCATGAGCTTGTTGAAGACGGACACTTGGGCTGGTCTCCTTGCCGGTCGGGCCTGCACGGTCGAGTGCGCGGGCGCGGCATTTTTCCAAGGGGGCAGGCCCCGCCGCAACGGCCATCGTAAGGGAGGACACTCCTCGGCCGGGAGGTCCGCCACCGCGAAGGCCGGTATCCCCTCCCCCGGTGAACGCGCGAGCCCACGAGAAGGTGCCGGGAATCACCGCGAAAACCGTTCGCGGCCCCTCGGACACCGGAGCAGACTTTCTTCATGGAGCATGTCACCCTCACCACCGAGCGCCTCATTCTGCGCCCTTTCGAGCCTTCCGACGTGGCCGCGGTACACGCCGCCTGCCAGGAACCGGACATTCCGCGGTGGACGAGCGTCCCCTCGCCGTACACCCTCCAGGATGCGGAACAGTGGGTCGGCACGGTCGCACCGGAAGGCTGGCGCGACGACATCGCCTATCCGTTCGCGGTGCTCTCCAAGGACGACGGATCGCTGGTCGGTTCGATGGGCCTGGTACGCCTCGCCCAGCTGCACACCCCCGAGCGGCAGGCTGAGCTCGGCTACTGGACCGCCAAGGAGCAGCGCGGCAAGGGGTACACCGTCGAGGCGGCCACCGCGGTGGTGCGCTGGGCCTTCGCCGACCTCGGGGTGGAGCGGATGGAATGGCTGGCCGAGGCGGGCAACGAGGGCTCCCGGGCGGTGGCCCGCAAGGTCGGCTTCCGGATGGAGGGCACCCTGCGCGCCAAACTGGTGGCCGAGGGCACTCGGCGAGACGTCTGGATCGGCTCCCTGCTCCCGAGCGACCTGCCCACGGAGGGCGGCCAGGCCGGTACCGCCCGCATCTCCTCCCCGGACGCGACGCCCTACCTGCCGTACCCCGGGTGAAGCGGCCGCGCAGCGGCTGAGCCGGGCACGGCGGCGAGCACGCCCCCGATTCCCCGGCCGTTGTCAGTGCCCACCCCTACGCTTTCCGCATGACCGCCGTGACGCAGCGCACACCGCACCAGCAGCCCGAGACCTCACTGTCGCGTGACGACGCCCGCCGCATCGCCTTGCGCGCGCAGGGCCTGTTGGGCGCCCCGGACCGCCGGGCGGGTGTGCGCGGCGTGCTGCGGCATCTGGGCGCGGTGCAGCTGGACACGATCTCCGTGCTGGCCCGCTCCCATGAGCTGGTGCCGTACGCCCGACTCGGCGCGACCGGCCGCTCCGCCGTCGAGGCCGCCTACTGGACCGACACCCACAGCTTCGAATACTGGTCGCACGCCGCCTGCATCCTGCCGATCGAGGAATGGCCGCACTTCGCCTTCCGCCGCCGCGCGTACCGCGCCCGCCGGAAGTGGCACCACGACCTGCCGCGGGCCGCGTACGACGCGGTGCTCGCCCAGCTCACCGCCGAGGGCCCCCTGACGGCCACGGAACTGGGCGGCGCGAAGAACGGCGGCCCCTGGTGGGACTGGAGCGAAGCGAAGATCGCCGTGGAGCGCGCCCTGATGCTCGGCGAGGTGGTCTGCACCGAGCGCCGTGGCTGGAAGCGGGTGTACGACCTCGCCGAGCGCGCCGTACCGGAGCAGCTGCTGAAGGACGACCTCGACGACGCCGAGTGCCTGCGCCGTCTGGTCGCCCAGGCGGGCGTCGCGATGGGCGTGGCCACCCGCGCGGACCTCGCCGACTACCACCGCTTGCGGACGGAACAGGTCGATGCCGCCGTCGCCGACTCGGGACTGGTCCCGGTGGAGGTCGAGGGCTGGGGAAAGCCCGCCTGGGCCGACCCGGCCGCGCTGGCGACGCCACCCCGTGGCCGCCACCGCACGACGCTGCTCTCGCCCTTCGACTCCCTCATCTGGGACCGGCCGCGTACGGAGCGGATCTTCGGCTTCACCCACCGCCTGGAGGCATACGTCCCACGCCCCAAGCGGATACACGGTTATTTCGCGATGCCGCTGCTGTCCGGCGGTCAGTTGGTCGGCAGGGTCGACCCGGCCCGCGAGGGCTCCACACTCGTCGCCCGCCAGGTCTCGCTGGACGGCATCAAGGCCGTGCCTGCCATGGCCCGGGCACTCCACGAAGCGGCTTCCTGGGTCGGCTGCGACTCCGTCCGCCTGGAACGCTGCGACGACCCCGTACTCGCTGCCGCCCTCCGCGCGGAAATCACCCACATCGGCGACTGACCGGAACACTCGCCCGAACGGCGCCCTCCACCCTCGGGGCCACCGAAACTCGAGGGCCGGGCGCCACTGTCCCCGGGCGTATCACCGCGCCAAGAGCCCACCGCGGACCGCCCCATCGGGCGCCCGCGTTACCGGATTTCGAGAATCTTTTCCCGCATCGCATACACCACCGCTTCCATCCGGGAGTGCAGTTGCAGCTTCTCCAGGATGTTGCGGACGTGGTTCTTCACCGTGTTCTCGGAGATGAAGAGTTCCTTGGCGATATCGCGGTTGTTCATGCCCGTGGCGACGAGCTTGAGGACTTCCAGCTCCCGGTCGGTGAGCCGGGGCGCGGGCACCAGCCGACGCTCATCCGTCCGCTGAATCATCGACTTGAACTCCGTCAGGAGTTTGGAGGCCATCGACGGACTGATCTGCGACTGGCCGTCCGCGACCGCACGGATCGCCGTGGCCACCTCGTCGGTGGAGATCTCCTTGAGGAGGTAGCCGGTGGCGCCGGCCTTGATCGCGTCGTAGAGATCGGCCTCTTCGTCGCTGATCGTCAGCATGATGATCTTCGCGCTCGGGGCGACCTCCTTGATGGAGGTGCAGGCCTCGATACCGCCGCGCTTGGGCATCCGCACATCCATCAGCACGATGTCGGGAAGCAGATCCGCGGCCTTGTCGACCGCCTCCGCGCCGTCCCCGGCCTCGCCGACGACCTGGATGTCCTCCTCCTGGGCGAGAACGATCTCCAGGCCCCGTCGGAAGAGCGCGTGATCGTCCACCACCAGGACGCGGATCGGCTCCTTGCGGGGCGCGCCCGCGCCCTCCGCGTCGCCATCCCCGGCATCACTTCCGTGGTCGTCCGCGTGGTCACGCACGGGCCCGAAGCTGTCCCCCATCGTTCCTCCCCGTCAACTACTCGGCCGAAGGGCCTGAGCTTGGAATAAGGCTGGTTGAGGACAGCCCCCTGCGGTCAGCCCGATCAATGCCATACGACCGCCTCCCCGGCGTGGCGCCGTTTCGTGCTCACATTCTCCCCGGCCGGCACAAACACTATACGGCTTCAACTCCGGGTTTCAGCAGGCACGATGGTGCCCCCGGCGCATGCCGGGGGCACCGAACGAGTGGGTTTCAGCCGCCGAGCGCGCCCCCCGCGCCGCCGGGCTCTTCCTCTCCGAACGAGTCGGGATTCAGGTGGATGACGCCGTAGTCGTAGGCGTGCCTCCGGTAGACGACGCTCGGTTGCTTGTTCTCGGCGTCGACGAAGAGATAGAAGTCGTGGCCGACCAACTCCATCTCGTAGAGGGCCTGGTTGAGCGTCATGGGGGTTGCGGAGTGCGTCTTCTCGCGGACGATCAGGGGTCCTTCACCCTGGACCTCCAGCGAGCCGATCTTCTTGGTCGGCACCCTCTGCTCGGTCGCCGTGTCGGCGGCCAGTTCACCGTTGGTGTTCAAAATCGCGGCGTCGGGGACGCTGCCGGCGACATCGCTGGCCGGGATGCGCCCACTCCCGCGACGGGAGTAACGCTTGTCGTGCTGCTTCCGCAGGCGCGCTTCCAACTTGGCTGTCGCCAGGTCGAGCGCGGCGTACGGGTCGGCTGCGGCCGCCTCGGCCCGGACCACCGGGCCACGGGAGCGAAGAGTGATCTCCACTCGGTCGGAACGGTCGGCCTGCCGCGGATTAAGCTCCTTGGACACCTCGACGTCCAGGCTGATCACCTTGCCGTCGAGCTTCTGGACTTTCTCCAGCTTCAGCTTCTCGGCCACGTGCTTGCGGAACCGCTCGGGCACCTCGGTCTTGCGGCCCTTGACGACGATGTCCACGCAGAACTCCGTTCCCGGATCACCCCGCCGCTCACTGGGCGGAGCGATTCCTTCTTGCACCAGGCTTCGGTGGGTGCCGAAGCCTCGGACTTGGCGACCTTCACCTCCTCCTCCCCCAAGGATGAGATCTCCACTCCCACGACTTCAGGGTCTCTGCAAATGCCCTTTATCGCATGCATCACGACATCTGAGGCAAAGCGTCCGCCAGTCCTCACAACCGAACATAGCTCTCCTGGACGGGTGTCGACACCCCCTCGGAGCCTCCGGCTCCGTTCGGGTGACTTTTTGTCCTCAATACCAGCAACGACGAACTCCTTTGTTCAGTTCCAGTCGGTGACGAAAGCACTGCGCGGCGCCGCCACCACCGCCGCTCCGGCCACCCTGCCCCCGGCAATCCCGAGGGCCCGTGCCGCCTCGGCGAGCGTGGCGCCCGTCGTCACCAGGTCGTCCACCAGGACCACTGGAGGCCCCGCCAGCAGCCTCCCCGCCCGGTCCGGCACTACCAGGGCTCCGCTGACATTCGCCAGCCGCTGCCGAGCGCTCAGCCCCGTCTGATCGGCCACCGCGCGCCGCTGCCGCAGCACCGCCAGCACCCGCGCCCCGGCACCCATCCGCCGCAATTCGGCTGCCGCGGCCAGCGCGATTCTGCGCACCGGATCATGGCCGCGCCCGGCCACGGATCTTCGCGCCGAGGGCACCGGGACCAGCACCAGCGGCCCGCTGCCGCCCTGCCCCCGTCTCGCTCTCCCACCGGTGCCGACACCGCGTACGGCCCCGGCCAGCGCCGCTCCCAACGGCTCCGCCAGCCGCAGCGCACCGCGCTCCTTGTGCGCGAGCAGCACGGCCCGCACCTCGTCGGCGTAGGGCGCGCCGGCCCACACCCGTGGCAGCCCGGCGGGTTTCGGCTCCGGCCGCACCCGCCGCGCGCCGCGCCCGCCACGCGCCAGCGCCCGCCGGCACTGCGCGCACAACTCCGTACGCGGTCGACCGCACCCTGCGCAGTCGACCGGGAGCACCAGCCCCGCAAGTTCTCTCCACAGCCCCCGCATAACTCCACTGTCCCGCCGACTGCCTCCGGCCACCACCCCTGTGGAAAACCGGGCTGTGAGCACCGGGGAAGGCGGGGTATGCGGGTATGCAGAAGCGCGGACGGGCAGGGGAGAAAACCATCAGAGCGGAAACATCGAGTGGGCCGGGAAGACCGGGAAGACCGAAGCAACCGGGGAGGCCCAGGGCGCCAAGGAAAGCGCGGGCAGGCAGGAGATCAGTGGGCCAGCGCGCCGGCACCTGGGCAAGGGCTGAGGGAGAGCTCGCACGCCGTACAGGGACGCGCGGTGCCAGGCCAGACGCCGCACTGGGCGCGCGAGCACGCCCGACACCGCCCTCCGGCATCGGCCCGCGCCGGGACCTCATCAGGCCCGCGCCGGGATCACGTCAGCGCCCCAGGAGCACGGCGCCCAAGCACCGCAGCGCACCAAGCCCACCGCGCCCGCCCCAGGGCCCCGGCCCGTACGCCCAGTAGCCCGGGCATCCTCCGCACAAGGCAGGCGGGGACGCCTCAGCCGGGGTAGACCGGCGCCGTGCCGTCCTTCGCCACGGTCTTCCAGTTCGCGTCCGGAGGCAGCCGCACGATTCCCTCGGTGGCGTCGGCGATCAGCGGCCTGTTCTCGTCCTCCGAGGCCGCCACCGCCTTCACGCCGTTGACGCCGGGCAGCGTCTGCGCGTTCGACGCCGATCCGTCGGTCTCCATGAACTGCATCTGCTGCACACCGCCGGACTCCCGGCCGACGACCACCAGCCGGCTGCCGCCGGCCCAGGACGCGGCCACCACGTCCTCCAACTGCGGTGCGATCGGCCGCAGTTCCTGCACCGAAAGCACCGGGTGATCCGCCGACCCACCGCGCTCGACGCGGCCGAGCTGGAGCGTCGTACGCCCCTTGTCCTCCACCAGCATCGCGATCCGGATGCCGTCCGAGGCGACGCGGATCGCCTTGATCTGCCGCTTGCCGAGTCCGGGCACCGCCACCGCCTCCGGGTCGCCCTTGCCCTCGCGCATCCGCAGCAGACGGGAGCCGTGCGTGTCACGGTCCGCGATCCACAGGTCGCCCAGACCGTCCCAGCTCGGCGCGGTGAGGCCGGCCTGCGGGTTCTTGGCCGAAGCGCCGCTGGTCAGCAAGGAGCCGCCGCGTTCGATGCCGTCCTCCATGCCGGCCACGTACAGCGAGCGGCCGTCGCTCGACACCCCGGCCGCGGTGTCCTCGCCGCGCGAGATCGCCACCGAGCGCAGCGGGGTCTTGCCCGTGCCGAACGGTCCTTGCACCGGCGTCGGTTCCGTCGCGGTGTCCGACATGGCGACGACCCGGTGGTCGGCGTCGATGAAGTACTCGCTCGCCGAGTGCCCGGCCCGCCGGGACGGGGCGAAGTCACGGTCGGCCTGCTCCTGGGTCAGCGCGCACAGCGAGTTGCCGCTGTTGTCCTGGAGCTCCACCTCGCTGATCTTCGATGCCCGTGTCATGTCCTGGACGGTGAAGAACAGTTGGGCGGCCATCCGCTTGCACTGGGCGGTGTCGGTGTTGACCGCCTGCTTGCTGAGCTTGACCCGCAGTGCGTTGGAATCGTCCAGGGACAGATCACGGGCGGAGAGCCGGGTGCCCGTGGGGAACTCCGAGGTCGTCACCTGGTGGAGCCAGTTCGTGGGCCCCGACAGCAGGGCCTCCACACTGGCCTTGATCGGCTCTATCCGCTGGCGCAGGTAGACGGGGTCGGCGACCAGCACGTTCCTGCCCGCCTTCGGCTGCCCCGACTCGGTGTTGTAGGACGCGAAGTAGTACTTGTTGACGGAGCGGTAGATGCGCTGGAAGTCGGACTGCCCCAGCACCAGCCCGTTGGGCAGCCTGTCGATACGCCACTGATCCCCCTCCTTGATGAGGTGGATCGTCTGGCGGTACGGCTTCTCCTCCGGGGTGTAGGCGTGATTGTCGTCGACCGTCGCCACCTGGCTGCCGGAGAGCGTGACCGTGTAGCCGTTGCCGTCCTCGCGGCTGGGCTGCGCCATCGGCTCGGCCTTGGGACGCTCCTGGAGGACGTTCGTCGCCTGGAACGGCCGCCAGGTCCGCTTGGCCGACTTGGCCAGATACTGCGTGGCCGTACGGAAGTCCGCCTCGTCGCTGGTCGTCGCGTCCAGGAAGCTGCGGACGATATTGGTCGGCTGCGCGCCGTCCTGCGGAGGCACACCGTAGACCCGCACCTGTGAGTCGCCCTCGGCGCGCGGCGACTGCTCGACCGCTTTGACGTCCCCGTCGTCCGGCATCGACGCACAACCGGCCAGCAGCGCCGCCGCACAGCCGAGCAGTGCGAACTTCCGCCCCGCACGCGACGACGGCCGGGAGCCCATGCCGCGCTGGTAACGGGTGCGGCGACCGGGCAGGCCGCGGCCCCCGGCCCCGGCCCCTGAGCGGGTGAGCGCCGGACCGTCCGCTTCCGTCCACTGCTCGTCTCCGTGCTCAGTGTTCACGCAGCCCGCCTTCCCGATCCGCGCCCCGCCCGGCCTTCTGCTCCACGCTGCCGGCACTCGCACCGTGCGCGAACGGCTCGTCGCTGCCCGCGTCCCGGCCCGGCGCCGCGTCCACGCCACGTACGTCCTCGCCCTGGGCCACCACACGGGTGCCGCTGCCGGGCAGCGCCGCCGGGTCGGCCGTCGGCCGGGCCGCGGGGCGCGGCTCGGTGATGCCGGGCTGCGCGGGGATGGTGGAGGGCTTGGCGCCGGTCCCGGACCGCGGCAGGCCCGCCTCGTCCAGTCCCCGGTTGCGCCGGGAGTCCTCCGGCTCCAGCGGTATCGGGGAGCCTCGCAGCGTCTCGCCGGCCGTACGGGGCAGCGTCAGACGGAACTGCGAGCCACCACCGGGCTCACCCCACGCCTGCAGCCAGCCGCCGTGCAGCCGGGCGTCCTCGACGGCGATGGACAGGCCGAGGCCTGTGCCGCCGGTCGTACGGGCGCGTGCCGGATCCGCGCGCCAGAAGCGGTTGAAGACCCGCGTCGCCTCGCCCGGCTTCAGGCCGACGCCGTAGTCGCGCACCGCGATGGCCACGGCGCCGCCGCTCCGGCCGCCCCCGGATGCCAGCCGCACCACGACGTCCTCGCCCTCGCCGTGCTCGACGGCATTGACCACGAGGTTGCGCAGGACGCGCTCGACCCGCCGGGGGTCGGCCTCGGCGATCACCGGCTGCTCGCCGCCGCGCACCACGATCCGGGTGCCCTTGCGCTCGGCCAGTGGCTCGGCGCCCTCGATGACGCGGTGCACGACATCCCGCAGGTCCGTCGGCTCGGCCTCCAGCGCGGCCGCGCCGGCGTCGAACCTGCTGATCTCCAGCAGCTCCGCGAGCAGCGACTCGAAGCGGTCGAGCTGTCCGCGCAGCAGTTCGGCCGAGCGCGCGGTGGCGGGGTCGAACTCGTCGCGCACCTCATGGATGACGTCGGCCGCCATCCGTACGGTCGTCAGCGGCGTCCGCAGCTCGTGCGAGACGTCGGAGACGAAGCGGCGCTGCATCCGGGACAGCTCTTCCAGCTGCTGGATCTTGACCTGGAGGTTCTGCGCCATCTTGTTGAAGGACTCGCCGAGCCGAGCGATGTCGTCCTCGCCGGTGACCTTCATCCGTTCCTGGAGGAGGCCGGCGGCCAGCCGCTCGGAGATACCCGCGGCCATCCGTACGGGCGTGACGACCTGCCGCACCACCAGCCAGGCGATCGCGCCGAGCAAGATCACGACGAACACCCCGGCCGTCGCGAGCGTGCCGGTCACCAACTTCAGCGACTCCTCTTCCTGGCTGAACGGGAAGAGGTAGTAGAGCTGGTACTGGTTGCTGTTTGCATCGTTCAGCCGCTTGCCGATGATGAGCGCCGACACGCCGTCATCGGACCCGATGCGCTTGATCTCGGTGTACTGGCGGAACGTCCCCGCCTTGGTCTCCAGCTTCCGCCGCAGGTCGGCGGGCACACTCCGCTCGGGATCGACGTCCCCTGAGGCGCGCGGCCCTCGGGTGCCCGGGCTGGAGTCACCGAACGGTTCGTCGGAGTCGGAGCTGAGGGCGACGACCGAGAAGACGCCCTGCCCGCCACTGGCGAGCTGTTCGACCAGGCTCGTCAGCCAGGTCGCGGAGTCCTGGGTACCGCCGCTGCCGGCGCGGGCGCCGTCGTCCGGCCCGGTGTCGTCGCCTCCGTCGGCCAGTTTCTGGGCGACACCGAAGCCGCCCACCGCCTGGCTCTGGGCAGCCTGGGCCTTGGCGGTGAGCAGGCCGTTTCGGACCTGCCCGACCACCACGACACCGAGGAGCAGCACCACTGCCAGCGACATCAGCAGGGTGGTCGCGACCACCCGCAGCTGGATGTTGCGCCGCCACAGCCGCAGGGCGGACAGCAGCGGACGCCGCACCCAACGGCTGAAGAGCCGCAGCAATGGGTGGACGGGGCCGCTCACCGCACCGTCCGGGAGGAGCTGACCGCCCCGCAACAGCCGGGCGACCAACCTACCCGAAAAGGACATTTTGCCCGCCGGATTGACGGTACGCCCCCGCTTACCCTCCGGGGCGAAACCGTCCCGACTCATCTCAGCTGGGCCCGGCCTTGTAGCCGACCCCGCGCACGGTCACCACGATGTCCGGCCGCTCCGGATCCCGCTCGACCTTGGAACGCAGCCGCTGCACGTGCACATTGACCAAACGGGTGTCGGCGGCGTGCCGATAGCCCCAGACCTGCTCCAGCAGCACCTCACGCGTGAACACCTGCCACGGCTTACGCGCCAGCGCCACCAGCAGATCGAACTCCAGCGGCGTCAGCGCGATCGACTGCCCGTCCCGCTTCACGGAGTGACCCGCCACATCGATGACGAGGTCACCGATGGCGAGCTGCTCGGGAGCCGGCTCCTCGGAACGCCGCAGCCGGGCCCGGATACGGGCCACCAGCTCCTTGGGCTTGAACGGCTTCACGATGTAGTCGTCCGCACCCGATTCGAGCCCGACGACCACATCCACGGTGTCGCTCTTGGCGGTCAGCATGACGATCGGCACCCCGGACTCGGCCCTGATCAGCCGGCACACCTCGATGCCGTCCCGTCCGGGCAGCATCAGGTCGAGCAGCACAAGATCGGGCTTGGTCTCCCGGAAGGCGGCCAGCGCTTTGTCACCGTCCGACACAAACGACGGTTCAAAGCCTTCGCCACGCAGCACGATGCCGAGCATCTCTGCCAGTGCGGTGTCGTCATCGACGACCAGGACGCGTCCCTTCATTTGGCCATCATCCCATTACCTGATCGTGACGTTCCCCATCGTGACGTGGAACACATCTCCGCAAGGCCCTCGCGGGTCACCGGAGACACCACTCCGGCCTCCGTCACGATCGCCGTCACCAGCTCCGGCGGAGTGACGTCGAAGGCCGGGTTGTAGGCCTGCGCGCCCAGCGGAGCCACCGGGATCCCCGTTCCCGCCTCCGCCCCGGCACCCTGCGCATGCGGCAACGAGAATTCCGTCACCTCATGGCCAGGCCGCTGCTCCACCTCGATGTCCGCCCCGTTCTGCGTCTCCAGATCCACCGTGCTGACCGGCGCCACCACCACGAACGGAACGTGGTGATACCGGGCCAGCACCGCCAACGGATAGCTCCCGATCTTGTTCGCGACCGAGCCGTCCGCCGCGATCCGGTCCGCACCGATCAACACCGCGTCCACCTCGCCCGCCGCGAACAGCGATCCCGCCGCCCCGTCCGACAGCACGGTGTACGCCATCCCCGTCCGCGCCGCCTCGTAGGCGGTCAGCCGCGCCCCCTGCAACAGCGGCCGCGTCTCGTCCACCCACAGCCGGCGCAGCTCGCCCGCCCTGTGCGCCGCCAGTGCCACCGCCAGGGCGGTCCCCTCGCCCCCGGAGACGAGGGCCCCCGTATTGCAGTGCGTGAGGATGCGGTGGCCACCACCGGGCAGCAGCTCGCCCAGCAGCGCCAGACCGTGCTCCGCCATCCGCCTGCTGGAGTCGACTTCCTCCGCATGTACGGCGTGCGCCTCGGCCAGCGCGGCCGCAGCGGCCGCCTCCGTGCCCGCGCCGCCGGCCACCGCCTCGCGATAGACGCCGGCCGCCCGCCGCACGCCGTACCCCAGGTTGACCGCGGTGGGCCTGGCGTGCGCCAGCGTCTCGGCCGCGTCCTCCACATCGAAGCCCCGCGCCGCCGCCAACGCGACGCCGTACGCACCCGCGATGCCCAGCAGCGGAGCCCCCCGCACGGCAAGCGTCCGCATCGCCTGCACCAGCGCCGGCACGTCGGTGCAGACCAACTCGACCTCCTCCGCCGGCAGCCGAGTCTGGTCAAGAAGGACCACGACGGGCCCCTCGGGCAGCTCCTCCCAACGCAACGACGGGACTGTGAGCGCCTCGACGCCCACCTCGGATACCTCGTACTGATCGGCCATCCGCTCAGTCTGCCGCCGACAGCCCCTCGAACAGAAGGTCCCCCAGCTCTCAGGGCACGGGTACACAGCGCCACACGCCATGACACGATGACTGCCACCGCGGACCCTGGACCCCGGCCGCCCCGGCCGACGGGCAGCGAGAAGGAGCGACGATGAACAACTCTCCGGGCTGGGCCTCGCCCGGATCCGCCCCCTCCGACGAGCCGGACCGCGGTACCGAGGAGCAGTCCGCCCCGGAAACCCGGCCCGACTCCGCCGAGCAGTCGCCCCCGCCGAACTGGTCCAAGCAGCAGCCGCCCCCCGGAACGTGGTCGGCCCCGACGGGCATCCCCGGCCAGAGCGGCGGACCCGACGGCCGGAGCAGCGCCGGCGGCCGATCCCGCGCAGGCCAGGCCGGTGGCAGCGGACGGCCCGGACCCGGCAATCAGGCCTCCTGGGGCGGCGGACCCGGCTGGGGTACCGGCTGGGCGCCGACGCCTCCTGCCGCGCAGCCCGGTGTGATCCCGCTGCGCCCGCTCGGCATCGGCGAGATCCTCGACGGCGCGGTCTCCACCATGCGCGCCCACTGGCGCACGGTGCTCGGCATCTCCCTCGTCGTCGCGGTCGTCTCGCAGACGGCCGTCACCATCGTCACCGGACTGTGGTTCAAGGACGCCGGCCGCGCTCCCACCCTGGACGAGCGCTCCGGCCCGCCGCTCCGCGACACCCTGCGCGAGGCGGGCAATTCGCTCGCCGGCACGGGCATCACCTCGCTGATCGGCCTGCTCGCCACGATCATCGCCACCGGACTGCTGACCATGGTCGTCAGCCGTGCCGTACTGGGCCGCCCGGTGACCACTTCGACGGCTTGGCACGAGGCCCGTGCCCAACTCCCGCGGCTTCTCGGCCTGCTCGTTCTGCTGCCCCTCCTCGTCACGGTTGTCTTCGTGGTCGGCCTGGCCCCCGGCCTCGTCCTCGCCACGACGGGCACCGTGGACATGGGCCTCTTCCTCACCGTGGTCGGTGGCCTGGCCGCCTCTGTGGTGAGCATCTGGCTGTGGGTCCGCTACAGCCTGGCCTCTCCGGCGCTGATGCTGGAGAAGCAGGGCGTCATCGCCTCCATGCGCCGTTCCGCCAAGCTCGTGCGCGGCACCTGGTGGCGGGTGCTGGGGGTCCAGCTGCTTGCTTACCTGCTGATCGTCATCGTCGAGTTCATCGTCCAGATCCCGGCCACGCTCGTCGCCTTCCTCATCGGCGGCGAAAGCCTCATGGACTGGGCGAACGGCACGGCCGAAGGCAGCAGTTGGACGTTCCTGACCGTGCTCGGCATCGGTGCCGTCATCAGCTCCACCATCACCTTCCCGATCAGCGCGGGCGTCACCGCGCTTCTGTACATGGACCAGCGCATCCGCCGCGAGGCACTCGACCTCGAACTGGCCCGTGCCGCCGGCCTCCCCGCCTACGGGACGGAACCCGCCGCCGCGCCGGGCACCACGCCCGCGACGGCCACCCGGCCCGCGGCTGACGCTCCCGAAACGACCCGGGGAACCTCGCCCGAGGACACTCCGCCCCAGAGCTCCACAGCAGCAGACGGGACCACTGCCGGCACCCCCGCGGCTCCCCGCACTCCTGCCGACGAGACCCCTGCCGACGCCGATTCCCCCCAACGACCCGCCGACGACGGGGAGAACCCCGCGCAGGGCTCCACCGACGCCGCACCAGGAAGCTGATGCGGTGACCACTGCGGGGAGCAGCACCGCGGTCGGACGCCTCCTAGCGGGCTCCGGAGACGACATACCCGTGCGGACTCCTCGTGTTCCGGCCCGTGAAGCGGCGGAACGCGAGCTGACCGATCCTCGGTACCACCAGCACGACCCCAACCCGATCCAACGCGCGCTGAACTGGTTCTGGGAGCGCGTCGACGATCTTTTCAACGCGGCTTCCGGCGCCACACCGGGCGGCTGGATCGGGCTCCTCGCCATCGGCGCGTTCATCCTGCTGCTGGTGGTGGCTCTCCGACTGCGGCTCGGCGCGGTGCGCCGCACGCCGACCACCACCGGAGCGCTCTTCTCGCACACTCCCCGCACCGCCGCCGAACACCGTACGGCCGCCGACAGCCATGCTGCCGAGGGCCAATGGAGCCCGGCGATCCAGGAACGCATGCGCGCCATCGTCCTCGCTCTGGAAGAACGCGCCCTGCTCACGCCCGGTCCGGGCCGCACCGCCGATGAGGCTGCCGTCGAAGCCGGCCGCCCACTTCCGGAGCACGCCGACCGACTGCGGGCGGCCGCCCGCACCTTCGGCGAGATCACATACGGCCGCCGTCCCGGTACGAAAGACGAGTACGCCCTCCTGAGTGCCCTCGACACAGACCTCCGGCACGCCAAGCCCCAGCTGGTCGATGGCGCCCCCAAGAGCCGCGGATGACCACGGCCACCACGCACACCACCGCGCTCTCGCCGACCACCCGCCGCCTGTGGGCCCGGTCTCGCGGTCTGCTGATCGCGCTCCTCCTGCTCGTCATCACCGGCGTCATACTCGCGGCCCTGCAGTCCGGCCAACAGCACGGCCGACTCGACCCCCGCTCCCCTGACCGCCCAGGGAGCCAGGCGCTGGCCCGACTGCTCGCCGCCCACGGCGTCACCAGCCAGGTCGTCACCACCTCCGACGAGGCCGTCGCCGCGGCCGGGCCTGACACCACCGTCCTCGTCACCCAGCCCGACGTCCTGACCAAGCGTCAACTCACCGAGCTGCACACCGCTACCGGGCACCACGCCTCTGGCCGCACCGTCCTGCTCGCCCCTGGATCCGCGGCCCTCGACACCTTCGCTCCCGGGGTACGAGCAGGGTCGCCGGTCGGTATCTCGCCGCGCGGCCCCCTCTGCTCCTCCCCCGTCGCCCGCCGTGCCGGCACCGCCCTGCTGGGCGGCCTGCGCTACACGGCCCCCGACGACGCGACCGACGCCTGCTACCTCAGCGGCGGTCTGCCCACCCTGCTGCGCCTGCCGACTTCCACCGCCGACCGCGACACCGTGCTCCTCGGCTCCCCCGACTTCCTCTACAACCAGCACCTCTCCGAGCACGGCAACGCCTCGCTGGCCCTCCAACTCCTTGGTGCGCACAAGCATCTGGTCTGGTACCTCCCCTCCCTGAGCGACCCGTCGTCCCTCTCGGACGACGAGCGCGGTTTCCTCGACCTCGTCCCCACCGGCTGCAGCTGGGGCCTCCTCCAACTCGCTTTGGCAGCCGTCGTCGCAGCGTTCTGGCGCGCACGCCGCCTCGGCCCGTTGGTGCCCGAACGCCTCCCGGTCACCGTCCCGGCCTCCGAGACCACCGAGGGCCATGCGCGCCTCTACGAGCAGGCCAACGCCCGCGACCGGGCCTCAGCCGTACTGCGCTCCGCAACCCGCAGCCGACTCGCCCCCCTCCTCGGCGTGCCCCCCACACACGCCCACACCCCGGACATCCTTCTTCCAGCCGTGCACGCCCGCCTGACCACCGCCCCCGGTGCCGGGGCCGACGCGCACGCGCTGCTCTTCGGCCCCACCCCCGAGGACGACAGGGCACTTGTGCATCTGGCCGACCAACTCGACGCACTCGAAATATCGATCGTTTCCCAAGAGAGGCACGCCCCCCGTGAGCACCCCGACCGCTGAGAGCTCCCGAGCCTCCCTCGAGGCCCTGCGCACCGAGATCGCCAAGGCCGTCGTCGGCCAGGACCCCGCCGTCACCGGTCTGGTGGTCGCGCTGCTCTGCCGTGGGCATGTCCTCCTCGAAGGCGTCCCCGGCGTCGCCAAGACCCTGCTCGTCCGCGCCCTGTCAGCCACCCTCGAACTCGACACCAAACGCGTCCAGTTCACCCCCGACCTGATGCCGAGCGACGTCACCGGTTCTCTGGTCTACGACTCACGCAGCGCCGAATTCTCCTTCCAGCCCGGCCCCGTCTTCACCAACCTCCTTCTTGCCGACGAGATCAACCGGACGCCTCCCAAGACCCAGGCATCCCTTCTCGAAGCGATGGAGGAGCGCCAGGTAACCGTCGACGGCACTCCCCGACCGCTTCCCGAGCCCTTCCTCGTCGCCGCCACCCAGAACCCCGTCGAGTACGAGGGCACCTATCCGCTGCCCGAGGCGCAACTCGATCGCTTCCTGCTGAAACTGACGGTCCCGCTGCCGGCCCGCCAGGACGAGATCGACATCCTCACGCGTCACGCTGACGGCTTCAGCCCTCGCGACCTCATATCCGCAGGGCTACGCCCGGTCGCCTCCGCCGCCGACCTCGACGCCGCACGAGCCGCAGTCGCCAAGACCGCCGTCTCCCCCGAAGTCACCGGCTACATCGTCGATATCTGTCGTGCCACCCGCGAATCCCCCTCGCTCTCCCTCGGTGTATCGCCCCGAGGCGCCACCGCACTTCTCTCCACGTCCCGAGCCTGGGCCTGGCTCACCGGCCGCGACTACGTCACCCCCGATGACGTCAAAGCCCTGGCTCTCCCCACGCTGCGCCACCGCGTGCAACTCCGCCCCGAAGCGGAGATGGAAGGAGTCACCGCAGACTCCGTGATCAACGCCGTTCTCGCCCACCTTCCCGTCCCCCGCTGACTACGCCGTGGCCCTCACCGGACGCACCGCGCTCCTCTCCGCACTCGGAGCCCTCTTCGTCGGCTTCGTACTCCCCGGCTGGCTCGGCATCCTCACCGTCCAACTCGGCCTGCTGATAGCAATCTTGTGCGACCTGACACTCGCCGCGCCAGTACGAAAGCTCCATTTCACCCGAACCGGTGACACAACCGTTCGACTAACAGGCGAAGCCCAAACTCACCTGACCGTGACCAATCCGGACCGTCGCACTCTGCGCGCCCAGCTCCGCGACGCCTGGCCCCCGAGCTCCTACGCCCCCGGCTCGGACATCGCCGCATCCCGCCACACCGTGCACATCCCCGGCTCCGAGCGCCGCCGCCTGACGACCGTCCTGCGCCCGACCCGTCGCGGCGATCACCACGCCGTCCGCGTCACCGTCCGCTCGTTCGGGCCCCTGGGCCTGGCAGCCCGGCAAGGAAGCCACGAAGTCCCGTGGACTCTGCGCGTTCTGCCGCCCTTCACCAGCCGTAAGCACCTCCCCGCGAAGCTCGCCCGGCTCCGTGAACTCGACGGCCGCACCAGCATCCTGACCCGCGGTGAGGGCACCGAATTCGACAGCTTGCGTGACTACACCCCCGGCGACGACACCCGCTCCATCGACTGGCGCGCCACCGCCCGCCGCCAGAGCGTCGCAGTGCGCACCTGGCGACCGGAACGCGACCGTCGCATCTTGCTGGTCCTGGAGACCGGGCGCACCTCGGCCGGCCGAGTCGGTGACGTCCCCCGCCTCGATGCCTCCATGGACGCGGCCCTGCTGCTCGGCGCCCTCGCCGCCCGCGCCGGCGACCACGTTGATCTCCTCGCCTACGACCGCCGCGTACGAGCGTCGGTACAAGGCCACACCGGACGTGACCTCCTCCCGGCCCTGACCAATGCCCTGGCGCCGCTGGAGCCCGAACTCGTCGAGGCGGACGCCCGCGGCCTTGCCGCGACGATCCGCCGCCGCACCTCGCGCCGCTCCCTCATCGTGCTCTTCACCGGCTTGGACACGGCCCCCGTAGAGGAAGCGCTGCTGCCCGTCCTCCCGGGCTTGACCAAACGCAATGAGCTCATCGTCGCAGCGGTGGCTGACCCTCGTATCGAAGAAATGGCCGCCGGCCGTCATACTCCTCAGGCCGTGTACGAAGCCGCAGCCGCAGAACAGACCCGCGCCGCCCGCCGCCGCACCGCCGACCGCCTCCGTCACCACGGCATCACGGTCATCGACTCCACGCCGTCCCACCTGGCCCCCGACCTGGCCGACGCCTACCTGGCGCTCAAGGCCGCAGGCCGCCTCTAACCACGCCCCCAGCCTCGCTACGCAAGGCCAGAGTCCTTGCACGGGCCACATCCGTTCCGCGAACCGACTCCTGCGGTGACGACAGCCGGCTTGGACAGGCATGGGCTGCTCTCAGGCCTGCAGTCGTAAGAAATGCGGCCGTAATTGCCTGCATACAGGGAGCTGAGCCCCAGGGACGATGCCAGCCGCGCAGCGCTGAGCCAGTCACATCGCTGACGACCGGCTCATACTCCGACGCTGCGTTCGTCGTCTCTACGCATCTACGCCGGCCCGAGTGAGGCCCTCGCCTGGTGAGCCGACGTACCGCACGCGGGCCGCGCTGCCCGCTCCTACAGCATCTGACGAGTGAGAGCCCAGCTCGATCAGCGTTATCACCGTGCCGGAAACGCGAAAAAGCCCCGTGAGGAACCTGAGTTCCTCACGGGGCTTTTCACAAAAATTGTTCGGCGGCGTCCTACTCTCCC
>NZ_JBIRGO010000045.1:0-18089 GCF_044328065.1 Streptomyces sp. NPDC017993
CATCGCGGCGGACGATCACCTGCGGGTGGATCACCAGGTGGATGCCGCGGCCCTGCCGGGAGAGCTCGTTGGTGACCGAGTCGACCAGGAAGGGCGTGTCGTCGGTGACGACCTCGACCACGGAGTGGCTGCGCGCGGGCGGGTCTACAAGGGCGCGGACCGGAGAACAGCGACGCCCCCGGCCGAAACCGGGGGACGCGCCGGGCTGGAGCCGGGGGCCGGGGGTCTCGACGGGCAGCGTCCAGCTGTGGCTGGAGGGGATGGGGATAGGGCAGCGCCAGAGCAGCAGCGCCCGCCGCGCGGGCTTTTGGACCAGCGGCAGGCGGTCGTCCAAGGGGCGGTCAGCGTCTGTTCCGCTCTCGGTCGCGAGCGGGCGTGCGAGGTGCCCGGCCAGGATGGTTGGGTTCGGCCGTCGAGCCTCGCTCTCCCCGCGCGGTAACTCCCGCCGGCTCGACCTGCCCGACGCCCGACGCCCGACGCCTGACGACTGGTGGCCATGGCTGGCGGCCACCGGCGGGCGGGCTTGATCGGCCCGTGCGCCGCGCCCCGGACACGGCCCGTCCGCCGGACGACGGGCCGTGCGACCGCTGAGCGCGACGACTGTGTCACCGCCGCAACGGGCCCTCGCAGCGGAAGTCCGCGCTGCCGGCCTGGCCTGAGGGCCAGATCTCGGTGGGGCCGAAGGAGCAGTTCATGTCGGTGAAGTTGTTCGCGGCGGGATTGGTGCGATCGAGGATGAAGTGGTCGACGGTTTCGGACATGTCCTTGAAGACCTGGTCGGGGTTGCCCGAGTTGCCGAGATTGGCGGTGATCCGGCCGGTGCAGGTGAACCGGCCGGTGCCCTGGTCAGCCTCGTCCTTGCAGGCGGGCGTGTTGGCGGTGGCGGCGGCGAAGGCGCTTTGCACCTCGGCGGGGGTGGCGAACTTCAGGGAGCCGTTGGGGGTGAACTTCGTGTCCGGCACGAAGAGGTCGTCGACGATGGCGATCTGTGCGTCGAGGAAGGCGTCGTAGCGCTGCTGCAGACCTGCGTCGGACCCCATGCGGTCGCGCCAGGAGTCGAAGGCGGCCGGGTCGTCGGCGCGCAGATGCCGGTACATCTCCTGGAGTTGTGCCGGGCTGTCGCGCCACAGGAACTCGAAGAACGTCCCGGCGTAGGAGTAGAAGCGGAAGCCGTCGTGGTCGTACGTCGCGTGCAGGAACTCGTTGACGGTCATACGCGGTTTGCCGCCTGCCGTGTCCGCGATGATGTCGCGCACCAGTGACCGGCGGACGGCGATGCCGTTGTCGCGGGTCGAGCCGTCGAAGAACTCGGCGCTTCCCTCGTCCATGGCGGTGGTGCGGTCACCCTCGTACCAGGGGCCTTCGCCGAAGAAGCCGGGGACGGCGAATCGGCCGTTGAGGTAGTGGACGTACTCGTGGCGGAAGAGCTCTTCGAGGGTGAGGCTGGAGTCCTGGGGGACTCGCCGCTGATAGGTGTAGAAGGTCGCGCCCTGCTCGATGTAGACGCCGCCGTTGTTGGTGCCCATGCCGGTGAGCAGCGGGTGGTAGACCTCGTAGTCGGCGCGTGAGGCGTACAGGACGATGGTCAGCGTGGTGTTGGGATCGTCGGCGAGCGGTTCCTCGGTGCCGAGCACCCGGTGGAACTGGGCCCTGACCTGCTTGGACGCGTAGTAGAGCTGGTCGACGACGGCGCGGTCGAGGGCTGTGCGGACCTTGATGGAGCCGTTGTCGTAGGAGTAGGTGCGCGGGAAGATCCGCTTCTCGATGTCCTCCTTGCACACCCCGTACGGCTTGCAGGCGTCGAAGAAGCCCAGCCAGGTGGCGACCTTGGCCCAGGGTTCGCTGCCCTCGCCGAAGTTCGTCACGGTGGTGGGGAGGAGGGCTCCGAGGTCGGCGACGATGGCCGTCTTGAGGGAGGGGATCTCACCGAAGCGGCCGTACTCCCCGAGCGCGTCGCGTACGACCCACGCGTTGGGCGTGCCCTTGAGGTGGGTGTATCCGACGAAGGCCTTGAAGGCGGCGCGGTAGCCGGGGTCCGCGGCGACCGCGTACTGGAAGGCGGTGTCCTTGTTGCCGGGGTAGACACCGAGGTAGTTGACGGAGAGCGCGGCGAGGGCGGCGTTGCCCCATGCCTGGTCCTTGTGGGTGGCCGTGTGGGCCCCGTCCATGGTGGCCAGGACCCGCTGGATCAGATCGAGTTGATGCTGCCGCAGCCCGGGGGCACTGGCCGCGTACAGGGCTTCGCGCAGGGTGTCCGCGTTCGCCCGGGTGACGTCGAAGGTGCGGGCGGCGGAGCCGAAGGCGTCGACGGCGCGGCGTACGGCGTCGACGGTGGGGGCGTCGGTGGTGTCGATCTCGTCGTGCGAGAAGTCCTGGTAGGCCACTGCGTGCAAGTACGTGAACATCTCGTACAGGTGGCTGCTGTTCTTGCCGTCGTGGGCGGCGGCAAGGCTGGTGACGCGACGGGCCACGGCCTGGACGTGGGCGTCGGACATGACGGGGATGAGTCGGGCGTCCCATGCCCAGACGAGGTTGCGCAGGCAGTCGTCGGCCGTGACGGCCGGGTCGGCGAGGAAGTCCGCGAACTGCTCGGGGCTCAGGCCGGTGATGCCGTCGAGAGTGCAGGGCGCGACGGCGGGTCTCTGGCTGTGCGGCGCGGTGGAGGGCTTGGTCTGCGGGCCCGGTATGCGGCCTCTCTGCGTGACGGTGCGCGGCGCCGGTGCCGGGGCGGCGACTGACTTCGGTGTTTTGGCGAGGCGTTGGACCTGGTCGAAGGGGTTGGGGGCCGAGGGCCGGTGCCCGGACTGCTGCGACTGCGTCCGCTGTGCGGGGACGGCCGATGTGCGGGGCGTCGCCTGGGCCGTCTGGGCGGCCGGCAGGGCGAGGGTGGCGGCGAGAGTCGCGGCCAGCAGGATTCTGTGCGGCATACGCGGATGTGACACCTGAACCTCCGGGAGGGAGTGGGGGGTTGTGTGGGGGTGGGGCCATGGCCTTCACTCCACGAGGTGTGACCCGTAACATAGTAATGTGAAATTGCACTGACAAGGCTTCAGGTAATTTTCTTTCCCGGAGGTGTCGACATGACCTCGCGTGCCCCTCAACTCCACACCGGGAGCCATGACTTGCCGGTGTCGGACGCCCTCGCCGGCTTCATGGCCGGCCAGTGGGCCGCCACCCCGCTCCCCGCCGAGTCCCGCGTTCCGGGCTTCGACCGGTTCGCCGACCGCCGGGCCCGCCTCGCCGCATGCTTCCCCCGCGAACGACTGCTCGTCCCCGCAGGCGAGCTGACGGTCCGATCCCATGACTGCGATCACCGCTTCCGCCCGCACAGCGCCTACGCCTGGCTGACCGGGCTGACGGGCGAGGATCAGCCGGGGCATGTCCTGGTGCTGGAGCCGGACGGGGAGGCGGTGCTCTACCTACGGCCGCGGTCGCCGCGGGACGGCGGCGGCGAGTTCTACCGGGACCGCCGCTACGGCGAGTTCTGGGTCGGCCGCCGCCCCGATCTGGCCGAGGCCGGGCGGCTCACCGGTCTCCGCTGTGCGCACCTGGACGACCTCGTCCGCCACCGGACCGAACGAGACGCCTCCCTCGACGCAGAACTCGCCTGTGTACTCAGCGAGTTGCGGCTGGTGAAGGACGACTGGGAGGTGGCGCAGCTACAGCGGGCCGTCGATCACACCACCACCGGCTTCGAGGATGTCGTACGGTCCCTCCCCACCGCACTGCGCCACCCGCGCGGCGAACGCTGGATCGAAGGGGTCTTCCAGCTGCGCGCCCGCGCCGAGGGCAACGGCACCGGCTACGAGACCATCGCCGCCGCAGGCGCCCATGCCTGTGTGCTCCACTGGATCCGCAACGACGGCCCGCTCGATCCCCGCCAGTTGCTGCTGCTGGACGCGGGCGTGGAGACCGACGCGCTGTACACCGCCGACATCACCCGCACCCTGCCGTTGTCCGGGCGCTTCTCACCCATCCAGCGACGGGTGTACGACCTGGTGCTCGCCGCGCAGGACGCGGGCATCGCCGCCCTCAAGCCGGGGGCGAGCTTCCGCGACTTCCACCGGGCCTGTACGGCCGTCCTGGCCGAGGGGCTGTCCGACTGGGGCGTACTGCCCGTCCCGGCGGCGGAAGCGCTCGCCCCCGACAGCGGCCTGTACCGGCGTTACACCCTGTGCAGCTCGGGCCATATGCTCGGGCTCGACGTGCATGACTGCGCCCGGGCGCGCGCAGAGCAGTATCTGGACGGCGTCCTGACCGAGGGGCAGGTCCTCACGGTCGAACCGGGGCTCTATCTCCAGCCCGACGACGAGACGTTGCCACGGGAACTGCGCGGCATCGGTGTCCGTATCGAGGACGATCTGGTGATCACCGCGGACGGGGCCCGGCTGATGTCGTCGGCACTGCCGCGTACCGCCGACGGGGTGGAGGAATGGATGGAAGGACTCCTCGCCGGACGGGCCTGACCGGAGGCGGGTCAGCCCTGGCGGACGCCCGACGCGCGCTGTGGGCGCGGTACCAGCGGCTCTTCGCGCTCCTGGGCCCACAGCGAGCGCACATGGCCGAGGTGGCGGGCCATACAGGCTTCGGCCGCCTCGGCGTCGCCCGTCAGCATCACATCGAGCAGTTCCCCGTGCTCCTCGGCGGAGGGCAGCAGTTGGTTGCGCTCGTCGAGGCGGGTGAGGCCGTAGAGGCGGGAGCGTTTGCGCAGATCGCCGACCGTCTCGACGAGGCGGTCGTTGCCGCTGAGGCCGAGCAGTTCGAGGTGGAAGCGGCGGTCCGCCTCCAGATAGCCGATGAGGTCGTGCGCCCGGGCGGCCGCGACGATCTCCAGGGCGGCCGGCCGGAGGGCCTCCAGCTGTGCTGGTCCGGCGGTGCGGGTGACCTGGCCGACGACCGGGACCTCGATCAGGGCGCGGATCTCGGTGTACTGGTCGAGGTCGCGCTCGCTCACCTCGGTGATCCGGAAGCCCTTGTTACGGACCGGTTCGACCAGTCCCTCCCGGGCAAGGTCGAGCATCGCCTCGCGCACCGGGGTGGCGGAGACGCCGAAGTCCGCGGCGAGACCCGGGGCCGAGTAGACCGACCCCGGGCGGAGCTCCCCTGCGATCAGTGCCGCGCGCAGCTGATGGGCGACCTGATCGCGGAGCCGCTCCTGAGCGGTGATCAGGCTGCGGTGCTTGAGTTCACCCATCGTGGTCCTCCGAATTGACGCGGAGTGCCAGCGTACAATGTCACGTTGCGCAGACTCGCTGGTAGCGGTCAACGGCCGTCGCCGCGGCCGGTGGTCACAGCAGAAAACCCCCGGGAAACGGATCGGACGGGTCGAGGAAGTACTGCGCGGTGCCGGTCACCCAGGCCCGTCCGGTGACCGTGGGGACGACGGCCGGGTGCGAACCGACCGTGGTTTCCCTGACGAGGCGGCCGGTGAACTCGGTACCGATGAACGACTCGTTGACGAAGTCCTGGTGGAGGGGGAGGGCGCCGCGTGCATGCAGCTGCGCCATCCGCGCGGAGGTTCCCGTTCCGCACGGCGAGCGGTCGAACCAACCGGGGTGGATGGCCATCGCATGCCGGGAGCGGGTGGCGTCCGACCCCGGCGCGGCGAAGTAGACGTGCTTGAGGCCGCCGATCCGCTCGTCCTCGGGGTGGACCGGCCGGTCGGTGGCGTTCACGGCGTCCATGAGGGCGAGTCCGGCGGCGAGGATGTCGTTCTTACGGGTCCGGTCGAAGGGCAGTCCAACGCTGTCCAGCGGCAGGATCGCGTAGAAGTTGCCGCCGTAGGCGAGGTCGTAGCCGATCGTGCCGTAACCCGGGACGGTGACCTTGCGGTCGAGTCCGGCGCAGAAGGCGGGCACGTTGGTGAGGGTGACGGCCGTGGCGGCCCCGTCCCGCACGTGTACCGCGGCGGTCACCAGGCCGGCGGGGGTGTCGAGCCGTACCGTGGTCACGGGTTCCTGGACCTCCACCATGCCGGTCTCGACAAGGACGGTGGCCACGCCGATCGTCCCGTGCCCGCACATCGGGAGGTAGCCGGAGACCTCGATGAACAGCACGCCGTAGTCGGCGTCGGGGCGGGTCGGCGGCTGGAGGATCGCACCGCTCATGGCGGCGTGGCCGCGCGGCTCGTACATCAGGAGGGTACGGATGTCGTCACGGTGGTCCGCGAGGTGCAGTCGGCGCTCGGCCATGGTGGCGCCGGGCAGGGTGCCGACGCCGCCGGTGATGACACGGGTGGGCATGCCCTCGGTGTGGGAGTCGACGGCGTGGAAGACATGGCGGGTGCGCATGGCAGGCCCCTCTCAGTGGTGGCCGTCGGCGAGGAGCTTCTCGGTGGCGGAGCGGAGTGCGGCCGACTGCTCGGCGGTGAGCGGGGAGCGGGGTGGGCGGGTCGGCCCGCCGCGGTGTCCGGCGAGGTCCATGGAGAGCTTGATCGCCTGCACGAATTCGGGCTTGGAGTCCCAGCGCAGCAGCGGGTGCAGGGCGCGGTAGAGGGGTAGTGCGGTCTCGAGGTCGCCGGCGACCGCGGACCGGTAGAGGGTGCCGCACGCCTCGGGCAGTGCGTTCGGGTAGCCCGCGACCCAGCCGACGGCGCCGGCCAGGGCGAGTTCGAGGAGGACGTCGTCAGCGCCGATCAACAGGTCCAAGTCCGGGGCGACTTCGGCGATCTCGTAGGCCCTGCGAACATCGCCGCTGAACTCCTTGACGGCGACGATGCTGCCGTCGGCGTGCAGCTCGGCGAGAAGGCGCGGGGTGAGGTCGACCTTGGTGTCGAAGGGGTTGTTGTAGGCGACAACCGGCAGACCCGCCGCGGCCACCTCGGCGAAGTGGGCGCGGACCGCCGCCGGGTCGGCCCGGTAGCCGTTGGGCGGCAGCAGCAGTACGGAACCGGCGCCCGCCTCGGCGGCTTGCTCGGCCCAGCGGCGCGACGCCGCGCTGCCGTAGGCGGAGACGCCGGGCATCACCCTGTCGCCGTCACCCGCGGCTTCCACGGCGGTGCGGACGACCCGGGCCCGCTCGTCGTCCGTCAGCGTTTGATACTCGCCGAGGGAGCCGTTGGGGACGACGCCGTCGCAGCCGGCGGCGAGGAGCCGGGCGACCTGGGCGGCGTAGGCGTCGTAGTCGACGGTGAGCTCGTTGCGCACGGGGCGGAAGGGGAGGGTGGTGGCGACCATGATGCCGCGCCAGGGGCGGGTACGCGTGACCATGCGAAGTCTCCTTCTATGACGTGTGACATTTTATTGAGCGTTCTGGCAGCTTGCCAAGGTTGACGGGATCCGAACTAGCTTTGTTCGCGGGCGAGTTCCCCCAGGGTGACGGGACAGGCAAGCGGCCTGCGGTCGGCCGCGGGCCCTTCCTCCGCCGCCAGGCGGGCCACGGCGGGGGCGCACATTCGCCCCTGACACCAGCCCATTCCGGCCCGGGTGAGCAGTTTGACGGTGCGGGTGTCGCGGGCGCCGAGATCGGTGACCGCTTCCTGGATCCGCCCGGCCGTCACCTCCTCGCAGCGGCAGACGTCGGTGTCCTCGCGCAGCCATCCGGTCCAGCCGGGCCGCGGCGCATGGGTGGCGGCCATGGTCCGGGCGAACCTGCGCAGTCGGTCACGACGCCGCCGCAGCGTGCCGCCGGGGGTCTTGTCCGCGATGTCGTGGGCCGCCAACTCGCCCTCCAGGAAAGCGAGTTCCGCACCTCCAACGCCGCCCGTCTCACCGGCCGCCCAGATCCCGTCGATCGTGGTCCGCTGCCGCCCGTCGAGGGTCAGCGCACAGGTGCCGTCCGGGGTACGGCGGGTGGCGCAGCCCAGACCGGTGGCCAGCTCCAGTTGCGGTACGAGCCCGTGCCCGACGGCGAGCGCATCGCACGGGATCCGCAGTCCCGTTCCGGGCAGGGGCCGCCAGTCCCGGTCGAGCCGGGTCAGGGTGACGGCCTCTACCCGGTCGGTGCCATGCACGGCGGTGATCGCACTGCGGGAACGGATGCGTACGCCGTGGCGGAGCAGGGTGGCCGCGTGACCGGCTCCTTCGGCAAGCTTGCGGGGGTTGGTGGCCAGCGCGCGCGGGGCGCGGGCGTATCCGGCGTAGCCGCTCGCCTCGGCGACGACCGGCACCGTGGCACCGGCCGCCGCGAGCGATCCGGCAACGGCGAGCAGCAGCGGCCCGCTGCCCGCGACCACGATCCGCCGCCCCGGCAGTACCAGCCCCGCCTTGAGCATGGCCTGCGCGCCACCCGCTCCCACGACCCCGGGCAAGGTCCAGCCGGGGAAGGGCAGTTGACGCTCGTGGGCACCGGTGGCGAGAAGTACCGTCCGCGCGGTCACCTCGGCCCGTCCCTGCGCGCCGTCGGGCCCGGCGACCGTGTGCACGATCCAGTGCGCCGCGTTGCGGGTGACGGCCCAGACATGGTGTTCGGGGAAGTGCTGGACCCGCCCGGCGCTGATCTGCTCGTCCAGCCGGGCGGCGCGCCGCGCGAACGCGCCCCAGGAGTGGTGCAGGGCTTCGGGGCGGGCCGCGCCCAGTCCGGGGGCGGGCTGCCGGTAGAACTGTCCGCCGGGCCGGGCGGCCGCATCCACCAGCGCCACGCGCAACCCGAAGCCGGACGCGGTGACGGCGGCGGCGAGCCCGGCCGGCCCCGCGCCGATCACGGCGAGGTCATGGGTGTCAGACGGCGAGATCGGCACGCCCGTGTCCCTCCTGGGTGGTGATCGCGTCCCCGGGCCGGGCCGGCACCAGGCAGGCCCGCTGATTGGGTTGGCCGTTGACGGTGGCCAGACAGTCGAAGCAGGAGCCGATGCCGCAAAAGGCTCCGCGGGGCCGCCCGTCGCGCCGCGTGGTCCGCCAGGAGAGCACACCGGCCGCCCAGAGCGCGGCGGCGATGCTCTGGCCGGGCAGCGCGAGCAGCGGCCGCCCGTCGAGACGGATCTCGAACGCCGGTCCCGGTGTGGACCGTACGAGGTCGGCGGGGGTGCGGCGAAAGGTCATCGTGGGCTCCTCCCTGTGGTGGCGTGGCGGTGGTGAGTGTGGGACGGCACCAACGGCGGTTGGCTGCCGGGGGCCCGGCGCCGGCCGGCCCGGCCGCCGCCTGTCCTCTCCGGCCCGGCCCCGCTCATCCCTTCCCCGCCCCGTCGACGAAGCGATCCGGGCGGAACGGGCGCGCATCCAGTGGGCCGGGCGTCCCCGTCAGCGCGGCCGTGATCAGCCGGCCAGTGGCGGGGGCGAGGCCGATGCCCGCACCCTCGTGGCCGCAGGCGTGCAGCAGGCCCGGGAGGCGTGGGTCGGGGCCGATTGCCGGGAGGTGGTCGGGGAGGTAGGGGCGGAACCCTTGGTAGGTACGCATGACCCGGACGCGGGCCAGTACGGGGAACAGGGCCGCGGCCTGGGCCGCGAGCCGGCGGAGCACCTCGACCGAGAGCGTACGGTCGAAGCCGACGCGTTCACGGCTGGCACCGATCAGAACCGGGCCCGCAGCCGTGCCCTCGACGACCGCGGAGGTCTGCAGCGCGGCCGATCCGCTGGCCACATCGGCGACATAGTCCGCGGCATAGACCTTGCGGCGTACGACACGCGGCAGCGGCTCGGTGACCAGCACATATCCCCGGCGGGGCAGGACGGGGACATTCACCCCCGCGAGCGAGGCCAGCCGGCCTGCCCAGGTGCCGGTGGCGTTCACGACCGCGGGGGCCAGGAGATCGCCCCGCGGGGTGCGGACGCCTCGTACGGCTCCGCCGGGCCCCCGCAGCACGGCCGTGACCTCCGCGCCCAGGTGCAGCCGGGCTCCGGAGGCGCGCAGCAAATGGGCGGCTGCCAAGGCGGGTTGGACCTGCGCATCCTGGGGGTAGAGGACGCCTCCGGCGAGGCCAGGGGCCAGATGGGGCTCGGCGTCGCGCAATCGGTCGGCGGAGAGGCAGGTGCTCTGGACGCCCGCCCTGCCCTGCGCCGTGCGGAACGCGCGCAGGGACGTCATACCCGGCTCGTCGGAGGCGACGACCAGCCCGCCCTTCGTCTCGTACTCGATCTCCGGCGGGAGTTCGGCGGCAAGTTCGCGCCACAGCCGGGTGGAGAGCAGCGCGAGATCGAGTTCGGGGCCCGGTTCCTTGTCGGAGACGAGCAGATTCCCCTCACCGGCGCCGGTGGTGCCGCCCGCGACGGGTCCGCGGTCGACGACGGCGACGGAGAGGCCGGACCGGCCGGCGTAGTAGGCGCAGGCGGCGCCGACCACTCCGGCCCCGACGATGACGACATCCGGAGCATCCAGGGGCTGTCTGTGTCTCATGGGCACGTCAGTAATATGTCACACAACACTGGCTCCGGAAAGGGTACTTGGTGCTCTTCGTCGAGGGCGAGCGGCCGGGAGCCGGTGTCAGTCGTCGAGAAGGGTGAACTCGACACGAGGGACGCCGTACGGGTCCTGCGCGACGCCGCGTACCCGCCTGCCTTTCGTCCTCTTGCAGGGCGGGGAAGTTCGCGTCAGTGTGTGGGCGGGCGCTGCGGTGGGTCCTGGGCGCCCTTGTCTCACGTCGGGAGAGAGTGTGACTCCGTTCGCCTTACCCCATGGCCTGCACGGGTCGGGACCGCACAAGGTCATCGCCGTGCACGGATGGTTCGCCGACAGGACCGCCTTCGACGCCCTGCTGCCGGACCTCGACCGGGGCGCGTTCCAGTACGCGCTGGTCGATCTGCGCGGCTACGGCGAGGCGAAGGGCGCGGCCGGCGCGTACACCACGCAGGAGGCGGCTGCCGACGTGCTGGCGCTCGCCGACGGGCTCGGCTGGGACCGGTTCTCCCTGATCGGGCATTCGATGGGCGGCAGTGTCATCCAGCGCGTAGTGGCCGCGGCGCCGCACCGCGTGCGCCGGCTCGCCGGCATCTCACCTGTCCCCGCCTCCGGGCTGCCCATGCCTCCTGAGCAGTGGGAACTGTTCACCTCCGCGGAGCACAACCCGGACAGCCGTCGGGCCATCCTCGACATCACCACCGGCGGACGCCGCCCTGCGGCATGGCTGGACCGGATGGTGCGGCGGTCACTGGCGTGCAGCGACCCGAACGCGTTCCGGGCTTGGCTGGACTCCTGGGCGGGGGAGGGGTTCCACACCGAGATCGAGGGCTCGGCGGTGCCGGCGCTGGTGGTGGCCGGCGCGCTGGACCCGGCCCTGAGCGCCGACCTGGCCCGGCAGACGTGGATGCAATGGCACGCCGCCGCCGAACTCGTCGAACTGGCCTCGGCGGGGCACTACTCCATGGACGAGACGCCGCTGGAACTGATCCGGACGGTGGAGGACTTCCTGCGCGAGGACGACGCGGGGCGGGCCGACGAAGGTAACGGACAGGCCGAGGGCGCAGGGCGGGGCGGAGGCGAAGGGCAGGGAGCGTCCGGGTGACGGCGCAGACGGCGGGCGCGGCGGCCTCCGCGGACCCGGAGGTGCCAAATGTCTTCGATCCCCGTGGCTACGTGCACGGGCTGCCGCACACCGCGTACCGGCTGTTGCGCGATCGGCACCCGGTGGCCTGGCAGGAGGAGCACGAAGTACTCGACTGGCCCGCGGGGCCCGGCTTCTGGGCCGTCACCCGGCACGACGACGTCGTACGCGTCCTCAAGGACGCCCGCACGTTCTCCTCCCACCTGGGCGCAACCCAGATCCGCGACCCCGACCCCGCCGACCTGCCCTTCATCCGGCGCATGATGCTCAATCAGGACCCCCCGGACCACGGTCGGCTGCGGCGCCTGGTCAGCCGCGCCTTCACCCCGCGCCGGATCGAGTGCTTCACGACCGCCGTACGGGAACGAGCCCGCGGCCTGCTGGCGGCGGCAGCCGACACGGCACGCTCCGGTGACGGCGTCGTCGACATCGTCGGCGCCGTCACCGACGAATTCGCCCTGCTCAACCTCGCCGACCTGCTCGGCGTCCCAGCCACCGACCGTGGACTGCTTCTGGACTGGACACACCGCGTCATCGGCTACCAGGACCCGGACGAGGCGGGAACGCCGCCGCACGCCTCCGCTACGCAACTGCCGCCGCAGACGCCACCCACCCCGCCCGTCAATCCACGCTCCCCGGCCATGCTGCGCGACATGTTCGGCTACGCGCGGGACCTGGCCGCCCACAAGCGGCGGCACCCCGGCGACGACATCCTGACCGTACTCGCCCTGGACGAGGAGCTACCCACCCCCGAACTGGAGATGTTCTTCTTCCTTCTGACCATCGCGGGCAACGACACGGTGCGCAGTGCCGCCCCGGGCGGTCTGCTGGCGCTGGCCGAGCACCCCGAGGCGTACCGCGGCCTGCGCGCCGGAGTGACACAGGGCGCCACCTGTGTGGAGGAACTGCTGCGCTGGCATCCGCCGGTGCTCAGCTTCCGCCGGACCGCGGCGTCCGACACCGAGCTGGCCGGCCGCCGCATACGCGCCGGGGACAAGGTCGTCGTCTTCCACGGCTCGGCCAACTACGACGAACGAGCATTCGCCACCCCGCACCGCCTCGACCTGACCCGCACCCCGAACCCTCATGTCTCCTTCGGCGACGGCCCGCACACCTGCCTGGGCGCGCACTTCGCCCGGCTGCAACTGCGGGTGCTCTACGAGGAGACATGCCACCTGCTGCCCACCCTGGCGGTTGCCGCCCCACCCCAGCGGCTTGTGTCGAACTTCATCAACGGCCTGAAGTCGCTGCCGCTACGGCTGTCCGACTGACGTGTCGGCGGCGCCAACAGCCCTCCGACAGCTGTCAGGCTGCGTCGTCCACCGGCGGCTGGGGGAGGCGTAAGGGCCGGTGCCCAGTCGTGCCGCTGGAGGGGTACGGGCACGGTGGAAGGCTTCACCGCAAGGAGGAGCGTCGGCGCACTCCTGCGACGGTTCCTGTCCCGAGGGCGAGTGCGAGCAGCGTGAGCCCCATGACGATGACGGGATTCACCCAACCCGGCACCAGCTCGGTCCCCACGCCGTCCGATGTGACGCACTGCGCACTGACCGGCAGCGTCTCCCGCGTCACGATGTGATCGCCCCGTACGCCCCGCGCCGCACACATCTGGTCCGGGTCCAGGATGTAGAACCCCGACATCACACCCCACGCGTATGCGCCGAACGCCGCCGCACCGGCCATGACCGCGACAAGCGCGCACGTCGTGAGGCTCGGCAGGTGCGACCCGCTGCCCGGAACCCTCTTGTAGGCCCGCCGGGCGAGCGCCACGGCGGCGACCACGAACACCCAGGGCGCGAAGAACGGAGCAAGGGTCAGGGCCAGGAAAAGAAGGCTTGCCATGCCTGCAAGACATCGCAGGGGCGAAGTCGGTTCCTCCGCCCGGGTCCCTCCTGATCCGAACGCCTCGTCGTCGGGCAGTGGCCGGAGCCCTCTCCTGCTACGCCAACGCCATCAAAGAAATCTTTGATGAGAGCTATGTCCATTGTGGTGAGACCAAAGCCTTGTTAGTTTCCCGCCCATGTCGAACGAACAGGCCGACTTCCGTGCCGGCGTCGGTTCCCGGCTGCGCCGCCGCAGACGCGCCCTGCATCTGACGCTCAAGGACCTCGCCGACCAGTCCGGCCTCACCGAGGGGTACCTCTCCCAGGTCGAGCGCGACCAGGTCAATGCGAGTGTGCGCACCCTTCAGCGGGTGTGCGACGTACTCAAACTGACCGTTGGCGACCTCTTCGCCCAGGGGGGATCAGCGGCCGGCCCGGTGCTGCGGTTCCGCGACGCCCACGGCATGTCGTTCGGTGAGGGCGCCACGAAGATCAAGCTCACCCCCGGGGCCTTCGACCACCTGGAGGTGCTCCTCGGCCACTTCACCCCGGGCGGCTCCACCGGCGTGGAGCCCTACACCCACGGCAGCTCCGAAGAATTGCTGCTGGTCCTTTGCGGCGAGGTGGAGGTGTGGGTCGGCGAGGAGCGCCACCGGCTCTCCGCCCTGGACTCGATCCACTACCTCAGCAGCCAACCCCACCGAGTCGTCGAGAGCACGGGCACAGAAGAAGCCCGAGTCCTATGGGCGATGGCACCCCCTACTTACTGAAGCCCGCCGCACCGCAACACCACTCGTCGCCCATCGTTGGAGACACTCATGACTGCGTATCGAAACGGCGAGATTTCGCATTGGATGGCGGCCTCCCGTGCCGCGGACGGGCCGGCCGACCCGGAGGGGCGCCGAGCGGCGGACCTGCCCGAGGGGGAACAGGATCTCGTCATCGTCGGTGGCGGCCTGACCGGACTCTGGGCCGCCTATCACGCCGCCCTGGACCGCCCCGCAGCGAAGATCACTGTCCTGGAGGCCGAGGAGGTCGGCTACGGCGCCTCCGGGCGCAATGGTGGCTGGTTGTCGCCGCTCATCCCCGGCAACCGGGCCGTGTACGCCGAGGCTGCCCGCAAGCGAGGGCAGGACGGTGCCGCCGCCGTCGCGTCCTTCCAGCGGGAGATGGAGGGAGCCATCGACGACACCCTCCGCGTCCTTGAGGAGGAAGGGATCCAGGCGGATCAGCACCGGGGTGGGCACCTGCGCGTGGCCACCACCCCGGCCGCGATGAAACGCCTCGAACTGACCCACGCCGCGGACCTCGCCAACGGATACCGCGCGGAGGATCTCGAACTCCTTGATGCCGAAGCCGTGACGAAACGGATCGCGATCCGACCGGCGCTGGGTGGCCTGCTCACCCGCTCCACGGTGCGAATCGACCCCGCCAAGCTCATCCATGGCCTCGCGGCGGTCGTGGAAGCCAAGGGCGTACGCATCCTCGAAGGAACACGCGCGACGCACATTGCGCCCGGTGCCGTGACCACCGAGCGCGGATCCGTGCGTGCGACGACCGTCCTGTCCTGCCTGGAGGCCTACTCCGGACAGATCGACAGCGACGCACGCGGCCTCGGCAAACGCGACATCATCCCCGTCAACTCCTCGATGATCGTCACCAACCGGCTCCCCGAGCGCGTCTGGGAACGGATCGGCTGGCAGGGCCGGGAGTGTCTGGGCGACGCCGCGCACACTTTCGTCTACGCACAGCGCACCGCCGACGACCGCATCGCCATCGGCGGCCGCGGTACGCCCTACGCCTTCAACTCCGGTACCCCGGGCCAGGGCAGTGTGGACGCCCGCACTGTACGCACCCTGAGCGACCGGCTCCAACTGTTCTTCCCCGGCGTGCAGTTCACCATCGAGCACGCCTGGCGGGGCGCCATCGGCGTGACCCGCGACTGGTGCGCCGGGATCACCTTCGACCCCGCCACCAGGATCGGCGTCGTGCGTGGCTTCGCCGGACACGGCGTGACCGCAACCCACCTCGCGGCGCGGACCCTCCTGGATCGGGCAGCCGGACGCGACAGCGCGCTGACCCAGCTGCCGTGGAACGACCACGACTCCGGACGCTGGGAGCCCGAACCCCTCCGCTGGCTCGGCGTCCACGCCATGTACCGGCTCTTCGGCGTCGCCGACCGGTGGGAGGAGAGCCGGCACTCCCAGAACACCTCCCTCATCGCCCGTTTCGGCTCACGACTGGCAGGACTCAGCGAATGAGAGAGACACGAGAGACACGAGAGACACCGCACCGGACCACCCAGGAAGTTGGTGGGGAGACCGGCAAGACACCGGCTGAGGTGTCCGGGCATTCCCGCCGACGCGGCCTGTGGAGCATGGCCTTCACCGAACTGTGGGAGCGCTACTCCTTCTACGGCCTCCAGGGAATCCTCTCCTTCTATCTGCTCTACGCGCTGTCCGACGGCGGTCTTGCCCTGGACCCTGCCGCCGCGGCAGGGATCGTCGGAGCCTACGGCGGCGCCGTCTACCTGTCCCAGATCCTCGGCGCTTGGCTGGGTGACCGGCTCGTCAGCCCACAGAACATGGTGCTGTACGGCGCCGTCGTCATCACGGGCGGACATGTGGTGCTCGCCTTCGCGCCCGGCCTGGCCGGGCTGGGCGTCGGACTGACGTGCATCGTCCTCGGCACCGGCGCGCTGAAGACGAACATCACCTCGATCTTCGGCTTCGTCCTGGACCAGAACCAGGACGAGCGCTACCGCGATGCCAGCTTCTCCTACTTCTACATGGCCATCAACATCGGCGCGGTGGTCGGACCGCTCACCACCGGCCTCGCCCAGAACGAACTCGGTTTCCACTACGGATTCGGGCTGGCGGCGATCGGTATGGGCGCAGCGCTCGTCCAATACGTCGCCTCGATGAAGAAGCTCCCCGAGCGAGCCCGGACCATCAACAACCCCCTCCCCGCCAACCGCCGTCCGTTGGTTGCCCTGGCAGCCCTCGCGTGCGTCGCCGCCCTCGGTATTGCCGTTGCCACCGGGCTGCTCCAGGCGGACAACCTGTCCACCGTGGTGACCGTCGCCGCACTGGTGGCCGCTGCCGTCTACTTCCTCACCATGACCACGTCGTCGGCAGTCAGCCGCGACGAACGCCGACGCATCCTCGGCTACCTCCCCCTCTTCCTGGCGTCCGGGGTGTACTTCGGCTTCCTGTTCCAGAAGTTCACCGCGATCTCGATCCTCATCACCGAACGCATCGACCTGCAGATCGGCGGCTGGACGTTCCCGGTCGCCTGGATCACGACCGTCAGTCCACTGGCGGCCGTCCTCATCACCCCGCTGATCGCCAAGATGTGGAACACCCTGGGGGAGCGCCAGCCCGGGACCGTGGCGAAGGTCGCCATCGGACTCACCCAGATAGGCTGCGCCTACCTGTTCCTGCTCATCATTTCCGAGGCCACGGGCACGGCGGACATCCCGCTGGTCCTCATCCTCTTGTTCATGATGGCGGCCGGCTCCTCGGAAGTTTTCGTCGGGCCGATCGGGCTTTCCCTGGCCACGCGGATCGGCCCGGCGAAGTTCCGCTCGCAGATGGTCGGCCTGAACTTCCTTACACTCGCCCTCGGTTCGTCCCTGGCCGGCCTGCTCGGGCAGCTGTTCACCGGGATCGACAATGCCTCCTACTTCACCCTCACCGCGGTGTGCGGCATCGGCATCGGCCTGACCCTGTTCGCTGTGCGCGGGCCGGTGGGGCGACTGCTGGAGGCGGGGTTGGAGCGCTGACCGGGTGGTTTCCCGGTCCCGGGCCCGGCCCCGCCGTCACACTCGCCTCACTCCTGCTCTGGGCAAGATCCGTTGGAACCCTGGGGGGCCGCCGCCGTCGGGCCGCGACGGCGGCAGCCCTCCCCGCGGGTTCAGCCCTTGCGGGGGTAGAAACCGCCGCCGGCGTCACCGTGGGCCGTGCAGTCCATGTCGCGGTAGCGGTCGACGAAGGTGCCGGTGAGGCCGGTGAACGCGTCGTACGCCTGGTCCAGGGGCAGGTCGTTACTCACCCTGAACCGCAGCTGCACATGGACGGACTCGCGGGGCTTCAGCGTCTTCGGGCCGGGGATGGTGCCGTGGGCGTCTCCATTGGCCTGGCGCAGCGTCTTCCAGGCGCGCTGCGAGGTGTCCCAATACTGCAGATCGCCGTACGGGCTCAGATCGCGCTCGCCCTCGTTGTAGACATAACTGCCCAGCTTGGCGTCGAGTTCGAACGACTGCAGCTCCTTCGCCGAGGCGTTGGTGAGCGTGGCGGTGTAGGCCGTCCAGTGAGCGCCGAGAGTGATCGACTTGGGTATGCCGAACGAGCGGCCCACTAAGACGTTGTTTCACTTGGTGAGTCGGCGGTAGCCGATGAGGGTTGCGGCTATGCCGACGAAGGCGAGGAAGTGCTCGGGTTTGCGTTCGTAGCGCCGGTGGAGGCGTCGGCAGCCGGCCAGCCAGGACACTGTTCTCTCGACCACCCAGCGGTGGCGGCCGAGCCGTTGTGAGGGCTCGACACCTTTGCGGGCGATGCGATGGGTGATGCCACGCTCATGGAGCCATCGCCGCAGGTGGTCGTAGTCGTAGCCCTTGTCGGCGTGCAGCTTGGCAGGGCGCCTGCGACGGGGACCGCGCCGGGAGCGGATGGGCGGGATGCCTCGCACGAGCGGCGCCAGGCCAAGACTGTCGTGCATGTTGGCGCCGGAGATCCCCAGCGACAGCGGCAGTCCGTTCCGGTCGGTGACCAGGTGAATCTTCGACCCCAACTTGCCACGGTCGGTCGGATTCGGTCCTGTCAAAAGCCCCCTTTTGCCGCCCGGACACTGACGGA
>NZ_JBIRGO010000046.1:0-16210 GCF_044328065.1 Streptomyces sp. NPDC017993
GCTCGGCCGCCCACACACCGACCTCATCCACCCCCACCATGCCCAGAACAACGAAACCAACCAGCTCAGGCAACGATTTCTAACTGGAGTACTAGGGGACAGCCCGCTGCGCGATCTTGCCGGACGTGTGGCGGCGGCGGGCGGGGCGGGGCGCGCCGGCGCCCCCCCGGGCGCCGGTTACGGGGGAGGGCGCCCGCCGAACAGTGGGTCGCCCGCAGGAGTGCTCGCCGGGCGGTTGCGGGTGCCAGGGGCTTCGGCCGTCTGGCCTAGGGCGGCCGGGAGGGTTTTCGCGCCGGGCGTGGCGACTACGCAGCGTGAACAGCGTCCGGTGGGTAGAGCGAGATGACACGGATGCCCTCGGGGCGGAGCCGGTGGGAGAGGATGTCGGCGAAGCCGGCCTGGGCGGCTTTGGCCGCGTAGAACGCAGGGTGTGCCTGAGAGCGGTGGTTCCGGGCTTCCGCAGCCGAGGAGACCAGGTTGACCACATCCGCACCAATAGAAGCGCGCAGCAGCGGGAGGAAGTGCTTGACCGTGAGCAGGGTGCCGGTGGCTCCGGATGCGATGGTGTCGGTGATCGCGCCGTCGTCGGCATCCCACAGATCAGGGCCTTCCAGGTAGCGGGCACCGTTGTTGATCAGCACGTCCACCCGGTCGGTGTGGGCGGTGACCCCATCCGGCCGGCTTCATGGCGACGTCTTCGACACCCAGCAGCCGAGCCACCTCCGTCGCGCACATCAGGAAGGAACACGGTTCTATGCTGCTCTGTTCGTCTTCGGCCACGACAACATTCTGGCTGGACACGTCCGCAGGCACAGCACCGTTGGCCGCTGACCCTTGCGCGGAAGGGCACTCGCTCGGCCTCGTCCCCGGGGTGGAACGATCATGGTGTGGCTGGTGTGATCACGGCGTCGACGCCGTCCTGGATAGCTCCCTTCAGCGGGCTGAGCCCGCGCAGCTTTAGCAAGTTGGTGACCGTGATACGGCGCGAGCAGGCCGTCGATCGGCACTGCGGTCGCCCGTGGAGCCTGTCGCTTGAAGATCGCATCTTGCTGGTCACGGCTTACTGGCGGACGAACTTGACGATGCGGCAGCTTGCCCTGTTGTTCGGGATCTCCAAGTCGTCCGCGGACCGGATCATTGCCCACCTCGGACCTATGCTCGCGCTCCAGCCGCGGAAGCGGTTCCGCAAGGACACCGTGCTCATCGTGGATGGCACCCTGGTGCCCACCCGCGACCACACAGTTGCCGAGCAGTCGAAGAACTATCGGTACTCCACCGCCCATCAGTGGTCATCGACGCCGACACCCGCCGCGTCGTCGTGGTTGGCCGGCAGCTGCCCGGCAACCGGCACGATTCCCGAGGGTGGGAGGAGTCCGGTGCCAAAGCCGCCGTCGGCAACACGATGACGATTGCCGACGGTGGCTATCAGGGCACCGGTCTGGTCGTTCCACACCGTCGCCGCAAGGGCGAAGAACTCCCGACCTGGAAGGAGGAACACAACCGCTCCCACAAGCAGGTTCGCGCCCGAGTCGAGCACACCTTCGCCCGCATGAAGACCTGGAAGATCCTCCGCGACTGCCGGCTCAAAAGAGAAGGAGTCCACCACGCCATCCTCGGCGTTGCCCGCCTGCACAACCTCACTCTCGCTGGATAGCTGCGCGCCCCGACGGCAGTGTCCCCGCCAGCTCGAAGATCACTTACGGGACAAGCCTTAGGTGGTGAGTTCCACCGCGCACCACGCCACACCCCGGGACAGATGCGACTCAGGTCGGCTCCGGTGACATCAGCGCAGGGCAGCGGGAGCGAAGCGGGTGGTGTCGTGTGGGCGAATTCGGATGCGTATGGGCACGGACGTGTAGGCCGTTTTGACCGGCTCGGGGCGGCGCGAAGAACAGTCGCAATCCCGTCCCGGCCCCAGACGACAGCCCAACGTCACCACCGACGACCTGAGTCGAACGGGTGACGGGCCAGGCGCTCAGGGCTTTTGACGCTGTCGATCAGAGACCGGCACGGTAGGGCTGCAGGAACGGCAGCAGGGCGTTGAGGAAGTCCTCGGGGGCTTCTTCCGGTACGAAGTGGCCGCAGTCGGGGATGACGATGCTGCTCACGTCGTCGGTCAGGGCACGGACTTCGTTCTCCATGTTCTCTCCGCCCAGGGCATCGCCGGCGACCGCCAGCACGGGGATCGTGAGCTGGTTCTTCTTGCGCAGGGCGCTCTGCGTCATGGTCTCGTCGATGGCGCGGTAGTACTCGAAGCTGGCCCGCAGTGCTCCGGGCAGGCGCATCGCCTGGACGTATACGTCCACCGCGGATGCCGGGATCGCGGTAGGAGTGGCTGCCTTGGTGGCGAATTGGTGCCCGAAGTAGAGGTGTTCGCGGCCCTGGACGAGCTGTTCGTTGATGTCGCCGGCGCGGTTGAAGTTGAAGTGCCACAGAAAGTCGCTCGTGCGCCGGTCGCTCAGCAGCGGGGGCGAGGGCGAGATGCCGGGGATGATCGCGTCCACGAGTGCCATCCGCTGGATGGGGCCCGGTGCGTCCGCCGCCATGGCGTAGGCGGTCCACATGCCGATGTCGTGGCCGACGACAGCGAACCGATCGTGGCCGAGCAGGTTCATCAGCCGGTGGAAGTCCTGGGCGCAGGTCGCGGAGTCGTACCCGGTGTGCGGTTTGTCGGAAAGGCCGGTGCCCCGCGGGTCGGCCACGACGACCGTGTAGTGCTCGGCGAGCGGCAGCATGACGCGGCGCCACTGGTACCAGAACTGCGGCCAGCCGCCGATCAGCAGCAGGGCCGGCCCCTGTCCTCCGGTGACGGTGTGCAGGCGTACCGAGCCCACGTCGATGTACTGGCTGGAGAAGACCCTGTCGAATTCGGCGGGCAGGCCGGGTGTGCCGGTGACGGTGCCGAAGCCGGTCGGCCGTGCCGTGGGAAGCTCTGCGGTGGTCATGGTGAGCAGGTGTTTCCTTTCAAGAGCCCGCTTGGCGTATGTGCGGTGATGCGGGATTCTGCGGGAGGGGTAGGGCGAGGATCGGCCAGGGCCGAGCGGTGGGGTGTAGGGGGACCGCTGCCCGCCGTGGTGCGACGCTGACCGTCGTCCGTGATCAGGCAGGTCGGAGACCGGACGTGTTCCGTCTCGGCGCGTCCCAGTAGGCGAGCAGGGCGTCCGCGGCGGCGTGCAGTCGCTGTGCGGGGATGCCGTCGCAGACCTGAGTGGAGATGCCGAGCAGGAAACCGTGGATCATGGCGGTGACGGCGTCCACGTCGGTGTTCTCGGCGAGTTCACCCGAAGTGATGCCGCGGATGACGGTGGTGGCGATGCGCGCGCGGTCGGTAGCGCGGCGTGTCGCGACGACTTCCCGCACCCCGCCGGCGTGTTCGGCTCCGTGCGCCTCCACCGTGCCTGACAGGGCCACGAGGCAACCGCGGGGGTGGGAGGGGTCGGTCTGCATGTCGATCGATCCGTGCAGCAGACGTGCGATCGCCTCCCGCGGGCTCAGGGCCTCGTCCGCGATGACGTCGGTCACGCTGCCCGGTCCGGCGACGTAGTGCTCGACGGCGCGGGCGAACAGTCCTTCCTTCGAGCCGAAGGCGCCATACAGGCTCGCGGATGACAGCCCGGTGGCCTCGCGCAGCTGGGCCAGCGAGGTCGCCTCGTAGCCCTGTCGCCAGAACAGCAGCATCGCCGCTTCGAGGACGAGTTCCTCGTCAAAGGTGCGGGGACGGCCGGCGGGTGTCACGGCAACCTCCTTCAATTACGGATTGACTGATCCGATTTGACACCCTCGGCCTGCGGGAGTCAAATCGGATCGTTCAATCCGTAATTAGTGAAGGAGATGACTCGTGGCTACGGCACCTCCCGCCCCGCCCCCCACCCGAGCCCACACGGACTTCCCCCTGCCGGCGCTGGCCGTGATGGCCTGCACCGGATTCCTCGTGATCATGACGGAGACACTGCCGGCCGGCCTGCTGCCCCAGCTGGCCGCTGGACTGCGGGTGTCTGAGGGCGGCGCGGGCCAACTGGTGAGCGCCTATGCGCTCGGCACGGTGCTCGCGGCGATCCCCGCGGCGGCGCTGACCCGCGGAAGCCGGCGGCGACCGCTCCTGCTGGCGGGCCTGTGCGGGTTCCTGGTTGCCAATGCCGTCACCGCCCTGGCACCGTCCCTCGCGGTCGCACTGACGGCCCGGTTCGTGGCAGGCGCCTTCTCCGGCCTGCTCTGGGGCATGCTCGCCGGATACGCACGTCGCATCGCGGCACCCGAGCACGCCGGGCGGGCCCTGGCCGTCGCCATGGCCGGAACTCCCGTGGCCCTCTCCGTCGGAACCCCCCTGGGCTCCTGGCTCGGCAGCGCAGTCGGCTGGCGGTGGTCCTTCGCCGCGATGTCAGTGCTGGCCGCACTCGTGATGGGAGCCGCCCGCATCCTCGCCCCCGACGCCGCCGGGCAGCGCGCGCAGACGCGCGTGCCGCTCGCCAAGGTGCTGCGAATTCCCGGCGTGGCAACCATCCTCGTGGTCGTCCTCACGTGGATGCTGGCACACAACCTGCTCTACACGTACATCGCGCCCTACCTGCGCGAAGCACACCTCGCGCTCCGGCCGGACCTGGCGCTCGTCGTCTTCGGTCTCGCCGCTCTCGTCGGAATCTGGATCACCGGGCTGTTCATCGACCGAGCGCTGCGCAGGCTCACGCTGGCGAGCGTGGCCCTCTTCGTCGTCGTCGGAGCAGTACTCATGGCCGCCCAGGACTCCCTCGCCGGCGCGCTCCTCGCAATCGTCCTGTGGGGCATCGCCTTCGGAGGCGCGGCGACACACCTGCAGACGGCGATGAGCGAGGCCACCGGTGAGAACGCCGATGTGGCGAACGCGATGCTCACCACCTCCTTCAACCTCGCTATCTTCGCGGGCGGCGCCCTCGGTGCCGTTGTCATCGAGGGCGTCGGTGCCCGGATGCTGCCCACAGCGCTGATCTTTCTCGCGCTCCTCACCCTCGTCATCGTCGGCTGTGGCCGACGCGCGGCCTTCCCCACGAACAGGTGACGGAGGGGCTGGGCACGCCGGCTGCACGCAACGAGACAGCCGGCCTCCACCGGCGCGTCGGTCGCCCCGTCGGTCAACGTCCCCTTCGTCGGTGCGTGTCCCCTGAGGACGCCGGGTGCCGTTGCGCCGGAACGCTCCCGTGCTCGCCGTGGCCGGCGGACCGCGTGGTCCGCCGGACACGGCGGCGCTGATCCGGCCCGACGGGCGCGTAGGCGGGCCGACCGAACAACCAGAGTCCGGGGCGGTGTCTGCCGCCGGGGAGGCGCTGGACGAACTGCCGGTGCCCTGCAGGTCGCGGCGGTGGCGCAGGCTCCAGCGGACCCGGCAACGGGTCATCGCGATTGCGCAACTTGGCCCCCACCGGATAACTCACACCCCATACGGGACAACCCTTAGTGCAGGAGGACAGATGTTTCAGCCCGACGAATTCGCCACCGCCGAGAGCCAGGCGCTTGCCGCGGAAGTATCAGAGGCCGATGCGGCAGAACAAAGGGCCGAACTCGCCCCCGAGGAAGACGATGTGCTTCAGGATATCGACGCTAGCGTTGCCAGTGAAGCCGACTTGGCCGAGCAGGCGCGCGTCGTCCCGTTGGACGAGGACGATCTTCGCTGAGCTTGTCATTTGTCCGTGCGCCCCCGGCCCTCATCGCTGTGCGGCGAAAGGCAGTTCGCTGCCCTGGCCTACTGGGTCGCCTTCGATCGGGTCTGGTACGGCCGTGAGTTCGCCGGCTTCATGGCCCACAAGCCATTCACCAAGAGGTCGGCGCCTGGCTCCTGAGCTCCCTGCGGTGTCTCTTGGAGGTACTGCGGCCGGGGGTGTCTTTTCGAACGGCTCCAGCTGCTCCCACTTCGCATTCGCCAGATCCCCACGGCCCATAGAGTCAGCCTGGTCCCAACATCCCCCCATTTCAGGGGACCGGAGAAACAGTGCCTAGCCGGAGCGCCGAGTATGTTCTGTTGTCGTCGGGGGTTGGGCTGCTGTCCAGCTGGCGAGAAGCTTTAGATGTTCTTCGGACCGCGTGCCCGGTTCGGCGGTGTAGATGGTCACGTCATGCATCGCTCGGTTGGATGCTGGCAGATCCAGTGAGTGGTAGGTCCAGGTCGCCGGCTTCCGGGTGTCGCAGCCGCTTGATGCCGTCATGGCGGATGCGAACGTCGTGGGCAGCCCAGTGCTTGCGGAACTTGGCCCTGAGCGTGGAGAGTTCGCCAATGAGTTCTCGCAGCGCTCGGTCGTGGGGCTCTCGTCCAGCCTGGGCGCGCAGCAGCGCGACGGTGGCGTGGCAGGCGGCATCCCAGTCGACGAAGAAGTTCCGCGCGGTGGGGTCGAGGAAGTGAAAGCGGGCGATGTTGGCGCGGCCGTGTTCGCTGGTCGTGGCCGCGTTGGAGGGCCGGGCCTCGTGGATGGCGGCGCTCCGTGGCCGCGTGGAGCCAGGCGCCGACCTCGGCGCAGTGACCACGGTGCAGATCGTCGAGGTCGTCGAGCGGCTCATCGCGGCCAAACCAGGGGTAACCGTGCCATGCGACGGCCGGACCTGCCCGCGCCTCTACGGCCCCAAGGCGCCATCTGACCCGCACGCCGGTTTTCAGCGTGTGGCCGGGCGTCGTGGCTTTATGCTCTGCGGCCAGTACTCCAGCCGTAGATCGTTTTGTGCCCTGATCTTTGGGCTGGTCTGCCACTGGAGGAAACTCAGGTGGGCTCAGCGCTCGATCTAAGTAGAGTCGGGCAATGCCCGAGCTGAGGCGGCTGGATGCTGGCCACGCCCCGGCGGTCCTGGCCTTCGAGCTGGCGAACCGCACCTACTTCGCTGCCTCGATCTCCGACCGCGGCGACGACTTCTTCGACCAGTTCACCGACCGGTACGACGCCGCGCTGGCCGAGCAGGAGGCCGGCATCTGCGCCTTCTACGTGCTCGTTACCGAGGACGGCTCGGTCCTCGGCAGGTTCAACCTGTACGACTTGGAGGAGGGCACTGCCAGACTCGGCTACCGGGTCGCGGAGCGGGCCGCCGGCCGCGGCGTGGCGACCGCGACCGTCCGGGAGTTGTGCCGGATAGCGATAGTGATGCACGGCCTGCGCACACTGCGGGCGGCCACCTCCCACGACAACGCCGCGTCCCAGAGAGTCTTGGCCAAGGCCGGGTTCGTCTCGGTTGGCCCTGCCACCCCGGCCGATCTCGGCGGCAAGTCAGGCACTTGGTACCAGCGCGACCTCCAGCCATAGGGACCTTGGTCTTGCTCGTGGGTCGGCTGCGGGAAGGGAGCTCCACGCGGGGAACGTGCTGCCGCCCGGAACAAACCCGTGGGCAGGGGCGGCGGCCAGTGCAAGAGGCTGTCCCGCGCCGAACGGCAGAACAACGGCCCGCACCGCAACCTCGACCGCCAGGGTGCAGCCGACCAGAAGGCGGAACTGGTGCGCGAGATGCGCGAGAGGGCAGGCGTAGCTGAGGGCGCCGGGCAGGCGGGCGGCGGCACCGCGCAGAGCTGACGCACCGCCGCCGCAGGGCGGCACCACACGGCAGCAGGGGCAGGACGGCGACGCGTGGTCCGGACCCTGCTGCCGTGACGGGGCTCTGGTGGGCGGCGGGATGACGAGTGACGGGAGTGACACCCGTGAGGAATTGATCGAGGCGGCCGGGGGGAGGGCGTATCCGCGTGAACATGCCATCTCCGCACCTGCGCGCAGGAATGAGGTGCTTGCGCGCGGGCACGAGGTGCTTGCGAGGCAGATCGCCGGGCACGGTCGTGCTGGTCACGACGTCGATGAGCGCATGCGCCGAAGGAGAATGGTCTATGACACAGGGCGAACCGGTCACCAGGAATCCGGACAAAGGCTATGTAGCGCTTCTTGGCTGGAGCCTCAATGCGGTGGAAGCCCTCGCCCGGTTCGATCGGCGATACGTCGTCGTGGCGCCAGAGTGGGCCGAGGAGTACTGCGTCGAACACGACATCCCCTACCTGCCGTGGGATTTCGAACGGCTCAACGACCGCTCCTTGGAGATCGCCGAGACTCTTCAGAGCGAGGGTGTCGACGTCGCGATCCCGCTGTTCGAGGAGACGGTTGAATGGGCAGGGGCGATCAACTCCGTTCTGCTGGACAACCCGCGCCTGTACGGTCAGGCCATGCTGCTGCGGGACAAGGCGCTGATGAAGCGCCGCGCGCAACTTGGCGGGATCCGGGTCGGAATTTTCGAGGAAGCCCACGACCGGGACGACGTGATCCGCTTCCTCAAGCGCGTCAATCAGACCCTGCTCAAGCTGGACGGTGACCCGAACGACCCGATCCATCTCAAGGCGTTCGACAAGGCAGGATGCCTCGGGCACCGCGTCATCCGCACCCCGGACGAGGTCGACATGATTCCAGAAGAGGAGTTCCCGGTTCTCATGGAATCCCACCTCGATGGCTGGGAGTTCGCGGTCGAGGCGTGGGTGCACAACGGGAAGATCAAGTTCCTCAATATCTCCGAATACGTCACGCTGGGGTACTCGGTGTTCGTGCCGGCAACTCCGGAACTGGAGCGGTACCGCCCGCAGATCACGGCGCAGATCGAGAAGCTCATTAAGACGTTCGACATCGAGTTCGGCTTCGTGCACCCGGAGTACTTCGTCACCAGTGACGGCGAGATGTACTTCGGCGAGGTCGCCTACCGGCCGCCGGGCTTCAAGGTGTTCGAGCTGCTGGAGCGGGCATATGGGTTCAACGCCTACCATGCGCTGGTGCTGGCCTTCGACCCGAAGACGACCGAGGAGGAGATCGACGCCTTCTTCCCGCGCGAGGTCGTCGACGCGTCCGGGGTCGCCGGCTGCTTCGGTGTCTACCCGCGCCGCCGCGTCGTCAGCGACCTGGAGATCCCGGAGGAGACCGAGGACGACGATTACTACGAGTCGCACGACCTCTCGACGCCGCTCGAGGAGACTGTCACCAAGAGGACCGCGTTCGGCACCCACTGGGGCCTGGTGTACTTCTTCGGTGATGACCCTTACCGGATGCGCGACCTGTTGAAGAAGCAGGAAGAGCTCGACTTCTACGTCTGACGACCCCGTGGACGCAGGAGACCAACCTGAGGAAACCCTTTGAAACCGACCGTCGACGTCAGCGGTGAGGCCACGACGCTGGGCAAGCGCGTGACCTCACTCGACGATGCCATCCAGGCCATGGCCGAAACCCGCGACTTCGGCAAGCACACGAAGCTGCGGCGAGTCCTGGAAGCATTGCGGCGGGTGCTCATACAGCCGGGCGGCGCCGCGGCGGTCCAGGCCAGGGCGCAGGCCCTTGAGGAAGCCGGGCTCTTCCAGGGGACGGACTGGGCGTCACCGGAGATCCTCATCCCGTCGCTGGTCGGCCCGGGCCTGCACAGCGGAGACGCGGACACCGCCGTCATCGAGGCGACCAGCGAGCTGCGGATGCTCGCCGTCGCCCGCGGCGACTTCGCGCACCCGACGTTGCCCGCCGAGGACGCCCGCCAGTTCCTGTCCCAGGTACTGGCAATGAACCTGGAGCTGCTGTTCACCCCGCCCAGCGAGGCGGAGCGGACCCAGCAGGGACGGACCGCACAGCTCATCCGGGACCTGTTCCGCCACCTCGCCGAAGAGATCGGCTACGACAGCGTCCTGGACGACTTGGTCGACGAGATCTGGCGGATCCTGCGCCAGCGTCCGATCCAGGTCGAGGCGGTGCAGTCCCTGATCACCCGGATCGCGATCTACCGCAACGACCCGGACGTCGCGCTTGGCGTGTCGTCAGGGCAGGGCGTCGACCGGCTCATCACGAGCCTGTTCGGGACCACCGAGGCGTGCCGGGAGGACCCGGGCATCGAGGTCTTCCGGTCCCGGCTCGAGGCGATGGACGCCGGCGGCCTTCAGTACGAGGCGACGGGGTTCGCGCGGGCGATGCACGACACGGGGCTGGTGTCGCCCTACCACGCGGAACTGCTCCGGTTCCTGCTGCGCGAGAGCGACTACCTCGTCGGGGAGGCGCTCGGGCTGTCCGACACCGGCCGGAACTGCCTGCTGCGCTACAGCCAACTGGTGCACCGGCTGATCGAGGTGGCCGTGCACCCGCAGACCGCGCAATGCATCTACGGGCTGGCGCTGCTGCTCGACCGCGGCATCCTCTACGAGCCGCCGGTGGTGCCCGCGCTGTGGCGCCAGCTGGCGCTTGAGCTCTCCCCGGTCGCGCGGGAGCGGTTGACGACCGTTTTCGGCGAGGTGCCGGGTCCGCAGGCGCGGTTGGTCGCGGGGGTGCTCTCGATGCTGGGCCAGCCGCTCGGCGTCGGTCAGGGCGACAACCCCACCTGCCAGTCGGCCCGCGCGCTGTCGATGTGGGCCTACAACGACCCGGACTACCTGCTGCAAGTGCTGGTCTGGGCGGCCCGCGACGACGAGATCCTCATGCACTTCGAGGGTCAGCCGATCTCGTCGAAGGACAGCGTGAGCGGAGTCGCGAGCACGCTGCCGATGGACCTGGACCCCGTGTCGCTGCTCGTGGTGCCCCACTTGGATCGGATCTACGCCGAGATGGGGCGGCGATGCGCCGCGCGGCCGGGGGACCCGCACCGGTGGGTCAACCCCGAGTTCCACGGCTGGTGGACGGCGCGTGGGTTCCACATCAACGTCGACGTCGCGACCGGAAATCTGGTCGACCTGGACGATTTCCTGCGGCAGTTCCACGCCAGCTACCACCCGTCCTACAACGGTGAGCAGCCGCTGATCCATCCGCAGCCGGCCGGCGTCGCCGTCACGGACAGCGCGGGCCGCTACGTCGGCTGGCACGCGATCACGATCCTGCGGGTCGCGCCGGACCCACAGGACGTCATGCGGGTGTATTTCTTCAACCCGAACAACGACAGCGGCCAGGACTGGGGCGACGGCGTCGTCGTCTCCACCGCGGGCAACGGCGAGCGGTTCGGCGAGGCCTCATTGCCGTTCGACCAGTTCGCCTCGCGGCTCTACATCTTCCACGCCGATCCGCTCGAGCACGGCGAACCGGAGCGGGTGCCCCCCGAGGACGTCGCGCGGATCATCGGCTACATCGAGCGCAGCTGGGGCAACGACCGGCTACCCGCGGGGATGCTGCAAGCCGCCGAGAGGCCCACGAGCCGGTGAGTCCAGTACTCGCTGCCCGTGGGCGGTGGGCTGGGCGTCCTCGTAGCCGGGGTGGCGGGTGGCGTCGAGGCTGGAGATCGCGTCGCGGCGTGTGGGATCGAGCTTGGCGTACTGGCGGTCCAGGCAATTGACGATTTCCGCGATGGGCCGGGCTTCGTTGTCCATGCGGTCCAGGTGGGCCCAGAGCCCACGTGGCCGGACCAGATTTGGACTACCGGGTGGTGCCGACGACGGAGGCGGTCTGGTCCCAGGTGGTGCCGCTTTCGCGTTTGGCGATGACGGCGCGCTCCACCTGGCGCTGGGCCGTGTATTCCAGTTCGAGCGCCTGGCGGAGAGTGTCCCCGGCGGGCTTGGCGGCGATGGGCATAAGGTCGCGTGCCTTGTTGCGGCAGCGCCAGGCGGCCTGGGAGACGCTGATGCGGGCTTAGTCGGGGGGACAGTTGCCGGGGGCCGTCCAGGGCTGCCGGGGCATCCGTCGGCATGCATGTCGGGGCTACCCTGACGATCTTCGAGCGGGAGCGGCCCGTGTTCTTGATCCCGGACCACCTCGCATATCCCGGCTAAAGCGGCTGCGGCAATTACTCGGCGCAGCGCGAGAACTTCGCAGAGATGGCCGACGTGGCTCACAGCCGCAGCTCGCCGGTGCCCCTCATGGGAGGGACCGGCCTACAGGAACCGGCGGATGGGTAGGACTGCTGCTTCCCGCGTTCGTTGCCAGACGGTTCGTCCTTTCCAGCGGATCCTGTCGATCGGTTCACTCACCTCGAGGTCTTCTTCGAAGTGCCGGTCCAGCGTTGCGGTGAACCGCTCGTCAAGGCCGGCGAGCATGACCTCTTCATCATGGTCGAGGGATTGGCGGTTGAAGTTCGTTGAGCCGATCAGGGTGGCGACCCCGTCGACCGTGATGATCTTGGCGTGCATCATGGTCGGCTGATACTGGTGGATCTTGATGCCGCAGGCTGACAGCTGCTGGTAGTGGTGCTGGCCGGCGAGTTGGGAGACGCGCTTGTCGGTGCGCGGGCCCGGCAGCAAGATCTCCACTTCCACTGGCGGCCGCTGTGGCCGGGCGCGTCTTCGGCCATGACGCTCTGGCGGCCCTGCGCCGTTTTGCCGCGGCAGGGGGAGGCGATGGGCATGTCCGAGGTTCGTGACCGGCGTACTGGCCCGGGAGGACCAGGCTCCCGCGTACCGCAACGATTTCGATGACTTAGCTGTTCGCTGACTTCCGGGCATTGCACCAGCTCTTTTGCGCTTCTCGCTGGCGCTCGACGGCGCCGTGGGCAAGTCGGGCGCTGCTGCTGGCTGGTCAGGAAAGCGGAGCACGGGAGCGCCTTCTCCCACATGTGCTCGCTCTGCGGGACCTGTCCGTATCGGCGTTGCCGGCGTCGCCTTGCGCACTGGCCTCGGACGTGTGACCCGGGGGCCGCCGGGTGACGGCCGCATCACGATGGACCGCTTTGACGTAGCTGGCCACCGGACGTCTCGTTGAACGCTTCATGGCGAGGTGCGACAAGGACTTGCCCCCAGTGGTCTTCGCCGGGCTGTCGGGCGCGTACTGGCTGGAAAACGAGGAGAGTGACTGCGGTTGGTGTCGCACTCTCCTCGGTCCCCTCTCCACCGACGAAATACCGGCCAGCCCACCCCCCGAAGGCCGCGGTGAGCGCTCAGTACCCAGGCGCAAGAGCATGCAAGCGCGTATGACGCGGGCCCGGATCGTCATAGTTCCCGTGGCAGTGATCACCGTTTTGGCCGCACTTACGCTGGTGGCGGTGGGCTGACCTGGCACCGCCGACCCGCCGCGTGAAGGCGCAATGAACTACCCGAACTGCGTTACTGGCAGCCGTCACGGCTGTCGGTAAAGCTATCGGTGAGATTGCTCTTGGCGAGGTCGCCGGTCATGCCGGTCGCGGCGCCGGCTCCTTGGTGCTAGCGGGAGAGGTTGGCGCTTACGGTCTTGCCGCCGGCCGTCTGGCGGGTGACTGCGGTGGCGCGGGCGAGGCGGTTGACCATGGGCCAGCCGAAGCCGCCGGTGCCGCCGTTCAGGTCGGGGGTGCGCATACGCGGGGCCCGCGGGCTGGGGTCGTGCACGGCTACCTCGATGCTGTCCGGGTGCGCGGTCAGGTCCAGAGTGCAGTTGCCGCCGCCGTGGCGCAGCGCGTTGGTGACGAGCTCCGAGACCACCAGGACCACCGTGTCGGCAGCCTCGGGTGCGATCGCCGGCCGTCCGAGCCCGTTAAGGAAGTCACGGGCGCTCCCGCGTGCGTCGGCGACGGATGTCGCGGAGCGGACAGTTGCCATGTCGAGGCTCATCGTGTCCATCAGATCACCTGGTCTCTGGATCGTCATTGCCCGGTCCTGTCTGCCGGTTCTGTCCTGCCGGTCCTGTCTGTCCGGGGCTTCTGCCCCGCGCTGTGACCCGTTAACCCGGCAGTGACGGCCTCACCTCCGCCCTCCGAGGTCGATTACCTCACCGCCGGACACGCGGAAATCTATGTCGGTCGGAGTAGACATTGGGTGGTGGTGTGGTTATGGTTTCTCTCGTAGCCAGAGAGGCCGCAGGGCTCGGCAGAGATGAACTGCCGGGCAGTAGTGCCGCAGTTGCAGTTCGTAGGACGGTGCGGTGGTGGAGTTTCGAAGCCAGGGTTGTTGCAGGACGGCGACGGGGCTGACGACCGGACCGGGTGGCCCGCAGTGATCAGGGGCCGCCATGAGCAGTACCGCAGTTGACGCAAGTGCAGTACCGGCAGGTGCAGTTCGCAGTACCCAGCAGTGAAGTCAGTGAGCAGCACCTCGGTGAAGGCGTCGGCTGCGGGCGCGCGCACCGGGAAGTTCGGCAGTGGGGTTCTAAGCCAGAGCACAGGCAGGACGGGCGACGGGGCTGGCTGCCGAAGAGTGGCGCTATCGCAGGCCACTGAGTAGTTCGCATCACCAGCAGGACGCAGTTGATCAAGAGGGAAGAACGGAGGAGCACCGCGCCATCAGGATCGCCCGGGCGGAAGTCTTGAGCCCGGGTACCGCAGGACATCGATAGTGAGGTGGTCTCCGGTCAAGCAACCGCGATCCCCGCATTTCCCGCCCTCTCCCGGGTGGGCGTGCGGACACAGAAGGCCGGCGCAGTACGAGGGCCGGCAGATGGTGTTGTAGTTCCTTCGGGGCCCTGGTGCCATATGGCACCAGGGCCCCTCCACGCGTTCCCCAACGACGTGCAATGACAGCAGTGCCTTCCGCGACGAGGATCATCTGCGTGCCAAGGCAGGCAGTCGCTGCACGCGTAGATCTCATAGGAGCGCCTTCATGGGCGTGGGCGTGGACCCTCACCTCTCTCGGCCACCTGCCGGGCGCGGTGGTCGACTTAACAGGTGTTTGACGGCGGTCAGCCATGGGTTGGCGGACTGAGGAGTTCGGGTCGTCACACGAAGGGTTGGCAGGGGGCCGTGCTCGCCGACGGGAGCGAACCCAAGCCGGTGTTTTTGGACACCGGGAGTGGTTCTCACATGCATCAGACCATCGAGTGGTGAGTCTACGACGGCAAGCTGAGCCGGCCACGGGCGGAGGAGGTACGGGGGTCTTGTTCGTGCGGCTGGCGCGGCACGACCCGCTACCCCATCGACTGGGCCCGGCGGGACCAGGACGGCCTCCACGATCTGGACACCTCCGGCCCAGACTTTCACTTTCGGGCCGCACGAAAGTACACGGACCGTGGGCCAGCTATTCGCTGGCCCACGACCACGCGTGAAGCATCACCGGACGGAAATGCCTCGTTTAGTCTCGGATTACTGAACCAACGCGGACAAGGTACGATGATCCCGGGCACTTCCGCTTCGAGGTCTTCGCATTGGCGGCCCACCTTCCGTAGGCGGTGCTCTCTACGCCTCGACTATCCGTGCACACAACCTTGACCCTGTGCGCGCCTACCGTTCCGAGGTCGGAACAGTAGGCGTATCCGGTGTTCCCTCGGTGCCACGTATTACAGTCTGCTGACTGAATTCCGACTTCATCCGCAACGGCCGAAGGCGCAAAGATGGTGCCCGCGCCCATGACTATGCCTGCAATGACGAGGCTAGCCCTTTTCCCGTTCACCCTGAACTCCGTTCAAACTGTAGAATTTTACTGCCAAGCGACGGGCGGAACTTCAGCTGAGTTCGACCTGGTAGCCAGCCTTGTAAAAGTAGCTAGATCCGGGGCAGTGCTTGGTCGACCACTTACCGCTCAGGCCGGGCCTCCAGGGCCCGTAGGTGTTGCTCTGCACGCCTCGGGAGTCAATGCAGGTCAACTTGACTCGGTACCGGTCCATGCGAGCCATATCGGTGCACTTGGCAGATCCGGAGTTCCCGTGGTGGGCTGAGGTGCAGCTGTACTCGGCCTTCGGACTTACGTCCGCAGACGCAACAGGCGCGGCGAGAAGGCTTGCGGTGAAGGCAGAGGCGGCGATAGTGAATATCGCTCCAACCCTGTTCCTCATGTTTCCCCCTTCTTTGGGGGTCAGGTAAGGATTCACATGAATCCATAGCCGCCCCCGATTAGTCCGAGTCTCAACGACTCTTGCGGTCGATCTTGACTTTGTCATACGCCGAGAACCCTCGCAAGCATTTTCCAGATTCACTGCGCATCTAAAACCTCAAATGAAACTCAATTACTGAGCTTGAAATCCACACCTTTCGTGTTACAGGCCTTGGGGTATTGACACTTCAGCGAAGTTGATGACTCACCCTGCATTAACTGACAGATTGCATGAATAGGTGATTCATCCTATTGATGCAGGATGGTGCGTGTTCTGGGTAGTTGACCTGGCGCGACTGAACTGGTGGGGGAGGCGCTGCCCTGCCCGATGTGGGCGAAGGGCGGCACCTAACGGAGCGCGTGGGACCCCAGCGTCAGTCTTCTCCGGGCGAGCCCGCGCAGCAGGGTCAGGGCGTCCCAGCCGGACAGGTCGCGGTCGCGGTCGCGCATGAAGGTGTCGTCGCTGTCAACTTGCCCCGGTCCTAAAGGACTGGGCTTGGAGGTAGGGCGCCACTGGCGGTGACGGGGCCTCCTCCGTCCGGACACCCCTATGGGGTGGCAGGGACGCGTGACTCA
>NZ_JBIRGO010000047.1:0-14212 GCF_044328065.1 Streptomyces sp. NPDC017993
CAACGGCTTGATCACAGCCCATGCCTGATCAGACAGTTCATGACGACGCACCACGAACGGAGCAACGACTAACCGACTTTGCGGACACGCCCTAGCGCTCCCATGGTCAGGAAGCCGTGGGAGGAGCGCCAGGACAGCACGGACCAACGCGACTGCGCCGAGAACAAGGATCCCGTACTCAGCCACGATCCGGTCGAGATCAATGACAGGGATGAGCCGATCGAGCCGACTGAAAGGGCGCTTCCGATGGAGCCGACAGACAGGGCCGATCCGACGGATCCAACGGACAGCACCGAACCTACTGAGCCGATCGACAACACGGAGTCCTTTGACCACAAGGACAGCACTGAATCCGAAGAGGGGCGGACCGACCGTACCGGCAGCTTTGGCATGAGGTCATTCTGCGCGCCGGATGCTCGGTCCGGCCCCCTTGGGGTCACGCAAAAGGGTGATCGCCGATTGAAGGCTGTCTTGTGGGTGGGGCGACGGAGGCGGCGCACTGGCTGGTGTTGAGGTGCTGCGGCCGGAGGTGCCGGCGGATGTCGCCGGAGTCCACGTCACCACAGCACGCGAAGCCGTTCGGCGGTGCGTTTGATCCAGCCTGAGAGCCGGCTGATCTCGCTTGCGGGGATGGCCAGGCGCAGGTCCGGCAGGCGAGCCAAACAGATGCGTGGGTGCGGGCGGGAGAGGTGGCTTGAGCGGTAGTGCCGTGCCGCGCCGAAGGCCAGATGTGCAGGGGGCTTGCGGGGCAGGTCCAGTCGGTGCGGGTCGCGGAAGACCGTGGGTCGTAGTTCGCGCCTTCGGCAAGGACAAGGTCTCCCTTGGCAGTGGTCTTTCCCCCAGTTCGGTGTCCTTCATGGCGATACGAGGAAGGCCGTTGCCGATGGCCAGGTTGTGGCGCAGCAGTTCCTCCACTGCCGAGTCCATGGCCTCGGGGTGAGGGCGTTGCCCCTCCAGGGGACTGAGACGCTTCGTCTTCACGACGGCGCAGTGGTTGTGGTGGTGATGCTTGTCGTGGGGATCGGGTGGCGGGATTGAAAATTGACTTCCGGGCACCGAAGATGTCGTGTTCATGAGCCAAATTTTCGTGAGGTGCAGGTCACTCAAGGGTCTACGCGCGTCGATGGTGGGTGTGGGTGTCTTCCTCGTCGCCTCTGCGGTTGCCCTGCCGCTCGCCACCGCCGATGCCGTGAAGCCGGAGCCCGACTCCGAGCGCAGCACCATCGCCAGGGAAGGGCGGGTTGCTGCGCACTTGGAGCACATACGCGACGCCCCGCACCAGTTGCGGGAGTTCATGCGTGCCATGCCCAAGGGCGCTGACCTGCACAATCACCTTTCCGGTGCCGCCTCCACACAGCTCCTCATCGACCTCGCGGTGCAGAGCGGCCTGTGCATCGAGGAGGACACCTCAACTGCCGTGCCGGGCCCCTGCAAGGACGGCAGCCGCCCGGCCTCCGACGTGCGCACTGATTCCGCCTTCGGGGAGAAGCTTGCGCGGGCCTGGTCGATGAAGGACTTCCCGCGCAACAAGCCGAGCCGGGCGGGGCACGACCATTTCTTCGCCACCTTCGACAAATTCATGGCGGTCACCACCAATGACTTCAACGGGAAGCTTCAAGCCGACGTAGCCAACACGGCTGCCAGGAACCACCAGAAGTACCTGGAGACGATGATCAGCCCCGCGTTCCCGCAGGCCGCGAAGCTGGCCAAGCAGGTCGGCTACGACAAGGACCTGGCAGCCCTGCACGAGCGCCTCACCTCGGGCGGCAAGCTCGACCGCTTGGTGAACGCCGCTCGCAAGGAGGCCGACAACACCGATCGCGACTTCCGCAGGGCCGCGCAGTGTGGCACCGCTTTCGCACAGCCTGGTTGCAAGGTTGAGACCCGTTTCCTCTCTCACGCGTTGCGCGCGCTGGCACCCGCGGATGTGTTCACGCAACTGGAACTCGGCATGGCGCTCGCGGAGAAGGACAGGCGGTTCGTCGGCGTCAATCTCGTACAGCCCGAGGACGACAAGAACGCACTGCGTAACTACCGGTTGCACATGCGCATGCTGGACTTCCTGCACAGCAAATACCCCAACGCCCACATCGCCCTGCACGCCGGCGAGTTGACCCCCGAGTTCGTCGGACGTAAGGACCTCACCTTTCACATCAACGAGGCGGTGCGCGTCGGCCACGCGGAGCGCATCGGACACGGCGTCGACCTCAAGCATGAGGACCTGCCAAGGAAGCTGCTGCACACCATGGCGAAGCGCGGCGTCGCCCTGGAGGCGAACCTCACCAGCAACGAGCAGATCCTCCAGGTCTCCGGTAAGGACCACCCCTTCCAGACTTACCGCAAGGCAGGCGTTCCGGTGACGATCTCCACCGACGACCCGGGCATCTCCCGCACCGACATCTCCCGCGAGTATGAGCGGGCCGCGACGACCTACGGACTGTCGTATCCGGAGCTGAAGGGCATCGCCCGGACGTCGCTGGAGGAGGCGTTCCTGCCGGGCAAGAGTCTGTGGAACGGCAAGACCCCGAAGCGGACGTACCGTCCCGTGGCGCGGTGTGCCGGGCAGGAACCCGGAGCCAGCCATCCGGGCGCGCGCTGCCAGGCGCTGCTGGACTCCAGCCCGAAGGCCCAGCAGGAGTGGGAGCTCGAAGCTGCCTTCCGCAACTTTGAGCGGCGCGTCCTCAAGCACTCCTTGTAGCCCGCGCACATCAGGGGTGGCTTTCCGCCGCGGCGGAAAGACCCGCGGCAGGATGTCCTGCTGCCGCGGCGGTGAGCAAACCGGATCGGACCGATTCGGCAGCATCAACGAGGGGCGCGGCTCGACGACGACACTCTCGCCCTCGCTGGCCAGGCAACGGGCGGATCAGCAACCGACTCGCCCGCACCCTTTTCGAAGATCAGTTACGCCACCACCCACAGCTGCGGTGTCGCCCGGGCTGGGCACGGGGAACGCGCGGGTGGTGACGCTCCTGGCACAGCTCGGGGGCCGCGGTGACGAGGCGACTGAATCGGCGGCTTCCCCGGGTGTCCGGCAAAGACGCGGTCGGCTAGACGCGGTGTCGGCCGGGAGCTGATCGGGCCCGGCCGCGCCCGGTACGGCAGCAGAGCCCGGACCGCGCATCGCGGTCCGGGCCCTGTCCCGTGTGGTGCCGCCCGGCGGCGGTGCGTCAGCTCTGTGCGGTGTCGTCGCCCGCCTGCCCGGCGCCCTCAGCTGCGCCTGCCTTCTCGCGCATCTTGCGCACCAGCTCCGCCTTCTGGTCGGCTGCACCCTGGCGGTCGAGGTTGCGGTGCGGGCCGTTGTTCTGCCGTTCGGCGCGGGACAGCCGCTTGCGCTGGCCGCCGCCCATGCCCACGGGGTTGTTGATGTTCTTGCTCACGGTCATGGGTTCTCCCGGTATGAGGTGAAGTGTTCTACGGATTCATCGGTGGGGGAGGGGCGGCGACGCCGAAGGACGTCAGCGGGGCCCATCCGCTCTCACTCGTAAATCGGCGTCTGGAAGAACATGACAAAGACGTTACCCGGTCCCGTCGGCCCCGCACACCAACTTATTCGCCGCCCCGGCGTCAGCCGGGCCTTCGGCGAGCAGAAGGGGCGATGTCGACCGAAGCGAGGCCGGCGCCCATCTACAGAATTCTGGGGGGCGCCGACCACCGCCCCGTCGCAGGAAACCTGGTCACATGACCGCTCGCATCGTCATCCGCCCGCCCGCCCGCCCGCCCGCCCGCCCGCCCCGGTGGCCGCCGCGTCCACCTTGACGCCATCCTCGGCCTCGCCCGCAGGGACATGGACGTCGTGGAGTTCCTGCGCCGCGCCGGCCTCCCCGAGGCCGAGCCGCTCCTCGATGACGCTGAGTGGGCGGAATGGCGCGGCGGACAGCCGCACGATTTCGGCGGGCCCAGCATCAGCAGCGTCTGACCCGACCTGGGTTCGGACGAGGCGGCCGCTGCCCGTCCGGCGTCAGGTCCGGGATTGCGAGAAGGATGGCGAGAGTGGATGCGGCGAGGACCGCCCAGGTGACAGGTGACAGGTGACAGGTGACAGGTTATGTGGGGGCAGGGAAGTCGCGGCGAGCCGGCGGAACTCTGAGTCAACTGGGGAAAGCAGCACTAGAACCAAACGTGAGGGCCGGGCGCGTGCGGGATGCTGGCCACTGCCCCCGTGAGGAGTGACCGTGACGAAGAAGGAACTGGCGTCGGAGACCCCGAGGCTGATCATGAGGGAAACCTCGGAGGCAGCTGAGGAGGCGACTGGTGAGAAGCAGGCGGTCCAGGGGATGCTGTCGGTGGTGTACGCCGACGGCCTGGGTAATCCCCCTGCTCTTGTACTGACCGGCGCGCCTGGGTAACCGGAGAGTCTGTTGCTCGTAGACGAGACCGGCACACCGCTCGCGAGGTACACGGCAGGCCCGCCGCAGCAGAGCAGCCAGGACGGTTCGACCAGCCGCAACCTCGGCCTCGCGGCACCGGGCGCTGCCGCTGCCAGCAGCGCACCACCCTCGAACGCCGCGACCAGGCCCCAGCCGACGACGGGACCAGCCCCGACGGACCGATCCCGCTCACCTGCAACGAAATCCAGCGCCTGTTCACCATCCTCGTCGCCCAGCCCGTCCGCGACACAGCCCACCGACTGCACTGGTCAACCTGGCAACGACGCCACCAAGCCCGCGCCCGCCACAGCCACTACCGACGTCAGGCAGCCCTCCAGCCATGAAGGACACGATCTACGGCTGGAGTATGAGGCCGTTTCATGATCCGCCGGATCGACCCTAGGCCGTGAGAATCGCAGAGCGCGCTCCCTGTACGGCCTGCGTTGGGCCGTACAGGGAGCGTTGTCGTTCAGCGGGTGAGCTGCCATATGGACAGCCGCTGCAGGGCTCGGGATTCCTCGATGACGTCGCGATCTGTTTCCGCGCTCGTCGCTCTGTGGGTTGACCGTCCACAGCACGCCGCCTCACCAGATTTGCCGGTCGCGCTCGACCCACGGCGCCGTGCGGGCCGGGACGAGGAGGGGCCGGACGCGGTCAGCCATGGCGCGGTTGGGAATCGGCATGGTGCCTTGCACGCTGCCGGCCTTGCCGATGTAGTCCTCGACGGTGACCACTTGCAGCGGCAGCACGTCGAGCAGCTCGTCGGATCGCAGATCGCAGACGAGTACGCGATAGGTAGACGTAGACAACCTGTGTCCTCCTTACGGTTGTTGGGCTAGAGCTTGGTTCGGGGGTTTCGTACAATCGCGTCAGCACGTGTCGCCCGGTCGCAGAGGGTCGGGCGTTCCCGAACAGGGGGAGAAAGGTGCGTGCCCGATGGGCATCGGGCTGGTATCTGTGGTTGCCGCGGTCGTCTACGCAGGAACGATCTCGTTCCTGGCCTTCACGGCGACGTTCGCGCGGCGGGGGGAATTGCGTCAGGAGGCTCGTTCCACCTTGGCGTTGATCGTCCCGGGCCGAGGGGCGGAGACACCCTCACCGACCCAACAGCAGTAGCACCTCGTGCAAGCTCCGCCTGCTGTCACCAGTGGGCGGAGCGCCACCGAAGAACGGCAGCCGCGCGCGGGTCGGCCGGCGCATCCGCGGCGGCTCGAACCATGCGTTCGTCACCGCCGACTTCGTTTCGCGGCTCGCCGACTGCCGTTTCGTGCACAGCGTGCGCGAACGCCGGATCAGCGACCACTCGGCCATGACTGCTCTTCTGAAGAGACGGCCTGGCCCGCTCCTCCGGGGAGCGGGTCCCCGTGCACGCGGGCGACCTGCGGATGCGCCAATCTTGGTCCGTGGCGCTCCTCGACTACCGCGAAACTTGCACTCCGACCTCCCGGTACCAGAGTCTGACCAGCGCTGAACTGCCCGGGCGCGCGGGCCGCACCCGAGGAGCAGGAACGGGCGTTCGCGGTACTGGTTCTGCGCAATCCCCAGGTGCGGGCGGTTCTGGAACGCCTGGCCGTCCTTGACCTCCCGCCGTGATACCTGACGGCGGGAGCGCTGTTCCAGACCCTCTGGAACATTGCTGTGGGGAGAGCCGACCTCGGTTACGGCATCCGCGACTTCGACCTCTTCTTCCACGACGCCGACGACCTGTCGTACGACGCCGAGGACCGGATCATCCAGCGGTGCCAGCGGGGCGTGGAAGGCCTCGGCGTCGAACTGGAGCCGCGCAACCAGGCCCGCGTGCATCTGTGGAACGAGCAGAAGTACGGGCGCAACATCGCCCCGTACCGCAACTTGGCAAAGTCCCTCGCCTCGTTCGCGTTCACCTCCTGCCCCGTCGCCCTGAACCTGAGCCGTGACGGAATGTTCACCACATACGCCGCGCACGGCTACGCCGAGCTGTACAGCGGCGTCCTGCGCCCCAGCCCGACGGGAATCGCCCCGGCTGACGTACACAGCGCCAAGGCGGCCAGCTACCGGGCTAAATGGCCCCACCTGATCGAACTGCCCCTGACTGCGCCCTGAGAGGAACGGCATCCTCAGCCGTACCGGACCGACGCCCACGTGGTTTGTGACGGCGGCCGCCACCGAGGTGTTGACCGGACTACGAGAAGACACGCCGGAGGCGTGTGCCTCGCCCGCGTGGCCTAGCCGGTACACGTTGCGCATCCGAACGACGAAGGAGCGCGACGGACTTGGACGCGACATCACGTGACATGCCGTCGATCAGCCTGCCGCGATGGGGACGGGTGGCTGAGGGAGTTGGGGCGGTGCCCTGGCTGGCCTTCGATGAGGAGGGCAGCGCAGTGGAGCCGATCCGGAGGTTCCTGGTCGACTTCGTCGCTCGGGACAACCGGCCGGGCAGCGTCCGCAGCTACGCCTTCGACCTGCTGCGCTGGTGGCGGTGGCTTCTCTGCACCAGCCAAGTCGTCGGCCCTCTCGGGGTCTCCGTAGTACTCGCCGAAAATCGGGCGGATTCGGTTGAGTAGCAGGCCGTCGACGTCCTGCCCGTTGTAGGCCAGGTAGGCCCTCGGTAGCAGCTCTTCCTCGGCACTCACGACGGTCTCCTGGCCTTCGGATCGCCGGCCCGGCTTGTCCGCGGCTGCCCTCACAGGCTCAGCAGCAGGTCCTGGACCGCGGCGGGCTGGGACAGGAACGGGTGGTGGCCGGCGTCGAGTTCGACGATGCTGCCGGCCCGGCGGGCGAACTCGCGCTGTAGGCGCGGTGGGGTGCCGCGGTCCTGGGCGCAGATGAGGTACGTCGAGGGCACCTGCTGCCATGCGGCCGCCCCGACCGGCTGCCCGGTCACCTGCACGCTCTGCCGGGCGAGGTGGTCCGCCGCCTGCGCCTGGACCTCGGGGTCGCAGTCCTGCAGGAATGTATCCACGAGCAGCTCGGGGCGGACCCCGAATGTGCCGGCGTCGGGGTCGACGTCGAGAAACGGGGCAGGGCTGCCGTCCCCGAACTCCGACAGGCTCTGCCCGACCTCGGGCAGGTAGCTGGAGACCAGCAGCAGGTGGCGTACTGACCCGATTCCCGCGGCGGCTTCCGCGGTGATGATGCCGCCGTAGCTGTGGGCGACCACGATGGTCGGCTCGTCGCTGTCCTGCAGCACCTGCCGCACCGCGGCAACATCCTCGGGCAGCCCCGGACCGCCGACGCCGCCGGGCAGGCCCGCCTCGCCGCAGCTCGGCAGCGCCGGGGCCACGCTCGGCACCCCTCGTTCCTGCAGCAGCTCGGCGGTGCGGTGCCACCACCACGACCCGTCCCGCACGCACGCCCCATGCACGAACACGACCCTCATCGCTACCTCCACGTCTGCCTTGACTGCCCCCTGCCGACGATAGACGTAGTAGCCGTTACGTGAAAAAGTAGGGCGGTGGGTAGACGACCGCAACCGCACATCAAGGAGAGGCTGCTCGATGCCTGCGCTGATCACGCCCTCGCGCACGGACTCCCCGACCGGCTCGAGCCGCTGACCACCGCCACCGGCACCTCAGCGCGCATGCTGATTTATCACTTCGGCACCCGCGACGCGCTGCTGCGGGCCGTTCTCGGGCACGCGCGGCAACGTCAGCTCGACACATTCGGCGACCTCCTGCGGGTGCGACCCGACGAGCCGTACACGGCCACCCTGAACCGCGCCTGGACCTCCATCACCGGCCCGGACGGGCAGCCGTACCTGCGGATGTTCGGTCAGCTGCGCGAGAGTGCGGAGCAGCAGTTGTGGCCCAACTTCCGGCGCACCGCGACGACCGACTGGCTCGGGCCGCTCGAGGACGGCCTGCGCAGCATCGGTCGGCCGGATCTCGCGACGCTAGTTCTCGCTGTCATCCGTGGTCTCCTCATGGACCTCGACGCCACCGGCGACACCACCCGCACCGACCGGGCCTTCCGCGACTTCCTCGGCGCAGTCGAGCACCTGTCCAGGGGCTAGGCTCAGGCGCGGTTCTCCTCGTCCCAGATGGTGTCCCGCCGGGCGGTGTAGCAGTCCCACCGAGGCCGGGGATGCCGAGCGGCTTATGACGGCCCTTCTGGTCGGACGCCAGGCATGCCGAGGCTGACGGGAGCGATGCGGGTCAGCCGCTGTGACTGTGGATTGAGTTCGGCAGTGGCCCGCTGGTCAACCAGGTGCCGTTGGCCCGGAGCGCGAGGCGGCGCCCGCATGCTCATCGCAACCCGCTGGATCCCTCCGGCGGCGAGGGGCGGCTGCGCTACAACCCCAAGGTCCCGAGGCGCCGACCACGGCAGATGCCGGACGAACGGTGGAACGAGCTGTTCGCGGCCCTGCGGTCCAACCGGGACCGGGCGATCCTCGCCCTGGGGATCAGCAATGCCGCCCGCGCGTCCGAGCTGCTCGGAGTTCGCGGTGTCGACGTCGACTGGGGCGACCAGCTGGTCCGCGTCGAACGCAAGGGCTCCCAGGACGAGCAGTGGCTGCCCTCCAGCCCGGAGGCGTTCATCTGGCTGCGGCTCTACCAGAGCGAGGGACCGCCGCTGGACCCGCAGGCCCCGTTGTGGTGGACACTGCGCCGCCGCGACCACGGCGAGGGACTGGCCTACCAGCCCATGAACTGTGAGGCCCTGCGCGCAGTGTTCCGCCGGGCCAACGCCCTGCTCGGCACGAACTGGCCGTGCCTGGTGTCACTGTGTGTGGTCGCCGGAGGCGTATCGGCTCCAGGTTCCGTCGGCTTCAGTGACCAGGCGGGTGGCTGTCTTGTCGTGGTAACCGAGCGTCTTCGCGATGACGGGGCCGGGGCTTGGAGGAGGAGTTGGCGGATCGCGGAGGTTCTGCCGCGCTGTGGCGGGACGCCGATCTCCCGCAAGTGGGTTTGGAGACTGCCCGGATCCCTGGGGCGGATCGGCGATTGTGCTCCCCTGCCGTCCCCATCGCGGTTATTGACGTTCCGTCGCTGCTGGAGGCGCTGGCCGAACGCGCGGCTGCCCGCGCGGAGTGGCACCTTCACCTCGATGCTCCTGGCCCGCTCCTGCCACATCTCCGTCCCCTCCCTGGAGCGGAACGCCCGCCCCGGCGTCGACGCGGTCGCCCGGCAAGTCGCCCGGCCCGACCCCGCCGCCCGACGGAAGCGCTGACGCCTCAAGATCATTACATTGCCGGGCGTGTCTGTGCCCGTCACAGCGTCATCCACCGGACGGGTGCAGGGCTCGACGCGCCGCGAGTCGCACTGACACAGATCGTCAACTGATTGATTCTCACGGGTCTGGTCGCTATCCCGGTCCTGCGTAAGGTTTCAAGAAGACGGCAGTGCGGCATTTGCGCACTCGATCTGCTGCAGCGCCGAGTGTTCAGGCGCACCCACGAGAGAAGGGAAACACACCCCTTATGCGCGCCCTTGTGGTCGACCACAGTGAGGCCGGCCCCGTCCGGTTCGCCGATGTCGATGAGCCCGTACCGTCCGCCGGTGAGACGTTGGTGGAGATACGGCACATCGGTCTCAACTTCGGAGAGCTGAATTACGTGGACCAGTGGCCAGCCGGCGCTGTGCACGGTCACGACGCGGCCGGCGTCGTGGTGCGCGCCGCATCCGACGGCTCGGGGCCGCCCGAAGGTACGCGCGTCGCAGTGGGAATGGCTCCCCACGCGTGGGCGGAGCGGGTGGCAGTCAGCCCCGCCTCGCTCGGCACCGTCCCCGAGGGCGTGGACCTGGCCGACGCCGCCGCGCTGGGGATCGCCGGAGTCACCCCATTCCGGGTGCTGCGCAAGCGTTCCCTGCTGGCGCGCAACGTTCTGATCACCGGCGCCAGCGGGGGCGTGGGGCACTTCGCCGTCCAGCTGGCGGCGCTGGCGGGCGCCCGGGTGACGGCACTCGTCGGTTCGCCGGAGCGGGCCGTCGGACTCCGTGAACTCGGCGCCGACAAGGTCCTGACCGACTTGGTCGAGACCGGGGACCGGTTCGACCTCGTCCTGGACACGGTCGGCGGACCATTGGTGGCCCAGGCCTGGAGTTCCCTCGCCGAGGGCGGCACCATCCACCTGGTCGGTTACTCCTCGGGGCAGGAAACCACGTTCCCGTCAGGGACCTTGTTCGGCTTCGGCGAACCCCGCAGCATCGCCACCTACGGCGACATGACGCCGACCAGCGGGGAGCTGACGGACCTGCTGGGCCTCATGGCCGCCGGGAGGCTCTGGGCACCGGTCGGACTGCGAGGCGACTGGCAGGACGTGGACGACGCCGTCCAGGCGCTGTTCGCGCGGAAGGTGCACGGAAAGGCAGTTCTTGACGTGGCCTGACGCTGTGGACGAGGACATATGCGCCCCTCCCGCCGGTGGCGGTTCGCCGTGGTGGACGAGAATGGACCCATGGATGTACTGGCGGAGGTCTTGCGTGTTTCGGGTGCGCGTGGGGCGCTCGGGATCATGCTGAAGGCCGGAGGAACCTGGGGCCTGCGGCTGGACTCCTCTCCAGGAGCGGCACTGCACGTGGTGTCCCGCGGCACCATGTGGCTCCACGTCCCAGGCGAAAAACCTCTTCAGGTGCAGGCCGGAGACGCCATCCTGGTGTCGCCGGGCACCGCACACGGGATAGCCGGCGGCGCCAGCGTGACGATGGGTTCCTGCGACCGTGAGGCGGCGGCCCGGTCTTTTGGCGATGGCCGAGCCCTGCGTCTGGGCTCGGCGCCGGTACAGACGGAAGCGATCGTGCTGCACTACGAGCAGGACCCGGAGGTGCGCACACCGGTGCTCACCTCCCTCGCTCGGCCGATGCACGTCACAGCCCGGGAGAACGCGCAGCTCAAAAGGACCGTCGAACTTCTCGCTGCGGAGCTCGCACAGCCGCAGATCGGCACCACCGCCGCCATCAACAGCATCATCGACCTTCTGCTCGTCCAGTTCGTACGCGCCTGGCTGGCCCGCCACCCGCAGGAACGTTCCGGCTCATGGTTGGGAGCGATGCGTGATCTGGTCGTGCGCGACGCTTTGGCATGTGTCCACGCCCAACCGGAACACCCCTGGACCACGGAGACCCTGGCCGCTGCGACGAGCGTCTCCCGGGCGACGCTGTCCAGGCGCTTCCGGTCCGCCCTCGGACAGACGCCGGGCGCGTACGTGACGCAGTGGCGCATCGACCTGGCGTCCGTCCGGCTCCGCGATACCGATGAGCCGGTCGAGTCGATCTCCGGCGCGGTCGGATACGGCTCTCCGCACGCTTTCAGCCGTGCCTTCCGACGTGCCCGAGGCACAGCCCCTGGCGAGTACCGTTCTCGACTTCGCAAGTGATCCGGCCTGGGGACTGGTGGGCTCGCATGTTGAGGTGGCGCGTATTCCTCGTTGAGGCCGTGCCTGGTTTCACCGTGTGTGGTCGCCGGAGGCGTATCGGCTCCAGGTTCCTCCGGCTGCAGTGACCAGGCGGGTTGCTGTCTTGTCGTGGTAACCGAGCGTCTTCGCGATGACGGGGCCGGGGCTTGGAGGAGGAGTTGGCGGATCGCGGGGGCCCTGCCGCGCTGTGGCGGATGCCGATCTCCCGCAGGTGGACTTGGAGACCGCCCGGATTCATCGCCTGTCCGGGCTGGCGGCCGGGGAAGAGCCACTGTGAACTTCTGCCGCTGCCGTAGGGCAAGTGCTGGCAGGACTGGACGTATGCCCGCATGAGGTCAGCGAAGGGCTCCGGAAGCGGAGACGGCGGGCCTCCCAGCCGGACGGCGACGGTGGACCCGTCGTCGACAGTGAGGCGGCACGACGTCGAAGTCGAGCACCTCCCACGTCCACCTTCCCCAGGTCCTGAAGGGGCCAATTCGTGATCAATTCCCTAGTCCGGAAAAGCTCGGTCGCCGTGGCCGAGGAAACTGTGGATGGGTGCGCTCCCAGACGGCGCGCCTCAGGGCAGTGGCGTCAATGCGCAGCACCTTGGCCACCGCGGCGACGAAGTCGGGCGTCGCTGACCGAGCCCCACATTCGACCTTGTTGAGGGGGCTGTACGAGTACGGCAGCAGCGAGGCCAGTAGCGGGTCCCTCGTGGCAGCGTGACCCTCTGATTTCATGGAGTGGGCAGCTCAATGCCCAAGGTCGAAGCGACGGTCTCTGGTCATCAAGCTCACTGTTCCCGGCAAGATCGGGTTGGACTGCGGTACGTCGCCCCCAGGGCCTTTGCCGGGCGGTGGCATCGGCCCTGGGGGCGAGGCAGGCTTCAAAAGGGTGGCTTGGAAGGCTGCCTGAATTGCACAAGCTCTGGGTGTTCCTGGGCGAGATGCTCGCGCAGCCGCTGTTTCTCGGCGTCCTCATTTCGGTGGCGCTCAGCTTCTTCGGCCGATGTGCACGGTTCCGCTTCCTTCGCCCGTTCCCCATGTTCGGTGTAGGCGGCCTCCAGGAGCTGGGACCGGTCCTGCTCTGCCTGCAGTTGCTGTGTGGTCTCCTGCTGCGTCAGGTGGGCTGTGAGCTGTTCGGCAGCGGTCGCGGCGGCTTCGGCCTGCGTACGGCAGGGGGCGCAGAGTCCGTCGGCTGGTGGTGTGCCTTTGCCGGGTTGGCGGCACTCAGGGGTTGAGCATTCCCACCAAGTCTGTGTCGGCCGTTGGCTGTCGTGCTGTTCCGGGTGGTGGGGGAGGGGTTTGTTGCGTTCGCGGCGCAGCCGTTCGCGGTCGGGGCAGACCTTGCAGGGCTGACCGGTGTCGATGTCCGTGCCGTCCTCGCAGCGGTCGTAGGCACACACGTGGCGGGTGAGCAGGCAGATGACGACGCCGGGGTCGCTGCCGATTTCACCCGAGCGGCGTTTGTCGGCGAAGCCCCAGCTATGCCAGCGGCGCTCGAGCCGGTCGGCGAGCTGCTGGGCTGTCCTCTGGCGGGGGCCCTGGCCCAGTGTGGCGAGGATGGCGTTGCGTACTGCGGGAGGCTGGTGGGCGGGCATCTGGGAGGCGAGTTCGGTGGGGTAGCGGGTCTCGACGGTGCGGATGCCGTCTGCCTGTTCGTGGGTCAGCCGCATCTGGCTCTTCCGCGGAACGCGAGCGGTCTCCTGTGCTTCGGCGTTGTTCGGCGCCGCGGAGCGGCCGTTGGTCTCGCGCGCGCTACTACCCGCAGTAGCCCTCCGGGCGTCAGGGGCGCTACGCGCCGAAGGCGCTGCGTTCTTGTTGTTCTTCTTGTTGTTAAAGCTTCTTGTAGTTACACCCCCCATTTGAGGGCCCACGTACCCCCTCATTTGAGGGGTCACGTGTACCCCCGTTTCGGGGGGTACGGGCTGACCTGCAGTTTTGGTTGAATTAACGGCTTCCCTCGAGCTCTGCACCTCGATGTCGCAGGAGGTGCCCAGGCGGGCGTAGAAGTCGTTGAGGGAGGTTAGGCCGGTGTAGCCGGGGGGTGGGGTGCGGCCTAGGCGGTAGACGTTGCGCATCTGCGGGCCTGCCCCGCGGGGACCTTGATGACGGTCAGTGCTTGCAGACGTTCGAGTTCGCGGATGCAGGGGGTTATCTTGTCCCCGCGTAAGTAGCCCAGGGCGTAGGCGAGGGTGTCGGTGGTAGGCCAGACGTAGCGGTCGCCGCGCTGTCCCAGCTGTACCAACGGCGTTCCACCCCTTCGGCAAGCTGCTCAGCGCTCCGCTGGTGGCGGGGGCGCCTCGCCTAGTGTGGCGAAGGATGGCATGGCGCACTGCGGGAGGCTGGGGGGCGGGGCTTCTGTGCGGCGAGCTCGGTGGGGGGCGCTTGCCTGTTCGCGGGTCGTCCGCATCTGGCTAGGAAGATGCCCGCGATGTGGAGTCCGGCGAGGGCTGACGGCGTGCAGCGGCTACATGTCAACGATGCAGAACGCGCAAGTCGTGCGCAGTCAAATCCCCCTGTGCGAC
>NZ_JBIRGO010000048.1:0-13174 GCF_044328065.1 Streptomyces sp. NPDC017993
AGCACCCCAGACCCTTCACCTGGACGAAGACCGCCGACGAAATCCTCGACAAAGTCGCCGCCTACTGCCACCGAATCTCTGACTCAGGTCACTAGGCGGTCGCCAGCGTTCGGAGTGTCGGCATCGAGGCGGTGATTGACCGTGGCCGTCCTCGGGCAGTCGTCTTTTCATGGCCGTCGATCACGCTGAGGCACCGGTTCTGGATGCGCTGGTCCGTTACCGCAAGTCCGGGGAGCTGGCATTTACCCCGCCTGGTCACAAGCACGCCCGCGGGGCCGACCCGCAGGTTCGTGACGTCCTGGGCGATGCCGTCTTCTACGGAGACTTCCTGGCCTCCGGCGGTCTGGATGACCGGCGTACGACCGGGCGGGTGCTCGAACGCGCCGAGGCCCTGATGGCCGACGCGGTCCACGCCGAGCACACCTTCTTCTCCGACCTGCGGCAGCTCGCTGTCGGTGAAGGCAGCCATGCTCGCGGTGGCAGGCCCCTACGAGAAGCTGCTGGTGGGCCGGGACGCCCACAAATCTGTGGTCTCGGGCCTGATCCTGTCCGGGGTGCGGCCGGTGTGGGTGGATCCGCAGTGGGACGGCGAGCGACGACTGGCCCACCCACCGGCCCCCGAGCGGTTCGAGCAGGCCTTCGCCGAGCACCCCGACGCGATGGGCGCCCTGGTCACCAGCCCGACCCCATACGGCGCCAGTGCCGACCTGAGCGCCCTCGCCGACATCTGCCACCGGCGCTCGAAACCGCTCATCGTGGACGAGGCGTGGGGCGCCCACCTGCCGTTCCACCCGGACCTGCCGACCTGGGCGATGGACGCCGGCGCGGACGTCTGCGTCACCAGCATCCACAAAATGGGCAGCGGTCTCGAACAGGGTTCTGTCTTCCACCTCCAGGGCGACCTCATCGACCCGGCGCTGCTGAAGTCGCGCGCCGACCTGCTGGGCACCACCAGCCCTTCGGTGCTCCTCTACGCCGGGATCGACGGCTGGCGGCGCCAGATGGTGCTGCACGGCAACCGCCTGATGACGCAAGCCCTGGATCTCGCCGCCCGGGTACGAGCCGACATCGAGCAGATCGACGGGCTGCACGTCGACGATTGCGCGGACTACTGCGGCCCCGGGCGCGCGGCCGGCTTTGACCCGCTGCCGGTGGTCATCGACGTCAGCGGACTGCGCGCCACCGGCTACCAGGTCGCGGACTGGCTGCGCGAACACCACCGCATCGACGCCCACCTGGCAGATCACCGCAGGATCAGCACCCAACTCACTCATGCGGACGACGCCGACACCACACGCACACTGATTGACGCGCTGCGTGATCTTCCCCGCAAGGCGGCCGGCCTGCGCCCCGCCCCGCACATCGCCGTACCCACCCCGGGAGAGATGCGGCTCGACCAGACCTGCCTGCCCCGCGACGCCTATTTCGGCGCCATCGAGGACGTCCCGGTGGACGAGGCCGCCGGACGAGTGGCCGCGGAGATGCTCACCCCGTATCCACCCGGCATCCCGGCTGCCCTCCCGGGAGAACGCCTCACCTCCGCCCTGCTGCGCTACCTGACCACCGGCATCGAGGGGGGAATGAACCTCCCCGACGCCGCGGACCCCACCCTGCGCACTGTCCGCGTCCACATCGAAAAATAGGGCGCCTGACAGAGCCCGCCTGCCACGCAGGCCGCCGTCACCAGGGGTAGGTTCCGGTGTTGCGCTTCTTCACCTCCGCTTCGTCAGCGAGCAGCAGCCGGTAGCAGTGCGGCCAGCGCGGGGGAGACCCCGCACAACCACAGCAGAGCATCACGATGGTGATGAGTCGACCACCCGCTTCGCTATCTGGGACGTCGTCAAAGCCTTCCGCCGCCACCGGTTGCGCCGTAACAGCACTGTGACGGCTGATCACCGCCTTGTCAGGCGTCCGTACGCACGCCGCAGCGACGCCCAACCGACCGTTTCGTCTTCCCGAAGGAGCGGCGGCGCGTTTCGCCTGGGGCTCCTTCGCTCGGCAGATTCGACAGCGCTGGCCCGCGTTGCGGACGGCGTTGAACGTCGGAGGCCCCTCGTACCCGCAGGTCGTGCAGCGCGAGGGCCAAGTCGCCTTGGTGCGGCCGGGATACGGCACGAGTGGCTCGTATCCGCAAGCCCGCATCTCAGCGGCTGCGGCCTCCGCGTCGATGAGGACCGCAGCACGTGGTCGGCGGCCAACTCGGGGCGCATAGGGTTTTCTGCGCCCCGTGTTTCCTCATGGATTATGGCCCAGACCTCGGCCGCCGTGAGGCGCGCTGCGGAGCAGGTCTCGGTCCAGCCGTTCGGCATGACGTCGCTCGTGAGGCGTGGTTCCGGTCCGCAGGTCGGCGTAGTAGTCGCCGCGGACGGCGTCCGCGAGCCGCGCCTCCAGGGAACGGATGCCGGTGCCGATGCGGCGCGGCACCGGAGGGCCCTGGAGGTCGTCGCCGCGCCGGGCGAGGAAGGATCCTCTGCCGAAGAGGAGGGCCAGGGCGAAGTAGGTGTCGCCGTACCGTTTGCGGAGCCTGCTGCCGAGGGCGGGTACACCTTCCCCGTAGGTGGCCTTGGCGATGTGGCCGTTGTGCGCCCAGACCATGACGCGCGCCCCCGGGTCGTCGTCCACGAGGCGTGTAACGGCCTCGGCCATGTAGCGGTCGCGCGCGGCGAACACGCTGTCTTCGCCGGCGGAGGGGTCGAAGGGGCGGGTCACCAGGTCGGCGGCGCGGACGAGGATCCGCGCGTGCTCCAAGGCCTCGTCCGCGCCGTCGCCGGGCCCCGACCGCTCACGACGGTCCGCGACGAGGCGGGCGATCTCCTCGGCGTGCCGCATCAGCGCCCGGTCCGGGTCGCGCAGCGAGGCCGGGCGGGCCTGGGCGAGCACCTCGAGGGCGTGGGCGTCGCTGGCACGTTCGGGCGCCGTCCGGCGTAGGAAGGCGGCGACGGCCTCGACGGAGTCGGCGCAGCGCTGGGGGTCCGTGCCGACGAAGCGGGCCCGGCGCTCCTCGGGCAGGTCGAGGTTGTGGGCGCGCAGCTACTCGACGAGGTCGACCATCTCCCGGGTGCGCCAGGTCCAGAAGCCCAGCCGGGCGACGAGCCGTTCGGGGTCGCCGGTGCCGTGCCGTACGTAGGCGTCGAGCGCACGGCCGGCGGACGCGAAGGGCGGACACGGCGGACACGACCGACTGAGCCTGTCCGGACAGAGCAGCGGACACCACAGAGGGGGCCGGGCGCCTCCCACTTGGGAAGTGTCCGGCCCTTTGTCGTGTCCGTCGCCCTGGAGGCGGTTGTCCTCGCATGTCCACGACGTCTGATCAGGCATTTGTCCGGCGAGACTCGTTCATGTCCGCCTTCAGCCGTGTCCGACAGGACCGTGGCCACGTGGCCAGACATGAAGAGTCCGTGTCCGGTCTGGCGGACCGGTGGCCATCCCGTCCGGACAGACGAAGTCCCCGTGGCCGGTCACGGGACCATGGCCACGGGGGCGGTCAGGCGGTCACTGCGATCGGGATCCGCAGTCCTGGCAGATGACCCAGTCGTTGTCGTTGTAGGTCCGGCTCGACCCGCAGACCGGGCAGGCTCCGCCATTAGTCGGCGTCAGGTCAGGGCAGCTCTCGTCGGTGGGTGCTCCGGACAGGCAGCGGAGACGGTGCGCTGGGTCGAGCACTGCTGCCGCCACCCCGCCGCTCGTGCGTAAGGCTGTATCCGCACAACATGCAGCGCTCAACGTGCGTGCCGTCCGTCTTGATGTTGGTCGTGTGGTGCTCCGGCGGGCATCCGTGGTCGCGCATGGTCGGGAGCATGTCGCCTCCATCGTGGTCATCTCTCCTGCCACCTTCCCTCTCGTCTACTCGGAGCGGTCCGCTATCGGGGTGGGGTCACTCGTTCGAGCGGCCTGCCGACCCTTGGCGACGCAGGCGGGGCAGGGGAACGGGCACGGCGGAACCGGCTCGCCAGCCGGCACCGTACCGCTCCCCAGCGAACTGGACGGCCTCCTGGAGCGGCTGGCGGACCAGCTCGAGGCCCTCACCACGGAAGCGCCGCTGGCCGCGTTGAAGGCGGTAGCGGCCTTGGAACGCATCACGGCGCGCATCGGACGGGAAGCCGCCTATGCCGCGGAGGCCGAAGAGCTGGCCGGGGCTGTGATCGGTAAGGCCCTCGGGCTCACCGAGAAGGACGCTCGGTCACGTCTGACCCACTACAGCCTCCGGCGCTAAGACCACCACGGGCACGACGGCAATTCCTGCGACATGGCGACGAGACCGGGCGTGCACAGCCGCTTAGTCGTCGAGGTCGAACCAGCGGTTGTGGTGGTAGGACGCACCCGTCTTGTATCCCGAGTCCGTGGCGCCGCTGTATGTAACACCGTGCGGGTCTTCGCCGTCTCCAGGGGCGAGTGCCGCTGCCGGGGTGGTTGCCACCAGCCCGGCAGCGGCAGCGGCAGCAAGCGTCATTGCGATGCGACGAAGCACGAGTTCCCTCTCTCTAGGTGTCGTTGTCCAGCTGCTCAACGACACAACGAGAGCCCCGGCACGCGCACGGGCGCCACGGCGAATTGATGCGCTTGGTCTACAGACCGCATCATTCTGAATCCGCTCAAGAGGTCACTACCCTCTGGGGAGCGCCAGGAAGAGCGAGGTCCAGAGGGCGGTGGCTTTGTCCACGAGAACGCACAGCCCAGTCTGCTGGTGGCTACCACTCGTAGCTGGCCTCGCCCGGCGGCCGTGGACAGTTCGCCGCCGGGCGTTCGCGGTCAGAGGGCGGGCGTGACCTTCACGGTGGCTTCGGTGCAGCTGGTGGCGAGCTTGGCCAGGGCCCGGTTTTCGGCGTGGTCGATGGTGAGATTCCAGCGGAGTTTGGCGGTTACCCAGTCGGTTGCGTAGGTGCAGGAGGCGTCCTTGGCGGGTGGCATCCATTCGGCGGGGTCTTGGTCGCCTTTGGAGCGGTTGGGGCCGGAGCTGACGGCTACGAGGCTGCGTTGGGCGTCGAGGTCGTTGGCGTACTTCTCGCGGCGTTCGTCCGACCAATTGGAGGCGCCGGAGTCCCATGCTTCGGCGAGGGGGACGAGGTGGTCGATGTCGAGGCGGGAGGCGTCGGTGACGGTTTTGTCGTCGTAGTAGGAGCGCCAGGTGCCGCCGGTCAGTTTGCAGCTCTTGCCTTGGCGGGGCTTGGTGACGGCTTCCGAGAGAAGGACTTCCTTGCGGGTGTCGCAGCCGTCGTGGTCTGCGTCTATCCACAGATGGAACTTGTCCCGCTCGTATCCGGTGCGAGCTTCGTCCGCGACTTTCAACTGCTCGATGGCGTCGGACAGTCGCAGGCTGCTGCCGGCGGGGGCGGACGCTGTAGGTGCCGTCGCCGAGGGCGGCTTGGGGTCGTCGTTGGCTGAAACGTCGCCAGTGCATGCGGCGAGCGACATCAGCAGGAGCGGGCATGCCAGGGCGGTGAGGCGGTGAGCGGGGCGCATACAGCTCCGTGGTGTTCGGGTGAGGCGAAGTAGGTGCATCGCGTCTACCCAAAGCACCGGGCCCCTCACCATCTGGCGCGTTCGAGGGTCACCGAACGTCAACGGCCCTTACGAGGTCACCCCACCCCCGAGAGGTCAGCCCCTCGACCGGAAGGCCCTCCGCAGTGAGGCATTGCGTCGGCCCGTGCCAGGTGCGGCATTCGGTGCAGTTCCAGTCCGTGCGCAGGGCCGGCACCGCCGCCCATGAGCTGCACCAGCAACAGCGGCGCGTCACCTCGAACCAGCCGCTGGGCATCATGGCGACGCACCTGTCTTCTCGGCGCAGTTCTTCCGGCGGCGGGGCGTGCGCGGCGTCTCGCCGAGGTCCGCACGCCAACGCAGGGGTCCGGGCAGTCGTCATGACGGCATGGTGCCGCACATGTCCGAAACGTCGTGTAATTGGCCCTCGGTGGACGGCGAGTTCCTACTGGATGGCGAGCGGTCCCGTATCCGCTCTGCGGCCCACAAGGCCCGTGGTGAGGGTCCTCGGATCCGCCTCGTCGCCGTTCGAGGTCGTTTACCTCACCGTCGAACACGAGGAAATCTATGCTGACCAGAGTAGACATTGGGTGGTGGTGTGGTTATGGTTTCTCTCGTAGCCAGAGAGACCGCAGGGCCTGGCAGAGATGAACTGCCGGGCAGCAGTACCGCAGTTGCACTTCGCAGGACGGTGCGGTGGTGGAGTTTCGAAGCCAGGGTTGTTGCAGGACGGCGAGGGGACTGACGACCGGACCGGGTGGCCCGCAGTGATCAGGGGCCGCCGAGAGGTACGGCAGTACAAGTGCAGTACCCGTAAGTGCAGTTCGCTGTACCCAGCAGTGAAGTAAATGAGCAGCACCTCGGTAAAGGCGTCGGCTGCGGGCGCGCGTGCCGGGAAGTTCGGCAGTGGGGTTCTAAGCCAGAGCAGATGCAGGACGGGCGACGGGGCCGGCTGCCGAAGTGTGGCGCTATCGCAGGCCGCTGAGTAGTTCGCATCACCAGCAGTACGCAGTTGATCAAGAGGGAAGAACGGAGGAGCCGAGCGCCATCAGGATCGCCCGGGCGGAATCGCTGAGCCCGGGTACCGCAGGACATCGATAGTGAGGTGGTCTCCGGTCAAGCAACCGCGATCCCCGCATTCCCCATCCTCTCCCGGATGGGCGTGCGGACACAGAAGGCCGGCGCAGTACGAGGGCTGGCAGATGGTGTTGTAGTTCCTTCGGGGCCCTGGTGCCGTACGGCACCAGGGCCCCTCCACACGTTCCACAACGACGTGCAATGACAGCAGACGACGCCTCGTTCGGTCGGCTCGGCGAAGCGACTACCCGCCTACACCAGGGCCTGGCCGTCGCGATGCCCGGCACAACCCAGAGCTTCCTTCGCGCCCTCGTCGAAGCCGCCTGACCGACCGCCCCACGGGCGGCCACCGCCGCTACTCCCGCCACACGAGGACACGTCCAGCTACCTGGGGACCAGGGCCCCGGGCCGAACGTCATCGGAAAGGGCTCCTCGACTCGGGGACGACGACGTTGATCCGCTCGAAGACATCGACGTCGGCGCCGGCGGCCTCGGCGGCCCGCTCAAGCACAGTGTGCAGACGGTAGAAGGCACGCTGGTGCGCGAGGCCAGGCGAGGGGCGGTCCACCGATCAGCTCGATACGCTGCGCGGCGTCTTCGGGCAGCACTAGGACGGCCCTCCAGTGTCCACGGCCCTGCGTGACTGAAGGCGAGATTCACGGTTCCGCTTCACCTCCTTGCGGGCGGTCTCCAGTGTGGGCGAGCGTGTAACCGCTTTCTCTCCTATTGGACTGCTGGGCTGCTCGACGCTGGAGGGTGCCAGGTGCTGGGCCGACTGCTAGCTGTGCGACCTCCGGTACGTGCTCGTGACCGGCAATGCAGAACACGCAGGACAACTGCCACTGACTCCGAGAGCATCAGCCAATGACCACCCAGGCGCATCTGCTGTCCCTCCGCATCGTCGTGCCCTCCCTGGGAAGCCGATACGGCACCGTGGAATGCCGACCTATCATCAACGGACGCGACATCCTGGCCGACGTGTTCGACGAGGGGCCGGCAGGTGACCCTTGGTCTTTGTTGGGGCCGGATGCGCCGCTTCACGCGACAGCCACCCCCCGCGAGGTTCGGCTTGCCGAGGCTGAGTGCACGGAAGGATGCTGCGGCGCTCTCTACGTGACCATCAGGCGTGAAGGGCAACATGTGATCTGGAGCGGCTGGCGCAACCCGGACGAGGACGATGTCGATCTCCCAGAGCTTCGATTCGACGTCAATCAGTACGACGTGGAGGTCCGCCGGGCCTCGACGGACCGCAGCTGGGAGTAGAACGCTTGATGACGGGCGCTCAGGGGCCAGAAGCCGACCGGGCCGAGCTCTGCGGGTGTGGATTCACCCCTGTGCAGGGGCCGAAATGCTCTGACGGCCGCGTCGACAAGTGAGTCGGCGTACGCGGCGGTCAGCGGACCGCCGCGGTGCAGCCGGGCGCCCGGACACGTCTCACCCACTACACCCTCCGGCGCTGACACAGGACGCGGCTGCAGATGCACCCGTGCGAAGCCCGTGAGCCCCGGTGCTGTGGCCTGCAAGCCCAGGTCGGCGGAGCGTGGCTCGACGTCGGAGCCAGTTGGCGGCCCGCCCCTGTGTGCCGTCTGTGCGAGGCGGGCCGTCTCGGCGTCCCGGTGCACGCGAGATGCCTGAAGATGCCGATCGTCAGACCTGTCCGTGGTTCGTCATGTAGTACCTGAGGAACTCCTGCCGGTCGATCGTCCGGTCACTGTTGGTGTCACCCCTGAGGAACTTGCCGAGATCGAAAGGGTTGCGCTGTTGGGACATCTCGCGGTCCTGCCACTCCTTGTACGTGATCACACCGTCCTTGTCGGTGTCGACCTGGTCGAACAGTGCTGCTGCTTCATCTTGTGGGCTCATAGCTGCCTCCCTGAGTGGTCCCCTGCGGACCGGTGGTGATCTTCCCTAGCTCGCATCGGGACAACACCACAGCGCCGTGTTGAGAGCCGACTGGCGGGCAACTTCACCCGTTCGGGGGTGATAGCGAGACCCTCGGGGCTCAAGAGGCGCGGGCCCGACCACGGTGGTGGAAGCGGTCAGAGGCTGGCCCGGACGGCCTGAAGGGTCGTCACCGGACCTTTTTCTGCCGCTGAAGCCACTCGCCCAGGTCGTCGCCCTCGAACAACACCCCTAGCTCGATGGCCGGCAGGGCGCCGTCGGCGCCTCGTCATCGCCGAGGAAGTCACTCGGTCGTGGCTGCCCGGTGAGCGTGCGCATGGCGCGGCGGCCTGCGGTCAGGGCATGTCGTCGAGCATGTCGGGTGTCAGGTCTCCTCGGATGGCTGGTGACCGGCACGTATTCGAAAGTTGCGGTATTCGGCGTCGTTGGGCCGCACGGCCCTCCCATTGGCTCTGTCCACGAATCTCGACAACAGTTGTTCAGGACTCTGGAGGCGCTCCATTCGGGGTGAAGTCGATGTTCCCGGAATGGGGGCCACCCGCCGTGTCGGGTCCAAGGGGGTGCCGGCGAGGTCAGTCGTGGCGGGCGAGCTTGACTGCGGATACGAGCAGGATCACGGCCAGGGCGGGGGTGAGGACGAGGGCCGGGAAGACGCCGAGGAGCAGTCCGCCCAGCATCGCGCCGGCGACGGAGCCCGCAACCATGACCAGGGTGAAGCGGAGGTTGCCGCGAAGGACGGCGAAGCTGCCGTCGCGGCTGTAGCGGGCGAAGGCGACCAGCATGGTCGGCAGGGAGACCAGCAGGGAGAGGCTGCCGGCGGTCTTGATGTCCTCGCCGAACAGCAGCACGATCGTCGGGATCAGCAGCTCGCCGCCGGCGACGCCCATGATCGCGGCGACTACTCCGATGCCGAACCCGGCCGCGACGCCGGAGGGGATCTGGACCCAGAGCGGCAGCGCGAGCGTGTCCAGGGTGGTGGTGTGGGTGACGACTAGGGCGACGGCCATGAGCACCACGAGGGCGGCCAGCGCCTTGTGAGGGTGGCGGAGCGCATCCGGATCGCCCAGGAGGCTCCGGCCCAGGCGCCGAGCAGGCTCCCGGCCAGGAGGTTGACCGCGACGGGCCAGCGGGCGGCGACCTCGGCGGCCGGGACGGCTGCGAGGCGGGCGGGCAGCGCGATCAGGACCACGACCAGGCTCATCGCCTTGTTCAGGATGACGGCGGACAGCGCGGCGAACCCGAACAGGCCGATCAGCAGCGGCAGGCGGAACTCCGCGCCGCCCAGCCCGATCATTCCGCCCAGAGCGCCGATGGCCGCTCCCGCGCCGAACACCACGGGTGCTGAGCGCGTCGAACGAAGAGGGGCGAGGCTCTGGTCAGTGGACATGACGGGCATCCTGGCGTGTCACGAACCCCCTGGCCACGGGCGGAGCCCATCTTCAGGGAAAGCCACTGGGTACCTGCTCAGGATTCGTGGCGATGTCCGAACAACGGGTGCTGCGCAGGAAGGTGCTATCGGAGCTCCTGAACATCCAGTGGTGGTCGCAGCTACGAACGCCTCCCGAATCGCTGCCGAAGCGCTGTCCGTTCTCGTGGACATAGCCACACCTTCGAGCAGCACCGAGTGAGCTGCACCAAAGTGGCGCTCTCGCCCTTCTACGCGTTGCAACAAATGCAACATTGTGGCGTTCACGTGTCCGGGCTGGAGAGCGGCAGGTCAGCAGCCATCAGCCGCATCGTCGCCAGGTTGACGACCTGCGGATTCGCCGGGATCGGGAAGCGGTTCGAGTTGCATCGGATGCAATTCGGCCCGGATGTGGACCACCCGGGGTCGGTGGCGGTAGCGCCCGAACTCGGGGCGGAGCTGGTCGACCTGCAGCTCGACCACGATCTCGGGGAGGACCGGCAGGTAGAGGATCGGGTCGGCGCCGGGCAGGCCTCCGACGGTTCCGGGCAGTTCGAGCATCGTGTGGCCGGCCGGGTGCAGGAGCGGCGCAGCTGCCCTTCGCAGGTCGGCGCCCAGCGGGAGGCTGACGCCCACGGGACGGATCCGGCCCGTGGGCCGGCCCAGGATGAACGCATGCGCCGCGGGCGTCGCGCCGGTCACTCCGATGACGGCTGCGTCGACGGTGTGGCGTTGACGCCACTTCACCCACCCCGACCCGCCACGCTCGCCCACATACCGGGAGTGCCGCGGCTTGGCGACGATGCCTTCCACTCCGCCGAGCGCACCGACGCAGTCCCTCGCCACCTCTACGGCGCCGGTGGAGGGGACGGGCTGAAGGGTCGCCGGCCCGCCTGCCAGGGCCTTCAGGAGTTCGGCCCGGCGCTCGTTGTAGGGCTGGCAGCACAGGTCGGTCTCGCCGGCGGCCAGGATGTCGAAGAGCGAAGCGCGCGGGTTCGCAGAATCCTGGAGCTCGAACACCCGGAACCCGCACGTGGTCTACCGATTGGGGAGGTTGGGCGTGCCGGTTACAGGTTCTGGAAGGTCAGCTCAGCAGCTACTCCGCTCGAACGCGCGGGCTTGGACATACGGGTGTTGGTCCCAGCGGCGAGCAGGATGGCGGCTTCGTGGCGCGGGACGATGGCGGAGTGGGCACTGTTGGCGACCTGGTGGGTGGGAGTGCCATGAAGAACTTCGTCCAGGAAAGACCGCTGCCCGAATAGCCGCACCCCGCGATGCTGCTGGGGATCGGGCGGGTATGGTGCTTCGTCGTTGTCGCCGGAGGACTTTGCGTCGGCAGTGCGGCCCGGCGGGCAGGGGCAGCGTCAGAAATACTGCCGCACATGAATGATTCCCCACCCACCGGCAAGTCCGGCAAGCTCGGTCTGTCGCGACGGCTGGTCCCCATGACCGGCCGTGACCCGGAAGAGCACGGCCGGACCGCCTCGCCGCTGGAGCTATTGTTCGACCTGACCTTCGTGGTCGCCGTCGGCACGGCGGCGTTCCAGTTCGCCGAGATGGTCGCCGAGGGGCATGCCGGCCAGGCGGTCATCGCGTTCGTACTGGCGATGTTCGCGATCAGCATCGCCTGGATCAGCTTCAGCTGGTTCGCCTCTGCCTTCGCCACCGACGACTGGCTCTACCGGGCCGTGACGATGCTGCAGATGATCGGCGTCGTCGTGCTCTCGCTTGGCCTGCCCGCGATGTTCCACTCCGTCAAGGAGGGCGGCCACCTCGAACTGCGTGCCATGGTCATCGGCTACGTCGTGATGCGGATCGCGATGGTGCTCCAGTGGTGGCGCGCCGCCCGGCAGTCCCCGTCGTTCCACGACGTCGGCATGGCCAACATCCGCTGGACAGTGATCGTCCAGGCAGGCTGGATCGTCGTGGCCTTCGTCCATATGCCGATCAGCGCCGTCTTCGTCGCGTTCGGCGTCCTGGGCGCCCTCGAACTCGTCCTGCCGGTGCTTGCGCAGCGCTCCGCGGGTGGCACGCCCTGGCACCCGCACCACGTCGCCGAACGGTACGGACTATTCGCGATCATTGTCCTCGGCGAGGGCGTCGTCGGTACAGTCGCCTCCTCCGGCGACCTCCTGGGCGGCGGGGACGGCACGCACTGGACCTGGAACGCCATCGCCGTTGTCATCGCCGGTGTGGGCCTGACCTTCGGTATGTGGTGGATGTATTTCCTGACGCCGTTCGGCGACATCCTGGCGCACCGCCGCGGCCGCGGATACCTCTTCGGCTACGGCCACATCCCCCTGTTCATCGGCGTCGCCGGAGTCGGCGCTGGGCTGCACGTGGCAGGCCTGTACATGGAACACCACGCCAGGATCTCCGGCACCGCCGTCGTCCTCGCCCTCGCTCTCCCGGTCGGCCTCTACATGCTGATGATCTACCTCCTGCACACCCTGCTGCTGTCCACGGCCGACCGTTTCCACATCCTTCTGATCGCCCTCACCATCGCCGTACTGCTCACGGCAGTCCTCCTGGCCGCCGCCGGCGTGGCCATCGCGGTGTGCCTGCTCGTGGTCATGCTCGCGCCCTTTGTTACCGTGATCGGCTACGAGACGATCGGGCATCGCCACCAACAGCAGATGCTTGAGGAGCTCGGTACGCAGTAGGTATCGGCGGGGACCTCGGTCGGTTCTGGTGACCGGTGGTACAGCGCGGCGCGACCGTCCGGGCTCTGCTCGCCGAGCCCGGTTGCCGGGTACCCGACAGGCCCTCCTCGAAGGCGCCTTTCACGAGCGCATCCAGACACTCGCCGAACAGGCCCGCGTCGGCGCCGCCGCGAAGGACAGCCGAACAGCCTTGCTGGCCTGGACCCACGATCTCCTCGCCTATGCCGTCTCCGCCCGCGGACTCGCCGGTCACCCACCAACCGCCGACCGAGGAAACCGCCCCGGACTCCCGCTCCGCATTCCCCTCACCCACGCCGCCCACCTGCTCCAGCTCAACATCCAGAGCCGGAACCAGGGCCGCACGCTCCTGTTCCACAACTACCTCAAGCCCGTCCTCCTGCGCGAGAGGACACCGCAATACGTGAAGTGGGAAGGCGCCATCTGGCATCGCAGCCACACCGAACCTCATGAAGCAAGAGGTCGCACAGCGGCGCAAGAACTCCAAGCCGGGGCGGCCCGCGTGAGGCGTGGTGCTCGCGTTCGAGGTGGTTGACCTAGGCACTGTTTCTCGGATCATGTTCGGAGCCAGATTATGAGGGTCGCGACCGTGACGGTTCCGAGGTAGACGTAGGCGCGTTTCTCGTAGCGG
>NZ_JBIRGO010000049.1:0-10489 GCF_044328065.1 Streptomyces sp. NPDC017993
GTCCTGGCTGGCCGGCTGCCGACGCCTCCACCGGCGCTACGAACGCAAACCCGAGCACTTCCTCGCCTTCGTCGGCATAGCCGCAACCCTCATCGCCCACCGCCGACTCACCAAGTGAAACAACGTCTTAGGCCCTCCCCCGGATTCCTCGACGAACTGCGGAGGGCCAGGCAGGTTTCACTCCGCGTGGACCTGCCGGAACTCTCGTTGAGCGAGGACTGGTACCAGCCCGGCCGGTCGCGCGAGGTCGCCCCGGGTAACCGGTGCAATGGGCACCTTCTCCAGATCGCGCGGGTAGCCGTAGCGGCCGTCGAGATCGGGACTGCCCAGTCGAACGTTACCGAGTTTGGCGTGATGGACACCGACACCGTCGCCCTTGAGCCGGCAGTGACGGAGGATCTTCCAGCCCTTCATGCGGGTTGAGGACTAGGACCGACTGCCGCGTCTGCACCGGCTACGGATTGTGGAAGACATAAGACCAGGCCGGGGCCTCGGCTCCGGCCTGGTCGATGGCTGAGTGCGCGACTGCCACGTACTGGGGTAGCGAGTAAGCCTCGCGGTCGTTCTGGATGTTCTGCACTGTGCGGAGGCCAGTGACCCACAATCCGACCATGGTGAGGAACTTCTCCAGGCTGTGCGCAGCGGGGAGGGCTGCAAGGTGTTCCTCGTCGGGCTCCGTCGGGACGCGGAGCACATGCCCGGTGGGGCCGTCGATGACGAGTTCGCCGCCCATCCAGAAGCCGATCTGGAAGAACGGACCGGTCTCCTCGGCTGTGGCGACATCGTCCGGCCAGGTGACTTCATCCATCACCTCGAAGCGGTAATCGCCATATGGGTAAAGTCCCATACCGCCTTCCCGCATATCAGGCAGGCCAATGTCGAGGAGCGTGCGCCGAGTTGCTTCGTCCGTCAGACCGTCGGGGAGTTCCTCCTCTTCGAGTTCGAAGACCTCGTCCTCTCCGTAGAGGTGGAGGAGATCGCCCGGGGTGGGCGGAGGGGCGTGTACGGGGGCCGTCCGGCCGGCCGCGGCGTAGGGGCCGGACAACAGCGGCTGGATATTGCGAGAGCTGAAGCCCGCAAAGGCTTCTCCCGCCTGGGGCTCGATCGCGAAGAGGCCGTGCGCTCCTCCGAGCACCACCAGGTCTCCGACGGGAAGTGGGGGGCTTTCGAGCAGAGTGGGGTGTACGCCCCGACCCTCGGGAACACCCATGTACAGATCTTGGGACGTCAAGAGGCTGCGCCGGTCGGCGCCGACCAGGGGTGGCCAGGACAGTGCTTCGAGATATTCCTCGGGAAAGTCCCTTCCCTGGAAGGGCGCAGCGAGGGGTTCTCCGGTCTCGGCGTCCCAGATAGCGACGTCCGGCCGTTTGCGCTCACAGATACCAGCGACGGCAGGGCGGCCGCGCCAGCGAACTTCGGCCATCCCTGTCAGTGGCGTCATTTGTGTGTAGCTCACGTGGTAGCCGCCAGGCGGCCGCCAGCGCGTCCACTTGGTTTTCCAAGGTAGTTGGACGCCCGACTCGGCGACTGCGGAGGCAAAAACCGAGTCATTCCGTGCCGTGGCCATCAGGTGCATCAAGGCAGCCCACTCCGACTGCCTGGGCGGGACAACTCCGTACGACCACAAGTGAATGCCATCGGCGGCAGCGGAGTTACCCGGGACGCTGCCCCCACATGCGCAACACGCCGCGTCCATCAAGACAGTTTGAGGAATATTCGCAAGAAGCCCGCCCTCCGGCAGCAACTCTTCCCACGCCTCGGCCTGCACGGCATGCGCGGCCATTCCTGTCGCCGCGTAGAGGCCCTCCGGGCCGTATCGGGCCCATCCCTCAGGGTGTCGGTATTCACCCGAGGCCCGCCGCAGCCAATCGAACAGTTGACGGCTGACCCGTGTGATCTCCTCAGGTTCCGTCTCTCGCCGCAGCCGTTCCGCTGTCCCCTCATCGACAAAGGACACGCCGTCGGGGCTCTGCTCGATCACGTCAGAGCGCTCACGCAGGAGCTGCGTGAGCGCCGATTCGGATGTCGGTTGACCCGTCAGGGCGCGTGCCAGCTCAGTCCAGACCCGCATCGGTGTAACGCGTGCCTCGGCCAGTGCCAATGCCCGCAGAAGGGGGGACTCCGGCCTCTCTGTTGCCTCGTTTTCCGGCAGCTGAAAGACGACCTTGGACCGGTGCGGGAGATCACGCGGCGCGGCATGAGCCAGTACGGCAACATTGCCGCCGGCCAGGCCGGCAGCGGTCTTGGAGATCAGACGTTCCGGCTCATACGAGCGTCGGGTCCGGCCTGCCCTGTGTGTGTTGATGAGAAGCACCAGCCGTGGCTCGGCGATCTGCCGCAGAGAACTTCGCCAGCGACTCCGGCGACCGGGCGACAGGTCCACCCCAAGAGCGAACAGAACTGCTTCCTGTACCTCCTCCGCGGTGAGCCCGTGGGCGTCTACAAGGACACTGCCGTCAGTTCGACTGTGGACTTCCCGCAGAACCGAGGCGCCGTCCGTCCCTGACGGGTCGAGCAGAAACGCCGGAGGCCCACCGGGGCGACGGTCTCGCCACCAGTCGCTGACAGCCGTGACGGCCGCAGGAGACGAGCAGCTACGGGAAGCATTCTCGGGGTTCGTCACTTTGCTCCCACTGTCCCGTCGGTCTGCCGTTGCGCTCTCGGCTCAGTGGTTGGTGGCTGTTGTCGCTGCGGGGCCGCCTTGAGAGCGGGGGGTTTGTCACCCACGCGTTGGGGTCGGATGGTCCGGGGATCGACGGCTTCGCCCGGGGCGCCTTCGTGGTAGGGCCCGTCGGGGTCGGCGTCGCGGTCGTGCGGGAGGAGGAAGAGGACGCACCGGGGCTGGAGACCGCTGTCCGGATCCGGATCGGCGTGAGTGTCGAGTTCGGCGTAGCCGCCCATGCGTCCGTCGCGTTCGTAGCGATGTTTGCCGCGGCGACGGGGCGTCTTGCCGAGGGCCCGGCGCACGTGGTCGAGGTCGTCGGGGTTCTCCAGCCACACCACGGCGTTCTCGTGGCGAAGGTCGCTCTCGTTCAGCAGCGAGCTCATGGCAGCAGCCCCTTTGCATTGTGGCCGGCTCACTCGCGGGCCGGGGTGGGTGTGGTGAGCACGATCCCGGGTGGGGCACCGTGTCCATGCGCCGCACAGACCCTTGCCCCAACAGGCGGCCGGGGCGACGGGCGCCCCAGTTGACGTCGGATGCCACTACGCGGGGTCAGGAGGTCCGGGTGTGGTGGTCCAGCAAGCGGGTGAGCAACTGCGCGAGTTGGTCGCGTTCGGCCGGACTCAGCGGCGCGAGCAGTTGGTCGTGAAGGTCGTCCAGGACCTTGTCGAGGCGGGGTAGGCGACGGCGGCCTCGGGGGGAGATCGTGATGATGTTGCGGCGCCGGTCGTCGGGATCCGGCACCCGCTCGACGAGGTCACGCTCGGCCAGTTCGTTGAGCACGCCCACCATGTCGCTGCGGTAGATGCCGGTGCGCCGGCTCAGCGTCGCTTGGCTCCCCGGCCCGTACTCCTGCAGTGAGGCGAGCACGGCGTAGTGCCACTTGCGGGCGTCGACCTGGGCCAGCCCCTCGTTGATCAGCCGGTCCGACCGCGCGGTCAGTTGCGACAACTGTCGGCTCGCCTGTCGACGCAGCCTGTCGGGCGTCTTGGGCGCGTCGTCGTCGGGCGTGTCCGCGGCTTCGGCTCTGGTCATGCCCCCATCCTACTCATTGCGTTAGTCCGACTAACGATGTACCTTCACTCACGCCGAAACCGTTAGTGCAATAAACGTTAGTTCGGTGAACTCCAAGGAAGGAAGCCCCGCTATTCCCACCAAGATGTTGCAGATTCCCACCACGGACGGAAAGGCCGACGCCTTCGCCGCCTTCCCCGACCAGGGCGAGCGGCACCCAGGGGTGCTGATGTACGCGGACGGCTTCGGTATCCGGCCCGTGCTGCGGGAGATGGCCCGCGAACTGGCCGGGCACGGGTACTACGTGCTCGTCCCCAACTTCTTCTACCGGCACGGCCCGGCACCGGTGATCGAACTTCCGGAGCACATCGGAGAAGAGGCCCGGCCCGCGGTCTTCGAGCAGCTGATGCCCTTGATCGAGGCGCACACCGCCGAGCGTGTCCTGAGCGACGCCGACGCCTACCTCAGGTTCCTCACCGCCCAGCCCGAGGTCGGTGCCGGACCGGTCGCGGTGACCGGCTACTGCATAGGCGGCCTCCTGGCGATGCGCACCGCCGCGGCCCACCCCGGCCAGGTGGCCGCCGTCGCCGGATTCCATGGCCCCGTGGGCGCGGACGGGCCCGACGGCCTGCGCCGCCTCCTCTCCAAGCTCACCGCCCAGGTCCACCTCGGCCACGCCGAAGGCGACATGACGCCCGAGGGCCTCGCTGAGCTCAACCAGGCCCTGGACACTGCGGGGGTCGGCTACACCTCCGAGATCTACCCCGGCACCATCCACGGCTTCACCATGTCCGACACCGACGCCTTCAACCCCGCCGCACTGCAGCTTCACTGGGATCGCCTGCTCCCGCTCCTCGGCCGCACCCTGGCCAACGGCTGAGGCTACGGCCCGGAAACCAACCCGAGGTGCACGGCTCCGCAGCGCGTAGCTCGCACGCCAGCCGCAAACTCACGCCGTGTAGGTCTTGTCCACCGTGAGGTTTCCGATCTCGTCCCACTGCCGGCGCCGTAGGTACTTCCCTTTGGGGCTGAAGACCGAGCATTCGGAGAGTTGGCCGTTCGGGTACCACGTACGCCACTCCCCGACGGCCACTCCCAACCGGCAATTCCCCTCCTCCTTCTGCGACCCATTGGGGTACCACTCGGTCTGGGTGCCGGACTCGAACCCTTCGAGGTACGTGACGAGGCTGATCACTCGGCCCTCCTCGTCGTGCGTAACGACTTCGCCGGTGAACGGCTTGTCTTGGAAGTAGACGACGTTGCCGCTTTCCAAGGAGGTGTCCTCGTCGTTGATGCGCATTCTTTACTCCGAGGCGGGGTGGCTCGAATCCTTGAGACTCTTGCCTTCGATGATCGCTCAGCTCGTTCAAGGGCGTGCCCGCGGTGGGATAGCTCCCGTCGTGCTGGCTGCAGGTGGTTGAAGCCCGCCTCGGCGAGCATCTCCTTGAGCACCTCGCATCCGCACGCGAGTCGAGGGGGTGCCCGTCCGGCCGGGAGAAGGGAAGGGGGGAGGGCGAGCATCGGATAATCGCGCGATCCGGTCTGGAACTTCCAAGCGATCGCATCGATCACCTCACGGTGATCCCGCCACCGGCCTCGGTGTCCGGTCCGGCAACAACGGATCAATCCGCGCCCACTGCTGCACATCAGTCAACAGCACACCCGGACCAACGATCCGGTGATCTGAAAGGAATGGTCTAACTCCCGGCCGTGGCGGCCGTGACCACGATGACCGCGGCCATCGCCGCCTGCATGTCGCGGATGGCGGCGTGGACGCTCTCAGCCGCCCACTGCCCGTCGGCCACCTGAGCCATCCGCGCGGTGACCTCCTTGCGCGGGCTGTCGGGGAATGCCAGGCGGTGCAGCTTGGCGGAGTGGATCAACGCGATCAGGCCCGCCGTCCGGGTGTCCGGCTCGGCGCCGTCCAGTACGACGGCGCGGAGCCGTTCCCGCAGCTCAGCCTCGACGGCGCCATCGGCCTCGGGGTAGCGGCGTATCGGGAACACTCCGAGTGCCTTGTGCTTCTCCTCCACGACCACGCCGCGCCGGCACAGGCTCTCCAGAGCCGCACCGACGGCCTTGGCCTGGTCCTTCGTCAGCCACTCCGTCACCCGTCGCTGCTTGCGACCGCGCAGCCAGGTCTCGATCAGCGCCGTCCGGCCGTCGAGCAACTCGTCCCCGGTCGGTGTCGTGTCTGTCAGTTCGAGGTGCTTGCCTGCAATGGACACCCGCCCGGCCAGGACCAGTTCGAGCAGGATCCCTCCCGACACTGCCCACCCAGCGGCGCTCCGCTGCTTCGCCGACCCGGACTCATCGTCCAGAGACAGCAGCATGATCTCCTCGGCCAGTGTGATCGCCATACCCACTACCCCCGTAACACCCCGTGATCGCTTTCTCATGATCAGACGCCCGCGACCGCTAAGAGGTTCCCCCCTTAATTCCGGCCCTGGCCACAGGGGGTGACCAGGCCCGCAGGAGCTCGGGGTTGCCGACCAGAGATGACCCGCCCACCGGGCCCTTCTCGCTCTCCAGTACACCGAAGGCCATCAGGAGGAGACCGATGGCCGCCGCCAGTCCGAGTGCCGTCAGTGAAAGGCCGGTGAGGAGGCGGGCCTTCAGTTTCCGGCGTCCGGTGGGCACAACGGTCCCGTCGAGGGCGGGAGCGGGTCGTGGCATGGGCATGATCCCGGAGTTTACGGCCTCGGGGTCTCCCGGCCCCGCGGTTGGCGCCCCTGCGAGCCCCGTAGCATCCCGCCTCATAAACGGTTTCGACAACAGCGACATCCGCAACGAGAAGCTGCGTGCCGAGTTTCAACGAGAGGGCACGGCAGGTCGTGCCGAGGACGCCAGGAAGCAGGACAAGAAGAGGCGCATCGCCTACGCGGCGTTGGCGGTCGCGGCGGCCCTCGGCGGGGTGGTCACGGTGATCGTCCGGCTCACTCAGGGCATCCCCCCGGCGGCTGACTGGTTGGGGCTGTGCTCCGGGGGCATAGCCCTGGCTGCGGTGGGGGCCGTGCTCGTCCTTCGTGGCCGGCCCCGTCTGGCGTTGGCGACGGTTGTCGCCGCCTTCGCCCTGATACAGGTCGCCGATGCGATGAGCTGGAAGGCTGGCTGACGAGCCGTCGGCGACCGACGCGGGCAGGTGACCGCACGGAGCAAGCCATCTTCAGCGCCGCTGGGGCGTCGTCGGCAGCCGGCCGCTCCGCGTCGCGGGGGGTGCGATGGTCGTCCCCATTGGTTGACCTCTCGGTGTCCCCTGGATTGGGCACGCCCGCTCTGGCCTCGGCCTCTCCGAGGATCTCTTCGCCCTTCAGCAGTGGACCGAACTGGCCACCGCCGCCGGGCACAATGCCCGTACCACCGCCGGGTTCTGCTGGCCGTGGACGCGCACCCGACCCCGCACCGGACGTTGCCGCGCCGTCTGGAAACGCCGCCACGGCCCTTACCGACCCAGACGGCATCCCCTCCTCCCCTCGCCCCCGCGCCTACGCCGACCATGCGTCGAATACCACCACGCAAGCGTCATCATCGGCCCGACCTCACCTGGGCCAACGGGCCGATGGGCCCCAAGAGAGCCGCGACAAGGGCCTCCGCCCCCGGGGGGGGGGGGGGGGCCCCCCCCCCCCCCCCCCCCCGACCAGTACCTGCGCTCCTAACGGCTGTCAGTGGCACGGCTTAAGCTCCTGGATCATGAGCAATAACCGACTGGGTGCCCTGCTGGAGGCCGGATTCACCGACCGGCTGGGAGAGCGGGACAGGAAGCTGCTGGCGCGTCGCGCGCTGCTCAAGGCCTGCGGTGAGAAGCCGCCGTTCTACCTTCCGACCAGTTGGTGGTACGTGGTGCCGGGTGAGAGCTACGAAGGATTGTTCGCGGCGCTGGACCTCCATGACCGTGTTCCGGTCACCTTCGATGAGGGGCGCTGCGTGGACGAACTGCCGTCTCGGCCCCGCGCTTTCCCCGTCTTTGTCACGCCTGAAGTCAACGGCTGGCGTTTGATATTCGGCAATCTCGACAGCGCCGTCGGCTGGGACTGGGACGACATGATGGGGGCTGTGGAGCGGCTGAGCGCACGCTGCGGCCAGGCGCAGATGTTCTTCGAAGACACCGCGGGCGGAGCGGATATCTGGGTGGTCGCCGAAGAGGGGCGCATCCGGCGCCGATACGCTCGGGAGAGCAGCCCGGAGTGGGAAGGCGAGCCCTTGCCCTGGGAGACACGGGCCGTCGACGACGAAGGCTTCAACCCGGAGTACGACGAGGCCGAGCCCAATGAGGGAACTGTCAGTGCCATGACGGCATGCGAGTACCTGTCGGTACACCCGGACGGGATTGACGCCGAAGCCGAGATAAGCGGCCACGGCTGGCTGGCCTTGAACGTGCCGAACGTGGGCCACCAAGGCCTCGACGACCTGGCATGGACATAGACATGACCGAGCCCTTCGACCGGTCGACCTCGTAGCGGGAACGCGGCACGGTAGCGGCACGTTATCTGCCACCGGGCCAATACGTGAAGCGCCGCGGGCTCACGTACGCCCAGGGCGGGATCACGGCCCGGGCAATGGAGCATGCGGGGGTCAGGGCGCCGTCCTGCCGCGGCCCGCCCATGCCAGCCACGCAAGAGGCACCAGTCGCCTCCGCACCCTGATCCCCACACGAGCGGCCACCAGGACGTGCTCCCGCCCGCAGGCCAAGTCCGTTTATCCATCCCGGCAGCCCCGCAAAGGGATCGATGCGTGCCTCGGGCCGTGCAGGGTCAGGAGCCCTTCGAAGAAGATGTGCGGCGCAGGATGTCGACAAGGGCCTGCCGGCATCGTCAGCGACGACCTCGCGGCTGTATCCGTCGCATCATCTTCACCGTCCAAGACATCGAAGACGTCCTGGGTCCGTCTTCAAACGGATCTTGCCGAGAGCAGGAGTGAGGCGAGTGTGACCGCTGCTTCGTAGGAGGTGGCGGTCTTCTCGTATCGGGTCGCTCTGCCGCGGAAGCTCTTCGAGCTGGTTGAAGCGGCGTTCGACGAGGTTGTGTCGGCGGTGGACCTCCCGGTTGAAGTCTGGCGGCCGGCCGCCGCGGCGCCCGCGAGGGTGCCGCTTCTGCAACCTTTTCGCAGTGCGAGTGGTCATGTGCGATGCGCAGGAGTGCGCATGTACGCATGTCTGCAAGCGCACTCATGCGAGTGGTCATGTGCGATGCGCAGGAGTGCGCATGTACGCATGTCTGCAAGCGCACTCACGCGCACCGTGCGTCATGCACGGCCTGACCATCACGAACGTCAACCTGTGCCGCCCAGAGGGCACTTGGGATCCGAGAGGTTTTGCTGGATGAAATTACGCCGCGCCCTGACGGCCGCCGCAGCGGCTGCCGTGATAGCGCCCGCCGCCGTACTGGCTGCGCCCGCCGCCGCGTTAGCAACGGAGCTGGTGTCGGAGGCCGGTCCCCGCACGCCCGCCTCTCCCGACTCCCCCGATGCCGCAACACCGGCGCACCGGCCGGCGGATTCCGCAACGAGCGGCGGCGGAACGGGTAACCGGGGCGTGCCGCCGCGCCCGGGCGAAGCCGCTGCCGGTGGCTCGGCATCCCAGGACCGCGACGGGGCCGCCCGTCCCGCCCCGGGGAAGTCGCCGAAAGCCGCCGGGTCCGCCGAAGGGACCACTGAGGGGACCACCGGTGCGGGTGGTGCCACCGGTGGCGGCAAGGACGCCGGTGATTCCGATGGTGCGGGTCAGTCCTGCGCGTTCGAGTCCGACCAGTTGCACGTAGCCGTCCACGGGCTACCGCCCCAGCTGACTGCGGGCGCCGCCTGGGCCCCCTTCTCCATGACACTCACCAACACCACCGGCAAGCCCCTGGGAGAGGTCCAGCCCTTCCTGCTCGTGTCCTCCGCCGAAGATGTCGACCGGCCGTACTGGGAGCTGGAGACCGAGTACCGCGACGCCGAGACGGGGCGGTGGAAGACCTTCCATGACGCGGCGCCCGACGACCTGTTCGGCTCCTTTGCCGTCGGTTCGCGCAGCACCATCACGCTCCAACTGCGCACCCGCGTGGTCAAGGACGCCAAGCCCGGCGCCGGGTACGCGCTCGCCGCCGGCGACTACCGCAACCGCGACGGTTCCTGCGGTTCGGCCAAGGAAGCCTGGTACGACTTCACCATCCTCCCCGCGAGCGCGAAGCCGACGCAGCCCCCGACCACCAAGCCGGGTGAGCCGGGCAAGCCGGGTGCCACGGCCGAGCCCGGCCGGAGCGCCGCGTCCGGCGGCGGTACGGGTGGTTCCGATTCCAGCGGTGGCCTCAGCCCGCAGAGCGGCGCCCACCTCGCCGCGACCGGCTCCTCGTCCGCGCTCCCGGCGATCGCTCTCGCCGGCGGAGCCGCGATGGTGGTCGGCGCGGGTGCGGTCATCGGCGTACGCCGCCGGGAGGGCGTGACCGATCCGGGCGCCACGGACTTCACCGCGTAAGCCCAACCATTTCACCAAGAACCTGATAACCCAAGAATCCACGGCCTTAGAACTCAATGACACTGAAAACAAAGGCTCCAAGACTCCAAGGCTCCGAAGAATCGGGAAAGAGATCTTTATGAAACTGCGCCGCGCCCTGTCGGTCTCGGCCGCGACGGCCGCCCTGCTCCCCGTGGCGGTGGCCGCCGCGCCCGCCTCCCAGGCGGCCCCTGCCGCGGAAATCCCGACGTGCTACGACGTCAGCAACGGGCAGTACCACAACAACGCCTTAGACGTCGTTTCTTATGGCGTGTTGGCTCGTTGAGCGGTGCATGACGGATCTGGTTGAGCGGTTGGTGCCGGATGAGTTGTGGGTGCTGTTT
>NZ_JBIRGO010000050.1:0-9542 GCF_044328065.1 Streptomyces sp. NPDC017993
ATCGTGCGTCGAGGAGGGCGAGTTCATTGCGCTCTCGCGGAAGGGCCGGGGTGAGGAGGAGTCGGCCGTAGCGGCATTGGGCCGGATGCACGTCGCGGGGGTTGAGGTCGATTGGCGGGCGTTTTTCGAGGGGCGTGGTGCGCGTCGGGTGGATCTGCCGACGTATGCCTTCCAACGCGACCGCTACTGGTTCGAGACCCCGTCCGTCCCCGATGCGCCCGTGGCCGCACCACACGATAGGTCCGTCGACGCCGGTTTCTGGGACGCGGTGGAGCGCCAGGACCTCGCGGCGCTGGCCGCGATGCTCGAAGTCGACCCCGCCACACCACTGAGCGGCATGGTGCCCCTGTTGTCCTCATGGCACCGCAAGCAGAACGACCACGCCGTCACGGAAGCCTGGCGGTACCGGATCGCCTGGCATCCGGTGGCCGGCGAGCCGCGAGGCTCGCTGTCCGGCACCTGGCTGGTGGCGGTTCCGGCCGCAGCATCCGGCAGCGAGGCGCAGGCCGCCGTGCTGCGGGGGCTACAGGAGCGCGGAGCACGCGCGATAGCCGTCGAGCTGCCCGAGGACGATCGCGATGCGGTTGCCGCACGACTGCGGTCGGCGGCCGCCGGGGAGATGCCGGAGGGTGTGCTGTCCCTGCTCGCCCTCGCCGATGATCCCCACCCCCGCTATCCGGTGCTGTCGTACGGTCTGGCACTGAACCTTGCGCTGGTGCAGGCGCTGGGGGACATGGAGGTCAACTGCCCCCTGTGGCTCGCGACCCGAGGTGGCGTCTCGGTGAGCCCGACCGATCCCGTCGACCGTCCCGAGCAGGCAGCTGTCTGGGGCCTGGGCCGTGTGGTCGGTCTGGAGCATCCCGAGCGCTGGGGCGGCCTGGTCGATCTGCCGAGCGTGGTCGACGAGCGCGCCGCCGCGCGGCTGGCCGGGGTGCTCGCCGCCGCGGGCGACGAGGACCAACTCGCGGTGCGTGCCGCGGGACTCTTCGTACGGCGGTTGGTGCACGCTCCGCTGGGGGCGTTGCCCGATCAGGAGAAGTGGCAGCCGAACGGCACCGTTCTCATCACCGGCGGTACCGGCGGCCTGGGAGCTCAGGTGGCCCGCTGGCTGGCCCGCACCGGGGCGGAACACCTGGTTCTCACCAGCCGGCGCGGTGCCACGGCGCCGGGTGCCGCGGACCTGGCGGCCGAGCTGACGTGTCTTGGCGCCCGGGTGACGGTCGCCGCGTGCGATGTCGGCGACCGTGAGGCGCTGGCGGGGTTGCTGGACGGCTTCGCGGCCGACGGTTCACCGGTGCGTGCGGTGTTCCACGCCGCCGGGGTGGTCGATTTCCGGCAGGTCGCCGACAGCAGCCCGGCCGATTTCGCGGCCATGGCCGAGGGCAAGGTCTCCGGTGCCGTTCATCTCGACCAGCTGCTCGACCAAGCCCATGTCGACGCATTCGTGCTCTTCTCGTCCGTCGCGGCGGCCTGGGGGAGCGGCGGCCAGGGCGCGTACGCGGCGGCCAACTCCTTCCTGGACGCGCTCGCCGAGAAGCGCCGGGCCCGTGGCCTGGCGGCGACATCGGTGGCCTGGGGCCCCTGGGCGGACAAGGGCATGATCGAGGGCGAGGGTGTGGAGGAGCATCTGAGCCGCAGGGGTCTGCCTCCGATGGCACCGGACCTGAGTGTCGCGGCCCTGCACGGCGCGCTGGCCCGCCAGGAGACGACGCTGATTCTCGCGGATGTCCGCTGGGATCGGTTCCATCCCGCTTTCACCGCTGCCCGCCGTAGCCCCCTGGTCGACGAACTGCCGGAGGTACAGCGGGTGCGGGAGGGATCCCGAGAGCCCGAGAACACCGTGCAGCAGAGCATCGGCAGCGCGAAGGACGGTCTTGCCGCACTGCCGGAGGCCGAACGGGAGCGGATGCTGACGGATCTGGTGCGTACGCACACCGCAGCCGTCCTGGGCCACTCCACACCGGCTGCGATAGCCGACGACCGGGCCTTCAAGGAGCTCGGCTTCGACTCGCTCACGGCGGTGGAGCTGCGCAACCGGCTGAACGCCGCCACCGGACTGCCGCTGCCCGCCACGCTGATCTTCGACTGTCCCTCGCCGGCGTCGCTCGCCCGGTTCCTTCTGACCGAGCTGTTCCCGGAACAGCCGGCGACGGCCGCGTCGGTCTTCGAGGAACTGGACCGGTGGGAGAAGGCCCTGGGGGAGATCACGGCGGTCACCGGCGTACGCGAGCGGCTCGCCACCCGCCTGCAGGACCTGGCGGCTCTGCTGGGCAGTACGCCGCAGAGCGGCGGGGCCTCGGTCGAGGAGCAGTTGATGACGGCCTCCGCCGACGAAGTCTTCCACCTGATCGACAACGAGTTCGGGGCGTCCTGATGGCCAACGAGCAAGAAGCCAAGCTTCTCGGCTACCTCAAGCGGGTCACCGCTGATCTGCATCGTGCCCGGCAGCGCCTCCAGGAGGTGGAGGACAAAGAGCGGGAGCCGATCGCCATCGTGGGCATGGGCTGTCGCTTCCCCGGCGGGGTGCGCTCGCCCGAGGACCTGTGGGAACTGGTCGCCGACGGCCGGGACGCGGTCTCCGCATTCCCCACCGACCGAGGCTGGGACCTGGAAGGGCTCTACGACCCGGACCCAAGCACATCCGGCACCTGCTACACCCGGCAGGGCGGATTCCTCTACGAGGCCGGGCAGTTCGATCCGGCATTCTTCGGGATCTCGCCACGTGAGGCACTGGCCATGGACCCTCAGCAGCGGCTGCTGCTGGAGGTCTCTTGGGAGGCCGTCGAACGTGCAGGGATCGACCCGCTGTCGCTGAAGGGGGAGCGGGCCGGCGTCTTCGTCGGCGCGACCTCGTTCCAGTACGGAGGGGACCCGGTCCTGGCGGCCCGGAACGTCGAGGGCCACCTCCTGATCGGCAACGTCACCAGCGTGGCCTCCGGCCGTATCGCGTACACCCTCGGCCTGGAGGGTCCCGCCGTCACGCTCGACACCGCGTGCTCGTCGTCGCTGGTGACCCTGCACCTCGCGGCCGAGTCACTGCGGCGGGGGGAGAGTTCGCTCGCGCTGGCCGGCGGAGCCGCGATCATGGCGAGTCCGGGCGTCTTCGTCGAGTTCAGCCGCCAGCGGGGCCTGGCTCCCGACGGCCGTTGCAAGCCCTTCGCCGCTGCCGCCGACGGCACCGGCTGGGGCGAGGGTGCGGGCATGGTGCTGCTGGAGCGACTGTCCGACGCGCGCCGCAACGGACATCCGGTGCTCGCCGTCGTGCGGGCCAGTGCGATCAACCAGGACGGAGCGAGCAACGGCCTCAGCGCACCCAACGGTGCCGCCCAGCAGCGCGTCATCGAGCAGGCACTGGCCGCCGCCGGGCTGACCCACGCCGACGTCGACCTGGTGGAGGCGCACGGCACCGGCACCCGGCTCGGCGACCCCATCGAGGCCCAGGCATTGCTGGCCACCTACGGCCGGGGGCGCCCGGCCGGTCAGCCGCTGCGGCTCGGTTCGCTGAAGTCCAACATCGGCCACACGCAGGCGGCCGCCGGCATCGGCGGAATCATCAAGACCGTTCTGTCGATCCGTCAGGGGCTGATGCCCCGGACCCTCCACGTCGACGAGCCCTCGCACGATGTGGACTGGTCCGCCGGATCGGTGTCGCTGCTCGGCGAAGCAACGCCGTGGCCGGACCGGGGGCGGCCCCGCCGGGGCGCGGTGTCGGCCTTCGGGGTGAGCGGCACCAATGCCCATGTGATCCTCGAACAGGCGACGGACGGGGAACCGGAGCCGGCAGCCGGGGGAGCGGAGCCGGCCACGTCGGTGCTCTCCGGCGCCGCCGGCGCGATGCCTCCGGGGCCGCTGCCGTGGCCCTTGGCCGGCCGTACCGAGGCAGCGTTGCGGGCCCGCGCCGTAGAGCTGCGGCAACACCTGGACCGGTACCCCGAGGCCGACCCGGCCGACATCGGACCGGCACTGGCCCGTACGCGGTCCGCGTTCGAGCACCGTGCGGTGGTCGTCGGCCGGACCCGGGAGGACTTCCTGGCGGGCCTCGACGCGCTCGCCGCCGGATGCTCGGCCGCAGGACTGGCCGAGGGCGTCACGGTCAACACCACCAGGCCGGTCTTCCTCTTCCCCGGCCAGGGATCACAGTGGGCCGGCATGGCAGGCGAACTGAGCGCCACCTCACCCGTGTTCGCCCGGTCGATGGCCGACTGCGGTCGGGCCCTGGCACCGTTCACGGACTGGTCGCTGGCGGAGGTGGTACGGGGCGCTCCGGGCGCGCCCTCGATGGAGCGGGTGGACGTGGTGCAGCCGCTGCTGTTCGCGGTGATGGTGTCGCTTGCGGCCCTGTGGCGCTCGTACGGTGTGGAGCCCGCTGCCGTGGCGGGCCACTCCCAGGGCGAGATCGCGGCAGCGTGTGTGGCGGGCGCCCTGACCCTGGAGGACGCGGCCCGTGTGGTGGCGCTGCGCAGCCAGGCGCTGCGGGCTCTGTCGGGACGCGGCGGAATGATGTCGGTCTCGCTGCCGCAGGACGAACTCACCGGACGCATGGCGCCATGGGGCGAGCGCCTGTCCCTCGCCGCCGTCAACGGACCCGGCTCCATGGTGGTCTCCGGTGAACCCGAGGCGCTGCGCGAGCTGTTGGCGTCGTGCGAGTCCGACGGCGTCCGGGCGAGAACCATTCCCGTCGACTACGCCTCACACTCGCGGCAGGTGGAGCACATCCACGGACAGTTGCTGGAACTCCTCGCGCCGATCAGTCCCCGTCCGTCCGGCACCGCCTTCTACTCGACGGTCACCGGCGAACCGATCGACACCGCGGGCCTCGACGCGGAGTACTGGGCCCGCAACCTTCGGCAGACCGTCCAGCTGGAGCGGGCGACCCGCCGGATGCTGGACGCGGGCCACCGGGTGGTCATCGAGGTCAGCCCCCATCCCGTACTGACCTTCGCGGTGCAGGAGACCGCCGAGGCCGCCGGCACCGATGCCGTCGTGATCGGCTCGCTGCGCCGTGACGAGGGCGGCCTCGACCGACTGCTGCTGTCGCTGGCGCAGGCGTACGTCCGCGGTGTCGCGGTCGACTGGGCAGCGGTCTTCCCCGGACGCCGGACCCGTCCCGTCGACCTGCCCACCTACCCCTTCCAACGCCGCCGCTACTGGCTGGAGACCCCGGCCCCGAAGTCCGGCGGCGCGGACGACCCCGCGGAAGCCGCCTTCTGGGCAGCGGTGGACAGCGAGGACCTTCCCGCACTCGCGGCGACGTTGGGGATGGACACCGGGACCGGGACCACCAGCACGGTCCCGGAGACCGCAGGCTCCGCCACTGCCACCGCCCTGGAGAGGGCGCTTCCCGTGCTGTCCGCGTGGCGCCGACGCAAGGCGGACCGGTCGGCGTTGGACTCCTGGCGCTATCGGATCGGCTGGCGGCCACTCCCGGAGTCCGCCGTCGTGTCGCTCAGCGGCACCTGGCTTGTCGCCGTACCGGCAGCAGGTGCCGCGGACCAGCGGGCGGCAGCCGTTCTCACCGGCCTCACCGCACTCGGCGCGGACATCCTCCCCGTCGAGGTCGCCGCCGGTACGGACCGAACCGGCCTCGCAGAGCGGATCGGCGGGATGCTGAAGGACCCCGCCGGACCGCCACCAGCCGGCGTGCTGTCGCTGGTCGCCCTCGACGACGACCCGCAGACCGAAGATGCGCAGACCGAGGCCCCGGCCATGCCTGTGGGGCTCGCTCTCACCCTGACGCTGACCCAGGCACTGGGTGATGCCGGGATCGAGGCGCCGCTGTGGCTCGCGACCCGGGGAGCGGTGGCGACCTCCGACTCCGACCGGCTCGACAGTCCCGCCCAGGCCGCCCTCTGGGGGCTGGGCGCGGTGATCGGCCTGGAGTCGCCGCAGCGCTGGGGCGGTCTGGTGGATCTGCCGACGGTCCTCGACCACCGGGCGCTGACCCGGCTGACGGCTGTGCTGGCCGGGCAGACGGACGGAGACGACCGGCAGCCCGAGAACCAGCTCGCAGTGCGCAACGCAGGCGTGTTCGCCCGGCGTCTGTTGCGGAGCGCTGCCCGCCCGGCGGGAGACGCCTGGAAGCCGAGCGGCACCGTATTGATCACCGGTGGAACCGGTGGCGCAGGCTCCGAACTCGCCCGCAGACTGGCCCGGGAGGGCGCACAGCACCTGCTGCTGATCAGCCGCCGCGGCATCGCGGCACCAGGCGCCACCGAACTGGAGGCGGAACTCGCGGCGTCCGGCGCCCGGGTCACGGTCGCGGCCTGCGATGTCGCAGATCGCGCCGCGCTCGCACGGCTGCTGGACTCCCTGCCCGAGGACCTGCCGTTGACCGCCGTGGTGCACGCCGCGGGTGTACTCGACGACGGTGTCCTGGACTCCCTGACGGCCGAACAGGCCGGCCGGGCCTTGCGGCCCAAGGTGACCGGGGCGCACCACCTGCACGAGCTCACCAAGGGCCGCGACCTATCCGCCTTCGTTCTCTTCTCCTCCATGGCCGGCACCGTGGGCGCAGCCGGTCAGGGGAGCTACGCCGCGGCGAACGCCGTCCTGGACGCGCTCGCCCAGCAGCGTCACGCGGACGGCCTGGCCGCAACTTCGGTGGCCTGGAGCGCCCTCGCCGAGGGAGGCATGGTCGACGAGGCGATGGCGGAGCAGCTGCGTCGCCGCGGCGCGGCCCCGATGGCCGGCGACCGTGCCGGCGACGCCCTGCTCCAGGCGGTCTCCCGGGAAGAGCCGTTCCAGGTCGTCGCCGACCTCGAATGGGGCCGGTTTGCACCCGCGCTTGCCGGTGGACGACTGCTGCCTCTGCTGCGCGACCTCTCGGAGGCCCGCGAGGCCTTCGAATCCGAGAGCGGGCCGACGGGTGAGGGCTCCGGTGACTCCGCGGCCCTGTTGCGACGCCTCACCGGACTGGGCGACGCCGACCGGGAACGGGTCCTGCTCGACCTGGTCCGATCGTTGGCCGCCGTCGTGCTGGGCCACGCCCACTCCGCAGCTGTCGACGCCGACCGGGCCTTCAAGGAGCTGGGCTTCGACTCGCTCACCGCGGTGGAGCTGCGCAACCGCCTCGGCGCGGCTACCGGACTCAGGCTGCCGGTCACGCTGGTCTTCGACCATCCCACTGCCGCCGCGCTCGCCGCCCATCTCGACACCGAACTCCTTCCCGGCGGCGGCTCGCCCGCCACGCCCGTCCTCGCGGATCTGGACCGGGTCGAGGCGTCCCTGGTCGGGCTGGAACTCGACGAGGACGCCCGTGCCGCGGTCTCCGAGCGGCTGCAGTCCCTGTGGCGCACCTGGGCCGGCGACGCGGATCGGCAGAACACCGTCGACGACCTCGATGTGGCCACCGACGAGGAGATGTTCGACCTGCTCGACCAGGAACTCGACGACATCTCCTGAACCACCGCACACCGACCCACAGGCACAGTCACCGCCTTCCCTTCACGGTCTTCGAGGAGCTCACAAGTGATGGAGAACGAAGCGAAGCTTCGCGACTACCTCAAGCGGACCACCGCACATCTGCGCGTGGCACGTCAGCGCCTGGACGACATCCAGGAGCAGGAGCACGAGCCGATCGCCATCGTGGCGATGGGCTGCCGGTTCCCCGGTGGCGTGTCCACGCCCGAGGATCTGTGGGACCTCGTCGCCCAAGGGCGGGACGCCATCGGGCCGTTTCCGGACGACCGGGGCTGGGACCTGGACGCCCTCTACGACCCGGACCCCGACCGCAAGGGCAAGACGTACGTCCGTGAGGGCGGATTCCTGGACGACGTCGACCGGTTCGACGCTCCGTTCTTCGGCATCTCCCCGCGCGAGGCACTGTCCATGAACCCCCAGCAGCGCCTGCTGATGGAGGTCTCCTGGGAGACTCTGGAGCGCGCCGGCATCACTCCCGCCTCGCTGCGCGGCAGCCGCACGGGAATGTTCATCGGGGCCACGGACTTCGACTACGGCACCAATGTGACGGACCTTCCGGACGGGCTGGAAGGCCAGATGTCACTGGGCGCCTCGGGCGCCATTCTCTCCGGTCGGGTCTCGTACACCCTCGGGTTCGAGGGGCCGGCCCTCACGGTCGACACGGCGTGTTCGTCGTCGCTCGTGGCCCTGCACCTGGCCTGTCAGTCGTTGCGCAAGGGCGAGTCGTCGATGGCGCTGACCGGTGGGACGACGGTGATGGCCACCCCGACCGGGTTCGTCGAATACAGCCGACAGCGGGCCCTGTCCCCGACTGCCCGCTGCCGGGCTTTCTCCGCGACGGCGGACGGCACCGTCTGGGCAGAGGGTGTCGGTGTGCTGTTGCTGGAGCGGCTGTCGGAGGCGCGGCGCAACGGGCATCCGGTGCTGGCGGTGGTGCGGGGCAGCGCGATCAATCAGGACGGTGCGAGCAATGGCCTCACGGCGCCCAACGGTCGCGCGCAGCAGCGGGTGATCCGGGCGGCGTTGGCCGATGCGCGGCTGAAGCCGGAGCAGGTGGCGGTGGTGGAGGCGCACGGTACGGGTACGACGCTGGGTGATCCGATCGAGGCGGGGGCGCTGCTGGCGACCTACGGTCAGGGGCGCTCTGCCGAACGGCCGCTGTGGCTGGGGTCGTTGAAGTCCAACATCGGACACGCTGCGGCGGCCTCCGGTGTCGGTGGCGTCATGAAGATGGTGATGGCCATGCGTCACGGGGTGCTGCCGGCGACGCTGCATGCGGAGGAGCGGTCGGAGAAGGTCGACTGGGAGTCCGGTGCGGTGTCGTTGCTGACGGAGGCGCAGCAGTGGCCGACCGGCGAGGAGCCCCGCCGGGCGGGTGTGTCCTCCTTCGGCGCCAGCGGTACCAACGCCCACACGATCATCGAGGAGCCCCCGGCGGACGCGCGTACGGAAACGGCCCGCGACGCCGAGTCCCCGGGCGATTCCGTCCAGGGCGATTCCGTCCAGGGCCGCGAGACGGCTGACGGCCTCATCGGGCTCACCGACCCTGCTCCTGTGTTGGGTTCGGGGGTGGTGCCGTTGGTGGTGTCGGCGCGGAGTGCGGGGGCGTTGCGGGGTCAGGGTGAGCGGTTGGCGGGGTGTGTGGCTGCCGCTGCTGGTGCTGGTGGCGCTGGTGTGGGTGTGGGGGAGGTGGGTTTTTCGTTGGTGTCGTCGCGGTCGGTGTTTGAGCATCGGGCGGTGGTGTTGGCGGGGGATGGCGCGGGTGCGGTTGCGGGGTTGGGTGAGGTTGCGGGGGGCGTTTCGGGTGAGGGTGTGCCGTCTGATGTGGCGTTTGGTGTGACGTCTGGTGTGGCGGGTCCGGTGGGTGGGCGGGTGTTTGTTTTTCCGGGGCAGGGGTCGCAGTGGGTGGGTATGGCGGTGGAGTTGTTGGATTCTTCGCCGGTTTTTGCTGAGCGGTTGTTTGCGTGTGAGCGGGCTTTGGCGCCGTTTGTGGATTGGTCTTTGGTGGGGGTGTTGCGGGGGAGTGTCGGGGCTCCTTCGTTGGAGCGGGTGGATGTGGTGCAGCCGGCGTTGTTTGCGGTGATGGTGTCGTTGGCTGCGGTGTGGGGTTCGGTGGGTGTGGT
>NZ_JBIRGO010000051.1:0-9520 GCF_044328065.1 Streptomyces sp. NPDC017993
GAGGAGTTGACGTTGGAGGCGCCTTTGGTGCTTCCGGAGCGTGGTGGTCTGGCTCTGCAGGTCACGGTCGATGCCCCCGACGACAACGGCATTCGCTCGCTGGGCATCTACACCCGGCCGCAGGACGACGACTCCTCCCAGGCGTGGACCCGGCACGCCACTGGTGTCGTCGGTCCGGAAGGGGACGAGGGCTCGTACGACCTCCAGGCGGCCTGGCCGCCGGAGGGAGCCACCCCGATCGATGTCAGCAATCTGTACGAGCGGTTCGCGGAGAACGGCTTCGGCTACGGCCCGGCCTTTCGGGGGATCCGGACGGCGTGGCTGCTCGGCGACGAGGTCTACGCCGAGGTGCGGCTGCCCGAGGACCAGCAGACCGCAGCCGATGCCTACGGCCTGCATCCGGCACTGCTCGACGCCGCCCTGCACAGCATCGCCCTCAGTCCGTCGCTGCAACTCGGCGGAGGGAAGCTGCCGTTCTCCTGGACGGGGGTGACCCCGCACAGCTCGGGCGCCGGTGAGGTGCGGGTACGACTGACCCCCGACGGGTCCGGCGCGGTGTCACTGCTCCTGGCGGACACGATCGGCCGGCCGGTGGCCACCGTCGATGCGCTCGCCCTGCGGGCGCGGCCCGAACAACTGGGCGCCCCCGCCTCGGAGAACTCGCTGTACCTCCTGGACTGGACCGAGGTGGCACCGGAAGGTGTCACCCGGCAACCGGCCGGGAGCACGGGCTGGGCGTTGCTCGGTGACGACGGCCTCGATGTGGTTGCCGGCCTGGGGCTGCCGGTCTCCCCGGATCTGGAAGCCCTTGCGGCGGCAGACCCGACGGCGCCGCCCGAGGTCGTGCTCGTGACCTGCCCACCGGAGTCCGGGCCCCTCCCCGAGACCGTACGCACGGCCCTGGGGCGGACGCTGGAGCTGGTCCAGGGCTGGCTCGCCGATGAGCGGTTCGCCGGATCACGGCTGGTCTTTCTCACCCGCGGCGCCGTTGCCGTCGCCGGCGAGCAGGTGACCGATCTGTCGCACGCCGCGGTCTGGGGACTCGTCCGCTCGGCGCAGTCGGAGAACCCGGACCGGTTCGTCCTGGCCGACATCGACAGCTCAACGGATGCCGCGGGCGTGCTCGCACTGCTCCAGGCGCTCACCGGTGACGAACCGCAGCTGGCGCTGCGCGGCGGTACCGTACGGGCCGCCAGGCTGGCCCCTGCCCACCCACCGACCGGCGCCACCGAGCCGACGGCATCTGACCGGGGCACCGGGACGGTACTCATCACCGGTGCCACCGGTGTGATCGGCGGCGTGATGGCACGTCATCTGGTGACCAGTGCCGGAGTACGTCACCTGCTGCTGACCAGCCGCCGCGGCCACGGAGCAGACGGTGCCGGGGAATTGTGCGCGGAGCTCAGGGCGCTCGGCGCCGAGGTCACCATGGCGGCCTGCGATGTCGCCGACCGCGAAGACCTCGCCGCACTGCTGGCCACCGTCGACGCGGCACACCCGCTGACCGCGGTGGTGCACACCGCCGGTGTGCTGGACGACGGCATCGTCGGATCCCTCACCCCCGAGCGGCTCGACGGGGTGCTCCGCCCCAAGGTGGATGCGGCGGTCAACCTGCACGAGCTGACCCGCGACCTCGGGCTCTCCTCTCTGGTGCTGTTCTCCTCCATCGCCGGCACCTTCGGTGGCATGGGCCAGGGCAACTACGCGGCGGCGAACGCCTTCCTCGATGCGTACGCCACCCACTGCCGGGCCCAGGGCTTCCCCGTCCAGACGATGGCCTGGGGCCTGTGGGAGCAGCGCAGTGAGATGACCGGAAAGCTCGCCGACGCGGACCTCTCACGGCTGGCACGTGGCGGCATCGCCGCGTTCTCCTCCGCCGAAGGCGTCACACTCTTCGACGTCGCGCGGACGCTGGATGCCCCGGTCGTGCTGCCGATGCGGCTGGATCTCGCGGCACTCGCGGGCGGCCCCGGCCCCGTACCGCCGCTGCTCCGCGGCCTGGTCCGGACCCCGGTCCGGCCTGCAGCCCGCCGCGCCACGGCCACTGGCGGCACGGCCGCCGACGGCGCCGACGGGCTGATGGGACGTCTGGCCGGGCTTCCCGACGCGGAGCGTGACCGGTTGCTGCTGGACCTGGTCAGGACAGAGGCGGCAAGGGTTCTCGGGTTCACCGACTCCCATGCGATCGACGTGGACCGAGGGCTGCTGGAGCTGGGCTTCGACTCGCTCACCGCAGTCGAACTCCGCAACCAGTTGGGTCGGGCGACCGGACTGCGGCTACCCGCGACCCTGCTGTTCGACCATCCGACGACGAGCGCCATCGCGGAGCACCTCGCGGCGCAGGTCACACCGGCCGAGCCGGCGGCCGCCCCGCTGGCCTTCCCCGAACTCGACCGGCTGGAGTCGGACCTGACGCGGGTGGCCGCGGACGAGGCGTCCCGGACGAGACTCACCACCCGCCTGCAGGACCTCTTGTCGAAGCTGGGCCAGGCCCAGGAAGCGGCGGGCGAGGTCGAGGTCGCCGAGCTCGAATCGGCGTCCGACGACGAGATCTTCGACTTCATCGAAAACGAACTTGGCCTTTCCTAAGAAAGCGGCGGTTGAACGGTGAGCACCGTGAGTGAAGACAAGCTTCGCGACTATCTCAAGCGAGTGACGACGGACCTGCACCGCACTCGCCAGCGTCTGCAGAAGATCGAGGAGCGGGACCAGGATCCCATCGCGATCGTCGCCATGAGCTGTCGCTACGCCGGAGGCGTCTCGACCCCGGAGGACATGTGGCGGCTCGTGGTCGAGGGGCGCGACGCGGTCGGTCCGCTCCCCGCGGACCGGGCATGGGACACCGAGGCCCTGTACGACCCGGACCCGGACGCGAAGGGCAAGAGCTACGTCGAGGAGGGGGCGTTCCTCGACGGGGCGTACGACTTCGACCCGGGATTCTTCGGCATCTCGCCCCGGGAGGCGCTGGCCATGGACCCCCAGCAGCGGCTGCTGCTGGAGACCGCCTGGGAGACCTTCGAGCGGGCCGGCATCGACCCGACGACGCTCAAGGGCAGCCGGACCGGTGTGTACGCGGGAGTGATGTACCAGGACTACGGCTCCCGGCTGACCACGGTGCCCGAGGACGTCGAGGGCTACCTCGGCGCGGGCGGGTCCGGCAGCGTCGCCTCGGGCCGTATCTCCTATACCTTCGGGCTCGAAGGGCCCGCCGTCACGGTCGACACGGCGTGCTCGTCGTCGCTTGTGGCGCTGCACCTGGCCACCGAGGCGCTGCGCCGCGACGACTGTTCGATGGCCCTGGTCGGGGGCTCGATGGTGATGTCCACTCCGGTCGCGTTCATCGAGTACGCCCGGCAGCGGGCGCTGTCCTCGGACGGCCGGTGCAAGGCATTCGCCGACGGGGCGGACGGGACCGGCTGGGGTGAGGGAGTCGGCACGGTGCTGCTGGAACGGCTGTCCGACGCGCGACGCAACGGGCACCCGGTGCTCGCGGTGGTGCGTGGCTCGGCCGTCAACCAGGACGGCGCAAGCAGTGGGCTGACCGCGCCGAACGGACCCTCGCAGCAGCGGGTGATCCGCGCCGCGCTGGCCAACGCCCGGCTCTCCCCATCCGAGGTCGAAGTGGTGGAGGCGCACGGCACCGGCACCAGACTCGGCGACCCCATCGAGGCCGGTGCGCTGCTGGCCACCTACGGCCGGGAACGCGCCGAGGGCCGGCCGCTGTGGCTGGGCTCCCTGAAGTCCAACATCGCGCACACCCAGGCCGCGGCCGGAGTTGGCGGCGTCATCAAGATGGTGCTGGCACTGCAGCACGCGATCCTTCCCAAGACGCTGCACGCCGGCAACCGCACGGCCATGGTCGACTGGGAGTCCGGCGGTGTCGAGCTGCTGACCGAGTCCCGGCCGTGGCCGGAGACCGGAGCTCCGCGCCGGGCCGCCGTGTCCGGGTTCGGCTTCAGCGGCACCAACGCGCATGTGATCCTGGAACAGGCCCCGGAGCCCGCGGCCGCCGACGAGGACACGGCCGCCGCCGCTGCGCCGGGCGCGGCCGACGCCCCCGTCCACGAAGGCCCCTCGGCGCTGCCCTTCCTCGTGTCCGGCAAGACCGATCAGGCGATACGGGCCCAGGCCGCGCGGCTCCTCGACCATCTGACCGCCCACTCGGACATGGCCACCGCCGACCTCGGGTATTCGCTGGCCCTGGAGCGCGCCGCGCTCGACCACCGCGCCGCGGTCATCGCCCAGGATCGGGACGGGCTGCTGGACGGTCTGCGGGCCCTCGCCGACGGTGAACCCGCCGCACAGCTCGTCCAGGGCCTGGCCGGCGGCCGACGCAAGACCGTGTTCGTCTTCCCCGGCCAGGGATCGCAGTGGGTCGGCATGGCCCGGCTGCTGCTGACGTCCTCGCCCGAATTCGCGAAGCAACTGCACGCATGTGACCAGGCATTGGCCCCGTACCTGGACTGGTCCGTGGTCGATGTCCTCCAAGGCGGGGCCGGCGCGCCCTCGATCGACCGCATCGACGTCGTCCAGCCGGTGCTGTTCTCCGTGATGGTGTCGCTGGCCGCCCTGTGGCGCGCACACGGCGTCGAGCCCTCCGCGGTCGTCGGCCACTCCCAGGGCGAAGTGGCCGCCGCCTACGTGTCGGGTGCACTGTCGCTGCCGGACGCCGCCCGGGTCGTCGCGCTGCGCAGCAAGGCGTCGCGGGAGATCGAAGGCAAGGGCGGCATGCTCTCGGTGCTGGCCTCCGCGGAGCAGATCGCACCGCGGATCGAGGACTGGGCCGACCGGATATCCCTGGCGGCGAGCAACAGCCCCGGTTCGGTGACGGTCGCCGGGGATCGCGACGCCCTCGACGAGTTGCTGGCGCAGCTCACCGCCGACGGCATCAAGGCCCGCAGGGTCCCCGGAGTGGAGGTTGCCAGCCACTCGGCGCACGTCGACCCGCTTCGTGAGCGGCTGCTCGCCGACCTGGCCCCCGTTGAGCCGCAGGCTTCGCAGATCCCGTTCTACTCCACCGTGACCGGCGCGCCGCTGGACACCCGGGAACTCGACGCCGACTACTGGTACCGCAACATGCGCCAACCGGTCGAGTTCGAACGGGCCGTCCGGGCGCTGCTCGCCGACGGCCACAGCGCCTTCATCGAGTCCAGCCCGCACCCCGTACTCGCCATGGCGATGCAGGAGGTCTTCGAGGACGCCGCCTCAAGTGCCGTCACCGTGGGGACGTTGCGGCGCGAGGAGGGCGGCCATGACCGCTTCCTCACCTCCCTCGCCGAAGTACACGTCATGGGTGGCTCCGTGGACTGGCAGGCGGTCTTCGCCGGTACCGGGGCGCGCAGCACCGAACTGCCCACGTACGCCTTCCAGCGACAGCGCTACTGGCTGGAGGCTCCGGTGACCGCCGGCGATGTGGCGTCCGCCGGTCTCGGCGCGGCCGACCATCCGCTGCTCGGGGCGGCTGTCCATCTGGCGGACGCCGACCGGCTGCTGCTGACCGGCAGGCTCTCCCTGGAGACCTCCCCCTGGCTGGCCGACCACGCCCTCACCGGCACCGCGCTCCTGCCCGGAACGGCCTTCCTGGAGCTCGCCGTGCAGGCCGCCGACCGGGTCGGCTGCGCCCGGGTCGAGGAACTCACGCTGCACGCCCCGCTGCTGCTGCCCGCGACGGACGGCGTGGCCGTGCAGGTCACAGTCAGCGAGCCGGACACCGCGGGCCGCAGGACGGTGGGCATCTATTCCCGTACGGAGGACGCCGCGGAGAACGCCTGGGTCGCGCACGCCTCCGGCACCGTCCTGCCCGAAGCGTGCCCGGCTTCCTTCGACCTCTCGGAGTGGCCCCCGGCCGGCGCCGTACCGGTGGCCGTCCAGGACCTCTACGAGCGGTACTCCGAGAACGGCTTCGGCTACGGCCCGGCCTTCCGGGGCCTGCGGGCGGCCTGGCGGCTCGGTGACGACGTCTTCGCCGAGGTACGGCTGCCGGAGGAGCACCAGGAGGACGCCCGTTCCTTCGGTCTGCACCCCGCACTGCTCGACGCGGCGTTGCACGGCATCGCGCTCGGGCCGCTGTTCGAGGGCGCGGGGGACAAAAGCGCTGGGGGGACCGGGCGGCTGCCGTTCTCGTGGGCAGGCGTCACCCTGCACGCCGACGGCGCCGCCGAGCTGCGGGTACGACTGTCCCCCGCGGGCCCGGAAGCGGTCGCCGTCCAGGTCGCCGATTCCGTCGGCCGGCCGGTGGCGTCGGTCGACGCGCTGCTGCTGCGCGAGATACGGCCGGAGCAGCTCTCCGGTACACAGGCCGGACTCACCGACGCGTTGTTCCGGGTGGACTGGAAGCCGCTGACAGCCACCACCGCCGGACCTCCCGCCCCGTGGGGCGTCTGGGGCGAGGACCGGCTCGGGCTCGGCGCGCTGCCGGGCCTGGAGCCGCTCGACCTGCCCGCCCTGGAGGCCCTCGGCCGCCCGGTGCCGGAGGTCGTGCTCGTCCCCTGTGCCCCTCAGCCGCACGCTTCGGGGACCGGTGACGGGGCCGACGGCCACAGCTCCGCCGACGCCGGGGCGGCGCACGCCGCAGCCGGACGAGCCCTGAGCCTGCTGCAGACCTGGCTGCGCGACCCACGCTTCGCCGCGTCCCGGCTGGTGTTCGTCACCCGCGGCGCCACGGCCCTGCCCGGCGAGGACGTGCCCGACCTGGCGCACGCCCCAGCGTGGGGACTGGTGCGCTCCGCCCAGACGGAGAACCCCGGCCGGTTCGCCCTGATCGACATCGACCATCACCAGGACTCCGTCCGTGCTCTCCGGGCCGCGCTGGCAACCGGCGAGCCGCAACTGGCCGTCCGCGAGGGTGTCGTACACGCCGCCAGACTGGCCAGGGTGACCGCCGTGTCCCCGGCCGAGGCGCCCCTCGGCTGGGACGTCGACGGCACTGTGCTGATCAGCGGCACGGGCACGCTCGGTGGCCTGCTCGCCCGCCACCTGGTCACCCGTCACGGCATTCGCCACCTGCTGCTGACCAGCCGCCGCGGTCCTGAAGCCGACGGCGCCGACGCGCTGCGCGCCGAACTCACGTCGCTCGGCGCCGAGGTCACCATGGTCGCCTGCGACACCGCGGACCGCGACGATCTCGCCGGGCTGCTTGCCCGCATCGACACGGCACACCCGCTCACGGCGGTCGTCCACACAGCCGGCGTGCTGGACGACGGCGTGGTGGACGGACTGACTTCGGGCCAACTGGAGCGGGTCCTGCGCCCCAAGGTGGATGCGGCGGTCAACCTGCACGAGCTGACCGCGGGCCTGGACCTGTCCGGCTTCGTGCTGTACTCCTCCGGAGCCGGCGTCCTCGGTGGCCCCGGTCAGGCGAACTACGCCGCAGCCAACGCCTTCCTGGACGCGCTGGCCCAGCACCGCCGTTCCCGTGGCCTGGCCGGCCAGGCCCTGGCCTGGGGCCTGTGGGCCGACCGCAGCGGCATGACCGACCACCTCGACGGCACGGACACCGCACGTTCCCTCCGCTCGGGAGTGGCCCCGCTCTCCGCCGAACAGGGCATGGCGCTCTTCGACATGGCCGCGGACCACGACGAGCCAGTGCTGGTGCCGGTCCTGCTCGACACCGCCGTGCTGCGGACCTACGCCGCCACCGGCTCCGTACCGGCCCTGCTCCAGGGACTCGTACGGACCCCGGCCCGCCGCGTCGTGGAGGCCGGAACCTCGACGGACGGTCCGGACTCGCTCGCGCAGCGCCTCGCCGGGCAGAGCGAGACCGAACAGCGGCGCTTCCTGCTGGACATGGTCCGCTCGCGGGTCGCCGCCGTGCTGGGGCACCCGACATCCGAGTCGGTCGCCGCCGACCGGGCCTTCCAGGAAATCGGCTTCGACTCGCTGACGTCCGTGCAGCTGCGGAACCGGCTGAACACGGCCACCGGGCTCCGGCTGCCGACCACCCTGGTCTTTGACTATCCCACTCCGGCGGCGCTCGCCGAGTACCTGCGGACCGAGGCGCTCGGTGATCAGCTCCGGTCTGCCGTCGCTGCGGCGACAGCCGTGCCTCCGGTCGACGACGACGCGATCGTGATCGTCGGGATGAGCTGCCGCTTCCCCGGCGGGGTGCGGAGCCCGGAGGACCTGTGGCAGCTGGTGGCCCAGGGCACCGACGCGATGGCCGCGATGCCGGCCGACCGCGGCTGGGATGTGGACGACCTCTACGACCCCACGGGCCGCCTGCCCGGCAAGTCCTACGCCAACGAGGGCGCGTTCCTCTACGACGCGTACGACTTCGACCCGGCCTTCTTCGGGATCTCGCCGCGTGAGGCGCTGGCGATGGACCCGGTGCAGCGGCTGCTGCTGGAGACCTCCTGGGAGGTCTTGGAACGGGCGGGCATCAACCCGTCCTCGATGAAGGGCAGCCCGACCGGTGTGTTCGCCGGTCTGATGTACCAGGACTACAGCCTCCGGCTGCCGCAGGTACCGGAGGACCTTGAGGCGTATGTCGGCAGCGGCAGCTCCGGCAGCGTAGCCTCCGGTCGTGTTTCCTACCTCTTCGGTCTGGAGGGGCCCGCCGTCACGGTCGACACGGCCTGCTCGTCGTCGCTGGTGGCCCTGCATCTGGCCGCGGAGTCGCTGCGCCGTGGCGAGTGCTCGATGGCGCTGGCCGGCGGCGCCACCGTCATGTCGACTCCCAACCTCTTCGTCGACTTCAGCCGCCAGGGCGGCCAGGCCCCCGACGGCAGGTGCAAGACCTTCTCCGCGCAGGCGGACGGCACCGGCTGGGGCGAGGGAGCCGGGATGCTGCTGTTGGAGCGGTTGTCGGACGCGCGGCGCAATGGCCATCAGGTGCTGGCGGTGGTGCGGGGTTCGGCGATCAATCAGGACGGTGCGAGCAACGGTCTGAGTGCGCCGAACGGTCCGGCGCAGCAGCGTGTGATCCGGGCAGCTCTCGCCGGGGCAGGGCTGGCTTCGTCCGATGTGGATGTGGTGGAGGCGCACGGGACGGGGACGTCGCTGGGCGATCCGATCGAGGCGGGTGCGTTGCTGGCGACGTATGGGCAGGGGCGTTCGGTGGAGCGGCCGCTGTGGTTGGGGGCGTTGAAGTCGAACATCGGTCATACGCAGGCTGCTTCGGGTGTGGCCGGTGTGATCAAGATGGTGATGGCGATGCGGCACGGTGTGTTGCCGCAGACGTTGCATGTGGATGAGCCGACGCCGCACGTGGATTGGTCTGCGGGTGCGGTGGAGTTGTTGACCGAGGCCCGGGAGTGGCCGCAGATGGGTGCGCCGCGTCGTGCCGGTGTGTCGGCGTTCGGGATCAGTGGCACGAATGCGCACGCCATTTTGGAGCAGGCGCCGGCCGTCGACGCCGAGGCGGCCGATCGGTCAACTGCTGTGGTGCCGTGGGTGGTGTCGGGCCGGTCGGTGGGTGCTGTGCGGGCGCAGGCGGAGCGGTTGCGTGAGCATGTGGCCTTGTCTCCGGGGGTGTCGCCGGTTGATGTGGGTTTCTCGTTGGCGACGGGGCGCGCGGTATTCG
>NZ_JBIRGO010000052.1:0-8409 GCF_044328065.1 Streptomyces sp. NPDC017993
CTCCTCGTCGTCGCAGCCGACCTCCTCCAATCCGCCTCCCGCGGCGACCACCCCGAACTCACCGAACCCCTGCACACCCTCATCGCATCCGCCACGCGATAGGCGGAACCGGTGGGAAGCGGCTGGCCGCCGTAGGCAGTGAGGCAGCCAGCCTCGCCGGCTGGTTGGCCTGGGACCAGGGAGACCACGGCTCCGCGCGCTCCTGGTACGGGTCCGCGATCAAAGCAGCGGGCTCGGCCGGAGACCCGCTCCTCGTCGCCTATCAGGCGGGCAGCCTCGCCCAGTTCGAGGCACACGCCGGAAACTCAGCCGAAACCCTCAACCTCACCCGGCGGGCCCGCCGCTCCCTCGGCGAGCAGCAACCGGCTGTCGCCGATGCATGGCTGAGTTCCGTCGAGGCTCTCGGGCACGCAGCTGCCGGCGACCGGCGCAGCGCCGACCGGGCACTGACCGCTTCGCGGGCCAAGGCCGAGGCCCTGTCGACGGAGGAGGAGCCGCCCCCGTGGCCCTGGGTTTTCCGGTTCGATCCGGTGAAGGTGGCGGCGTGCCGGGTGACCTGCGGTGCACGCCTGGGCTTGGCGGACTGGGTGCTGGGCACCGACACCGAGGCCCTGGCCACCGGCCACGCCAAACAGCGGGCGCTTCTGGTCCTCGACATCGCAGCGGGCCACCTCGCCGGCGGGCGCATCGAGGCGGCCTTCGCGATGGCCGGCCGCGCGCTGGAGACTGGGCTGCAATACCGCTCTGGGCGCATCGTCGAGCGGGTACGCGCCGTACGGCGGTCGCTGACCTCCAGCGCGCCGCCCAAGGTCGTGCGGGACCTGGACGAACGCCTGCACGGCGTCTACCTGTGAGCAGAAAGGGCGATTGCATGCGAGTGGGAATCACCGGCCACCGAGGCCTGAGCCGGGACGTCGAGCAGCAGGTCCGCGCACTCCTGGACACCGCGGTGCGCAGCTGGGAGCCGGCTGACCTGGTCGCCGTCTCCTGCATCGCCGACGGGCCGGATGCTTGGCTCGCCGAGGCGGTACTCAAGCACGGCGGCCGCCTTGAGGTCGTCATCCCCGCCCGGGAATACCGCGAGAGCCTTCCCGACTGGCACCACCCCGTCTACGACGACCTGCTCCGGCGGGCGGTCGACGTCCACGAAACCGGCCTGCAAACGTCGGACTCCACTGCGCACATGGCCGGCAGCGAGATCCTGGTCGGCCTGGCGGACGAACTCCTCGCCGTCTGGGACAGCAAGCCGGCCCGAGGGTACGGCGGCACCGCGGACGTGGTGGCCTACGCCGAGCGCGCTGGTACCCCCGTACGCGTTCTTTGGCCGGAGGGCGCCACCCGCAACTAGCGGTTCGGCGTGGAGCTCCAGGTGGGCCGGAACCGCGGGGACACCGACCTCACCTTGCACAGGGTGCAGGCACCGTCGACGGGGAGCGACTGCGCCCCGTACCGTGGAGGCCGCATCCTGGGTGCGACGGCGTCCGTTGAACCGACAGTTGCCATCGCCCGACCCGCAGGACTTCGAGAGGCTGCCGTGAACTCCTCACCACCGGTGCACAACGGGCCGCATCCCCCGTCCTATCCCCCGAAGACCCCGCCCCCGCCGAAGAAGCCGGTTGAGTTGCCACGCCCGGAGCGGCAGACGCTGCGCTCCTACGGGCCGCTGGGCGCTGGCACGGTGGCGACTCGCGGGCGGATGATGGTGACGATGGCGAACCGGCGCGGTGCGAATTGGACTTTGGATGCGGCTCCCTGGGCTGCGCCGTCCGCACCGGGCAAGGCCCGGCGCCTTGTCATTGAGCAGCTCCAGGCATGGGGCTACCGCCCTGATGCTGACCTGGTCGGTGGCCTGCTGGCTCTCCTAGTGCCGGCTGCCATCGCCGACGGTGGCAGCCGCATCAGCGTCCACCTGGCCGACCAGGACCAACGGGCCCTGGTCCTGGTCCTGTCGCATCAGGCTGGCCAAGCCCCTGACGGTGACGACGTGCTGACGCGCATCGCTGCTCTCGGGGTGGCGTCCTGTGGGGTGGACACTGATCAGGACGCAGGCGGCCGCCGGCGCTGGGCTTTGATCGAGCTCGACTCCGCCTCAGCCCATGACACGGCGGCCGCAACGGGCCCCGCCGAACGGCGGCTTGGTGGCCCGCTCAGCCCAGGTAAGTGACCTGCAGGACGGTGCTGCTGCGCAGGGTGTGGCCAATGAGGAGAACAGCGAAGACGTGGCTGCCCACGATCATGCGGACGTACTTGTCGTCTTCGCCGTAGGGGGATGTGGCGCCGAGGGGGTCCGCGCAGGCGTCAGCTAACGCCAGGGTGAGTTCTTCGCTGGCGGCCGCGGGCAGTGCTTCATGATTGCGTCGCAAGGGACGATAGCGCACTGCTCAAGAGGCGCGACCTGCACATATACGCTGTCATAGTCCAAGTTCCGTAACTATCGGGCCAGCCCTGCCGTTGCCCCGTTCATGAGCGACTTGGATGACCGGCTGCTGAGCCTGGTGGACACCGTGGTCGATGCGGACGAGCAGCGACTGCCCCTGCTGACACTACGGGAGGCGCGAGCAGCGGTGGAGTTGCTGCAACTGCTGGCCCGCGGCGAGGGCAACGGCTCGTTCGCAGCGCGACACCTGGCAGGGAACCTTGCAAGACGACTGCCGACCGATGGGTGATCCTGCCCCGGGGCCAGCCTCCTGCCAGTAGGACGGCAAGGACGCGACTGCCTGCACGGCACGTATCACGTGGACTCGACGTGTAGCCGATGTTGGGAGCCGAAGCCGGTGCGCACCCGCACTCCCGCGGGCCCTTCCCGGGCGGACAGCCACAGGCTTCGAGATGTTCGCGACGGCGATTGTTCAACACCCTGGTCAGTGCCCTGGTTATCCGTGGATGCCGGATGGGCATGGATGGCGACTGAAGTTGATCATTGTTGGAGGGATGGGTGAGAGCATGAGCAACCGACAGAGCGGCACCGTGAAGTGGTTCAACGACGAGAAGGGCTACGGGTTCATCACGCCCCAGAGCGGCGACGACCTGTTCGTTCACTTCAAGGCCATTCAGGCCGACGGATTCAAAACCCTCAAGGAAGGGCAGGCCGTCACCTTCGTCGCGACGAGGGGACAGAAGGGCATGCAGGCCGAAGAGGTACAACTCGCATAACAGAGCTTCAGTGTGCCCCGTACGGAAGGTGTCCGCACGGGGCGCTCGGCTCCAGCCGGGTCACCGCGGCAGTCGGCCATGCGGTGGTGCCCGGTCCACGCCCGGTACAGGCCACCTCCGGGACGAACAGCTCGTCTGAAATTGCTCGTCATGGGATTTGCGCCCCAAATTGCCAGCTCGCGCCTCCGCTCGCAGCATGGATGTATGAGGCCTTTTCCTCAGCGACTCCGGCGCGATTCTGATACGACGATGGACCTGGACGCCACCCGTCTGGTGCTGGCGTTCCGGGAACCGCAGCGCTTGGAGGAATTAGCCGCTTCCCTGTCACGACTAGGCCTCGCTCTTGAGGAGGACGAGACGAACGCGGGTGGCGGCTCGGGTACGGCGGTGATCAACCACACAGGCCGGCACTTCTGGGTCAGGGATGCTGGCGGCCAGGGCGTGGGCCCTAGACCACGCGCCGTGATCTTTGAGGTCTTCGGAGACCCTCTGGAGTGGATCGGGCCGGTCTATCGGGTCGCAGATGCTCCTGGCCGCTCTGGCCTGGTGTGCCCGCTGCCCAGTGTCCTGCTGGTCCGTGAAGAGCGGGCCGCCAGAGTGGCAGCCGATCCGGAGCTTGAACGCTTCCGAGCCAGGGAAGCACGCGACAGATCAGAGCTTCTCGTCGGCTACCGGTATTACGTCATGGACAGCCCTAACGACCTGCCGTCGTACGAGCTCCAGGACCACCTGATGACGCGCGGATCGTCCGTCGACGATGTGCCCCTGGAAAACATGCCGATGATCGTCCCGCTGGACTACCAGCCTGTGGACCCGCTCTTCGCCCAGCAATGGGACATGGTCACCATTCGGGCCGGCGGGCCGGGGACCACCGGATGGGACCGCGCTTCAGGCTCCCACAGGGCGGACATCGCCATCTTGGATTCCGGGTGTGATCTCACCCATCCTGACCTCTACTTCGCCGGGCCCGGCTATAACCCCGGTCAGATCGCCGGCGACGGGGGCCCCAATCCGGTGCTCGGAAGTTACGCGAACTTCCCCCTCGGCCATGGCACGTGCTGCGCGGGGATCGCCGCGGCCAGGGTGAACAACCTCAAAGGAGTGTGCGGAGTTGCCGGCACAGGAAGTGCTGGCCTCATCCTTCCGCTCGCCTTCACGATGTTCACCGAGGGCGAGTTCGCGCTCGGCCTGAGCCTGGCGGTGAGCCGAGGCGCCCGAGTGGTCAACCTGAGCTTCAGCACGAACAACTGGAATGCGCAGATCCTCAACCCCTCGATTTCATACGCCCACGCCAACAACGTGGTCCTGTGCGCGTCGACCGGGAACAACGCCCTGGACAGGGTGAGCTACCCCGCCTCCGATCCACGCATCATCGCGTGCGGGAGCAGCGATGCGACGGATCGACGGGTGTGGGATTCGAACTGGGGGCCGCAGATCTCGGTGGTCGCTCCTGGCGACCGCGTACCGTCGACGGACATCCAGGGGTCTGGTGGATTCAACCCCGATCCTCAAGGCGACTATTTTCTGACGTTCAGTGGAACATCAGCCGCTGCGCCGCACGTCTCGGGCCTGGCCTCGCTCCTCATGAGCGAAAAGCCGACCCTGACGAGCGAGCAGGTCAGGGACATCATTGAAAGGACCGCCGACCGGGTACGGCCGGACGTTTATGTCTATGAGGACCGTGGCGGCGTGAACGGGACCTGGAACAATGAGATGGGACACGGTCGCATCAACGTACTACGCGCCCTCGAAATGGTGAGAGGTTGACCCTTCGGGGCGCGGGGCAGAGGTGAGCCATGCCGATCCCGGACATTCATCGTCAACGGCTGGACAGGGCACTGCGCGAACACGACCGCGCCCTGGAGCGTATATCGCGCGAGAAGATCCGCTTGGAGACGGAAGAGGAGATTCACCGGATCCTCCTGGCGCTGGGGCGGGATCCCGGCGTCCTGGACGGCCTGTGCGCGATACACGAAGACCCCGAAATCATCGACGAACTGGAGAAGGACGCGGACTCCGTTCTCCAGGAACGCGGAGTCAGCCTGCCCTCCGGTGTCACCATCCGGGTGGCGGAGCCCCACCGGGCGGTCCAGGCGGACATATCCGTAAGGGGCACTGTCTTCGTCGTCCAGTGGGACCTTGAGCTCGGGCTGAGCACCGCTCTCGCTTCCGGTCCGACACCTGCTGACGCGGAAGCTGCTGCCGAAACGCCCCGACCGCGAACAGCTCATCGCCCCGGCCCATGAGCTGCGCGGTGCACGCTGTACTGCCTCGGCCATCGCCGCGCAGCTGCACATGGAAGCCGTAGGCCCGTCGTTCACGCCCCGCCGTTCCTGACGGCAAGGTCCTCGGTCTTACTCTCGCTCAACGCCCGGTCGCTGGCCGGCTTAATGGACCCGGAAAGCGGCACTCACGGTGCACTGACTGGTCCCGCAGAGGTTGCCTTGTCTCGGAGCCTCCTCAGCCGATCGATCCCCAGTCCCGGTGTGGCCGTTGTGGCTCGTGCTCGGGGGCGTTTTGCCCGGCGGCACTCGCGCCCTGTGTTCGGGAACACCTCTCTCGCACGGTGTGCAGCTCCACCATGAGGAAGATGGCTGCTGGGAGAAGGATTACGGCAGCCAGCACCAGGCTGAAGACCGCTGCGGCGGTCTTCCCGTCCTGCACGGCGCCGATGCCGGTTACGGCGAAGGCCACATCGATCACGAGCAGAGGCAGCAGCCAGGGCCACGGGTGGGGCTGGGCGACAGGTGGGGCGGACCGCCCCTCTCGGAAAGCCGCGTACCAGTAGCGGGCACACCACCAGGCGACTGCGTAAAGCGAAAAGGCAGCCGAGGCAAAGCCGATCAGTGGCCAAGCTCGCTCGGTCGTGCTCACGGCCGCGGCGGTCAGCGCCACGGCCAACAAGACCATGAACAGCGTCAGTATCGACCCCACGGCGAGACGATGACGGCGGCTGCCGTTGAGAGCGTTGGAGGGTATGAACACGCTCAACACCCTAATGAGACCGCAGAATCGGCTGCAACGCGCACGGCATCGCCTCGCCGACGCCGGCCCTCTGGCACCCGCCCTTCCACTGACTTACCGAGGGACTGCGGGCCGGTAAGGGCCGGTGTCTTGTCCTTGCCACGGGCTTTCCAGCTGGTGGGGGAGTTCGTGATGCGCTTGTGACGGCCTCGGCCGCTGGTGGTAAGCGGGGCGGTAAGCGGCTGGGCGAAGGGTCGGAGTAGCTGATCCGCCTACTTCGAGGAGCCCGCTATGCCGCCCCTGTTGTCCCCAGGCCGAGGTCGTAAGGATGCCTCCCCACCCGGCACAGCACAGCACGTGCGGCCCTTTCGTCACCGTCGGGTGGCGGTGGTGCGCATCGCGGCGTTGGTTGCGTTGGCGTGCGACCCTGTGGCGCTCGCCGCAGAGTGGGCGTCCCCGTCACCCGCTGGCCGGACGGTGCGCAGGAGTCAGCAGCGCAGAAGTCGCTGCGGTCGATGGCGCCGGGAGTGGCCCTGCCCGAGCTCGGTCAGCGGCCGCCGGCGGTGGGTCAAGTCTGGGCTGTGCGCAGTGAGCGAGTGCGTGCCGGGCCGTGGTCGGTGACGGTCGCGGCCCTACTGGAGCCCGGCGGGAAGGCTGCGGTGCGGTACTTCCGCGTGCCGGTCCTTTTCGACGACCACGGCGGCCGCGAAGGCTTCGCCGTCACAGCAGCGCCGGCTGCGGCCGCGGACCCGTCGTAGCTGGAGGTGCCGACGTCGCCGTACTCGCAGGAGGTCCCGGCCGGATCGTCTCTAGCCTCGACAGCTTCGGAGTTCTTGACGGCCTACCAGGGCGGTGCCGGCGGCGCTGAGCGCTACCTCGCGCCGCGCATCAAGCATCCCAAGCTCGACGCCGTGCGCCGGCGAATCGCGGACGTCGAGCAGCGCGAGGCACCCCGGCAGGTCGCAGCACCGCCGGCGGTAGAGCGGACGTTATTCCTCCAGATGGACATCGGGGGCGGACCCGTCGCCTGTTGCCGTCCGTGTCGGGGCGTGCCCTATCGGCGGCAAGCGCCTGCACCGGATCGCGCGGCAGGAGGCGGCCGGGATCGAGGCGTGCCTTACGTGCCTGCCGGTCCGAGAAGTGGACGCACAGCTAAGCGACTTGTGCACTGAGCGCTAAGGACATGCCAGCGGGACCATGGGAACCTGATCTCACGTCATGGAAACGCCCCTGCCAGAGTGACCAGGTCTCACATGTCAGGGGGGCGTGACCTGCAACACACAACAGGGGGATTTACGTGAAGAGCTCCATGCGCAGCGCCACCATTGGCACGGCCACCGCAGCCGTCGCCCTCACCGGTCTGGCCGTGGCGCCCGCCGCTCACGCGGATAACGTCACTTGTGATCATGAGAGCCTCACAAGCAACTACTTTGGGCACTGCTACCGCGACACCGATGACGGAGACCCCGGTGGCCTCTCAGGCTGGGCAGCTATTGGGACGTACAGCCACCCTGGTGAGGATCATCCCACGGCCTCCTTTCATGCCAAGGGCGAGATATTCCATGCCTACGCGTCCGTCCGCACGATGCGCTACAAGCTGCAGTGGCAGGACAGCTCCGGAACGATCCACACCGCAGTGAACAAGGTCCTTGCTCCTGGTGACAGCAAGGAATGGAACTTGTCGCTGCCTGAGGGGACTCGGGTCGGCGTCGCCATCATGAGTGACAAAAACGGGGTTTGCAGGTATGAACACTTTCCGCGCTTAAAGCTGGTTAGCGTCCATCCCAAAGTGAATCTTGGCCATGAGTGATCACATGCCGTGGGGCGAGGTGATCTGACAACGGCCACTGAGCCCGGCTGGCGCCGTTGCTGCTGCAGGACGTCGAGCCGGGCCCACCAGCGTGGACCCACCGGCAATTCACAGACGGCATTCGGGGCTGGCCTCCCAACCCCTAGCGCCCATATCCTCCCGGATGCGCCGGCCTTCGCAACCTCCAGCCGGTGCGCCTGCCGGCCCGGCACGGCCGGCGATTCACCTCAAAGCCCGCACTGCCCGCACTGCCCGCAGCCGCCAGCCTGGCCGGCCGGCCGCGAACTCCTCTCAACGGGAACCGCGAAACGGCACCTGGCGAGCCATCCGGGCCAGGGCCTGTATCTGGCGCTGAGCGACCTAGTACTCCAGTTAGAAATCGTTGCTTGAGCTGTTCCTTCTTCGGTAGTGGCAGCGTCGGGCGGTGGCTTGGTGGCGTCTGCGCCAGTGGGACCAGTTCAGAGCATGTATGGCTGGGCCGT
>NZ_JBIRGO010000053.1:0-8235 GCF_044328065.1 Streptomyces sp. NPDC017993
GGCGTTTCTGGCAGGGCTGAGCCACTCCGAGCCGAAGCTGGCGCTGAGCGCCACCGAAGCCCTCGGCCTGGCACCTCTGGCCGACCGCTGGCTCGCCGATGGTGTCACCGAGCAGGAAGCCCGCTCCCTGCTCACCGCAGGGCTACCACCCGTAGTGCACTGCGCACGCGCCTTCCTCACTAACCGCCTCACACGCAAACTGCCCCCACACCGCACGCGCCCACAGACCTCACCGGCAGCCGCGCCGTTGGCGGAGTGCGTCCAATGCAGGGACCCACTGCCCCGAGGCCGGCAAGCCACCACATGCACCCGCTGCACCGGCACAGCCACCACCCACGTCGCAGCCCCCACCACGGCAGCGACATCCACCCACGTAGCAGCCCTGCGCAGGGCACTACGCGACACACCCTCCGCAGCCCCATCCTCCAAGTGACCCGCTTGCCCCCGGCATCATGGGCCATGTCACCGGGGCACCCGGACTGGCGGGGTGGCACGACAGGCTGGTCGCGGCGGTGTGGGGTCCCCGGCCGTAGATGACGCCCACGGGGGGCAAACGCGTGATCTGGCCGGGCGTCTCATTGGCTGCGCCAGGCCCCTACGCCGAGAGGGAAGGCGACCGTGGCCAGGGCTGGGCAGACCAGTGGGCGGCTCATCGCCGGCCTCCTGCGGCGCGGCGCTGGTCCTTGTTGATGACGTCGTACATCCGCATACCGCGCAGGCCGTGGGGCTGATTTCTTCGGTTGATCAGCCACCGGATGTCGCGCTCGTACGCCGCCGACTTCAGGTAGGGACGAATTAGGGGGCCGTCGACGAGCGGCTCCGCCGAGGGCCTCACGTCGCACGCTCCCGCTGCCGCGTACATCTGAAGGTCCGTGGAGGCGACCGCAGCTGCCCCGAAGTTGTCGATGGCACGAGCGTCGTCCCGCACCTTCACCCACGCCACGCAGTCCAGGCAATCGGGGGCCGGCACCGGCTGTTCGCTGTACGTCTCCGCCAACTGGACGGGGGGGCGTCCGAATTCCTCTCGGTTCGGTCATGCTGTAACTATCGACCGACGGAGAGTGACAATCCACGGGCGTGGACCGGTAGTTCAGGACGGTGATCCGCATAACCACCGGGTGAGCCGGTAGTTAGCCGGCGGGTTCGAGTGATCCCCGAGACCGAAAACGGGGCGTCATGCTGACCGCGGGGACCCGTTCGTCGAGCGGTCCGAGGTGGACCGTTCCCCAGCTTCAGGAGCGGCCTCGGTGGGTAGGCCAACCATCACGCCTCGCCGTCGGCCGGTCCGGCCGGACCGGTTGTGCGGTCCAGACCGGAATCCTCTGCCCCGGGCAGCTCCAGCCTGGCCATCAGCGCGTCGGCGATCGTCGACGCGCGCTCCTTTCCCAGGCCGTGCTGGCTGGCCATCTCCAGCACCGACTTCCGCACCTCGGCTAGCTGTTCACGGGTCAGCGGCGGGACCGTCACGGCTTCAGTCCGCCTGTGGAAGAGCTTGCGCAGCGCGGATCGCGCCCCGCTGGCCGCGCTGTCCACAGCAGCACCCACGATCCGCTGCGCCGCTTGGTGCACCGTCAGCCACACGACGGGAGTTACCAGCGCGGCATCGTCGAGACCGAATCCCAGGGGCTTGCGCCGCCTGCCCCGACCGACCAGCCGCTGTACGGCCGTAGCGTCGTCGAACTCGGCCAACCCCTCCACCAGCGGAAGCTCCTCTGGGGCCACCTCGGTCACCACATCACGGACCACGTCGCGTACTCGCGTCCCATCCGTCGGGACCGTCCAGCCGTCAGACCGAGTTGCTTCGGAACTGGCGCGCCGGGAGCGCCCCTCAGAGGCTGATGGAAGTTCGGGCTGGCTGAGTTGAGAGGCTTGAGGGACTGGTTCGTGGGGGGTTTCCCCGGCCTGCTGTGTGATGGCTTCCGCGGTAGCGGCGATGGCAGTGTCGGAGGCGTCTGGGCAGGCGAGCGAGAGCAGTCCGCGCAGGCGGGCTGCGTGCTCGGCGCGTTCTGCGTCCGTCACCACGTCTCCAGGGTAGGCCGGTGGCTCACAGCGAGTGCCGTTGCCGCTTGACGCAGATGGGGCAGCGGTAGTCTGGCCGGGTGTTGACCGCCAACAGGAATCCGATGGCTTCGTTTTTGGTCCGGCGCACGATGGCTGCGGCGCTGTTCTGCGGGGGTGCTGCCGTTCCCATGATGACCTCGATCAGGTAGGTGAAGTGCTTCTCTGCCCAACTCCAGTCCGGTTCGGCGCCTGAGCCGTTAAGGGGGTGGCGGGCGCCGAAAGCCAGGACTGCGGCCCTGACGGCTTCGCTGCCCTGCTCATGCACCTCGTGCAGGGTGATCACGAGCCACTCCCGGAGGATGGGGGCGGGCCGGGGGGTTCGGCCAGGCGGCGCAGTTCATCCAGGACGTCGCTCAGCTCGCGCGCGTGGTGGGCCTGGATCTGCTCGGTGATGACATAACCGGCCGCAGCGCCGATGATGGCGGGGATCGCAGCCCAGCCCGCGAGGGACAACGGCCAGGCGCACCACGGGGAGCGGACGGCCGCCGGCGAGGTGATCCCGGTCATCACGTCGTAGGCGTTCGCCCAGCCGATCAGGAACCCGTTGAGCACATACAGCCCCGCGCACACCGCCAGCACAACCGTGCCCCGGCTGAGCAACCAGAAGGCGAACCGAGGCAGAGCGTGCCGGTCGGCCCAGCGTGCTCGCAGCCGCTGCCGTCTGCCTGGTGGTGGGGGCCCACCAGCCGGGGGCGCAGATGCGGAGGACACATCACCCACGGTAGACGTCAGATCTTCTACCGACAGGCGAACGGAGACCTCCACGCCAGGAATTGACGTGTACGCCCGCGGTTCACGGCGGGACAGGTCCGGGATACGCCGTCGGCTTGCGCTCGGTGTACTGCTTCACGCACGAGACATGCCGAGCTGCTCCGCCAGGTACTCGACCGCCACCCACGGGACATCGAGCGGGTGCACAGGACCTCCTGATGTGGGGCGTGTCTTCACTGCTCGGTGGGAGGGCCCAGGGTCAGGTTGATGGATCCTTCGCCGTTATTCGATGCGGGCTCTCCCCGGCGGGGAGCGGCTGGCATCGTCACGGTGTAGTCGGAGTCGGGGAAGTGGAGGTGGACCTTGAAGCTCATGACCGGTGTCCTCACTGCTCGTCAGGGTGGTACTTGCGCTTGTGGTTGGCGATGCTGGCGGGGGCTCCCATGTAGGCGGGCTCCGTCTTGCATTGGTCGCAGCGTTCCCAGACCTCGGCGTCGACGGCGGCGTGGGTGACGGAGTGCTGGGGGCCGTAGCCGTGGGCGTGGAGGAACTCGGGTACGGAGCCGCCGTACTTGAGGGCGATGAGGGCGGACTCGGCGGCCTTGTCGTGGCCGGCGGCGAAGAACTTGCCGAGGCCGACTTCTTTGCCGCAGCCGCACCAGCAGTTGCCGGTGGGGATCAGGCGGGGCTTCTTGTCGCTCATGCACTGACCTTGCGGCAATCCTTGAAGGCAAGGCAAGGGTTCAATCCAAGGATTTCAGCGAGGTGAGGGGGCGCCTACTTCGCGTCGCCCCCCCTGAGTCGCGATCAGTTTCTCTAGGTGGGCTTTCCGGCCGCTCACTGCCAGCTCCAGCTGCTCCACGTCCATGCCCGCTCGCCGGTGTCGCTGGGTGCCGGGCTCGCTGTTGGCCAGTCGCTCCCGCGCTTTGGTCAGGGAAGCTTCACGGGCCGCGATGCGACGCTGAACCTGCTCGATGGTCTGCATGGGGTCAGGATGGCGGACCCGCGGGCGCCCTCGGGTCGATTCCTTGGATTCGACGAGCGCCATCCCGACCGTCAGTGGCCGATGACGACTGAAGCTTAGGATCGATCCTGACGAAGAAACGGCAGCACGCTTCCGGTTAGGTGTTCGGGGCATCAGGTCGCCTGACTCCGGATACTCTCTTGAATTCCCGACCGACGGTCGGCCTCAACGCGATTGGGGCAAAAGGGCCCTGATCCGCGCCTAGTTGTCGATAGGCTCGCATCTCCTCGATGACAAGGAGACCTGCCTGATGGGACGCGCCAAGCCTGGGAAGCCGGCCCGTGATCGCCTGATCCGGGAGACGCATGAGCCCCCGCAGCCCTTGCCCGGCTGGCCTGGCAGCCACGTCAGCGCTGAGTTGACTGGCGACGACGAGTTCGAGTGCGTGGTTGTCACGATCCATGGGGTGAAGCACTACGTACATGCCACTACCGCGCGAGAGCTGCAGTCGATGTTGGACGGCGCGCTGAAGGAGTACAACGCCGTGTGCGAGGAGCACGGCGCGCCCCTGGTGTAGCGCGGTCCCGTTGCTCCCGGCGTGTGCTCGCGTCGGGGGCAACGTCATGTCTGGCTCCGGCCTGATCGCGACCGACCGGCGCGGACGCGGAGCCTAGGATCCCGCACGCCAGGCCGATGCGGTTGACTGGCGCCACGCCTGCCTGGTCGAGGCGCGGCAAGCTGGTTCCCGGTCAGACCGGCCTGGCCTCGGTCGATTGCTCGTAAGCAGCCAATTCGTCGGCACTTCCGACGAAGGCCGGGCCGCAGTGTGGTGGCAGACGCTCGACGAATATCGCAACGGCAACCTGTGCGCTGTCTGTCAGGGCGATTCGCGGGCTGCTCCGGCTCGGTCCCTCGACGTAGTACCGGCCGTCTCCCAGAGTGCCGATGTAGGGGATGTTCCAGGTGGGCCGGAACTCCGTGCACCTGCTGAAGTGCAGCTCCCACATCCCGGTCCACGGGTAGAGCTGACGCAGCCGCGGCTCGGCGTGAGCCACTTGCAACAGCTCGGTGAACGGCTCCCGAAGCGGTGATGCCTCCGGCCGGGAGGCTTCACCGGCTTTGCCCAGGATCTTGTGCCAAGCGGCGTCGACGGTGTCGGTCATCCCTAGATTGTGAAGGGCCCAGCCTCGCTCCTCTTCTTGACGGGCCGCTCGGCTCAGCTCAGCGCGTCCATCAGGGCGGTGACGTAGGCATTCAGCCGCTCCGCCACGGCTGGCGTCGTCAGCTCTGTCCTTCCTGCTTCCCGCCATGGCTGCGACACCACCTGCACTTCTTCTGAGCACGCCAGAGCGTCCCGCGCCTGCCAGTACAGCCGCTCGCTCGCGGCTGCGGACAGGACCCCGCCGGCCTCCTCATACGCCTCAGCGAACCGCAGACCCCATGCCGGGCCGTGCAGCAGCGCGAGGTTGGTGGAGCAGTGCGCTACATCGAGGTCCGCCGGGCCCCAGGAGGTCGCTGCCCAGTCGACGACGCCGGTGATCCGGGGACCTGCCGGGCTTGGCGGCACGTCGAACAGTACGTTGCCGGGTTGGAAGTCCCGGTGCAGGAATCGCCCTTGATAGGGCGGAGCGGGCTTGCGGATCACGTTGATCGCCGCGGCCCATGCCGCCGAGTCGGCGGCCTTCGGAGTCACGACGGTGTCGGCGGTCGTCAACGTCGCGTACTCTCGGGGCCGCTCGGCGGGTCGCAGCGCGTGGATCGCCACGAGTTGCCGGGCCAGCAGAGGGACGCGCGTCTCCAGTCCCTCCTCGTCCAGGACTATCCGCCCCGCCAGATGTGTCATCAGGAGCGATGGGTACTCGCAATGCGCGGCGGTCGGATCTACCGCGACCAGTCCAGGAGCCGGCACTCCGGTCCCCGTCAGCAGGGTCAGGGCGTCGGCCTCCCGGTTCAGCCAGTCCTCGGCATGCTCCACGTTCACGAAGCTCCGCAGCACCAGGTATCGGGTGCCTCCCTCACGCATGCCGATGGTCAGCCGCCGCATTTCGGCAGTGATGCCGCCCTGCAGGGCCTCGGTTCTGACGATCCGTTCGCCGGCCTCCAGGTGCCGACTCGCCCAGGCCAGGGTCAACGGTCGGACATCCGCCGCTTCGTCGTGATTGGTCACCGTGCCACCTCATCATCCGGACGTCGGCACCTGCGCAAAAGCTGTCGTTGAAGACCACTGGGGTCACCCTCCGCGACCGCTCCCCATGATCTGTGCCACCCGCCCGCGAACCTGCGCCTTGACGGGCTTAACAGGCCTGCAGGTGAGTTCCCCCGTCCGAGCACGGGTAGTCACTAGCTGTATTGATCACGAGCGTTGTTGACACTCGTGGGTCTTGATCATGGCGAAGACCTCCGGTGTGGTGGAGGTGTCTAGGCTCCACACCACGCACGGAGGTCTTCGTGTCCCACCGTAATGCCCGTCTGAACGTCCATGGCAGGCGACTGCTGGTCGAACGGGTCAGTTATGGCCGTCCGGTTGCCCGTGTCGCAGCTGAGATGGGCATATCCCGCACGACGGCCTACAAGTGGGTCCGGCGGGCACCACCGAGGGCGAGCCCGGCCTGCATGACCGCCCCAGCCGTCCCAAGACGACGCCGCACCGCACCCCCGCCGGCACAGAGGCCCGGGTGTGCCGGCTGCGACAGGACCGGAAGCTGGGCCCCGCACGGACCGGTCCGATCCTGGACCTGCCCGCCTCGACAGTGCACCGCATCCTGAGCCGCCACGGCCTGAATCGCCTCTCCATCCTGGACCGGCCCACCGGGCAGGCCATCCGCCGCTACGAACGCGAGAGGCCCGGCGAGCTGATCCACGTCGACGTGAAGAAGCTCGGCCGAATCCCAGACGGCGGCTGGCGGATACACGGCAGGCCCGCTGCACGTGCCGCCCGCCCCGAAAGCCGCCGCACCACCGGCTTCGACTACATCCACTCCGCCGTCGACGACCACACCCGCCTCGCCTACAGCGAGGTCCACCGCAACGAGAAAGCCGCCACCTGCGCGGCCTTCCTCGACAGAGCTGCCACGTTCTTCCAGAGCGTGGGAATCGACCGCATCGAACGTGTCCTGACCGACAACGCCTGGCCCTACCGCAAGAGCCTCGCCTGGCACGACGCCCTTGCCCGTCTCGGCGCCACCGGCAAACTCACCCGCGCCTACCGGCCACAGACCAACGGCAAAGTCGAACGCTTCAACCGCACCCTGCTCGACGAATGGGCCTACCTACGGCCCTACACCAGCAACGACGAACGCACCGCCGCCCTGGACACCTTCCTGCACATCTACAATCACCACCGATGCCACACCGCACTCGGAGGCCAACCCCCGATCAGCCGCGTGAACAACCCTGCGGATCAATACAACTAGCGCCTGGCGAATCTGCGGACAACCGGCTCGAGGTAGTCCACTTGGGGCCCGCCGAGGCCGACCAGCTCGGCCGGGGAGCGGATCAGAGAGATCTGGTCCAGTTCCGGTTCCTGGCCCAGGGCTGTCTCCGAGGACACCAGCGATGCGAAGAGCTCGTGCAGCAGCGCGGCCGGCCGGCAAGGAGCAAGGAACAACACTCCGATGGTGCCGTTCTCGCCGCGCGTGACAACCCACAATGTCAGGTCCTCTGGTGCAGTGGCTGCACCGGTCTCCTCGACCAGTTCCCGGGCAGCGTGCCGGCGCAGCGCAGCCAGATCGAGCGGCTCGTGGGCAGGTGGCGGTTCCATGGAACCGCCCGGCAGTTGCCAGCGGCCGGGCGCAGCCGTTGACGACGCCATCCGCGCCACCAGCAGACAGCCGTCATCAGTTGGCTGCAGGACACTGACGAACAGGGACGGTAGCCAGGTAGCGCCCGGCACCCGACGCAAGGCGTAGTGCCGGTAGGTCGTCCTTGCCCACGAGAGGACCAAGCGGCGTGGGCCATCCCAGCCGAGTGCTGCACACGCCACCACTGGCCCGTCGAAGAGGCTCGGATTGGACGCAACTGCCTCCTCCCAAGCGTGGTTCATGGCCAGCCGATCTGCGGTTGGCACCAAAGGCATGGCAGCTTCCACCAGCCGGACCTCATGAACCTCCAGGAGCTCAACGCCGGAGGCATGCGATGGTGACTTGGGCATTGGCTCATGCTGGCACGCTTGCTACCGGGTACCCAGGAGCAGCCGTCCTTGCGTCGCCGGTCCGGCACCGGAGCTCTTCTCGCAATCCGGCGCCCGATCAGCTCTGGCACGAGCAAGATGGTGGGGGAGTGGGCGCAGCGTTTCGACCGCGGGGAGACGGCTCGACGCAACGTGTCACCCACCAGGGGGAGTCCGAGGGAGCGCGTGGCGGGGCCTCCTAGGGCGTGTCCGCAAAGTCGGTTAGTCGTTGCTCTGTTCGTGGTGTGTCGTCATGAACTGTCTGATCAGGCATGGGCTGTGATCAAGCCGTTGCTGGCCCCGCCTCGGATGGGGCGTCCGGTGCGGGATC
>NZ_JBIRGO010000054.1:0-6803 GCF_044328065.1 Streptomyces sp. NPDC017993
GGCCGGATGCACGTCGCGGGGGTTGAGGTCGATTGGCGGGCGTTTTTCGAGGGGCGTGGTGCGCGTCGGGTGGATCTGCCGACGTATGCCTTCCAGCGTGAGCGGTATTGGCTGGACACTCCGCTCGGCGAGCTCGACGCCCCCGTTACCGAGGAACCGTTCACATGGCGGGACCACATGCTTGCCCTCTCCGACGAGGCCGAGCAGCGCGATGCCGCACAGGAACTCGTCCGCAGGCACACGGCACTCGTACTCGGCCACACCAGCCCCGCAGCGATCGGTACGGCCCGGGCGTTCAAGGAACTGGGCTTCGACTCGCTCACCGCCGTGGAACTCCGCAATCAGCTGAATGTCGCCGCCGGGCTGCGACTGCCCGGCACCGTCCTCTTCGATCACCCGACGCCCGCCGCGCTCGCCGACCACATCCGCTCGTCCGTCATGGACCTCGGAACCGATCGCACCCCCTTGCCGGCGTCGCCGCGGCACGCCGCCGAGGACGACCCGATCGCCATCGTCGCGATGAGCTGCCGGCTTCCGGGCGGCGTACGGACACCGGAGGACCTGTGGGAGGTGGTCGCCGGCGGTCGGGACGTCATTGCCGGATTCCCCACCGAGCGCGGCTGGGACCTGGAGGACCTGTACGACCCCGACCCGGCCGAGCAGGGCAAGAGCTACGTCAGGGAGGGCGGCTTCCTCTACGACGCGGGCCGCTTCGACCCCACCTTCTTCGGCATCAGCCCCCGCGAGGCACAGGCGATGGACCCCCAGCAGCGTCTGCTGCTCGAAACGTCCTGGGAGGTTCTGGAACGCGCCGGGATCCGGCCGGGTGCGCTCAAGGGAAGCCGTTCCGGGGTGTTCGTCGGCGCCATGCCCCAGAACTACGGACCCCGTATGGAGGAGCCGTCGGAGGGCCACGAGGGCTACCTGCTGACCGGCAGCACGACCAGCGTCCTCTCCGGACGCATCTCCTACACCTTGGGCCTCGAAGGCCCCGCCGTCTCGGTGGACACCGCGTGCTCGGCCTCGCTGACAGCCATCCACCTGGCGATCCAGTCGCTGCGCCGCGGCGAGTGCTCCCTGGCACTGGCCGGTGGCGTCACGGTGATGTCCAGTCCCGGCATCTTCGTCGAACTGAGCCGGCAGAAGGCGCTGTCCCCCGACGGCCGGTGCAAGGCATTCTCCGACCGGGCGGACGGCACCGGCTGGGGCGAGGGCGTCGGCATGATCCTCCTGGAGCGGCTGTCGGACGCCCGGCGCAACGGCCACCAGGTGCTTGCAGTGGTCCGGGGTTCGGCCGTCAACCAGGACGGCGCCAGCAATGGGCTGACCGCCCCGCACGGCCCCTCGCAGCAGCGGGTGATCCAGGCGGCGCTCGCGGACGCGGGGCTGTCCCCACGGGACGTGGACGCGGTCGAGGCGCACGGAACGGGCACCGCACTCGGCGATCCGATCGAGGCCGGGGCGCTGCTCGCGACCTATGGGCAGGACCGGGGCGACAACGATCCGCTGTGGCTCGGTTCGCTGAAATCCAACTTCGGTCACCCCCAGGCGGCAGCCGGTGTGGCCGGCGTCATCAAAATGGTGATGGCCATCCGAAATGGCCTGCTGCCGCAGACCCTGCACGTCAACGAGCCGTCCGGGCATGTCGACTGGGAATCGGGTGCGGTGCGGTTGCTGACCGACCCGATGCCGTGGCCGTCGACCGGGCGGGTGAGGCGCGCCGGCGTCTCCTCTTTCGGAATCAGTGGCACCAATGCCCACGTCATCCTTGAGCAGGCCCCGGAGGAGCCCGCCGCTTCCCCGGCGGAGGTGGGCGGGAGCGCGCACTCCGCTGTGGACGACGCCGGAACCCCGGAACCGGAGGGGCCGGGCTCCTCCTCCGCTCTCCCCGGCCCCCTCCTCTGGACGATCTCCGGCAGGACGGAGGAGGCGCTGCAGGCGCAAGCCGAGCGGCTTGGTGAGCACCTGGCCGCCCACCCCGATGCCGGTCTCGCCGACGTCGGGTACTCCCTCGCCACCACGCGTACCGCCTTCGGCCACCGTGCGGCGGTCGTCGCGGATGATCGTGAAGGGTTCCTCCAAGGGATCACTGCGCTCGCGAACGGCGGTACCGCCCCCAACCTGGTGCAGGCCGCGAGCGGTGACGCGCGCAACGCCGCCCTCGTCTTCCCCGGGCAGGGCTCGCAATGGCTCGGCATGGCACAGGAGCTCTGGCAGGACTCCCCGGTCTTCGCGGCACAGCTGCGGGCGTGCGCCGATGCCCTGCGGCCGTTCCTCGACTGGTCGTTGTTGGATGTGCTGCTCGGCGAGCCGGACGCGCCCTCGCTGGACCGTATCGACGTGATCCAGCCCGCGCTGTTCTCGGTGATGGTGTCGCTCGCCGCCGTGTGGCAGTCGTACGGGATCAAGCCCGCGGCGGTGATCGGCCACTCCCAGGGTGAGATCGCCGGAGCATACGTCGCCGGCGGCCTGACGCTTGAGGACGCGGCCCACATTGTGGCCCTGCGCAGCCGTCTGTGGGCGGAACTCGACGGTAAGGGCGGCATGATGGCGGTCTCGCTGCCCGCCGACGAAGCTCGCGAGCGCCTTGAGCGCTGGGGCGACCGGCTGTCCATCGCAGCCGTGAACGGTCCGAGGACGGTGACCGTTTCCGGAGAACCCGCGGCCCTCGAGGAGCTGTTGGCCGAGCTGGAGGCCGAGGGCGTCCGGGCCCGGCGGGTCCGCGGCGTCGACACGGCGGGCCATTCCGCCCAGGTGGAGGTGCTCCGCGAGCGCATGCTGGTGGGCCTGCGGACGGTGTCCCCGCTGGCGTCCCGGATCCCGTTCTACTCCACGGTGAACGGCGGGCGGCTGGACACTCGTCAGCTGGACACGGAGTACTGGTACCGGAACATCCGCGAGACGGTCCAATTCGAAGCGGCCGGAAGGGCCTTGCTGGCTTCCGGCTGCACCGGGTTCATCGAGTGCAGCCCTCATCCGGTGCTGTCGACCGCCCTGCAGGAGACGGCCGAGGACGCAGGGGCCGATATCGCCGTCGTGGGATCGCTGCGCCGCCAGGAAGGTGGCGCACAGCGCCTCCTCACCTCACTCGCGGAAGCTGCGGTCCGAGGGATCGAGCCGGACTGGGAGGCGGTTTTCGCCGGGCACGACGCACGGCGCGTGGCACTTCCGACCTATGCCTTCCAGCGTGAGCTGTACTGGCTGTCCGGCTCCGCCCCGGCCGCTGACGTGACGGCGGCCGGTCTGGCCCCGGCCGGCCACCCGCTCCTCGGCGCCTCGACTGCCCTGGCCGGCTCGGACAGCTACCTGTTCACCGGCCGCCTGGCCCTCCAGACGCATCCCTGGCTCGCCCACCACACCGTGCTGGGCACGCCGGTGCTGCCCGGCAGTGCCTTCATCGAACTCGCCTTCCGCGCCGGGGACCACGTCGGGTACGAGCGGATCGAGGAGCTGATCATCGAAGCGCCGTTGCCCCTGCCCGCGCAGGGCGCGGTGGTCATCCAGGTGCGGCTCGGCGCGGCCGAGGACGACCGCAGGACGCTGGAGGTGTTCGCTCGGGCGGAGCACGCCGGGCCGGACGCGCCCTGGCAGCGCCACGCCAGGGCTGTCCTGACGTCCGGCGGCACCGCTGCGTCGTTCGACCTTGCGGCATGGCCCCCGGCCGGCGCGGTTCCCGTGGAAGATGCCGGCGCGGACGGGGTCGTCGCCCTGTGGCGTCTCGGCGCAGAGCTCTTCGCTGAGGTCCGCCTCAACGAGGACACCACGAGCGAGGCCGGACTGTTCGGCCTGCACCCAGCTCTGCTGGAAGCCGTTCTGCACAGGACGGATGCGGCCGGCCACGGAAACGCCGCGGAGGGCGAGGACGCCGACGCCCGGCTGGCGTTCGCATGGAAGGGCGTCGCGCTCCACGCGACCGGAGCGTCCGGGCTGCGCGTGCGGCTGACGCCCACCGGCCCCGACGGGGTGTCCGTCGAGGCCGCCGATCCGAGCGGCCACCCCGTGGCGACCGTTGACGAGGTGGCCCTGCGTCCGGCACGCCCCGAGGACCTCCAGGGCGGTCGCGTCGCGTTCCACGAGTCACTGCTACGCGTCACATGGAACCCCGCGCCGACCGCACCCGCGCCCGGGCCCCGCCGATGGGCCGTGCTCGGCGACGACACCCTCGGACTCCGTACCGGACTCCACCTTCCGGCCTTCGCCATGGAAGCCGACCCGGGCGACGCGCCGGATGCCGTGCTGGTGTCCTGCACGATGCCCGACGCCACCGTTGTGGAGACGGCGGACGGCGTCCGGGACGCCGTGCACGGGGCGCTGTCCCTCGTGCAGCGGTGGCTCTCCGAGGAACGCTTCGCCGCCACACGGCTGGTGTTCGTGACCCGGGGCGCGATCGCGACCGGGCCTGAATGGGACGTCCCCGACCTGGCCCACGCCGCCCTGTGGGGCCTGATCCGCTCCGCGCAGACGGAAGAGCCGGACCGGTTCGTCCTGGTGGACCTCGACACGGACCCTCACTCGCTGCGTGCGCTCCCAGCCGCGCTGGACTCCGGCGAGCCGCAGACCGCCGTACGCGCCGGCGCCGTGCTCGTGCCCCGGCTCGCCCGCGTGCCGGACGGCGCCCCCGCCGGCCCGCCGCCCTTCGACCCGGACGGCACCGTACTGATCACCGGCGGGACCGGCACGCTGGGCGCCCTGGCAGCTCGCCATGCTGTGGCCGAGTACGGCGTACGGCACTTGCTGCTGGTCGGACGCCGCGGGCTCGCCGCGGTGGGCGCGGAGGAGCTGCGGTCCGAGCTGATCGAGGCCGGCGCTACCGTCATGGTCGCCGCGTGCGACGTCGCGGACCGCGAGGCCCTCTCCGGGCTGCTGGCCCGGGTGCCGGCCGAGCACCCGCTGTCCGGCGTGATCCACACCGCCGGAGTCCTCGATGACGGCGTCCTCGCCGCCCTGACCCCGGAGCGGGTCGACGAGGTGCTGCGGCCCAAGGTGGATGCGGCGGTCAACCTGCACGAGCTGACCGCGGACCTGGACCTCGCCGCATTCGTGCTGTACTCCTCCGTCGTCGCCACCATCGGCGGCGCCGGTCAGGCGAACTACGCCGCGGCGAACGCCTTCCTGGACGCGCTGGCCCAGCACCGCCGTTCGCGCGGTCTGGCCGGCCAGTCCCTGGCCTGGGGGCTATGGGACCAGCGCAGCGCCATGAGCGTCCACCTGGACGACACCGATGTGCGACGCATGGCGCGGTCCGGCGTCGCCGCCATGCCCTCCGCGGAGGGCATGGCCCTCTTCGACACCGCCCTCACGGTGGGCGATGCCGCGCTGGTACCGGCCCGCCTCGACCTGGCGGCTGTCCGGGCGCAGGCCGACTCCCGGCCCGTACCGCACCTGTTCCGCGGCCTGATACGCACTACGCACCGGCGGGCGGCGCGGGGCCTCACCGACTCCGGTGCGACCTCGCTGGGACAGCGACTGGCACGACTGCGCGACCAGGAGCGGGGACCGCTCCTGCTGGATCTGGTCCGCTCGCACGCCGCGGCCGTACTCGGGCACGCCTCCCCGGAAGCGATCACTCCGACCCGGGCGTTCCGTGAGGTCGGCTTCGACTCGCTGACCGCGGTGGAGCTCCGCAACAGGCTGAACGGCGCCACCGGTCTGCGGTTGCCGACCAGTCTGCTCTTCGACCACCCGACCCCCGCGGCGCTCGCCGGATACCTCAAGACCGCCGCGCTGGGGGAGCCGGGAGCCGCCACGGCGCCCGTCCCGGCGACCGTGACGGCACCGGACGACGACCCGATCGTGATCGTCGGAATGAGCTGCCGCCTCCCCGGAGGGGTGCGCAGCCCGGAGGACCTGTGGTCGCTGGTCGCCGGCGGCAGCGACGTGATCTCCGCCTTCCCCGCCGACCGGAACTGGAATGTCGAGGAGCTCTACGACCCGAACCCCGACCAGCGGGGCAAGACCTACGCGAAGGAAGGAGGCTTCCTCTACGACGCGTACGACTTCGACCCGGAGTTCTTCGGCATCTCGCCGCGTGAGGCACTCGCCATGGACCCCCAGCAGCGGCTGCTGCTGGAGACCTCCTGGGAGGTCGTGGAGCGCGCGGGCATCGACCCGTCCACGCGCCGCGGAACGCCGACCGGCGTGTTCATCGGCACCAACGGACAGGACTACGCCGCACACCTGCGGCAACTGCCCGAAGACCTCGAGGGCTACCTGCTGACCGGAAAGGCGGCCAGCGTGGTGTCTGGTCGCATCGCCTACGCCATGGGCCTGGAGGGCCCGGCCCTCACGGTCGACACGGCTTGCTCGTCGTCGCTGGTGGCCCTGCATCTGGCCGCGGAGTCGCTGCGCCGTGGCGAGTGCTCGATGGCGCTGGCCGGCGGCGTGACCGTGATGTCCACCCCCAGCCTCTTCATCGAGTTCAGTCGGCAGCGGGGGCTGGCCCGTGACAGCCGTTCCAAGGCGTTCTCCGCAGCCGCCGACGGGACGAGCTGGGCCGAAGGCGCGGGAATGCTGCTGTTGGAGCGGTTGTCGGACGCGCGGCGTAACGGCCACCAGGTCTTGGCGGTGGTGCGGGGTTCGGCGATCAATCAGGACGGCGCGAGTAACGGTCTGAGTGCGCCGAACGGGCCTTCGCAACAGCGGGTGATCCGGGCGGCGTTGGACTCCGCCGGGCTCTCGGCGGCGGATGTGGATGTGGTGGAGGCACATGGGACGGGGACGTCGCTGGGCGATCCGATCGAGGCGGGTGCGTTGCTGGCGACGTATGGGCAGGGGCGTTCGGTGGAGCGGCCGCTGTGGTTGGG
>NZ_JBIRGO010000055.1:0-6535 GCF_044328065.1 Streptomyces sp. NPDC017993
ACGGCCCAGCCATACATGCTCTGAACTGGTCCCACTGGCGCAGACGCCACCAAGCCACCGCCCGACGCTGCCACTACCGAAGAAGGAACAGCTCAGGCAACGATTTCTAACTGGAGTACTAGTACGCGTAGAACCTTGTACTCCTCGTACGTTCCGGCAGTACACCCCGACCATGGCCCTGACCTGCGGTTTCAGTGGCCGCTCGGGACTCTCGGATGCCCAGGGACTTCTCAGGGACATTCGATTGCGGACCTTGGCTCGATGATGGAACTTGATCGAACCACTCGTCCATGACGGAGAGGCCCCGCTTGTCTGCCTCGGGCATGAAATGAGCGTAGTGCTCCAGCGTGGTCTACGGCGAGCTGTGCCCAAGCCACTCCGCGCGGGTCTGCTGCAGATTGGGCGTCAGTCTGCAGCAGATTGGGCGTCACGCCAGGACGGCAAGAGCTCGTCGAGGAGGGCCTCGGTGCGGGGCGGGAGGCTACTGGCGCCGCCGCTGTGCTCGTGATTGCGGGCAATGAGCGATGCTGCTGTTGATTCGAGCTTGGCCACATCGCCTGTGGCGTGTGCGGCGCGTAGGAGTTCGTTCCAGAGTCGCTCGTCCGTCGGCGTGGTGGTCAAGGCCGTGTTGAGGGCGTTGAGCGCTGGTGTCGGATTGCCGGCCTCCAAGTGGTGGGCGGACAGGGCCAGTGCGACGTCTGCCACCAGTAGGGGCAGTTGGACCTCGCTGATCTCGTGGGAAAGCCAGGTGTAGCGGCCCTGTGGGCGGTTTGCGAGCAGGGGGCCGCGGGCGAGTGCCAGGGCGTCGTTGAGCAGGCGTTCCCGTATGTGTGCGTTACTTGCGCCTCTGCCCGCGGTGGCCTCGTAGTGGAGGGTGCGGAGCACGTCGAGGTCGGAGACGACGGACGGCGCGAGGGTGAGCCGACCGGTGGTGTCGGTGCCGAGCCGCGGGGTTCCGTCGGAGTCGCTCCCCAGCCAGGTTCGCAGCCGTTCGATGAGGGGGTCACGGACATCCTCGGTTACGCCTTGGGGCCACAGCCAGGAGGCCAGAACGCGCGGGTGCACTCCTTCGCGATGGAGTAGGAGCATGACCAGCGCCTCGTGGAGAAGCGGGCTGTGCTCGGCGTCAGGTGCGTCGAGGCCGGTGATCTCGTAGGTGCCGACCAGCTGTGCGTACACCGCGGGTCGTCCGCTCGGGGTGATGTCGACCATGAACTGCGGGGTGCTGGGGTCCGGGTCCCGGTCGTCGTCGGGTGTGGCGCCGGCGAAGAGCTGGACCACGGCATCGTACTGGGCCTGGGGCAGGAGCTGTGCTTGCAGTTCCAGGCCGAGGAGTGGGGCCAGGAGGCGTCCGTCGGGGGTGATTTCGAGTTTCCAGGTCGCGCCTGGCAGGCCGTTCTCCTCGGTGGCGGCCAGGTAGCTGATGCCCAGTCGGCCGGATTCGGCAACGAGCTCGGCGATCTTCGCTGCCTGATCCTCGGTCGGCTGTGCGGCGAGGAGGACCAGGTCGGGCGCCCATTGGGTCTGCTGTGCGGAGCCGGTGCGGCCGGTGAGTACGGAGTCGTGGCCCGCCGTGGCGAGGGCACCGCGCCGCTGCCGGGTTTCAGCGTCCATGGTTTCCAGGAGGGCTTCGATGTCGTCGAAGTGGCGGACGCGGGTGGGGTCGAGCGTGGTGAGTTCCGTGCCGAAGCCGACGAGGGTGACTGTCATTGGGTCCGACCAGCCGCTGGTGGCGAGTTCCGCGGCGACCGACGTGAGAACGGCACTCCGGTCCGCGTGCGTGCCGGTGAGTGAGACGAGTCCGGGGACGGCTTCGAGGTTCAGCAGCAGGCGCGCGCCGTCGAGGCTGCCGAGGCTGACGAGGCCGGGGTAGGGGGCGGCAGTGCCGGTGTCTGTTTCGTGCACCGGGATGTCGGCCCGTTGGATGCGCCAGAACGTCTCGTTCTGACCGAGCTGCCATGGCGCTGGGGGCTTACCTGCGGGATGGGCGAGCTGGAGGGTGAGCTCGCTGTCGGTGAGCCAGGCAACGTAGACGGTCGGCAGGGTGCGCGATTCGACGGTCAAGGCCGACGCCAGTCCCCTCAGAGCATGGTCGAGATCGCGTACGGCCTGCGGGTCAGCCCCAACGAGCAGCGCATCTTGGGTATCGGCGGCGACACCCGTTGGCTGGCGAAGCTCCGGGGCGCGGCGGCCCTTGGCGCCCATGGCGGACTGCCACAGGGCCGTGCGGCGTCGGCGGCCGAGCGCCGCGAGCAGGCCGGCGGCGAGCAGCGGGGCATCCACGAGGGCCTCGGGGAGGCCGAAGGACGAGGTGGAGGGCGAAGAGTTGGGGCCGGCCTTCTCGCCACCGACTTGATTCCCGGCCTCGCCCGGGATGGTCAGGCTGATGCGGTGGCCGGGATTGAGGCGGATCGGGAGGCCGGTGGCGGCGAGGTGATGGCCGGTGGTCTCTTGCCACTGGTGCCAGGTGTCGGGGGCGTGGGTGGGGTGGGTGAAGGCCGGGATGTAGCGGCTGCCGTCGTCCTCGACGATGGTGTAGAGGCCGGTCTGCCCCTCCTGGGTGAACAGGATGAGCGTGGCGTCGCGGAAGGCCGCGAGGAGTTCCTGCTCGCTGCCATACCCGGTGACGGCGCGCTGCAGGGCTTCGTCCAGGGCGGTGACAGGGGACGGGAACTCCAACGCCATCGGCGACGGGCGGTAGTTCGGGTTGTGCTTGAAGGAAACGAGCTGGCCGGAGCTGCCGACGGACCAGCCGCCGACGATGCCGTACGGGGGGACGGCGCCGTTGGGGTCGAAGTACGGGTCGATCGCGTACACGTAGCCGCCGCACTGCTGTGCGGCCTGGGCGCGCAGAGCCTCGGTGACCGGGGGAACGGTGGGGGCAGGGCCGGCCGGGGTGGTCACAGCGACTGGCTCCACTGCTCTTCGAAGGCGATCTGCTCGGCGACAGTGGCCAGCGTCTCGCGGGGTGCGGGTTGGAATGTCTGGATACGATCGGCGCTGGTGGGGCGAAGGCCGGGCCTGAGGCGGTAGACGAGGAAACCCCCGGTCCCACGGCACATCCCGGAGGGCCAGGTGTCGCGACGCGAGCCGTTGACACCCAGGAGCCACCCCTGGGGTTCGATCTGCTCGCGGATGTGGGTGAGAGCCTCGAAGCAGTCATCTGCTCTGCCGGTGACATGCCCCCAAGGGCCGTCGGCGAGCACGGTGAAATCGCGGTTCTCGCCCTCCCAGTGCAGGACGGCGTCGGCCTGCTGGTCGCCGTTGAAGGCGAGGACTTCGAAACGGTCGGGGACCAGGTAGCCACTCATCGGGTCCATCCTTCGGGCAGTTGACTGGCGGGCGGTGCTTCAGGGGCGGGATCGACGGGCCTTTTGGGGATATGAGACTCGTATTGGGGGTTCGGCATCCATTCTCCCTTGGTCCCGCCGGGGAGGATCTCCCAGGCACCCTTGATGTGCCTGCGGTCAATGCCCCCGGCGAAGGCGATCTCCTCCTCACCTCGGTACTTGTTGTTCGGCAAGGTCTGGTTGACGTCGATGCCGCCGGGAGCATCCACCTCGTACCGGTATTTGGTCAGCCAGTCGGCATCGGCGTCCTTGGTGGTGCCCACAAAGGCCGACGACTGGTTGCCCTCCACATAGCCATAAAGGTCTGCGTTGGACGAGTCGCGTGGATGGAAGCCCTGGTCGAAGATCTCCTCGGGATGGCGGTTGTCGTTGCGGTACAGCGGCTCGTGGTCTTCGCGCCACACCGGCTTGTGGCTGATGCTGTCGATGTCGACGCTCTTGTCTACGGCTGCGGGGAGGCTGCGAGGGTCGTCCGGGTCCAGATCCCTGCCCGCCCCGGCGGGGTCATCGGGGCGCTCGCCCCCATCATCGGCGCGCTCGGCCACATCATCGGAATGCGTTGCCGCATCATCGGCATGCCGAGCTGCGTCGGCCGCGTCATCGCCGTGCCCGGCGACGCCGGCGGAGTCCTTTGCGGCGGTCTTGGCGGCGTCTTTGGCGGCAGCGCTTTCCATGCCGTGGGCGGCGGCCTTGGCTCCGACCTTGCTCACGGCGCCTCCGCCGCCGACGAAGTTCGTCGCGAAGGCGCCGATGGCCTGGTTGCGGTCGGTGCCCCAACCCTCGCCGATGAAGCCCTTGACCAGCTCGGTGGGGTGGTTGGCAGTGTGAATCAGGCCGCCTGCGACACTGGTGAGGTTGGTGGCGTAGTCGGCCGGGTGGGTCAGGTTGTAGGGGTCCTGGGGGTTGACCGTGCGGACCAGGCGCAGCAACGAGGTGCCGGTCTTGATGATGCCGCCCAGCTGGTGCTCGGCCCCGACCAGCTGGTTTTTCACCATGTTGCCGGCTTCGCGCTTTATGCGGTCAAGGCCTTGGGGCTCGGCAGGTGCCCGGCAGGTGCCTCGGGCGAGCTTCGCGGCCAGTTGGGTGCCGGCGCTGTCGCGCTGGCTGCGGGCTGTCTTGAGCAGGTGCTCTGCGGACTTGCGTCCCTCGGTGCCGGGGTCGTGGAACGGGCCCGGCTCCTGCGGAGGCTGGTGCTCGGCGGCGTCGGCCTGCTGGTTGTAGTCGTCGACCTTGCGCTTGTACTGCTCCACGGCCGCCGCGGTCTGCTTCTGGGCCTGCTTCCACCGCTCGACCGCCTCGCGGGCCTGCTTACCCGCCCACTCGACCGTGTCGGCGTAGTGATCCAGCGCAGCGGCCGCGTCCTCGAACGAGTCGGCGGCGGTCAGCCAGCGCTTGGGGTGGGTCTGCACCTTCTCGCGAAAGCGGTCAGCGGCCTGTCCGTGCCAGTCCGAGGGATCCATCTTCCGCAGCGCAGAGCCGGTACGCTCGAAGGCCGCGCCCAACTTCTTCACGTTCCCGGCGGACTTACGGATGCTGCTCGCGTCCCCGTGCAGCAGCAGGGCGGGGTCGTCGGTCTCGTTCAGCTCCAGCTCGCGGGTCTGGGCACCCAGCTCGTTGGCCGCCCAGGAGCCGGCTGCGTCGGCCTTGTCCGCCCAGTCGTGTGCGCCCGCTTCATCAAGCAGCTTCGAAGTACCGTGGGCGACGGTCTGCACCCCGTCGGCGAAGGTGTCGCGGGCCGACTGGGTGGCGCGGTCCAGATCGTCGAAGAGGCCCATCACTCCCCCTTCGCCGCAGTGTCGGCGTCTTGCTCGTCGTCGTCACCGCTGAAGGGTGCGGAGCCAACGGCCTTCGCCACCCCGATGTGGCCCCCGGTCACTCCGGTCTCAGTGACGTCCGTCCAGGCGTTGGAGAGGTTCTTCCGGCTCTCCTGGGAAGCGTCCTTGAAACTGTCCATGGAGTAGTCGGGGGTGTAGGCGTCCTTGATCTTGCCGCCCACCTGGCTCCAGGACATCTTCTCCGCTTTCTCCGAGGTCAGCGTCGGGTCCGCAGTCGCGGACAGCACAACGTCCTTGAGGACGTCCGTGCCGTACTCTTCCGCCTCCTCGTAGTAGCCCGCGTTCAGATCCAACGTCCCGGCCACGTCATCGCCCTCGTCCAGGAGCGCCTGGACCTCCCAGCCCCAACGCTTGGCGAAGTCGTCCAGCATCTGAGAAGCATCGGAGTGCCCCATCACGGTCGGCGACACCGACAGATCGGAGAAGCCCTGACCCGTGGACGCCTCAGTCGCATCCGTGATCTTCTTCAGCTCGTCCAGCGCATCGTTGATGCCCTTGGACACCTGCTTCAGGATCTGCGGGTCGACCCCGAAATCGCCACCGCTCACCATGCGGCAAGCTCCCCCTTGGCGACGGATTCCCTATCGAGCGCAATCCCATCCGGCACGATTCCGGACACGGGTGGCAGGAAGGCGCGAAGTCCGGAGGACACGTCCACCACGACCCCCATCGGAACCCGATCCCGCTCCACCAGCTCAGGAAGCAGCTCCTGCAACAGCTCCTCACCGCCCACGCGCAGGTAGCGTACGTACCGGGCCAGTTCGGAGGGCAGTTCGTCGGGCTTGGCCGTCTCCCACTTCTGCTGCAGAAAGGCGTGCATCTCACCTGTGCTGGTGAACGCGAACAGCCAGCGAAGGTCGTCCAACTCGCCACTCCACACGGTGCCCTCACCGAGCAGGGGGAGCAGAAGCTCCGCGCCCTGCGCGGCCTCGACCAGCGCCTGCGGATCCCCTTCACCTCGTAGGAACGCGGCCATCTGCGCGCGCAGTTCCGCCGTCCCTGTCGACAGCTCGCTGCCCATCCGGTTCCGCACCCCTGCTTGTGTCGACCTGTCACGACTTCAGCGCATGCCAGGCAGCTCGGTACGTGTCAGTGACCACATGGCATGAGCAGGTCAGATACTAGATTGACGTCTGCGATCATCGCGAATCGGGAGAGGACGCGAGTCCTTCCCGTAGGCGCAATCGGCAAGCCCCTGCGGAGGTGGTGCCCTTCTTCACGAAGCCGGTGTCGTCCACGATGCTTCCTAGGGCGGGTCCGCAAAGTCATGGGAGCCACAGTCGGAGGCAGGCGAGGGTGACCAGGGCTTTGTAGTGGTGGGCTCGTTTGTCGTAGCGGGTGGCGAGGGCT
>NZ_JBIRGO010000056.1:0-6506 GCF_044328065.1 Streptomyces sp. NPDC017993
AACGGCTTGATCACAGCCCATGCCTGATCAGACAGTTCATGACGACGCACCACGAACGGAGCAACGACTAACCGACTTTGCGGACACGCCCTAGCCTCAGACCGGCACAGGCCCGGGGAGATTGCGATCGTCGTCGTCGGTGACCGGGCAGCCGAACACCGAGGCGAAAGCCTTCAGTTCCCGGTGTGCCCGGGGCGTGGGCCGCACGCGGTCGAGGCTTTGTGCCGCGAGGTCCATGTGCTCCTCGATCGTCCGCAGCGCCCAGCCGCACCCCCCGCAGTTCTCGACGAGTTCGGCGGCGTGCCGGATCTGGGTGTCGCTGAGGGGGGTATCGGAGCGGTAGAGGTCTGCGAGGCGGTCGCGATCGGCGCCTTGCGCGCGCAGTGCCGCCAGGAGCATGGGCGTCTTCTTGCGGCGGCGGATGTCACTGCCGTGCAGGCCGTCGACCCAGTTGGCGGTGGGCCGGAGGTCTTCCAGGTCGTCCTGGAGCTGGCAGACGATACCGAGGTGGTGACCGTAGGCGGACAGTGCCTCGATCTGGTCGTCTGCTGCGCCTGCGCACAGGCCACCCAGCTCGCAGGCGTAGCTCATCACCCGGCATGCCTTAGCCTCGACGACCGCCATGGACTCCTCCAGCGCCACCTCCGTGCGTGCTTCGAGGTCCATGTCCGCGACCTGCCCGGCGCTCATTACCTGGACGGTTCGTCCCATTCGGCCGATGGCCGTCGGGATCTTTGGGCCGCTTTGCTCGGCCAGCAACTCGATGGCGAGGGCGAGCAGGGCGTTGCCGGCCTGAAGGGCCGCCGCGGTGCCGAACACCGTCCACAGGGTCGGGCGGCCACGGCGGTGGCTGTCGCGGTCCATGATGTCGTCATGGATCAGGGTGTGGTTGCCCATCAGGCTCCATGCCGCGGCCGCCTCCACCGCCCCATCCCACCCGTCACCGTTGACGTCGGCGGATAGCAACACCAGCGTCGGCAGCCGCAGACGCGACAACGAGCCCTCCGCAGCCGCGCCACCGGAACCGGCCCACCCGTAATGGAACTCCGCGAGAGCACGCAGCGGCTCCGGAAGCCTGCCCACGGCAGTTCGCAGAGCCGGGTCGAGTACCGCGCGCGCGGCGACGAGGATCTCCTCGGCCGTCCGCCTCTGACCAGCAGTACTCATCACCATCTGCGCCTCCCGATTTACTGGATTGCGTCGGTGCACCGTTGGCGGGCCGCCGGTCGGTGCCCGCGGGTTGGTCAGTCATGCCCGGCATCGGACTGATGTGCGTCTGGAAAGGGGAGCGGGTTCGCCGCCGCTGCACAGGTCGGTCACGGGCCTTCTCCTTGCACGATGTTGTCCTTCTCGTCAGCTGTGCCGTCTGTGAGCCAGCGGGGTCCGATTTCGCAGACCCGGTGGCCGTCGGGGTAGGTCGCCAGGGCCAGACGGTGGGGGCGACTGTCCGGGCGCGGCGGCAGCAGCCGCAGGATGCAACCGCGCGTACGCAGCAGCCAGGCGGCCAGGCGCCGGTCGCGTTCGGGCGGGAGGGGCAGGCCGACAGCGTGCAGGAGGGCCTCGTCCAGGCTCGCCAGGGAGAAGCGGTGCATCAGCGGCTTGAGCGGACCGCGCAGCGAATGGGGGAGCATGTCCGCGCTAATGGCCAAGGCCGCGGCGGCCAGGCGTCGGCTGCTGTCCGTGACGGCGAAGTGCCGATGCTCGTAGGACCGGGCGAACTGGTCGAAGTCGGCGAAGGTGGCCGGGGCACCCTTGATGCCCATCAGCTGGGCCAGGCGCCTGCCGTAGTTGGTCAGTGCCCGCTGTTCGTGCGCGGTCAGCCGACGCCAGCCGAACTGGTCGATCCACCGCACCGGCACGACGATGAACAGCGCGATGATGTAGATGTGGTCGTCGTTGGCGATGTTGTAGCGCCGGTGCATCTGGTTCATGCGCCGCAGGTAGGCGCGCCCTTCGGGGCTCTCCAAGCCCAGGCGGCCCATCTCATACATGATCAGCAGCGTGTCGTCTGCACGTTTTTGAGTGTGCCCGACGATCTCGCCGGTCTCCTCCAGCAGAGCGCTGATGGACGGGATCGCGAAGGTGCGGAAGAAGGCCAAGGACACGGACTGCCAGTAGTCCCACGGGAACTCGTACGCGCTGACCAACCGCCAGATCTCCTCGTAGTCCCGTTCCGGATCCAGATCCTGGATACGGCGAAGCCGGTCAAAGCGCCGTTGTGTACCAGTCATAGACAAGTTCCCTCCAAAGGCCATGCGTTTCCGCCCCCGCCAACGGACACCACAGGCAACGCGGCGATATCGCCACGTTCTGACACCGCTCGAGGCGTCCCCATTTAAAAGGTTCTGCGTGGTGAGAAGGCATCGGGGCTGCGGCACCGAAGGCGGGCGGGGATCACCCACCGCATCCCACGACACGGCGGGATGGGCTTCAGTAACTGCCGGTCGGCAGCGATGTCGCGAAGTAGGCGCCCGGTACGGATCACGGCTGCTCCCTCCTGGCGGAATCGGGGCCAGGTCCTGGCAGTGGTGCTGGGGCCGGGTGGTGGCGTGGTGGTGCACCGGGGCCGAGCAGGACGTCCCACACAGCGGTCGGGGTTGCCAGTCGGTGTGCGGGTCGGGACGAAGCGACCGCTGCGATGAACGTTGCGGAGGCGGCGGGCCGGGTGGTGGCGGCGGTGCGCAACCGGTCGGCGGCGTACTGGGCGAGGCGAACGGTCGGCCCGGGGCGTGGACCGGTGGCGCCGGGGTAGCGGATGTCCTCGGTGGTGCACAGCAGCCACGGCAGATCCGCGGTGCGGCACACGATCCGCTGGATGCGGTGGCAGGCGGTAGGCGACGTGAGTGCGCGCAGTCCGGTGGTCTCCAGCGCCTGGCGCAGGGCGAGCGCACTGGTGCGGCGACGCTCATGCCTTGTCCGTACAGCGGGTTGAACGTGGTGGCGGCGTCGCCGATCACGAGGAGTCCGGCGGGCCAGGACGGGGCGCGGTCGTAGTGGTGGCGGCGGTTGGCGGTGTTGCGGTGGGCCACGGTCCGTCCGGCCGGCTCGGCCTGGGCGAGGAGTTCGGCGATCAGGGGGTGACGCAGGGAAGAGGCGAAACGACGGAAGCCCGCATCGTCGGTCGGCGGGTGCGCGCCGCAGGTGCCGGAGAGGGTGACCATCCAGGAACCGTCCTCCACGCGCAGGAGGAAACATCCCCTCCCAGGCTTGCCGCACCGCGGGTCGGGCTGGATGTTGACGCAGTCGGGCAGGAGCTGCGCTGCGGTCGGCCGGACCAGCCGGCTGGCGTAGGCGAGGTGAGAGTCGACAACGGTGGTGCGCACGGGGGCCAGGCCGAGTCTGGTGAGCCAGCTTGGGGTCTGGGTGGAGCGGCCGGTGGCATCGACCACGAGGGTCGCGGTCATTGCGCTCTTCGCTCCGTCGGGGCGGCTGCGGGTGCGCACTCCGGTGACCCGTCCGGCGGAGCCGAGCAGACCGACGGCTTCGGTGGACGGCAGGAAGCGGACCCGTGGAGTGAGGCGGGTGCGCAAGGTGTGTTCGACCAGGGGCCGGGTGGCTCCCACGAGGTAGTGCCGCGTGGGGAAGGGGTCCATCCAGCCGTGGGGCCGTAGATCTGCGTCTGGTGTGGCAGCCCGATGCGGTGTGCGCCGCGCGAGTACAGGTCGTCCAGGGTCCCCGGCAGCAAGACGTCCATGGCCTCGGCGCCGGTGGACAGCAGTCCGTGCACATGGCGTCCCTGGGGCACGCCGGCACGTGGGGCCGGGCCGGCGTGCGGCCGGGCCCGGTCGAGGACGGTGACCTGCGCGCCGGGGGCGGCCAGTGCGGCTGCGGCCGCCAGCCCCGCGATACCGCCCCCCAGTACGATCACCTGGGCGGTCATGACTGCCTCCGTCCTCGGTTGCGTGTGTGCGGGCCGGCGGTCGCTCAGGGGCCAACCGGGACCGTACGGCGGAAGTTAGATGCCTTGGACTGGTGCACGGCGATGGGGCGATGCCGCACCATGGCACCGCTCCACATACGGGCACAGCCACCGGCCTCGGCCAGCCAGCCCACTGGCCTGACGGTTTGGGCGAACGGCTGGCCGAACCTGGACAGGACAGAGGTGACCGGCGGGGCCTTAGGCCACTGGGCCGAATGCGACCGCTGCGGCCGTGGCGCGATCGGTGGAGCTGAACATGTCCCGTACCGTCTGGGCCCACTCGGTGGTGCTGAACAGCCCGTCGCCGTCACGGTCGAGGCGTCGGAAGGTCTCCTCGCTGAAGGCCACGTCGACGTCGAAGGCCTTGTAGATCAGGTCGAGTTCGTTTCGGTCGAGCATTCCGTCCCCGTCGAGGTCAGCCGCCTCGGCGACCACTTGGGCGACCCGCTCCATCTGGTCGATGTAGGCGGGATCCTCCTCCAGCCCGGCGTCGATCGCCACGGTGAACTCCTCGCGGGTCACGCGGCCGTCCCCGTCGCTGTCGGCAGCGCGACGGATGACCTCCCACCAGGCGTCGAAGGTCTTCCGCAGGTCATTGGCCAGCTTGTCGTCCATGTCCGGGCGAAGAGTCCGCAAACGGTCGGCCCGCACGCGGAAATCATCCTGGTCGATGTGGTCGTCACCTGTCACGTCAAGCGTGTTGAACGCAGCGTTGATGTTGCGCCGCTGAAGGTCACCGATCATGCCTGATTCACTTCCGATCAAGGTCTGCCCCTGACCACCGCTGTGCGGCGCAGGGTGCAGTTCCGTCTGGCGGCAATCCCGGGCCATTGCCCCAATGAGCCGTTGCTGCAGGCGATGAGGGTGTGAACGGTGCTGCCCCCGCCGCTTTGCAGTCGGCGCCACGGTCCGATTGCCGGTACGTGCATGTCCATGCGCGGGGCCGCACACGCACCATTTGCGTGAGTTAGCTTGCCTGGATGAATGACCGAACGTCTGATCGGACACTCGCCGCTGTGTGGCCTGTGCAGTAGCCCGCGCCGCCGCGGCGCGGCGGGGTATTCTGCAGCATCGGGGCGTACTCAGAGGCCAGTTTGTCGACGGTGATGGGGGCCGGGCTGCTGGGGGTGGTGCGTCCTCTGGTCGTCCTCGGGCGCCGGGTGCGGTGCGCTGGCGTCCTCCCGGTCGGCGGCCTTGGTGAAGGCGTCCTGAAGGTGGCGCAGCCGTTCGGCGGTGAGTTCCAGGGATTCGATGTCCGCGCGCGACTTCTTCAGTGCCCGCAGGGCCGTCAGGTCGATCGCCGACCGTGGCCCGGTCTCCTGCTCCGGGCGGCCGGGTTCGAGGTCTGTCTCCTGGTTCGCGAGCAGTTGCTCGGGCATCGCGGCCTGTTGGTGCGTCGCGATGTCGTACGCCCGGCCTCGCGCGGCGGTCGTGGTGCGCAGCTTCTCCTGCGCAACCGCGCTGGCGAGGAGGGCACGGTCGTAGCGCATCGGAACGCGGGGCACCTCCGGCTCCCCCGGCTCCTGGTCCGGGGGCCGGTTCGGGTCGGGCACGGCGATCGGCGGGTGCCGGGCGGGTGTAGGTCGGCCAGGGCCCACTTGGCGGTGGAGAGGCGGTACGCCGGCATCCGGCCGCGCAGCGTCTTCGGTTCGCTGATGTCCGAGCAGTGTGTGGTGAGTGCGGCGTCCGCGATCCTCTGGTCCAGGCCGGGGTCACGGGGGCGGCCGCGCAGGACGAGAGCGAGGCGGCGGCGGGCTTCGGCGAGCAGGTGCCGGCGGTGGGACCATCCGCCGCCGTTCATCACGAACACCATCGCGGTGACGTCGACCGTCGCCAGCGCGACATCGACCACCGCGGCAACCTGGGCACGTATCGCTCGGGCTGCGGTGCGGGCGCGCTCGAGGAGCGAGTCCACCAAGTCAACGCCGAAGGACAGAGCCGCGCGAGGTCGTGTGGGTGGGCCAGGCGCTGACCGGGCTCGGCTCGGCCGCGCTGCCGCCCACGACACTGGCGCTGATCAGCCAGGCGGTCCCCGATCCGCGTGAACGCGGCACGTTCATCGGCCTGTGGGCCACCTCGCTCACGGCGGCGCCGGCCATCGGCCCCCTCATCGCCGGAGTGACCCTCGACCACCCGGCCCCTCGTCATCCCTCAACACGCTGGGCTTCACAGAGAAATGGCCGGTTGGCTGCCTTCCTGACGACCATGAACGAGAGCCAAGTGCACCCAGACGGCGTGGTTTAACGACTCTCCCAAGTGCAAGCGTGCAGAGCGGCCCTCCTACCGCGCCTAGAGCTCCGGGGGCCCGTGGAACTGCTCCGTGCCGAGGCGGTCGCACACTACTTTTGGTTGGCGATCCAGATTCCGGCCCGGTGCCAACTCCGCGCGCTCATCGATAACGGCGGAGCCATGGCGTCGCTGGGCTATTTGGCATGCCAGCAGCGCTTCCAGATCTGCGTCCGTCAGTCCACTGCTACGAGCAGTGTGCGTATCTAGTGTCCTGAGTCAGTAATTCGTTTGCAGTATGAGGCGAGTGACTCGAGGATCTGGTCGGCTGTCTTGGTCCAGATGAATGGCCTGGGGTCTT
>NZ_JBIRGO010000057.1:0-6390 GCF_044328065.1 Streptomyces sp. NPDC017993
GACGCGGCCATGGAGATCACCACCGACGCCGTCCAGCTGCTCGGCGGCTACGGCTACACCCGTGACTACCCCGTCGAGCGGATGATGCGCGACGCCAAGATCACGCAGATCTACGAGGGCACCAACCAGGTCCAGCGCATCGTCATGGCGCGCAACCTGCCGTAGCCGTAGTAGGCACAGAAGGGCCCGGACCGCAGGCACGGTCCGGGCCCTTTCCTCTGTCTGTCCTGCGCTTCCGGCGTCCTGGGACGCTGCCGGTCGCTGCTAGTCGCTGGTGACGGTGACCTTCTCGTCGTTGTTCAGCTGCTGGACGAGCTGCTGGAGCTTGTTCTTGTCCCACAACAGGTTGCCGCCGGAGCTGCCGGAGGTCGGCATGTTCATCGACTTGCCCTCGCCGCCCGTGACGCCCTTCATCGCGAAGAACATCTGGCCCAGGTTGAACAGGCTCATGTCCTTGTCGGTGATGAGCGTGTCCAGGCCGGCGCCCATCGTCGGGTAGAGCTTGAAGGGGTTGAGGATCGTGGCGGGCGTCGCGGTCTGGCTCGCCAGCGAGGCCAGGAACTTCTGCTGGTTCTTGGTGCGGTCCAGGTCGCTGCCGGCGAAGGCGTGCCGGGTGCGGACGAAGGCCAGCGCCTGCTGGCCGTTGAGCGTCTGCTTGCCTGCCGGGAAGTCGGCGCCCGCGTTCTTGTCCTTGAAGGCCTTGGGGATGTTCATCTCGACGCCGCCGATGGCGTCCACGATGTTGGCGAAGCCCGCGAAGCCGATCTCGACGTAGTGGTCGATGTGCAGCTTGGTGTTGAACTCGACGGTACGCACCAGCAGTTCGGGGCCGTCCTCGGCGTATGCGGCGTTGAGCTTGGTGTGCCGTCCCGTGCCCGGGTACTTCTTGCCGGAGTCGGAGCCGACGAACGAGGGGATCTCGACGTCCGAGTCACGCGGCAGGGATATCAGCGTCGGGCCGTTGCTCCCGTCGTGCAGGATCATCATCGAGTCGGTGCGCTTGCCCTCGGCGGAGCCGGTGTGCAGCTTCTTCTTCTCCTCGGCGGACATGCCCTCACGGCTGTCCGAGCCGACGATCAGGTAGTTCGTGCCGTCGCCCGTCTCGGGCCGGTCGATGACCTTGCTCAGGTCCACCTCGCGGCGCACCTTGCCGTCCGCCCAGAAGTACGTGGCGACCGAGGTGACCAGGAGCACCGCGATCAGGGTGAGCACGGTCACCTTGATGCGGCGGCCCCAGCGGGGGCGCGGACGGCCGCCGCGGCCGTCCCGGCCGTCACCGTCGTAGCCACCGCCCCCGCCACCGCCGCCGCCGTAGACCTGGCCGGTGTTGTAGCCGCTGTCGAAGTCGTCGTAGCCCTGGGACTGCTGCGACGGCACGCCGCTCCGACGCGGGGACATCTGCGGCGGCAGCGGCGGCTCGCTCCGCGGGTGGCCGGGGACGGCGTCGCGCCGCACCCGCGGCATGGCGCGCGCACCCTCCGGCTCGTGGCTGCCGCTGCCACGTCCGTACCGGTTGCCGTTCTGGTCGCCGGACCACCCATTGGGCCACTCATTCATAGGGGGAAGTCTGCCTGCCGAGAGGGCCGGGGAAATAGGGCGGGTGCCGGATCGGGCCAGGGCTGTTGCAGACCTGATGCAAAGTGACGGCGCCGCTACCGCCGCATACCGCACGGGGATGTGACCATTCCGACGGGCCATACGGAATCATCCATTCCGGATGGTTTCGGGAGCGGACGAGGGGCATCGGCACGGATGGCGCCGGGCGGCGGCGCCCGCCACCGGCTTAGGCTGGGCCCATGACCGATCTCGTCACCAACAGCCCGGAGGGCGAGCTTGTGGGCAAGCTCACCGCCGTCTCCCGGACCACGCTGTCGCACATCATGACCGCCGGCGACACCAACCTCCTCGGGACCGTGCACGGTGGCGTGATCATGAAACTGGTCGACGACGCGGCGGGCGCGGTGGCCGGACGGCATAGCGGCGGGCCCGCGGTGACCGCCTCCATGGACGAGATGGCCTTCCTGGAGCCGATCCGCGTCGGCGACCTCGTCCATGTGAAGGCCCAGGTCAACTGGACCGGCCGGTCCTCGATGGAGGTCGGCGTACGCGTCCTGGCCGAGCGCTGGAACGAGTCCACCCCGGCCCAGCAGGTCGGCTCCGCCTATCTCGTCTTCGCCGCGGTCGACGAGCAGGGCAAGCCCCGCCGGGTGCCGCCGGTGATCCCGGAGACCGAGCGGGACAAGCGGCGCTACCAGGAGGCGCAGATCCGCCGTACGCACCGGCTGGCGCGGCGGCGCGCGATCATGGAGCTGCGCGAGCGACGCGCCGCGGAAGGCCTCGACGACGCGTAACCGTCACCGCCAGCTGCGCCAGCAGCGCCACCCCCGCGCCGGCCACGGTGCCGACCGCCGCGCACAGCACGTCGTCGACATCGGCGATCCCCCCGGCCCGCATCACCAGCTGCGCCCCCTCGATGGCCACACACAGGCCCACCCCGAGCAGGAACGCCGCGGCCGCCGTCCAGCGCGGCACCGCGAAGCGCAGCAGAAGCGGTCCCGGCAGGAAGAGCGCGGCATTGGCGATCTGCTGCCTCATCAGCATCGCCAGCTCCTCCGGCTCCAACTGGGCGCCCGGGTCGAGCAGCCCCTCGCCGGGCTTCCACCAGACCGTCGCGTCGGTGGAGCCGATCGGCTGGGTGGGGGAGAGCGTCGCCACCAGGACCAGCAGCAGCCAGCCCGCCAGCAGGACGCCGGCCATCAGGCGCGGTCCGTCGCCTCCGGCAGCGCGCGCGGACCACAGGGCGAGGGCCCATGCCAGCGCCAGCGCGGCGGCGAGGAAAAGCGCGACGGAGGTGGGGGTGATGCCCAGTACGACCTGCCACACGATGTGCCCCCTTCAGGACATCCCCGGCTTCAACCGCAGCTCCACTTGGTGACGAAGACCCGGTCCCTGAATTCCATGACGCCCCGGATGCACTCGTCCGGGAGCATCCGGACGCGGCCGCTCAGGGCGACGGCGCCGTGCAGCGTTCGCCGGCTGCCGAACCAGCCGGGAAACGCGGTGATCTTCGGGTTCTTGCGCTGGAAGCCCAGCCGCACGGTGATCTCCGCACCGGAGGCGAGCGGGGCGGGCGCGGTGGACGAGCCGGCGACCCGTGGATTCGTCGGATCGGCGGCGCCGGTCCGCCGGTAGGTCGTGCGGTACGTCCCATCCGCACCCACCGGGCCGCGCAGACACAGCTGACCGCGCATCAGATCACCGCAGCCGGTCGGCGCGGCGGGTGCCGGCGGCGCCGCGGCGGCGGTGGCCGCGACCAGGCACAGCGCCGCGACGGAGACCGCGACCCGGCGGGCGTGGCCCCGGCCGGCCGGCCGGTCCGCCGTCGGCGGGCTCTTCGTGCAGCGGGGCGCGGGCACGGTCATGGGCACACCGCCTGGTCGCCGGTGATCGCCGAGAAGTCCCCGGAGTTCTGCGGGGACACCTCCGCCCGGACCTGCTGCACCGCCTTGTGGTTCCCGCCGACCGTCACCTGCATCACCGCGCCCTGGTTCGGCACCGGACGCAGCTCCGCGCCGGGCAGCGCCGCGGCCAGCGAGCGCGCCGAGCGGTCCCACCGGGGGTCGTAGGTGATGAGCGTGCGCGCCAGTGCGCCGCCGGTGCCGTTCCCAGGAGCCCCGGTGGTGGCGAAGCCGGAGGCGCGCAGCGCTCCGTCGACGGCGTTGCCCAGGCCGGCCCTGCGGGTGCCGTTGGTCACGTGCACCTGGATCTGGGCCGGCGGGACCTCCACGACCTTGGCGTCCGACTTCGGCTTGGCCGAGCGCACCGCGAGCGGCCGGTCGTCGCGGATCGCCTGGAAGAGCTTCCTGGACTTCACCGGATCCCACTGCACGGTCTCGCCCAGCCCCGGCACCTTCAGGCTCACACTGCGCAGCGGTACGGAGGTGAACTCCGACGACGACGCCGTGAAGCCGCGCATCGCCTGCCCGAGATCGACCATGTCGTTGGCGCCGAAGCTCCCGTCGGCGCGGACGGACTCCAGCATCGTGTCGGCCACCTCTTTGAAGCGGATCGGGTTCATCAGCACCCCGGAGGAGGTGGTCTGGTGGATGAGGGCGGCGAGGAAGCGCTGCTGGCGCCGCATCCTGCCGAGGTCGGCGGAGCCGTCGATGTGCCGCGAGCGCACGTACTGGAGCGCCTGGCCGCCGTTGAGCCGGCTCCTGCCGACCGGCAGGTCCAGGCCCGTGTAGCTGTCCTTCAGCGGCCGCACCGTGCAGATCTCCACGCCGCCGACGGAGTCCACGCTCCGCATGAAGCTGGTGAAGTCGACCTCCAGATAGTGGTCGATGTGCACACCCGTCATGTGCTCCACGGTCCGCACCGTGAGGTTGGCGCCGCCCTCCGCGTACGCCGCGTTCAGCTTCACCGGGTGCCGGGGGCGCCGCTTGCCGGTGGCGTCCTGGTGCTCGGGCACCACGGCGTAGGAGTCGCGCGGCAGGCTGATGACGCTGGCACGGTTCCGGTCGGCGGAGAGGTGCACCAGCATCAGCGTGTCGGTGCAGTGACAGGGCGCGCCGCCCAGGTGGTACTGCCGCTTCTGCGCCTTGGAGAGCTTGTCGCGGCCGTCCGTGCCCACGATCAGGAAGTTCAGGCCGCCGGTGCTCGTGGGGGGCCGGTTGTTCATGCCCTTGAAGGCGTCCACCCGGCCGATCCCCTTCTCCACGCCCGTGACCATGGCGTGCCCCACACCGCTCGCGACCAGCAGCAGCATCGAGGCCACGGTGCAGATCCGCAGTCCCCAGCGGCGCCGCGGCGGGCGCCGTTGCCCTGCGGACCGGCGCGGGACGGTGCGGGGGGAGCCGGGCTGCGCGGGGTGAGGGGAGCGGGACGGGGCGGTCACGGGGGACACCTCCGCGGCGGGGCGGGTGGGGGCGGCGGCCGGCCGGGGCGCAGCAATTCGGTACAGGTCGGTACGAAGCCGGCTGGTACACCGTAAGCCGATATGATCTCCTGCAAAGCATCACACGCCGGGCGTCGGGCGCCCGGCCACCCGGCTGCCGTCCGCCGGTGTCCCCCGTTCGCGGTAACGTGAGCCGAGATATCGCAGTCTCCCGGCGAGCGCTGCCGCTCGATGGCGGCTTTGCCGCGGGCCGTCCCCCCGAGGATCCATGTCCCAGCAGCAGCCCCCGGCCGTCTCCGTGATCATGCCGGTGCTCAATGAGGAACGTCACCTCCGCAATGCCATCCGGCACATCCTGCAGCAGGAGTACGCCGGCGAGATGGAGGTGGTGATCGCCCTCGGTCCGTCCACGGACCGCACGGACGAGATCGCCGCCGAGCTCGTCGCGGAGGACCCCAGGGTGCACACCGTGCCGAACCCGACGGGCCGTACCCCCGCCGCGCTCAACGCCGCGATCAAGGCGTCCCGGCACCCGATCGTGGTCCGTGTCGACGGCCACGGCATGCTGTCGGCGAACTACATCGCCACCGCCGTACGCCTCCTGGAGGAGACCGGCGCGCAGAACGTCGGCGGCATCATGCACGCCGAGGGGGAGAACGCCTGGGAGGACGCGGTGGCCGCCGCCATGACCTCCAAGATCGGCGTGGGCAACGCCGCCTTCCACACCGGCGGGCAGGCCGGCGAGACGGAGACCGTCTACCTCGGCGTGTTCCGGCGCGACGCGCTGGAGCAACAGGGCGGCTACAACGAGGAGTTCATCCGCGCCCAGGACTGGGAGCTGAACTTCCGGATCCGCGAGGCCGGCGGGCGGGTCTGGTTCTCGCCCGAGCTGAAGGTGCAGTACCGCCCGCGCCCGAGCATCAAGGCGCTGGCCAAGCAGTACAAGGACTACGGCAAGTGGCGCCACGTCGTGGCCCGCTACCACTCCGGCTCGATCAACCTGCGCTATCTCGCGCCGCCGACCGCGGTGTGCGCGATCGCCGCGGGCGTGGTCGTCGGCGCGGCGCTCACCCCGTGGGGCTTCGTCGTCCCGGGCGGCTACCTCGCGGCCATCGTCGCGGGCTCGGTACCGGCCGGGAAGGGACTCTCCCTGAAGGCCCGCGCCCAGATCCCCGTCGCCCTGGCAACCATGCACATGACCTGGGGCTTCGGCTTCCTGACCAGCCCGCGGGCGCTCGCCCGCAAGGTGATCGCAAGCCGCCGTCAGGCCGTACCGGCGCCGGTCGAGCAGACCGCGACGCACGACGATCAGCAGTAGCACGAACGCCGACGAAGGGGCGGGGCGGGCCGGTTGGCCCGCCCCGCCCCTTCGCGTTGCGCGTCCGGGCGCGGACACGCCCTAGGGCGTGTCCGCAAAGTCGGTTAGTCGTTGCTCTGTTCGTGGTGTGTCGTCATGAACTGTCTGATCAGGCATGGGCTGTGATCAAGCCGTT
>NZ_JBIRGO010000058.1:1471-2956 GCF_044328065.1 Streptomyces sp. NPDC017993
GAGTGGGCCGGGCACGCTGTTGGGTATCTGAGGGTACGGACTTTCGAGTCTGGACCTTCGTGATGCCGGCCCCAGTGAACTCGCCGAGTGTGGCGGGGTGATGGGTGGCTGGTCGTTGCTTGAGAACTGCACAGTGGACGCGAGCATCTGTGGCCAAGTTTTTAAGGGCGCACGGTGGATGCCTTGGCACCAGGAACCGATGAAGGACGTGGGAGGCCACGATAGGCCCCGGGGAGCTGTCAACCAAGCTTTGATCCGGGGGTGTCCGAATGGGGAAACCCGGCAGTCGTCATGGGCTGTCACCCGCTGCTGAACACATAGGCAGTGTGGAGGGAACGCGGGGAAGTGAAACATCTCAGTACCCGCAGGAAGAGAAAACAACCGTGATTCCGGGAGTAGTGGCGAGCGAAACCGGATGAGGCCAAACCAGTCACGTGTGATACCCGGCAGGGGTTGCGTGGTTGGGGTTGTGGGATCTCTTTTTCATCGTCTGCCGGCGATGAGACGAGTCAGAAACCGTTGGTGTAGGCGAAGGGCATGCGAAAGGCCCGGCGTAGAGGGTAAGACCCCCGTAGCTGAAACATTAACGGCTCGTTTAAGAGACACCCAAGTAGCACGGGGCCCGAGAAATCCCGTGTGAATCTGGCGGGACCACCCGTTAAGCCTAAATATTCCCTGGTGACCGATAGCGGATAGTACCGTGAGGGAATGGTGAAAAGTACCGCGGGAGCGGAGTGAAATAGTACCTGAAACCGTGTGCCTACAAGCCGTGGGAGCGTCGCGCATCGAGCTTGCTCGGTGCGTCGTGACTGCGTGCCTTTTGAAGAATGAGCCTGCGAGTTTGCGGTATGTTGCGAGGTTAACCCGTGTGGGGAAGCCGTAGCGAAAGCGAGTCCGAATAGGGCGTTGAGTAGCGTGCCCAAGACCCGAAGCGGAGTGATCTAGCCATGGGCAGGTTGAAGCGGAGGTAAGACTTCGTGGAGGACCGAACCCACCAGGGTTGAAAACCTGGGGGATGACCTGTGGTTAGGGGTGAAAGGCCAATCAAACTCCGTGATAGCTGGTTCTCCCCGAAATGCATTTAGGTGCAGCGTCGTGTGTTTCTTGCCGGAGGTAGAGCACTGGATAGGCGATGGGCCCTACCGGGTTACTGACCTTAGCCAAACTCCGAATGCCGGTAAGTGAGAGCGCGGCAGTGAGACTGTGGGGGATAAGCTCCATGGTCGAGAGGGAAACAGCCCAGAGCATCGACTAAGGCCCCTAAGCGTGTGCTAAGTGGGAAAGGATGTGGAGTCGCAGAGACAACCAGGAGGTTGGCTTAGAAGCAGCCATCCTTGAAAGAGTGCGTAATAGCTCACTGGTCAAGTGATTCCGCGCCGACAATGTAGCGGGGCTCAAGCACACCGCCGAAGTCGTGTCATTGCAGCAATACGGCCAACGCCGGCTGTGATGGGTAGGGGAGCGTCGTGTGCCGGGTGAAGCAGC
>NZ_JBIRGO010000058.1:3052-4865 GCF_044328065.1 Streptomyces sp. NPDC017993
AGCCGTGGAAACGAGTTGTGGACGGTTCACGAGTGAGAATGCAGGCATGAGTAGCGATACACACGTGGGAAACGTGTGCGCCGATTGACTAAGGGTTCCTGGGTCAAGCTGATCTGCCCAGGGTAAGTCGGGACCTAAGGCGAGGCCGACAGGCGTAGTCGATGGACAACCGGTTGATATTCCGGTACCCGCTTTGAAACGCCCAATATCGAATCCATTAATGCTAAGGCCGTGAAGCCGGCCTGGAGTCTTCGGACAAAGGGACGTGGTGGAGCCGCCGAACCAAGGTGGTAGTAGGTAAGCGATGGGGTGACGCAGGAAGGTAGTCCAGCCCGGGCGGTGGTTGTCCCGGGGTAAGGGTGTAGGCCGTGTGGTAGGTAAATCCGTCACACATTAAGGCTGAGACCTGATGCCGAGCCGATTGTGGTGAAGTGGATGATCCTATGCTGTCGAGAAAAGCCTCTAGCGAGTTTCATGGCGGCCCGTACCCTAAACCGACTCAGGTGGTCAGGTAGAGAATACCGAGGCGTTCGGGTGAACTATGGTTAAGGAACTCGGCAAAATGCCCCCGTAACTTCGGGAGAAGGGGGGCCATTGCTGGTGATGGAATTTACTTCCTGAGCTGGTGGTGGCCGCAGAGACCAGCGAGAAGCGACTGTTTACTAAAAACACAGGTCCGTGCGAAGCCGTAAGGCGATGTATACGGACTGACGCCTGCCCGGTGCTGGAACGTTAAGGGGACCGGTTAGTCAATCTTCGGGTTGGCGAAGCTGAGAACTTAAGCGCCAGTAAACGGCGGTGGTAACTATAACCATCCTAAGGTAGCGAAATTCCTTGTCGGGTAAGTTCCGACCTGCACGAATGGCGTAACGACTTCTCGACTGTCTCAACCATAGGCCCGGTGAAATTGCACTACGAGTAAAGATGCTCGTTTCGCGCAGCAGGACGGAAAGACCCCGGGACCTTTACTATAGCTTGATATTGGTGTTCGGTTCGGCTTGTGTAGGATAGGTGGGAGACTTTGAAGCGGCCACGCCAGTGGTTGTGGAGTCATTGTTGAAATACCACTCTGGTCGTGCTGGATGTCTAACCTGGGTCCGTGATCCGGATCAGGGACAGTGTCTGGTGGGTAGTTTAACTGGGGCGGTTGCCTCCTAAAGAGTAACGGAGGCGCCCAAAGGTTCCCTCAGCCTGGTTGGCAATCAGGTGTTGAGTGTAAGTGCACAAGGGAGCTTGACTGTGAGACTGACGGGTCGAGCAGGTACGAAAGTAGGGACTAGTGATCCGGCGGTGGCTTGTGGAAGCGCCGTCGCTCAACGGATAAAAGGTACCCCGGGGATAACAGGCTGATCTTCCCCAAGAGTCCATATCGACGGGATGGTTTGGCACCTCGATGTCGGCTCGTCGCATCCTGGGGCTGGAGTCGGTCCCAAGGGTTGGGCTGTTCGCCCATTAAAGCGGTACGCGAGCTGGGTTTAGAACGTCGTGAGACAGTTCGGTCCCTATCCGCTGTGCGCGTAGGAGTATTGAGAAGGGCTGTCCCTAGTACGAGAGGACCGGGACGGACGAACCTCTGGTGTGCCAGTTGTCCTGCCAAGGGCATGGCTGGTTGGCTACGTTCGGAAAGGATAACCGCTGAAAGCATCTAAGCGGGAAGCCTGCTTCGAGATGAGTACTCCCACCCCCTTTGAGGGGTTAAGGCTCCCAGTAGACGACTGGGTTGATAGGCCAGATATGGAAGACCGGTAACGGTTGGAGTTGACTGGTACTAATAGGCCGAGGGCTTGTCCTCAGTTGCTCGCGTCCACTGTGT
>NZ_JBIRGO010000059.1:0-4145 GCF_044328065.1 Streptomyces sp. NPDC017993
CGACGAGCGGCTCGGCAAGATCACGTTCTGGACGCTGTTCATCGGCTTCCACGGCACGTTCCTCGTCCAGCACTGGCTCGGCGCCGAAGGCATGCTGCGCCGCATCCCCGATTATCTCGCCGCTGACGGATTCACCGCCCTGAACACCGTCTCGACGGTCTTCTCCTTCCTCCTCGGGAGTTCCCTGCTGCCGTTCTTCTACAACGTCTGGAAGACCGCCAAACACGGCCGGAAGGTCGAGACCGACGACCCCTGGGGATACGGCCGTTCGCTGGAATGGGCGACGTCCTGCCCGCCGCCCCGGCACAACTTCCGTACGCTGCCACGTATTCGTTCCGAATCCCCGGCATTCGACCTGCACCACCCGGAGACCGTGCGTGAGGTCGTGAGCGGGGCGCGCGTGTGAGTGAGGGAATGCGGATGGACGAAGCCATCAACGAGATCGAGGGATATCTGCTCTGGGAGGCGGAGAAGGACCGGGCCCGCACCCGGGCGGAAGCCTTCTGCGCCGGTCTGCCGTGGCTCACCGACACCCAGCGTGGAGAGGTCGAACGGCGGTATTGCCAGGACCAGCGCGAGACGTCGCGGGCCTACCTGGAGCGCATCGCGGTACGGAGTGCCGCCCTGCGCGCCGAATACGAAGAGGTGTACCGCGCCCTGCGGCGGCGGCTGCTCGCCGCATGGGTGAGCGGGATGGTGGCCGTGGCGGTGCTGGTGGCTCTGGCGGCCGCCGGCCTCGCCGCCCGATGAGGTGCGACGAGGCCGGGGCGCCGTACGGCGGTGCGGAGCGAGGGCGACGGCCGCGGGTGGTTGGTGGCGCGGCACGGCCGTCACCCGTCACTCAGCCGGTGACGGTGATCTGGGAGGCGGGGTCGGTGGTGTCGGTGACCTTGTAGGCGGCGTTGAACGTCGAGCTGGTCGCACTGGTGGGACAGCCGAAACCGCCCACCACCTTCACCGGCACCGAGGCGTTGGTGAAGGTCAGGGTGGACGGCGCGCCGTTGGCCCAGGTGCCGTTCACCGTCGCCGCCCCGGTGGGCGCTGCGGTCACCGTGCAGGACGCAAGACCGCTGGTCTTGAGGACGAAGCCGGCGGTGGGGATGGTCAGCCCCGCGGTCACCGGCGCGCCGTCCTGCATGGCGACGCCCCAGCTCCCGGTCGTGGTGACGGTCGCACTGACGCCGGGCATGCTGGTGGTGCAGGACCCGTAGGTCGCCGGGGAGATGGAACTGCTCACCGGGCCCGACGCGTTCTGGTTGCCGGGCGCCGCCGGGACCTGACCACTGGAGGTCGAGGTGGTGCAGGTGACGGTCACCGATCCGGCCGTGAACGTCGCCTTGCCGCTGAGAGTGGCGGTGAAGCCGTGACCGGCGGGGCTCACGGTCGTGGACGCGGCGGCCGCGGACGAGGCGTCGGCGGGCTGCGCCGTCGCGGAGCCGGTTGCGGCCAGGGACAGTGCGACGGCCGCGACGATGCCCGTTCCGGCGGTGAACAGAGCGCGCGGACGGTGCGTGGGGTGCGTCATGCGGGTCTCCTTCGGGGGGTGGGGATTCCGGTGGTGCGGGTGCGGACCCGTGCGCATCGGTCACCTGCTGCGGGCAGGTGAATGGGCGCCGGGGCATAAGGGGGTGAGCGCCGGGCGGTGCGTACGCCGGGCGCTTATCGGGAGCCGCGCGGCCGCATGATGGCGTGCGTACGGCCGGGCAGTTGCTGTGCGGTGGTACTTACGGCTCGGCGGGAGCCGGTGCGGACGGGGCCGCGGGCTCCTCAGGGGCCGGGCCGTCGGCGCCTGCGGGTTCCGCTGTCGGGATCGGCTGCCAGGCGAAGATCATCGCCCCGCCGAGAATTCCCAGGACGGTGCCGATGAGAAAGCCGCCGAGGTTGGACATCACCAGCGCGGCCGCCGCGCCGAGCACGGTGAGGATGCCCGCGAGCCCGCGGTAGTGCGGCGCGAACCACGCCGACAGGCCCATCAGGATCATCACCAGCCCCATCAGCACGGACGGGATACCGGCGATGCCCTGCTGGAGCATGATCTTCAGAGGTGCCAGCGGGAGCGCGCAGATCTCCGCACCGGCGAGGACGGCGGCCAGTCCGCCCCAGAAGGGGCGGCCCTTGCGCCAGCGCCGCCACCGCGCCCACCCTCCGGGACGGCGGGTGCGCCCCTCGTCGCGGGCGGGTGGTGCGGGACGGGTGCCCACCGCGGGCTCCGTCAGCGGTCCGGTTCCCCGGTCGGCGGCGGCCGCCATGTCAGAAGCATTCCTTCTTGCCCTTGGAGACCTTCATGCTCAGGCCGGAGAGCTTGAAGGTGCCCGCGTTGGTCGCCCAGGCGGTCTGCCGGAGCTTGCTGATGGTGACGTCGTCGGCCTGCTGGGCGAACAGGTCCTGCATGCCCTGCGCGCTGTCGGGGCCCTTGTCCAGGGTGGAGGCGTCCCGGCCGATCTCGATCCGGTGGAAGGAGGCGTTGCCGGACAGCTGGGTGGCGTCGACGAAGAGGTCGACCGCCTCGACGGGCTTGCTTCCGGTGCCGGCGCTGAGGTTGAGCGAGATGTCGCCGATGACCGGCAGGTGGGTGACCACCGACTGGCACAGGTTGTTCAGTTCCGCCGACTTGATCGCGGTGACGGCGACCGGCAGGAGTTCGCCCCTGGCGTTCGCGTCCACGCTGCCGTACTGGGCGAAGCCGTCGCCCTTCAGACTGTCGGCCGAGACCTTGAACTGCTGCCCCGAGACGGCGAACGAGGCCGCGAGGGCCCCGTTGGCCAGGGCGATGCCCAGGGCGGCGGTGCCGGCGAGGGCCGGGACGGACAGCACGGCGAACTTCCGCCAGCTGATGCGTCCCGTGACATGTCTGCCGTGTGCGTCCTTCATGACGTGTGTCCCCTTCGAAGAGCGGTGGATCGCGCTGTCGAAACGTGTGGGGGAGTGCGTGACGCTGCGTACGGGCCGTGCGAGGAGCGGCGGGGCGCGGGCGAGCGACGGAAGCCGTGGGGCCGGGGGCAACGCGGTCCGTCGGATGCCCGCCCACCTGAGCGGCCGAGCGCGGCACGGCTGAGCCGCAGCCGGCAATGCATGGGGGAGATCGTGCGGCTCTGTCGTACGCGGTGACGAGCTGTGAGTGATTGTGGAGAACTGCCGAGTGTTACTGGCGAGTTGAATGTAAGTCTGCCAATGACCGCTGGCAAGGTTGAGAGAGCGACCGTTTTCGGACTACTGCGGCCCGGGGCCCTCGTCGCGGCTGAGGATCTCACCCAGCTCGGCCCGCACCCGGCGCTCCATGGCGCGCGCGAATTCGGCGTTGACCACGTCACCTGCCACCGGCCGCAGGGAGTCCACCGCCTGGGCGATGCGCTGGAGTTCGGCCGGGGGGCGGTGATCGAGGCCCGCGGCACCGATCACATGCGTACGGATGACCTCGACGAAGCGGTCCGCCAACTCCGCCACCCTGGACTGGGCGAACGCTCCGGCCTCCAGCACCACCGAGAGCGGGACACCCTCCTTGACCAGGGCGAGTGTCCCGTCGAGCAGTCGGCGGCTGACATGGGTGACGGTGTCCCCGTCGACCGTGAGGTACCCCAGCTCGACGGCGCGCCGGATCGCGGCGTCGGTCGCCTCGTGGCCGAACATCGCCGCCAGGTCCTCCAGAGCGATCTCCACGGGCTCCTCGCGGGACCACTCGCGGGTCATGGCCTCCTCCAGACCGAGGAGTTCGGCGACTCCGCTGCCCTGCTCCCAGGCCGCGATCAGCTCCGCGATACCGCTCACCGCATAGCCGCGGTCGAGGAGGCCGGAGATGACCCGGAGCCGGGCGAGGTGCTCCTGGGAGTACCAGGTGACCCGGCCCTCACGGCGGGGCGGCGGCAGCAGGCCGCGCTCCTGGTAGTAGCGCAGATTGCGCACCTTGACGCCGGCGGCCCGCGCCAACTCCGTGACACGGTATTCCTGTTGGCGCTCCGGTACGTCGTTCACCCAGGAAAGTCTAGGCGCTTCCGGGCCTCATCCGGGTGACTTCCGGACGTGCGGCGGGCGGCCTGATGTCGACGGGAGTGGGGGGGCCCCCCCCCGCGGGGGGGGGGGGGGGCCCCCCCCGGGGGGGGGGGCCCCCCCCGCCCCCCCCCCCCGGGGGCCCCCCACCAAGAAAAGAC
>NZ_JBIRGO010000060.1:0-4102 GCF_044328065.1 Streptomyces sp. NPDC017993
GCCCCCTGTTGGAGCGGGGTTGGCCTTCTTGCTTTCGCTTTCCGGCCTTTCCGACTCTATCAGATCCAGTCCGTTCCGTTTCCGGTCCGAATTTGCATCCGATTCCCCGTCGGAGGGGATTGCCTTTCGGCTGTTTCCGACTTTATCAGAAGGGATTCGGTCGAATTAATCGACCGGCGCTTCCGGTAACTGGTCGGCATGCCTCGCCGAATAGAGATTCAGGCCGAGGCGCTGGAGAGACTAACCCTTGCGCGGGGACCTGTCCAGATCCCCTGCAACCGTTCGAATCTACCTCCCCATGTCGCCCGTGTCAACGGGTTTCCTGGGGAGAAGAGGAGATTAGCAGGTCAGCGGGGCTGGATGCACATCAGGCTGCGGTGGGCACAGGGGCCTCGCGGTCGTCCGGGCTCACGTCGCCCCTCTCACCTGCACGGACGGCGCGGCCGCCCAGTACGTAGACGTACAGGAGGAAGCCCAGTTCGGCCGCGACGCCGATGCCGATCCGGGCCCAGGTGGGCAGTCCGGAGGGGGTGACGAAGCCTTCGATAGCGCCGCAGATGAAGAGGACCGCGGCGAGGCCGATGGCTACACCCAGGGCTGCTCGGCCCTCTTCCGCCAGGGCCGTGCGGCGGGTGCGCGGGCCCGGGTCGACGAGGGTCCAGCCCAGGCGCAGGCCGATGCCCGCAGCGACGAAGACGGCGGTCAGCTCGAGCAGGCCGTGGGGAAGGATCAGGCCGAGGAAGGTGTCCAGGCGGCCTGCGGAGGACATGAGGCCGATGCCGGCGCCCAGGTTGAGCATGTTCTGGAAGAGGACCCATAGGACGGGGACGCCGGCGAACGCGCCCAGGACGAGGCAGAGCGCGACGGCTTGGGCATTGTTCGTCCACACCTGGGCGGCGAAGGACGCGGCGGGGTGGCTGGAGTAGTAGGACTCGTACTCGCCACCGGGGCGCGTCATCTCGCGGAGTTCCTGCGGGGCTCCGATGGCTGCCTGGACCTCGGGGTGCGTGGCGATCCACCAGCCCATGACGGCGGCGACCGCGAGGGACAGGATCGCGGTGGGTATCCACCAGTGGCGCAGGCGGTAGACGGCGGCGGGGAAAACGGTGGTGAAGAAGCGCGCTGTGTCGCGCCAGGAAGCCTTGCGGGCGCCGGTCACCGCACTGCGGGCACGGGCCACGAGTGACGTGAGTCGGCCGGTCAGGGCGGGGTCGGGGGCGCTGGAGAGGAGGAGGGAGAGGTGGGTCGTGACGCGCTGGTAGAGGTGCACCAGTTCGTCGGCCTCGGCGCCCGTGAGCCGACGCCTGCGGCGCAGCAGGGCTTCGAGCCGGTCCCATTCGGCGCGATGGGCCGTAACGAAGACATCGAGGTCCATACGGTGTCGCTCCTCGCAAGCGCCGTCAGTGGGTGAGGGTCAGCTTGGCAGACTGGCCGGGTCCGGCACGGGGTGGGCGGGCTTCGGGGAACGAGAGAGGGAGTGGGCGCGGGTGAGCGAACTCGTCACGGGTGAAGCGGTGGTGCTGGGACTGCGACCGGCCAGGCTTCCGAGTCGGGGGCTGGCGGTGGTGGTGGATCTGGCCGTCGCCTGGGGGCTGTACATCGGGGTGTCGATGCTGCTGGTGAGCGCGACGTCGTCGATGGACACGGCTGCGGTGGCGGCGGTGTCCGTGGCGACCTTTGTGTTGATCCAGGTTGGGATACCGATCGTGATCGAGACGCTGAGCCACGGTCGTTCGTTGGGGAAGCTGATGTGCGGGCTGCGGGTCGTACGGGAGGACGGCGGGCCGATCCGGTTCCGGCACGCGCTGGTGCGTGGGGCGATGGGGGCCATCGAAATCGTGCTGACGATGGGGGTGGTGGCGTCGGTCGCCTCGTTGGTGTCCGCCCGGGGCCGGCGTATCGGGGATGTGTTCGCCGGAACGCTGGTCGTGCGGGAGCGGATTCCGGTGGCGGAGGCCGGGGCGACGTCGCCGCCTCCGCCGCCCTGGTTGATGGCCGAGGTCGGGGCTCTGGATCTGTCGCGGGTGCCGGACGGGTGGTGGCTGGCGGTGCGGCAGTACCTGATGCGGATGGGGCAGCTCGATCCGCAGGCGGGCGGGGCGATGGCGGGCCGGCTCGCGGAGGACCTTCGGGGGTTCACGGGGGTGGCGTGGTCGCAGGGCGTGCACCCGGCGGCGTATCTGGCCGCGGTGGTGGCTGAGCGCCAGGCGCGGGAGTCGCAGCGGGCGTTCGGGGCGCCGGGGGTCAGCCAGGGGCGCGGTGGGGCTGTCGGCAGCGATGCGCCGGGGGCCGGGCTCGGGGTTGTCGCGCCGCCCAAGGAGGGGATGCCGGCCGTGCAGTCTGTGGAGGGTGCGGGGGTTGGGTGGCCGGCGGGCTCTGTGGGAGAGGAGACCGTGGCTTACCAGGGTTCGGTGGCCGGGATGCCGTCCGCAGGTGCTTCGGCGGGCGGCGGGGCGGGGGCGCCTGGCGGTGGGTGGTCGGCACCTGGGGGTGGGCCGGAGACGAAGGGCGGATCGGTGCCTGCGGGGTCACCTGTGCCGGATGTGGTGCCTGGGATCCGTATGACGGAGCGTGCGAACAAGGCTCAGGGCGAGAGTCGGGGCGATAGTGGTGAGACGCGGCGTACGGGGTTCGCTCCGCCGGTGTAGGTACGGGTGGCGTGGTGGGAGCGGGTCGTGAGGCGGGGCTGTGAGTGCATCGGGCCCGACGTACCTCGGACGGAACGCCGCGCATGGCTCAGGTGCCGCCAAGCGCGGCCCGGGCGGAGCCGGCGGAGGGTGCCGCCGATGCGTTCGGCCCGGTTTGGCGTGACGACCGGGCGGGATCCGGGGGGGCAGCAGCACGCCGCCCGTCGGATGTAGTCGTGGGCGGCGCATGCCTCCCCGGGGAAGCGGCCCCAGGGGACGGCAGTGCACTGCCGTTGGGGAAGGGACCTGGTCGGAGGCGGCATGTCGGCGGCACCCGGCGGCGGTGGGGTCGGTCTGGGGTGGCAGGTCGGCTGCGCGTGATGCGCCGCCGGATGGCGTTTCGTCGCGGGCGCGAGGCCCGGGTCCCGCTTCCGATGGCCATGTGAGGGCGCAGCGCCCCGTACCCACGGCCAGACCCGTCCCCCCGGCCAGATGGGGCTCGCGCGGAAGCGACAAGGTCGTTCTGCGGGTTCGGCTGGTCCGCGGGCCCTGACCGAGAGTCAGGTGGCGGGCAGACCGCTCGGGGTGAGTACCCGCGGCGCGCGGACGACAGCCGGGTGGTGCTGGGGGGTTCGGTGGGGCCGGCGGGGCGTGGTGGTCAGGGGAATGTTGACGGTGGGGTTTCCAGGGATTCGAGTTCGATGCCGGGGGCGGCGAGGACCACGTCGCCGGCGATGTGGACAACGTGCTGTTCGCCGGTTTCCAGGTCGTTGACCTGGTATTCGTCCGCGATCAGGGGGGCGTTGTCAGTGGCGTGTGGTGTGCTCTTCAGCAAGGCCCAGGACTGGTCGAGGGTGCGGGGGGCGAGCACGGGGGGTGTGAAGGCCACGAGACGGGTGCGGACGGCTCCGGCGCCCGGGGCGGGGCGCAGCAGGCGGGCGGTGGCGATGAGGAAGGCGGGGGATGCGCCGGTGAAGGCGTGGGCGGCGACGTTGCCTTCGGTGGCGTGTTCGCCGGAGGGGTCGGTGCGCACCCAGGTCACGCCCTCAAGAGCGGCGCCGCGTACCTGCCAGGCGGAGGCGTGGAGTTCGAGGCGGATGGGGCGGCCGAGGTCGTCGAGGGTGAGGTCGACGGAGCCGGCGTGATCGCCGGAGGGGGTGACGATCTGCGAGACATAGCGCCAGCCGGAGGGGCCGGTGGCGCAGTGGAAGTGTTCTTCACCGAGGGGGGTGTGATCGTGCGGGTCGTGCAGGGAGTAGTGGCCGCGGGGCATGGGGGTCCTTCGGACGGGGGTCCTTCGGGCGGGCCGGTGCGGGGTTTCATGGGCCAGGCCCCCGCCGCGAGCGGCGAGGGCCTGGGTGCACCGGCTGCTGGTGGTGATCAGTAGCGGTAGTGGTCGGACTTGTACGGGCCCTCGACCTGGACGCCGATGTAGGCGGCCTGCTCCGGGCGCAGCTCGGTGAGCTTGACGCCGA
>NZ_JBIRGO010000061.1:0-3675 GCF_044328065.1 Streptomyces sp. NPDC017993
GCCGAATGCCCGGAAGCGGGTCAGGTCGCCGAGGCACTACGCGCACAGGGCATGACCCTCCACACCCTCGAAATCGACGAGTCCGACGCCGGACGCGAAATTCTCGCCTCGCGCCTGCGGGAAAGCCTGGAGGGTGACGCCCCGGTCGGTGTGCTGTCCCTGCTGGCGGGGGTCGAAGGCGCACACCCGGGATGCCCCGACCTGCCGGCCGGCCTCGGACTCACCCTGACCCTCATCCAGGCACTGGGTGATGCCGGTATCGAAGCCCCCCTCTGGCTCGTCACCCGGAGTGCCGTCGCGACCGGCAGCACCGACCAGCTGGACAGCCCCACCCTGGCCGCCGTGTGGGGCCTGGGACGAGTGGCCGCCCTCGAACACCCGCAGCGCTGGGGCGGCATGATCGACCTCCCCGACAGACTCGACCGGCGCGGCGCCGCACTGCTGTGCGCGGCCCTGAGCGGGCTCGACGACGAGGACCAGCTCGCCGTACGCGGCAACCGCCTGCTCGTGCGCCGACTGGTGCGGTCCTCGCCGGCCGCGGCGGACCTCGTCCCGGCCTGGACACCACGCGGCACCGTACTGATCACCGGCGGCACCGGCGGTATCGGTGGCCAGATAGCCCGATGGCTGGCCGGCCGTGGTGCGGAGCACCTGGTGCTCACCAGTCGCAGCGGGCCGGCGGCCCCCGGCGCGGAGCAGCTGAGGGCCGAACTCACCGCACTCGGCGCCCGGGTCACCATCGCCGCCTGCGACGTGACCGACCGCGACGCCCTGGCCGCGCTGGTCCGCGAGGTGGAGGCCGACGGCCCGCGGATCCGCACCGTGATGCACATCGCCGGCGCGGGCGTCCTCGTGCCGCTCGCCGACACGGATCTTCTGGAGTTCTCCGACACGGCCCACGCGAAGATCGTCGGCGCGGCCAACCTGGACGCCGTCTTCGACCGGTCGACACTGGACGACTTCGTCCTCTTCTCCTCAATATCGGCGGTCTGGGGAAGCGGCGACCACGGCGCGTACGCCGCGGCCAACGCCTACCTCGACGGCCTCGCCGAACAGCGGCGGGCCCGGGGCCTCGCCGGGACCTCGGTGGTCTGGGGTATCTGGAGCCCCGAGGACGGCGGCGGCATGGCCGCCAACCTGGCCGAGGAGCAGCTGCGCGGGCGCGGCATTCCCTTCATGTCGCCGAGGCTGGCCATCAACGCCTTCCAGCAGGTCATGGACCGCGACGAGAGCGTGGTGGTGGTCGCGGACATCGACTGGGAACGGTTCGTCCCCGTCTTCACCTCGGCCCGCCCCAGCCCACTGCTGAGCGAGGTGCCCGAGGTCGCCAGGATCCTGGCGACCGAAGCCGCTCCGGCAGAGACCGGCGGCGACGACTCCTTGGTACGCCCGCGACTGACCGGACTGTCCGCCGGGGAACGGCAGCGCGCACTCTCCGAGTTGGTGTGCACCCAGATCGCCTCGGTGCTCGGATATCCCGGCCCGGCGGCCGTCGATGAGTCACGGGCATTTCGGGAATTGGGATTCGACTCGCTGAGCGCCGTCGACCTCCGCAACCGCCTCAGCGCGGCGACCGGGCTGCGCCTGCCCGTCACGGTGGTGTTCGACTACCCCCGGGCCCGCGCTCTGGCCGAGCACATCGGCGCCATGCTCTTCCCCGACCAGGGCCCCGCGGCCCCGGCGGACCCTGAGGAAGCAGAAGTCCGGCAGCTGTTGAATTCAGTTCCGCTGTTCCGACTTCAGGAGTCCGGCCTGCTCGGCGAACTGCGCAAGCTTGCCGAATCTCCCGACTCCGATTCCGCCGCGGAATGCGGCGATTCCACGGATTCCATCGACGAACTGGACGTCGACGGACTGATCCGCATGGCGTACGACAACAATGACCTCTGAAGAGACTCGAAAAGCGGAGCACAAGATGACTAGCGCCGATGACAAAATTGTGGGAGCGCTGCGTGAGTCTCTGAAGGAGACCGAGCGGCTGCGGCGGGCAAACCAAGAGCTCACCGCGTCGGCCCGAGAGCCGATCGGCATTGTGGCCATGAGTTGCCGCTACCCCGGCGCCGATTCCCCCGAGGAATTGTGGGATCTGGTCGCAGAACGCAAGGACGCCATCTCCGCATTCCCCGCGAACCGTGGCTGGGACCTCGACGGCCTCTACGACCCGGACCCCGACCGCCAGGGAAAGATCTACGTGACCGAGGGCGGTTTCCTGCACGACGCCGACCGGTTCGACCCGGCCTTCTTCGGTATATCGCCGCGTGAGGCGACCGCGATGGACCCCCAGCAGCGGCTGCTGCTGGAGACCTCGTGGGAAGCCTTCGAACGGGCCGGCATCGCCCCCTCCACACTGCACGGCAGCAAGGTCGGTCTCTTCGTCGGTGCCGCCTACCAGGGCTGGGGCATCAACTACCAGGACGTCCCGGAGGGCGTTCAGGGCCACCTGGTGACCGGCATGTCGACAAGTGTCATCTCCGGTCGGGTCTCGTACACCCTCGGGCTCGAGGGCCCCGCAGTCACGGTCGACACGGCGTGTTCGTCGTCGCTCGTGGCCCTGCACCTCGCCGTCCAGTCCCTTCGCCAGGGCGACTGCTCGATGGCCATGGTCGGAGGAACGGCGGTGATGGCCGATCCGCTCGGCCTGGTCGGCTTCAGCCGCCAGCGGGGGCTGGCCCAGGACGGCCGTTGCAAGGCATTCGGCGAGCGCGCGGACGGCATGGGTCTCGGTGAAGGCGTCGGTGTGCTCTTGCTGGAGCGGCTGTCGGAGGCGCGGCGCAACGGGCATCCGGTGCTGGCCGTGGTGGCTGGCAGTGGGATCAATCAGGACGGTGCGAGCAACGGCCTCAGCGCGCCCAACGGCCCCTCCCAACAGCGGGTGATCCGGGCGGCGTTGGCCGATGCGCGGCTGAAGCCGGAGCAGGTGGCGGTGGTGGAGGCGCACGGTACGGGTACGACGCTGGGCGATCCGATCGAGGCGGGCGCGCTGCTGGCGACCTACGGCCAGGGGCGCCCCGCCGACCGGCCGCTGTGGCTGGGGTCGGTCAAGTCCAACATCGGGCATGCCCAGGCCGCTTCCGGCGTGGCCGGGGTCATGAAGATGGTGATGGCCATGCGGCACGGGGTGCTGCCGGCGACGCTGCATGCGGAGGAGCGGTCGGAGAAGGTCGACTGGGAGTCCGGTGCGGTGTCGTTGCTGACGGAGGCGCAGCAGTGGCCGACCGGCGAGGAGCCCCGCCGGGCCGGCGTGTCCTCCTTCGGCGTCAGCGGCACCAACGCCCACATCATCCTGGAGCAGGCCCCGCCGCAGGAACCGACCGCCGTCGACAGCCCTGCTCCTGTGTTGGGTTCGGGGGTGGTGCCGTTGGTGGTGTCGGCGCGGAGCGTGGGGGCGTTGCGGGGTCAGGTTGAGCGGTTGGCGGGTTGTGTGGCTGCTGCCGTTGAAGGTGGCACTGGTGTGGGGGAGGTGGGTTTTTCGTTGGTGTCGTCGCGGTCGGTGTTTGAGCATCGTGCGGTGGTGCTGGCGGGGGATCGGGTTGGTGCGGTTGCCGGGCTGGGGGCGTTGGCGGGGGGCGTCTCCGGTGAGGGTGTGACGTCTGGTGTGGCGGGTCCGGTGGGTGGGCGGGTGTTTGTTTTTCCGGGGCAGGGGTCGCAGTGGGTGGGTATGGCGGTGGAGTTGTT
>NZ_JBIRGO010000062.1:0-3654 GCF_044328065.1 Streptomyces sp. NPDC017993
ATCCCATTCCGCATGTGTCAGATCCCCACGGCCCATACCGCCAGCCTGGCCCCAACTCCCCACTCATGTCAGGAGATCCGAGAAACAGTGCCTAGTCCAGGTGCTGCCGCAGCACCTGGATAAGCACCTGCACTTTCCATACCTTGCAGGTCCATGAGGCGGCCGTTGGGCTCACGGCTTGGTGGCGACACAGATGGTGTAGCGCCAGGTGCTCTGGTGCCGGTACATCTCAACCGCAGCCATCGCGTTGACCATGCTGTCGCCGCGGCCCACGCCGCGCGCAATCGCATAGGGCAGCCGACCGAGCACTGAGAAGGCCCACAGCATCGGCAGGATCTTCGTCGTCGCGTCGTAAGTCGGCTCGACGGTGAAACCGGTCTGCTGAAGAAGCCGCTCCAGTTCTCCATGGGTCATCGTGAGCAGCCCGGGCATGGCGGAGAGCTCACAGACTCGGTGCAGCGCGGTCCGCGCCCGCGGCGACAGCTGGGCCTGCGGGGTGCTCGAATACTCGAGCATCACCAGCTTCCCGCCAGGACGCAGGACGCGGAAGAACTCGGCGAGCCCCTGCCGGGGGTTGGGCGAGTGGACGAAGGACTCCATCGTGTAGAGGCCGTCGAAGGAGGCGTTGGCAAACGGGAGCGCGTGGTAGTTGGCCCGGAGGAAACGTGTGCGCCTGCCCGGCTCACCTGCGCGGGCGGACCGCTGCCGTGCGATGGCGATGTCCGACTCGATCCCGTCGATCCCGGTGACGTACCCACCGCTCGACCTTGCGACCGTGCGCGCCGTTTCACCGACCCCACATCCGGCATCGAGCACCGAAGACGTCGGCGGCAAGGCCAGCTTGCGGGCCGCAATGACCTCCATGCGCCGCATGGCCGCTGCGAATCTCAAGGGAGAATCGCCAGGTTCGTACCAGCCGAAATGGCGCGTCCGGCCGAGCAACGCCAAATACCCAAAGCGTGATTCAAACGTCCGGTAGTACGGCATCACATGCTGCCGGTAGTGAGCATCGGTCAATGGTGACCTCCAGTCCCTTCGCCTCTCCTGAGGCTTCCACGGATCCCAACGACCGCCGTTGCGGCGAGTGACGCTCGGTAGGTCGGCGGCGGCCCGATCCGCCTTGCCAAGCGAGGAACCCGCGCCGACGCGAGCGGTGACGCGCTCGAGGACCTGTCGGCCCGTCCGCGACCGCCCGCGAAACGTACGGGCACGGGCGCTACGTCGATCAGGCCACGTCCTGCGTGGGCGTTTCGCCAGCCCGCAGACGCAGGTCGGCCGGTGACGAAACCGTGACGGGCTGGCCGTAGTGCCGGGTGCGGAGGCAGAAGATGAGCAGAGCCAGAAGGCTGGTGCTGACGAACCAGGGCAGAGCCAGGGCCGCGCACCTGAAGGAGGCCGCGTGGGTGAACGAGGCGGCCAAGCCCCCCTGCACGGGCCCGTACAGCGGCAAGGCGCTCAGCCAGGACTGGTCTCTGGCCGGGTTGGAGACCGGGCTCTGCATGCCGACATCGATCAGCGTGGCCATCACCACGACGAAGAACCCTTCCAGCTCATTGCGCAGCAGGTAGCCGACCATGATGCCCAGTCCTCCATAGGCCAGGACCGCCGTCGCCAGGGCGGCGGCGACTGCCCCCGGCTGGATCAGCGGCCAGGACAACCACAGCAGGCCGAGGGTGTAGCAGGTGAGCAGCGCCGTGATGACGAGGAGGGCAACAACCTTCGCGGCCAGCAACTGCAGCCGCGGATAGCCGGCCAGCACCAGGCGCAGGTCCATGTCCCGAGCGCTGAAGGTGGCCATGAACATCATGAAACCGGCGATCACCGTGACGGCATGCAGGGCGCTGGAGACCTGAATGGTGCGGTTCATCGACGCGACCACATCGATGCCGAGGGCGCTGATGCTGAACGTGATGTCCTTGTTCAGAGCGGTGACCCGGACCAGATAAATCCAGGTCGGGATGAAGAAGGCAATCATGCCCATCGCAAGGCGGTTGCGCAGGTGACCGGTCAGCGTGAAGCCGAGAGCCACCGTGAACGCCGTCCACTGGTGCTTCATCGCGAGGCTCCGTCCACGTGCAGGCAGCCGTCGCGCAGGTGATGGACGGTGTCGAAGTGCTGCAGGTCGTGCAGCAGGTGGGAGACCACCACCACCGAGCGGCCTCGGCCGCGCAACCGGCCTGCCAGCTGCCAAAATCGCTGGTGCGTGTCCCAGTCGAAGCCCTGGTAGGGCTCATCGAGCACCAGCAGCGGCGGATCGTGCATCAGCGCTAAGGTCAAGTTGAGCTTCTGCCGGGTGCCGCCACTGAGCTCTCCCGCCCGGGTGCGCCGCTCGGCGCTGAAACCGAGCAGGTCCACCAGCTCCCAGGCATGGTCCAACCGCGGCAACCGGTAGGCGACCTGGAACAGCCGCAAATGCTGGGTGACTGTGAGCGTGTCATTGACCACCGCCTGCTGCGGGCAGTATCCCAGCGCGCTGAAACGCTGCACGGTGCCGCAATCCGGCACGAGCTGTCCCACCGCGATACGCAGAAGCGTGCTCTTGCCCGAGCCGTTCTCACCCACCACTCCCGCGAGCATGCCGGCCGACACACTCAGATCGGCGCCGCGCAGCACCGCTCGCCTGCCGTACGCCTTGTGCACGGCCCTGATGTGTAGCCGCGTATCTCGTGCCATGTCGTTCTGTCCCTCGCTGCCCACCGAACATCAACATCCGCACAGACCAACGGGAGCAGGCAGAGTGAAGACACGCTTGATCGGCTCCTGCGCGGGCACAGGGGCCGTTCCGGTAGCGGGCGGTCGTGCATGCTGCGCTACGGCTGGCCGCGGTGGTGTCCACCGACGGCTCGTAACTGCTGACTGTTCGCAATCCTGGCCGCAAACCTCGTGGTGACTGCCTCGTTCACCTGTCGTGACGATTATCATCGTGGGACCCAGCCGAACGAGACTGGCGCGTCAGCTGAGTCTGTACTTCTCTCCTCCTGTCATGCCGGTGGTTGCCGGCAGCGCAGTGAGCTGGCATATCACCTGGCCCCACTACGAGGGTCTTTTGTGGGGGCTGTGTGGCAGCAGTTCCTGGGTGCTGCTGTGTGCGGCCCTGGCCTTTGTCGGCGCACGCCTGGGGTGGTGGCCCACTCCCGCTCCTTCTCAGCGCAGGCCCCGGCTGATGCTGCTGGCTGCGAGCACCGTTGCTGCCGGAGTCGTGTGGCTGATCTGCGGGCACCTGGGGGCACCAGCTCCACTGCTGGCGATGGGGAGCACGGCCCCACTGCTGGCTGCCCTCCTGCTTGCATTAACCTGGGCCAGCAATATCTCCCTGCACACCAGCGCGGCAGCCGCCAGCGTCACCCTCCTCACCCTGCAACTGGGCCCAGGCGCGGCCCTGCTATACCTCCTCGTTGCAGCTATCGGCTGGTCCCGTTTGCATCTGCACGTCCATACACTTGACCAAGTCCTCATGGGCGCCGCGGTGGGAGCAACGGCATGCGTCGCTATGAGGTGGTTCGGCCGCTGAGCGGGGCTGGCTCCGCACGCTCATCGACAACGGCACCTTCGACACCTACTAGGCAGTGTTTCTCGGATCTCCGGACATGGGTGAGGTGTTGGGGTCAGGCTGGTTCCATGGGTCGTGGGGATTTAACGAATGCGGAGTGGCAT
>NZ_JBIRGO010000063.1:0-2768 GCF_044328065.1 Streptomyces sp. NPDC017993
GCCACACCCGAAGCAGCCTGCGTATGACCGATGTTCGACTTCAACGCCCCCAACCACAGCGGCCGCTCCACCGAACGCCCCTGCCCATACGTCGCGAACAACGCACCCGCCTCGATCGGATCGCCCAGCGACGTCCCCGTCCCGTGCGCCTCCACCACATCCACATCCGCCGCCGAGAGCCCGGCGGAGTCCAACGCCGCCCGGATCACCCGCTGCTGCGCCGGTCCGTTCGGCGCGGTGAGGCCGTTGCTGGCACCGTCCTGGTTGACAGCCGAGCCCCGGACCATCGCCAGGATCTGGTGGCCGTTGCGCCGCGCGTCGGACAACCGCTCCAGCAACACCATGCCCACCCCCTCGGCCCAGCCCGCGCCGTCCGCATCGGCCGAGAAGGCCCTGCAGCGGCCGTCGGGGGACATGGCCCGCTGACGGCTGAACTCGATGAAACTGTCCATCGTGGACATCACGACCACACCGCCGGCCAGCGCCATCGAACACTCACCCTGCCGAAGGGACTGGGCGGCCAGGTGCAGTGCGAGCAGTGAGGAGGAGCAGGCCGTGTCCACGGTCAGCGAGGGGCCCTGGAGACCGAAGGTGTAGGAGACCCGTCCGGAGGCGACGCTGCTGGCGCTGCCCGTTGCCAGGTAGCCCTCGAACTCTTCGGGAGCCTGCTGGAAACGCGATCCGTAGTCGTTGTAGCTGGCGCCGATGAACACGCCCGCCTGGGTGCCCTTCAGCCTGGTCGGCTCGATGCCTGCGCGTTCGAAGGCTTCCCAGGAAGTCTCCAGCAGCAGTCGGTGCTGCGGGTCGATCGCCAGTGCCTCACGCGGCGAGATCCCGAAGAACGTCGGGTCGAAGTGGTCGGCGTCGTAGAGAAAGCCGCCACCACGCGCGTAGAAGGTGCCCGGCTTGTCGGGGTCCGGGTCGTAGCGGCCCTCGATGTCCCAGCCGCGGTCGGTGGGGAATCCGGCTACCGCGTCGCGGCCCTCGTCGAGGAGCTCCCACAGTCCCTCGGGGGAGGTCACACCACCGGGGAATCGACAGCTCATCCCGACGATCACGATCGGGTCGTCGTCGAGGGGCGCGGGCCCGGCTTTCGACTCGGGGGCGACGGACCGGGTGCCGGCCACCTCGGTGTGGATGTACTGGGCGAGCGAGGTGACGGTCGGGTAGTCGAAGACCAGCGTGACGGGCAGCCGCATGCCGGTCGCGGACGTCAGCCGGTTGCGCAGGTCGACAGCGGTGAGCGAGTCGAAGCCCAGCTCACGGAAGGCACGGTCGGTCTCGACGGATTGCGGGCCGGGGTAGCCGAGTACGGCGGCAACCTCGGTGCCGATCAGCTCCATCAGGGCCTGTTCGGCGTCGCTGTCCGACAATCCCGCCAACCGCTCGGCCAGCGGGGAGCCGTCATCGGGGCCGGTCGTCGCGCCGGTACCGGCGTCGAGGATGCCGCGTATTTCGGGCAGTTCGGCGAGAACCGGAGCCGAGGGACCGGAGGGAGAGGACGCTGCCAGGCGCTCCCAGTCGATGTCGGCCACCGCCACGGACGCGTCGCCGAGATCGAGGGCCTGCTGGAGGGCCGCGATCGCCGACTCCGGTGCCATCGTCGGCATGCCGTTCCGACGCAGCCGCGCCTCGGTGGAGTCGTCGACCAGACCGCCGCCCGCCCAGGGGCCCCAGGCGACCGATGTCGCGGCCAGTCCGGCGGCGCGGCGCTGCTCCGCGAGCGCGTCCAGGAAGGCGTTCGCCGCCGCATAGCTGCCCTGGCCCGGACCGCCGAGCGTGCCCGCGAACGAGGAGAACAGCACGAAGGCGTTCAGGTCGCGGTTCTTGGTCAGTTCGTGCAGGTTCAGCGCGGCAGCTGCCTTGGGCCGCAGGACGGTGCTCGCCCGGTCCGCGGTGAGGGTGTCGATGACCCCGTCGTCCAGAACGCCGGCCGTGTGGAAGACGGCCTGTACGGGCGAACCCGCGGCATCCAGATCCTTCAACAGCGCGGCCAGGGCGTCGCGGTCGCTCACGTCGCAGGCGGCGATGGTGACCCGGGCGCCGAGTGCGGTGAGTTCGGCCCTCAGCTGCTCCGCGCCGGGAGCCGCCGCCCCGCTGCGACTGGTGAGCACCAGGTGCTCGGCGCCACCGTCGGCCAGCCATCGGGCGACATGACTGCCCAGGCCGCCCGTGCCACCGGTGATCAGTGCGGTGCCACCCGGCTGCCACGGCACGCGCTCGGCACCGCTCGGCGTCGCCCGGACGAGACGGCGGCCGAAGGTTCCGGAGGTACGGAGCGCCATCTCGCTCTCCGTGTCGTGCAGTCCGGCCAGCACCCCGGCCAGCCGCGTCGCCGTGCGGGGTTCGAGGGACTGCGGGAGGTCGATCACACCGCCCCAGCGCTGAGGGTATTCCAGTGCAGCTATTCGCCCCAGACCCCAGATCATGGCCTGCGGCGGGCTCGTGACGGATTCCGCCCGGCCGGTTGCGACCGCGCCGCGGGTGGCGAGCCAGAGGGGGGCTTCGATACCCGCGTCGCCAAGTGCCTGAATCAGCGTCAGTGAATGTGCGAACCCGGAGGGTACTGCGGGGAATGCGGAATGCACGTCGTCGGTCAGCGCCAGCAGGGACAGCACACCTGCGGGGGCCAACCCGTTCAGCCCCTCCTGGATCCGGGAGGCGAGAATTTCCCGTCCGGCGTCGGACTCGTCGATTTCGAGGGTGTGGAGGGTCATGCCCTGTGCGCGTAGTGCCTCGGCGACCTGACCCGCTTCCGGGCATTCGGC
>NZ_JBIRGO010000064.1:0-1940 GCF_044328065.1 Streptomyces sp. NPDC017993
ACCGCGCTGGAGCCGCTGGGCATCGACATGATCGGGCTGAACTGCGCCACCGGCCCGGCCGAGATGAGTGAGCACCTGCGCTATCTGGCGCGCCACTCCCGCGTCCCCGTCGCCTGTATGCCCAATGCGGGTCTGCCGGTCCTGGGCAAGGACGGTGCGCACTATCCGCTGACGGCGGAGGAGCTGGCCGACGCCCAGGAGACGTTCGTCGCCGAGTACGGGCTGTCGCTGGTCGGCGGCTGCTGCGGAACTACCCCCGAGCATCTGCGGCAGGTCGTCGAGCGGGTCCGGGGCACCGCCCCCACGCCGCGCAACCCGCGCCCCGAGCCCGGCGCGGCCTCGCTCTATCAGACGGTGCCGTTCCGGCAGGACACCTCCTACCTCGCGATCGGTGAGCGGACCAACGCCAACGGGTCGAAGAAGTTCCGTGAGGCGATGCTGGAGGGCCGCTGGGACGACTGTGTGGAGATGGCCCGTGACCAGATCCGCGAGGGCGCGCACATGCTCGACCTGTGCGTGGACTACGTGGGCCGCGACGGCGTCGCCGACATGCAGGAGCTGGCCGGGCGTTTCGCGACCGCTTCGACGTTGCCGATCGTGCTGGACTCCACCGAGCTGCCGGTGCTGCAGGCCGGTCTGGAAAAGCTCGGCGGCCGCGCGGTGATCAACTCCGTCAACTACGAGGACGGTGACGGACCTGAGTCGCGGTTCGCGAAGGTCACCGCGCTGGCCGCCGAGCACGGTGCGGCGCTGATCGCGCTGACCATCGACGAGGAGGGCCAGGCCCGCAGCGCCGAGCACAAGGTCGCCATCGCCGAGCGCCTCATCGAGGACCTCACCACCAACTGGGGCATCCACGAGTCGGACATCCTCATCGATGCCCTGACCTTCACCATCTGCACCGGTCAGGAGGAGTCCCGCAAGGACGGCATCCACACCATTGAGGCCATCCGCGAGCTCAAGCGCCGCCACCCCGACGTGCAGACCACCCTGGGTCTGTCGAACATCTCCTTCGGTCTGAACCCGGCCGCGCGGGTCACGCTCAACTCCGTCTTCCTCGATGAGTGCGTCAAGGCCGGCCTGGACTCCGCGATCGTGCACGCCTCGAAGATCCTGCCGATCGCCCGGCTGGAGGAGGAACAGGTCAAGACCGCTCTCGACCTGATCTACGACCGGCGCGCGGAGGGCTATGACCCGCTGCAGAAGCTGATGGAGCTGTTCGAGGGCGTCAACACCAAATCGATGAAGGACGGCCGCGCCGAGGAGCTGTTGGCGTTGCCGCTGGATGAGCGGCTGCAGCGCCGCATCATCGACGGGGAGAAGAACGGCCTGGAGGGCGACCTGGACGAGGCGCTGCAGACCCGCCCGGCCCTGGAGATCGTCAACGACACTCTCCTGGAGGGCATGAAGGTCGTCGGTGAGCTGTTCGGCTCCGGACAGATGCAGCTGCCGTTCGTGCTGCAGTCCGCCGAGGTGATGAAGACCGCGGTGGCGCATCTGGAGCCGCACATGGAGAAGACCGACGACGACGGCAAGGGCACCATCGTGCTGGCCACCGTCCGCGGCGACGTCCACGACATCGGCAAGAACCTCGTCGACATCATCTTGTCCAACAACGGCTACAACGTCGTCAACCTCGGCATCAAGCAGCCGGTCTCGGCGATCCTGGAAGCCGCCGAGGAACACCGCGCCGACGTCATCGGCATGTCCGGCCTGCTGGTGAAGTCCACGGTGATCATGAAGGAGAACCTCCAGGAGCTCAACCAGCGCAAGATGGCCGCCGACTTCCCCGTCATCCTGGGCGGCGCCGCCCTCACCCGCGCCTACGTCGAGCAGGACCTGCACGAAATCTACGAGGGCGAGGTCCGCTACGCCCGCGACGCGTTCGAGGGCCTGCGTCTGATGGACGCCCTCATCGCCGTCAAACGCGGCGTTCCCGG
>NZ_JBIRGO010000065.1:0-1371 GCF_044328065.1 Streptomyces sp. NPDC017993
TGAGCTGTTCCTTCTTCGGTAGTGGCAGCGTCGGGCGGTGGCTTGGTGGCGTCTGCGCCAGTGGGACCAGTTCAGAGCATGTATGGCTGGGCCGTTGCGGGGCTTGGGGTCGGGAAGGAGAACGTCCAAGAGTCGCCGGATCTCTGCCACGGTGAGTGGGACGGTGCTGGTGGTGTCGTTTCTGCGGCCCCCTTTTCGGCGGCTCGGGCCGCGAGGGCGGCGAGGAAGGCGTGGGCGAGCATGGCCAGCGTGATGTGCCGGTACCAACCCGGGTAGCGGCGGACCTCGTACTGGTCAAGGCCGCACTCGTTCTTGGCGGCCTGAAAGGCTTCCTCGATCGCCCAGCGGGATCCGGCGACCTGGACCAGATCCATGACCGTGGTGCCGTTGGGCGCGTAGACGACGTAGTAGGCGAACTCATCAGTCCTGGCCACGCTGCGGCGTGCCAGTATCCACCGCTGGTGCGTGGGCGTCTCGCCGTCGAAGACGTCGATGACCGGCAGGCGGGCGGCGGCCCAGTCGTAGACCCGCGGGCACTTCGCACCGTCTCCGCAGGAAATCCGCTGCCAGGCTTCTTCCGGTGCCTGGGCGATGGCGTCGTCGATACGTGCGAAGGGGGCATGGAGCTGCTGGGACTTCGGCACGGCTAGGACGTAGCCGATTCCGGCCTCTTCCAGAGTGCGGCGCATGCGCCATTCCTGCCCGTAGGCACAGTCGCCCGTCACCCAGGCGATCGGCAGGGGCGAGGCCAGCGCCCGCAGGATCATCGCCCGTGCCAGCTCACCCTTGGTCGCGAACCCCCGGTCCTCGGGAATGCCCACCGCCCGGCACCGGTCCGCATCGCCCGTCCAGGACTTCGGCAGATACAACTCCCGGTCCACCAGCGCCCGGCCCTTGGGCGAGGCATAGGCCGCGAACACTCCGATCTGGCAGTTCTCGGTGCGGCCGGCCGTGCCGGAGACCTGCCGCTGGACACCAGCCGAAGCCGTGCCCTTCTTGAGAAAGCCAGTGTCGTCCACGATCAGCACACCGTCCGGAGAACCGAGTTGCTCGGCGACATATTGCTGCACATCGTCCCGGAGAGCGTCGACATCCCAGGACGCACCATTGAGAAGATGCTGGAAGCCTGCAGGTCCACGGTGACCTGCATACTCGGCCAGCCGCCAGCCGTTCTTCCTCTCCACCGGCGCCAGCAAGCCCCGCACGTAGTCCCGCATCCGCCACCGCAGATCGACCCGCGAGAACCGACCCGCCACCCGCGCGAACACCGACTCCAGCTCGGCCGCCCACACACCGACCTCATCCACCCCCACCATGCCCAGAACAACGAAACCAACCAGCTCAGGCAACGATTTCTAACTGGAGTACTAG
>NZ_JBIRGO010000066.1:0-1259 GCF_044328065.1 Streptomyces sp. NPDC017993
GGGGCTCCTTCGTTGGAGCGGGTGGATGTGGTGCAGCCGGCGTTGTTTGCGGTGATGGTGTCGTTGGCTGCGGTGTGGGGTTCGGTGGGTGTGGTGCCGGATGCGGTGGTGGGGCATTCGCAGGGGGAGATTGCGGCGGCGTGTGTGGTGGGTGCGTTGTCGTTGGAGGATGCGGCGCGGGTGGTGGCGTTGCGTAGTCGGGCGCTGCGGGCGTTGTCGGGACGCGGCGGGATGGTGTCGGTTTCGCTGTCTCAGGACGAACTCACCCGACGCATGGCGCGGTGGGGTGAGCGTCTTTCTTTGGCGGCGGTGAATGGTCCGCGTTCGATGGTGGTTTCGGGTGAGCCTGATGCGTTGAGTGAGTTGTTGGCGTGGTGTGAGGTGGAGGGGGTCCGGGCGCGGCGGATTCCGGTGGATTATGCGTCGCATTCGGTGCAGGTGGAGGGTCTTCGCGCGGAGTTGTTGGATGTTTTGGGTCCGGTGGTGCCGCGTTCGGTGGGTGTGCCTTTTTATTCGACGGTTTTGGGGCGGCCGGTGGATACGGCTTGTCTGGATGCGGGGTATTGGTTCGAGAATTTGCGGCGGACTGTTGAGTTGGAGTCGGTGACGCGGTGTTTGATTGCTGATGGGTTTGGTGTGTTTGTTGAGGTGAGTCCGCATCCGGTGTTGTCGTTGGCGTTGCGGGAGACGTTGGATGCTGTGGGTGTGGATGGTGTGGTGTCGGGGACGTTGCGTCGTGGTGAGGGGGGTGCGGGTCGTTTTCTGAGTTCTGCGGCGGAGTTGTTTGTTCGGGGTGTGGGGGTGGATTGGCTGCCGGTTTTCGGTGCGGGGGTGCGGCGTCGGGTGGAGTTGCCGACGTATGCGTTTGATCGTGGTCGGTATTGGTTGGAGTCTGGTTCCGGGGTGGGTGCGGTGCCGGGTGGGGATTTGGTGGAGGCTGGGTTTTGGGATGCGGTGGAGCGGGGGGATCTGGAGTCGTTGGTGTCGGCTTTGGGTTTGGAGGGTGCGGAGTCGTTGGCGGGGTTGTTGCCGTCGTTGGCTTCGTGGCGGCGTCGTCGTCGTGATCAGGTGGTGGCGGATTCTTGGCGTTATCGGGTGTCGTGGAAGTCGTTGCCGGATGTGAAGGCGGGTGTCGCGTCGGGCACCTGGCTGCTGGTGATGCCTGCCGAATGCCCGGAAGCGGGTCAGGTCGCCGAGGCACTACGCGCACAGGGCATGACCCTCCACACCCTCGAAATCGACGAGTCCGACGCCGGACG
>NZ_JBIRGO010000067.1:0-1193 GCF_044328065.1 Streptomyces sp. NPDC017993
TCCCTCGGCTACGGCGCCTGCCCCGACCTCGAAGACCGCGCGAAGATCGCGAACCTCCTGGAACCGGAACGCATCGGCGTCGAACTCTCCGAAGAGTTCCAGCTGCACCCCGAGCAGTCCACCGACGCCATCGTCATCCACCACCCCGAGGCGAAGTACTTCAACGCCGGAGGCCGATCATGACCACTCTCCGCGAGATCATCGCCGGCCCGGCGCCGTCGTTCTCGTTCGAGTTCTTCCCGCCCAAGACCGAGGCGGGGGCGCGCACCCTGTGGCGGACCATCCGTCGTGTCGAGGCCCTGGCCCCGGCCTTCGTCTCGGTCACCTACGGCGCGGGCGGCTCCTCCCGCGACCGTACGGTCGCGCTCACCGAGCGGATCGCCGCCGACACCACTCTGCGCCCGGTCGCCCATCTGACCGCCATCGGCCACTCGGTCGCCGAGTTGCGCCACATCGTCGGCCGGTACGCCGACGCGGGGGTGCGCGACGTGCTTGCCCTGCGGGGTGACCCACCGGGCGACCCGAACGGGGAGTGGATCGCGCGCCCCGACGGCCTCACCCACGCCCACGAACTGGTCTCCCTCGTACGGGAGTCGGGCGCATTCACCGTGGGCGTCGCCGCGTTCCCCGAGGACCACCCCCGGTCCCCGGACCGGGAGTCCGACCTCCGGAACTTCGTCGCCAAGTGCCGGGCCGGCGCCGACTACGCCATCACGCAGATGTTCTTCCACACCGAGGACTACCTGCGGATGCGGGACCGGGCGGCCGCGGCCGGCTGCGACACCCCCATCATCCCGGAAATCATGCCCGCCACGGACGTACGGCAGATCCGTCGCTTCGCCGAACTCAGCGGTGCTGCCTTCCCCGAGGAGCTGGCGCAGCGGTTGGAGGCGGCGCGGGACCGCCCGGAGGACGGCCACCGCATCGGCGTCGACCACGCCACGCGGATGGCTGACCGGCTGCTCGCCGAGGGAGCACCGGGGCTGCACTACATCACGCTCAACCGGTCGACCGCGGCCCTCGACATCCATCACCACGTATGCAGTACAAGGAGTGTTCATGCCTGCTGAGTTCACCGATTTCAAGGTCGCCGATCTTTCCCTCGCGGCTTTCGGCCGTAAGGAGATCACTCTCGCCGAGCATGAGATGCCCGGTCTGATGTCGATCCGTAAGGAGTACGCCGCGGCGCAGCC
>NZ_JBIRGO010000068.1:0-1142 GCF_044328065.1 Streptomyces sp. NPDC017993
CGACGTGCATCCGGCCCAATGCCGCTACGGCCGACTCCTCCTCACCCCGGCCCTTCCGCGAGAGCGCAATGAACTCGCCCTCCTCGACGCACGATTCACCCATCGCAGAGAGCACACCGGCCGGACCCAACTCCACAAACCGATTCACGCCACGAGTCGACAGCGCACGCATCCCGTCGTGAAACCGCACCGCCTCCCGCACATGACGCACCCAGTACTCCGCCGAACACACCAACCCCGACGGAGCCACCTCACCCGTCACATTCGACACCAACCCCAACCGCGGCTCCCGAAACACCACCCCCTCAACAACCCGCCGAAACTCCTCCAACATCGGCTCCACCAACGCCGAATGAAAAGCATGAGAAACCCGCAGACGCGATGACTTCCACCCACCCGAAGCCACCACCCCACACACCGCATCCTCAACACCCGACAACACCACAGACCGCGGACCGTTCACCGCAGCCACCGACACCTCATCCCCACACCCCACCAAGAACGGCACGACCTCCTCCTCCGAAGCCACCACCGACACCATCACCCCACCCACCGGCAACGCCTGCATCAAACGACCACGCGCCACCACCAAAGCAACCGCATCCTCAAGCGACCACACCCCCGCAACAAACGCCGCAGCCAACTCCCCCACCGAATGCCCCATCACAAAATCCGGCCGCACACCCCACGACTCCACCAACCGGAACAACGCCACCTCAAACGCAAACAACCCCACCTGAGCAAAACCCGTACCCTCCAACAACGGAACCCCACCAGGCCCCGCCACACCGGAGAACACCACCTCACCCAGCGAACAGCCCAAAAGCCCATCCGCCACCGCACACACCTCATCAAACGCAGCAGCAAACACCGGGAACACCCCATACAACTCCCGGCCCATCCCCACACACTGCGCACCCTGACCCGTAAACAAAAACGCCGTCAGACCATTCATCAATCCCGAGTCCACACCCCGACCCGAGACCAACTCCTCCAAACCGGCGAGCAATTCTTCCTTTTCCCGGCCGACCACCACGGCACGGTGCTCGAATACCGCGCGCCCCGTCGCCAACGAGAAACCCACATCAACCGGCGACACCCCCGGAGACAAGGCCACATGCTCACGCAACCGCTCCGCCTGC
>NZ_JBIRGO010000069.1:0-1067 GCF_044328065.1 Streptomyces sp. NPDC017993
ACGTGAGATCAGGTTCCCATGGTCCCGCTGGCATGTCCTTAGCGCTCAGTGCACAAGTCGCTTAGCTGTGCGTCCACTTCTCGGACCGGCAGGCATGTAAGGCGCGCCCCGATCCCGGCGGCCAGGGCCCCGGCCGCCGGATGTCCATCCGGAGGAATGACGTCTGCTCTACCGCCGGCGGTGCTGCGACCTGCCGGGGTGCCTCGCGCTGCTCGACGTCCGCGATTCGCCGGCGCACGGCGTCGAGCTTGGGAATCCTGAGCTACCGGCACCCCAGGGGGTGAGTGATCAGGGGATTCACTCCTTGCTGCATGACTGCGGCAGGTGGCCTTGTATCCCTGATTGACCGTGGTTTACCGCTGCTGGTGGTGCACAGGTGGTGCGGGGTGGTGCGTGTTCGAAGGACCTCAGAGAATCCCAAGCTTGGTGTCTGGGCGACATAGGGCGCACGGTTCCACCCAGTGAGTAACGGCACGCATGGCTTCGTCGCGAGGGATGGGGCAGGGTGGCGGTCGGCGGCGTGGCAGCCACCGACGTGCACGGCGACGGGTTTCACGTCACGGCCTACGCTGAGGCAGCTGGGACGCACCAGCTCGGCGCAGCTGGCAGATTTACAGTCCCCAGAGCCTCCGCGGGTTGTCCTACGCGCTTCCGGTATGGGCGCCGCTGTCCCACAAGGGGCCCCACTGACTGTCTGAATGCGCCCCCAGTCGCAGCTCGTCATCGAGGAGTCATCGGCCACCAGCGGCCCAAGGGTGACGTGGACCCCGACTTTGGCTTCGGCATAGGCAAAGCCCCGCGCGAGCACACCTGTTGGGCCGCCTATCACCCTGCCGGCGGGACCATACCCGGGACGGCCCGGCTGACGCCCTACTCAAGCAACGCGCCGGGCTCGCTGGCCGGTAGCTCAGATCGCGGTGCGCGATCACTCACGTACAAGATCCACGTTCGCACTGGACTATCAACAGCCTTAGACGTTGTTTCACTTGGTGAGTCGGCGGTAGCCGATGAGGGTTGCGGCTATGCCGACGAAGGCGAGGAAGTGCTCGGGTTTGCGTTCGTAGCGC
>NZ_JBIRGO010000070.1:0-1010 GCF_044328065.1 Streptomyces sp. NPDC017993
CTAGGCAGTGTTTCTCGGATCTCCGGACATGGGTGAGGTGTTGGGGTCAGGCTGGTTCCATGGGTCGTGGGGATTTAACGAATGCGGAGTGGCATCGACTGGAGTCGTTCTTGCCTCGTGGTGGTGCGCGTGGGGGTCGGTGGAGTGATCATCGGCGGGTGATTAACGGAGTGCTGTACCGGGTGCGGACGGGCGTGCAGTGGCGGGATCTTCCCGAGCGGTTCGGGCCGTGGGAGACGGTCTACAAACGTCATCGCCGCTGGTCAGCGGACGGAACGTGGGAGAGGCTGCTGGCCCTTGTCCAGGCCGCCGAGGACGCTGAGGGCCGAATCGACTGGGAAGTGTCAGTGGACTCCACCGCGGTGCGGGCTCACCAGCACGCCGCCGGCGCGAGGAAGGTGCCCCCCGCCGCGGTTCCTCAAAAGGGGGCCGGGCAGGGGACAAACCGGGTCGGTCCGGTGCTGCGGAAACTGGCCGTCCGATTGGAGGAGGTGGTCAGATCGGCGAATGCCTGGGACGCTCCCGCGGCGGCTTCACCACCAAAATCCACCTCGCCGCCGAGGGACGATGCCGACCCCTCGCGCTCGTTCTGACACCCGGGCACTACGGTGACGGCCCCCAGCTCGACCGGGTGCTGGAGCAGGTTTCCGTGCCCCGCACCGGAGTCGGACGGCCCCGCAGCCGACCCGACCACGTCCTGGCGGACAAGGCCTACACCTCCCGCAAGAACCGCCGTTACCTGCGACGACGCGGAATCCGGCACACCATCCCCGAACGCCTCGACCAGCAACGACACCGGCACAACCGCGGCTCCGACGGCGGCCGGCCCACCGGATTCGACAGCGAACGCTACAAGAAACGCAACACCGTCGAACGCGCCATCAACCGCCTCAAGGGCTTCCGGGCCGTCGCCACCCGCTACGAGAAACGCGCCTACGTCTACCTCGGAACCGTCACGGTCGCGACCCTCATAATCTGGCTCCGAACATGATCCGAGAAACAGTGCCTAG